>JABTTW010000001.1:2400000-3000000 GCA_015075745.1 Planctomycetia bacterium
CCAAGCGACTCACCGAGTACGGCCGCGACGTCGTCATCCTTCTCGACTCGATCACGCGACTGGCCCGCGCCTACAACACCGAAGTGCCGCACTCCGGCAAGATTCTGACCGGCGGCGTCGACGCCAACGCCCTGCAGAAGCCCAAGCGGTTTTTCGGCGCGGCCCGTAACATTGAGGAAGGCGGCAGCCTGACCATCATCGGCACCGCCCTTGTCGATACCGGCTCCAAGATGGACGAAGTCATCTTCGAAGAGTTCAAGGGAACCGGTAACAGCGAACTCCACCTCGATCGCCGATTGGTCGACAAGCGCGTCTGGCCGGCCATCGACATCGCCGCCTCCGGCTCGCGCAAGGAAGAATTGCTGCTCGACCCGAAGGAGCTGGAGCTCATCTACAAGCTCCGCCGCGTTCTCGTCGATATGAACCCCGTCGAGGCGATGGAGCTGCTCACCGGACGGCTCAAGAAGGTCAAGACGAACGCCGAGTTCCTCATGACCATGAACCTGGCGTAACCCGCCGGACAATCCATATGGCTAGTTCAACGCGCGGCCGATGCGGATGACCTGCTCCCCGAGACTTGATCCAGTTCTTATGAGAGTCTTAACTGCCCGGATGGGCAAGGAGATTCTTGATGAAGCGAAGACGACATGGCCCGGAGCAGATCATCGCCAAGCTGCGTGAGGCGGACGCGATGCTGACGGCCGGGGCGAGCATCGGTCAGGTGTGCCAGCGGCTGGAAGTCAGCGAGCCGACCCTTCACCGCTGGCGGAACCAGTACGGCGGGATGAAGGCCGAGGCGGCCAAGCAGCTCAAGGAGCTGGAGATCGAGAACCGCCGGCTAAAGAAGGCGGTGGCCGACCTGATTCTGGACAAGCAGATCCTGGAGGAAGTGCTGAAGGGAAAATAGCGAGCCCGGCGCGCCGCAGGGAGGCGGTGCAGGAGGCGCAGACGGCATGCGAGGTGTCGGAGCGTCGGGCGTGTGAGGTGGTTGGTCAGCCGCGAAGCACTCAGCGGTACGAGCCGCTCGTGGTGGAGGATGAGCCGATGCTGGTGCGCGCGATGCATGAGCAGGTACGACACCATCCCCGGTATGGCTACCGTCGGGTCTGGGCGCTCTTGCGGGGTGAGGGCTGGAAGGTGAACCGCAAGCGAGTTTATCGCTTGTGGCGGAAGGAAGGGTTTCGAGTGCCTCGAAGGCAGCACAAGAAGCGCAGATTGGGCCATAGCGACGGGGGGATTCTGCGTCATCGCCCGGAACACCCCAACCACGTCTGGGCCTGGGATTTCATCCATGACCGGGATGAGGGCCATCGGTCGCTGAAGTGGTTGACGCTGGTCGACGAGTACACCCGGGAGTGCCTGGCGTTGGAAGTCGAGCGCGGCATGACCGCCTCGGTGATCATCGACATCGTCGCCCAGGTGATCCTCATTCGCGGGGCGCCGCGGTTCCTCCGCAGTGACAACGGTCCGGAGTTCATCGCCCAGGCGCTGCGAAGCTACTTGGAGGCGGCGCAGATTGGCACGCTCTACATCGAGCCGGGCAGCCCCTGGGAGAACGGCTACTCCGAGAGCTTCAATGGCAAGCTGCGCGATGAACTGCTCAATGCCGAGTCCTTCGCCGATCTGCGCGAGGCCAAGGTCCTGGCGGCCACCTGGCAAAATGATTACAACCACCATCGGCCGCATTCGTCGCTGGGCTATCAGACGCCGGCGGCGTATGCGGCCCAGTGTAGATCGGAAGCCTGGGGGGCCCTGCCCCCAAACCCCCGCCAAGGGCTCAGCCCCTGGACCCCGGCTTCTTCCCCTCCTGCCGGTTCGCTATCAGCGCCTGCGCAGGATCGAAAAGTGGACTCGACTCTCATAGCAACTGGTACATAAATTGGGGGCAGGTCACGGACACACCGTGTCGGCCGCCGTTCGTTTTACACTTCCGTTACGCCGCACCAACGCCCGCCCGCCGTCGAACCCGAAAATTGTTCAATATCGGAACCGGCGAACTTCACCGAACACGGCCCCGTGTCGGCTATAATGAGCGATTCGGTGCCGATCGTCGGACCATTGCCGGGAGTGACCGTGGCACAAGAGGGCTTCGCAAGCACGGGCGATATAACCGCCGGGCACGATCCCGCGCCGGTGACCAAACTGCTGCACGCAGCCGCCGGGGGCGAGAAGCAGGCCGCCGATCAACTCCTGCGCGCCGTTTACGATCAGCTCCTCGCCATCGCGCGCAACCGGATGAGCCGCGAGAACCCCGACCACACTCTGCAACCTACCGCCCTGGTCCACGAAGCCTATCTCAAGCTCGTCGGCAGCCAGGCGATCAACTGGTCCAGTCGGGCACATTTCTTCCACGCCTCCGCCCAGGCGATGCGCCGGATACTGATCGACCACGCCCGAAGCTGCGGCCGCGTGAAGCGCGGCGGCAACATGCGCCGCAAATCGCTGGATGCCATAGATATGGCCCTTTCGACCGACGGCGACGACATTCTCGCGCTCGACGCGGCCGTCACACAGTTGGCCGAACGCGATGAACGGGCCGCGACGATTGTGCAATTTCGGTTCTACGCCGGCCTGAGCGTGGAGGACACCGCCGCCGCCATGAACCTGTCCGAGCGGACAGTCAAGCGCGAGTGGGCCTTTGCCCGGGCCTGGCTGTACAAGCAAATCGAATCAGAATAAAAATGTTTCACCTGTTTCGTTTGCGCCGGCAATAAATCACCGAGGGCCCGCATGTCAGATTGGCAGCGCGTCAAGTCAGTCTTCGAGGAAGTCATCGAGCTGCCGGAGGAGGGCAGGGTTGACGCCCTGCGCCGCATCTGCGACGGCGATTCGCAGTTGCGCGTCGCCGTGCAGGACCTGCTCGCGGCCCACGACGGCGCAGGAGACTTTCTCGACGCGCCGACTCTCAATCCGCTGAACCTGAGGGGCGAGGGCCCTCAAAATGTCGAGCCTGCCGCACTACCCGAGCGAATTGGCCCCTACGTTCCGCTCGACGTGACAGGTGAAGGCGGCTTCGGCATCGTCTACCGCGCGCGCCAGGATGAGCCCGTCCGCCGCATCGTCGCCGTCAAGGTCATCAAGCTCGGCATGGACTCGCGCGAGGTCATCGCCCGCTTCGAGGGCGAGCGACAGGCCCTGGCCATGATGAGCCATCCCAATATCGCCGCCGTGCTCGACGCCGGGACAACCGCCGAAGGCCGGCCGTACTTCGTCATGGAGTTCGTCTCCGGCGAGCCAATCACAACTTATTGCCGAAACCATAAGTCGTCGCTGCGCAATCGACTGCTCATGTTCATGCAGGTCTGCCACGCCGTTCAGCACGCCCACCAGAAGGGGATCATTCACCGCGACCTCAAGCCGAGCAATGTCCTCGTCGTATCTCACGACGCCGACGCGCAAGCCGACTTGCCGCAAGCCTCGAACGACGCGGCGAACAGCGTGACTCTGGGCGCCGTCGTCAAGGTCATCGATTTCGGCGTCGCCAAGGCCATCCATCAACCCCTCACCGATCATTCGCTTCACACCCGCCAGGGAATGCTCATCGGCACGCCCGCATACATGAGCCCCGAGCAGGCGGACATGAATCAACTCGACATCGACACGCGAACGGATATCTATTCGCTCGGCGTCCTGCTCTACGAATTGCTCGCCGGTTCGCCGCCCTTCGATCCCCGAAGCCTGCTGAGCCAAAGCTACAGCGAAATCCAGCGGATCATCCGCGAGGTCGAGCCTCCCCGGCCCAGTACCCGACTCATCGAAAAATCCGCCAGGGATTCCGGCGCGCTCGCAGGCCAGCCGATGGCACACCGCAGAATCCTCGCCCGGCAATTGCGCGGAGACCTCGACTGGATCGTGATGAAGTGCCTTGAGAAAGACCGGGCACGGCGCTACGAGACGGCAAGGGACATCGCGCTCGACATCGAGCGATATCTGAACAACTGCCCGATCCTCGCCGGTCCGCCGACCCTCGCCTATCGATTCCGCAAGTTCGCCCGGCGAAATCGCGCCGCGCTGCTGGCTCTAAGCGGCATCGCCGCCGCCCTGATCATTGGCATGGGCCTTGCGGTCGCCGGATTCATGGAGGCCCTCCAACAGCGCGATGTCGCCCAGGAGCAGCGAACACTTGCGCTCAAGAGCGCGGCCGACGCGCATGCCGCCGCCCGGAAAGCCGAGGCCGTCAACCGCTTCATGCTCGACATGCTGGCCGTCGCCGATCCCATGGTCGGCGCACAACGCGACATCACCGCCAGAGAAGCCGTTGAAAAGGCCGTCGCCAAGCTCGATGCGGGCTCCATGAAAGACCAGCCGGTCGTCGAGGCCGGCGTTCGATTGACGATCAGCCGCACATTCATGGGGCTGGCACAGTATGCGGCAGCAATGGACCAGGCGAATCGCGCGATCAATGCCTATCGCGACCTCGTCGGCGAGCAGTCCGCCGAGTACGCCGAAGCCCTTCAGCTCCGCGGCAGCATCCAGTCTTTCTCCGGAAAAGTCGAACTGGCCGAGCCGGACTTCCGCACCGCGCTTGCCATCCAGCGGACCATTCGCGACCCCGACGACCCGGCTATCGCCGCATGTCTCAATGATTTGGCGACGACGCTTAACTCATTGGAGCGATATGACGAGGCGATGGCGCTGCTCTCCGAGGCGGAACGCATCGCGCGATCTCCACGAAATGCATCCCTGTCCGTCCTCCCCGAAATCGTCAACAACGTCGGAATGGTCTACCGTCAGCTCGCCAACTGGAAAGAGGCCGAGCCCCGATTCCGCGAGGCGGCGGGACTCAACCAGGCCGTCCTCGGACGGCTCCACCCGAACGTAGCCACAAATCTCGACAATCTCGCACAGGCGCTGCACCAGTTGGGTAATCTGGACGGCGCGCAGAAGGCCTACGACGAAGCCCTGGACATCCGCCGCAAAATCTACGGCTCAGATCATCCCGACGTCGCTACGACGCTGCACAACATGGCCACCCTGCTCTGGGCCCGCGGTGATCAAAAGGGCTGCGAAATTGCCCTCAGGGAATCCTTCGCCATCTTCCGCCGCATCCACGGCCTTGCACATCCCGACACCATAACCGCCATGCACAGTCTCGTCAGCACGATCGGCGGCGTAGGCAAGCTGGACGAAGCGGAACAGCTTCTTACCGAGTCGTATCAGGCCATCATCGACTCTTCCGATTTCCGCTTCGAAGACAAGCTCGCCATCGCCCAGCGCCTGGTTGGTCTGAACACCGCCCGCCAGTCTTCCGAAAGGGTCGCCCGATGGAATCAAGAAATCGACCGCCTCAAGGCAACCACCCGGCCGGCAGACGATGCAAACGCGTCAGATGCCTCGGCCGATGTCCATAAAGTGAAGTGAACCGGCGCGGACAAGACTTTTCCAGGCAGGTAATCAATGAGCGCCGCAAGACGACTCGCAACGGGTCTTAAGATCCCCTTGCAATAATCCAGGACCGGTGCAACCTTAGGCCCTTTAGCGAACCAAGTATTGGGGAGCGGAAATTCATGCGCGCAACAGTCCTTATTGCGATGATTTTCCTCGCGATCATCGGCGTATCACCCGCTACAGTTCAGGTCCTGCCCAATTTCAGCAATGTCCCCGTCGGTGTCATTCCCTTGGCCGCCGGGGGCGCGGTGACCCGGATGATGGACATCTATCTGCCGCCGGTCGGGCAGCCGCTCTTATCGACGGTGCTCCGGATTCACGGCGGCGGCTGGCAAAGCGGGACGTACAACAGCGTGCCCGCCTCGGCGCTTCGGCTTCGCGACGACGGCGTGGTGGGCGGCCGCGACATCGCCGGATTCGTCGATCTCTTTCTACCCCGGCCAGTCACTCTCGGTTGACGACATCCCCGTCCGTCGGATTGAATAAGCCGATGCCGCAGCCCCCCCAGACAATCTCGGCCCCTTCCGTTCACGCGCGGCACTACAAGTACTACGACCTCGTCATGGCCGTCTTTGTCACCGTCCTGCTCTGCTCCAATCTCATCGGTCCCGGCAAGACGTGCATCATGCCGCTCCCCTTCAGCCTGCCCGGCATCGGAAGCTCACTCACCTTCGGCGCAGGCAACATCTTCTTTCCCATCAGTTATATCTTCGGCGACGTTCTCACCGAGGTGTACGGTTACGCCCGAACGCGCAAGGTCATCTGGGCCGGCTTCGGGGCGATGATCTTCGCCACCATCATGGGATTCGCGGTCATCCACTTCCCGGCAGACCCTAACGAGCCCTTCAACGAGGTCATGCAGCCGGCACTGGAGACCGTCTTCGGCAACACATGGCGAATTGTGGTCGGCTCGATGATCGCCTTCTGGTCCGGCGACTTCGCCAATAGCTATGTCATGGCCAAGATGAAGATTTGGACAAAAGGCAAGCTGCTCTGGACGCGCACCATCGGCTCAACCATGGTCGGCCAGCTCGTCGACAGCGCCCTCTTTTACCCGATCGCCTTCTACGCCATATGGCAGCCAGGCACCATGATCCGCGTCATTGCCTTCAACTGGGTCTTCAAAGTATCGGTGGAAGCGCTTTTCACGCCGGCCACCTACGCCATCGTCGGCTGGCTCAAACGCGCCGAGAACGAAGACTACTACGACCACGATACAAATTTCACGCCCTTCTCGCTGAGCGATTAGGCGCGGCCCCCGGCGACGTCTGTTTCATTTGAATTGAGAGCGCTCGCTAACTGACATACTCCGCATACGTCTTCGCCGTCTCCCACACCCGTACCCGCCGCAGCTTCGCCGGAGAAACCTTCGCCTCCAGAATCTCCCAGATCACTCGGGCGATATTCTCCACCGACGGGTTGAGCTCCGCGAACTCCGCCGTGTCGCTGTTGAGATGCTTGTGGTCGAAGCGATCGATCACCTCTGATTTCACCACTGACTCGAAACGCGGCAGCGGCAAGACCGCGCCCGTCTTCGCGTCAATCGGCCCGGCGACCGTCACCTCAATCTGATAATTGTGGCCGTGCCCATTGGGGTTGTTGCACTTGCCGAACGCGCGGCGGTTCTCTTCGTCCGAAAGGGCGGCGACGTGCAACCGGTGCGCGGCGGAAAACTCAAAGCATTGCGTCAGTTCAATCATCTCGGCGTCTCCCGGTCTCATGCGATACGACAGAAACGGCGTCGCGCACATCTGCAGCGACTCAAAGTGACAATTCGCCGGCACCAGCGGCGTGATCTTCTCGACGATGCCCGCCAGCAACTGTTCGCCGGTCAGCCGAACGCCCGCTGCAAACAGGCGCTGCGCCGCCTCCGGTATGGCGTGTCGCCGCAGAATCGCATCGAGTTCCTGAATGTTGACCAGATACCCCGTCACCGGGTCCGGCGTCCCCGACACGACAATTCGCAGCACCAGGTGCGGCGCGATCCCTACCGCCGAAGGCCACCCGCCCCACGAATTCGTCACCGGCAGTGCCCCCTCAAAACCGCTCTCCCCATGCGCCGCGTGAACCCAGTCGCGGTCGATGGAGAATCGAATCTCACGCATGAGCCGAACGGCCGGACGTGTGCGCGGCACCGCGCCGGCGCGTTTGACTGATTCAGCGGACGCTTGATTCATCACTGGAATTGTAATTCGCCCCGACCATCGCGTCATTTTTCCTCGCACACAGTGCCGCCGGCCATGCACACAAAAGGGCAAAATACCGCCGATTGCCACCAAAAACGCTTGGTTTGGCTGCCCCCAGCAATTACACTGACTTAATTGGATTTCAGGACCGGCCCAGTGCCGAGCCCGATAGAGTTGTTCGATTTTTCTGACGCGAGCGGTCATTGCCGCCGCAATCCCGGGAGGAAAGAAGATGATTCGCTTTGCCAGACGTTCCGCGTTCTTGTTGATACTCAGCCTGGGCCTGGCGGTCACCCCCGCCTCGGCAAGCCTCTTCGTCTCCAGCGACGTCTTCAACTTCGTCGGTGAATACAACGCAACCACCGGCGCATTCGGCGGGCCGTTCGCCGCGTCCGTCGGCGCGCAGGGGCAACTCGGCGTCAAGCTCAATGCGGCGGGCGATCGCATGCTTGTCGGCCACTTCGGCGGCGGCGTCAATGAGTTCGACGCCAACACCGGCGCGTACATCAAGACTTACAATGGCGGCCCCGGCGTCGGCACCCAGTGGGCCGGCCTCTACGCCCCGACCGGCGGCGTCTACATCGGCAGTTGGAATACGGACGACGTCCGCGAATACGACGCCACCACCGGCGCATTCATCCGCGTCGTCACGACCTTGCAGGACCCCTCCGACATGCGCATCGGGCCCAACGGCAATCTCTTCGTCTGCAGCTATAGCGCCAGCGGCGTCAAAGAAGTGGACGCAATCACCGGCGCATTCGTCAACCAGTGGACCATCCCGGTCGGCGCAAGGGCGAATGACATTGAGTTCCTGCCGAACGGTGAGCCGCTCGTCAGCGCCCTGGGATTTAACCAGGTCTACCACTACGACACGTCGTACAACCTGCTCGGCAGCTTCTCGGGCACCGGCTGGGGCAACACCCACGGCATTGAGATCAGCCCCTTCGACGGGAATATCTACGTCGTCGACGGCGTCACGGCGCAAGTGCACATCTTTGACCCGGTGACGTTCAACGAGATTGATTCGATGTTCCTGACGCCCGGCCCGCAGGGCAAGATCGTGGACCTGGCGTTCCGAGTCCCTGAACCAGCAACGCTCAGCCTGCTGATTCCGGCGCTGCTGCTCATGCGCCGCAAGCGCTCATAAGGTGAATCACAGCCGCACGCGCCGAAAGTTGATCCACCCCATGCGCGCGATCAAAAGATCCTGCGTATACGTATCCGCCGCGTCGCTTGCCCCCAATCGCTGAACTGCAAACGACACACAATCCCCGGCCGCCAGCGCACTCTTCGCGATCGTGCCGGCAACCAGAAAAGCAATGTCGCCCGCACCCGTCGGCCCAGCCACGACATTCCCCGCGATGCCCTCGATGACGCCGCTCGCCCCTGCTCGGGCAATGTCCCAGTTCACGCGAAGCGACACATCCCCGCTCGCGGCGGCCGCCGCTTGCACCGGCACGACAATTTCCGCGACATCATCCACGTCACACCAGTCCTCGATGAGGACCGGCAGCGAGCGCCATCCGCCGTCGCTGGTACTCGCGATCTGCACCGCGGGAAAACTGCTCGACGCCTCGGCATTGGTGGAAAATTGCGTAGCGATATAGCTCCCGACGTTGTACGAAATCACCCCCGCCAGCCCGATGATCGGCAGTTGCCGCGTCGGCCGCGCATCCCCCACAAGTGTGTACGACGCGCTCGCCACATCCAGTCGCAGATAATCCGTCGCCGTGCCGATCATGCGCGGGGCGATCGCCGGCGGCTCTGCCAGCAACGCCTCAACAAGAAAAATTGGCCACGCCCGATATGCCAGCTCATAGATGACAACGCGATCGTCCGCATCGACGAACTTCTCGTGAATACTCTGAAGCTGTGTGTCCCCGCCCGGCTCGTACAGGTCCAGTCGCGCACGAACGAGATCCATCAGCTCAAACGCGCCCCGTCCATCCGAAGTGCCGTGCCGCGCATTATCGCCGACGCGAAGCATCTTCGCCGCAATCATGATGACAAACTTTGCGCCGCGGCGGAGGTCCGACGTCTCCGGCGCCGTCAGCTCCTCGGTAAATGAAACATACGCGGCGGGAGCCTGTTCCCGTCGAATCGCCTCGCGCAGCTCCGGTCGATTCCCCCCGGAAAATCCGCGCACGACCGCGAACGCCGGCGAACCGGAAATCGTCGCCGTCGCCAGCCGTGAAACAATGGTGTTTTCGAGATCGCCCAATCGTGACATCGTCGAGGCCCTCCTACAGATTTTCCATGCTCTCGCGCGTCATCAATCGGGCAGGCCCCGTGGCGCGCCCCGCGATACCCAGCGCCGGGTTTTCCGTCGGCGCGCTGGCCGCCGGAAGCTGAACCAGCCCCGACGCCACGCGCGCCAGCCAGGTCACCGCGTCGTCGCGCCGACGGATAATGTCCTCCGGCACCGGCGGACGACGCGTGTGAAGCCGATACGCCGCGATGTCCAGGACAAACGACCGAAGCGCCGCCTGCACCTGAGGCTCGCCCGTCAAGTCCACCGGCACCGCATACCGCGCTGCAACGTAGCTGTTCGCCTCGCCCTCGGCCCCCAGCCGCGCCTCATCCACCTTCGACGCGTCCGCCGACCCCGTGCCCGCGTCATCCGTCAACTGAATGTACGCCGCCGATCCGATTCGAGATTGAATGTCTTCGTTGGTGATATATGCCATGTCTGCGGCACTCCATTAAGTAGAACGGCCCAGGAATCTGCGGTCATAATCGCCCCCAAAAAGGGTGCTCGCCGGTGAGGCGGTGTCGTCTCCCGCGCTCACCGGCGAACAGAGCGTCAACAGCCGCACGCGTTGACGGCCCCCCTTTCCCTCCGGCAAGTGTCAGATAAAGTCCGATCGAACCGCGAACTGCCAGTAGCCATAAGCCATTCGGTATCGGGCACGAACGCCGAACAGGAACTTCTCCCGGCGGAATCCCTCGTCGGAGTCCTCCGCCAGCGCGTTGAACTCCACCGGCTCGCGATCCTGAAAAATGAACGGGCGGAGAATCCCGTCCGTCTTGAGCAGATACCACTTGGACTTGTCCGTCAGCCACGGAAACGAGATCACCCGTGCGATGCCCGACAACGTGTTCGCCCCGCCGCCGGACACCGTGGCGCTGATCGCCTCGTTCGCGGTGAAAAGCATGGTCGGCGGAACGACGCAGACCAGCCCACTGGCGGAAACCAGCATCGGCTCGCCCTGATCATCGACGAACCCCAGCATCGAGCCGATCGCCTGCTTGAGCGCCTCCTTGAATTCCTCAGCAGTCGGCGCATCCGTCGCGTCAGCGTCGAAAGTGAGCAGGTTGCTCTGATTGCCGGACGCGCCCGATAGGTGGGCGGCATTGAAGAAACTCACGCCGTCATAGCTGTTGTTGCCCGCCGTCTCCCCGCCGACAAGCAACTGCGAAATCAGGAAATCCTTGTGCGTTGCGGCGCGCTGAGCCAGTTCCGCGACGCGCAGCCTAATCTGGCCCGTCTGATCGTCGCTGATCTCGTCGCGATCCACCTCGATCGTCGCCTCATACTTGAGGTTTTCAATCGAGTAACTTTCCACCCGCAGACCCTGGGCCAGCCGGCCCTGCCCCCACTCGCGCACCTTCGGCACCGTACCAAGCCACCGATAGTCCTCGCGATCGCTCGTCGACACCACACGCGTCGAAAGATCGCCAAAGTGAACAGGCGTCCCGTCAAACCGATTGAAGAATTCGCTTCTCAGGCCCTTGGTCAAGAGCCCCGTGTTGATCACTGCCATGTGTAACCTCCTCCTTCTTCGTCATGCGCCGCGCGCATCGCGCGCCCGGCGATCAATGTCTCTCTTGATCAGGCGGCTCAACGCGACCCGCCTCCCGGCAACTACGGCAATTCGATGTATCGAAGCGAAAGCAATCCACCGACGCCCGCCGTCGATGACGCCTGCCCGACTTTGGCCCAGACGCGCAGCCCCTTGGCCACGTTCGCGAAGTTGATGGTCAGCGTGGCCGGCGTATTCGCGCTGAGTGACGCGAGATTGAAGCCCGAGACGACTTCGTTTGGCGTGGAGTTACCGGTCCCCACATCCAGAGCGCCGGAATTCGGAACGGTGTTGAATGAAACCTGGGCGTGCAGCACCTTGATCGCCCGCTGAGTAATCAGCACCGGGTTCGTCGTCGCGGCGCTCAGCGAGCTGTCGAGCCGAACATTCGATTCCTGCTCAACCTGCGGAGCAGCCATCGGCATGATCCGCACGATCCCGACGTTGGCGCCGGCGATGGCCATCAAAACACCACAATAGCTGCCGCCGACCACCGGCGCGACCGTGGCCAGCTCATTGTCCAGCGCATACACCGGCCCGCCGACCAGCGTCTGCGTTGCCCCGGAGACGGTGAGAATAAAATCTCCCTGCGTGTAAAGTCGAACAGTGGCATCGCCGTTCTGCCCCGCGCTGTTGTCGATCTCCTCATAGGCGATTCCCGCGAACACGTCGCCGGCAACGAGATTGCGAACATAGCCGCTCGCCCGATCAACGCCGACGATGGCGCCCTTGTAAACGCGCGTCGATGCGGCGACCGCAAAGCTGCGCAACTCCTGATCCACATACCTGCTCAATTCACGATTGGCCGAGATAGCCATTTCCATCATCCTCCTTCTTGATCCTTTTCATCCTTCCCATGTCCGGCATTCACGCAAGGTCGCCGCCGCCGGTTAGCTGCTCGCCGACTCCGCCCTTACGGCCTGCGCGACATAGGCCTCTTCGTTACAAAGCTTTTCAAGAAACGTCCGGTTGTTGCGGTACTCCGCCCGGGCCGCCGACTCCGCCGCCCTATAGGTCGAAGTTGACGAATCACCTGACACAACAGGCACGATCCGCCCCAGCGGCACCACCACGGGTGCGACCGCCGCCCATCGCTCAAACTCCGCCGGACTGCGCTCGGCGAGCGAGACAGCCCAATCCCTCTGCGCGGCCGTCAGCTTTCCGGCAGACATCGCCGCCGCCACGCGCTGGCTCGCCGCCTGATTTCGCTCGCGCGACTCGAGCAACTCGATGCGCTCTGCCGCCGCAAGAAGAATTGCCCCCTCCTCCGCGGAATCCGCAATGCGCAATAGCCCCCGCAATCGCTCGGCGGCACACGCCATCGGCTGATGACCATCCCGTGCCGCTCCGTCGGCACTTGCGATCAACGGCCTCATCCCGACAATCGCGGGCTTGTTGGTCAGGGCGACGGAATGAAGGCCGATTAGCCGCCGGTCGCTTCGGCGCACCAACGCAACTGGAGACAGATAGCGATACTGCCGCGTTCGAAGCTTCTCCGCCGCCTCATCCGTCCACTCCACGCGCGCCCACAGACCCGGCTGAATGTCGCCGCCACGAGCCGCGGCCTCACTGGGCGTGATCATCGACAGCGCCCGAATCCAGCCCGCGGCAGGCGCCTGACCAGTCGGCGAGCTGTAGTTGCCGCCGAGAGTTTGGTGTTCGTAGTCGACCGGCACATCAGCGCCGTGCGCGGTGAACGCCTCGATCGTGGCCGTGGCGGCCTCCTGATCCACGATGAATGATCCCGCCAGGGTCTCCACCTCACCCCACGGCGCAATGAAAATCTGTTCCGGAGGATCTGCCTGCCCCACGGCAGACGACTCCATCACGAGCCTCTCCACCGCTGCCGCCTGAACCAGGCTTCCTGGCACAGTGCGCCGGGCATTGTCACTGACGATCGCGTTTTCGTTCATCGGCCTCTCCCTTCCTGATAGGTTGTTGTCCGGGTCCTTGGTGCAGCCCGCGCTTCAAATCGCCGCACATCTTTCCCACTAACCTTGCTCCCCGTTCGCGCCTCTCGCGCCACTTGCAGTCGGGACTCCGGGAAGCGCCGCCTCCTGCTCACCGGCTTCGGGTATCCCCAGCGCTGCATGTGCCCACCGCGTCGGAACCTTCGCCCCCAGTCGGTTCACGGCGATATCGAGTGTGTTGCCCAACTGCAGGGGGTCGAACCGCTGCTCCATGATGCGGCGGAAGTGCGGAACCGGAGCGCCAGGCCCAAACTGCATTCGTGTCATCGGGGCCAATAGATCGCGCCGCAGCGTCACCGCTTCTTTGCGCAAGTCATCATCGCGCAAGTCGCGCCGCACCTGATCGTGAACTTTCGCCGCCCCCGCACTGGCCAGCATGCGCGCCGTGTCAGTGGTCAGTGTTTGCCCCAGCCACGCCTTGCTCATCTCTCGGTCAAAGTAGAGACACAGGTTCTCGTACAAGTTCACTTCACCGGGCGTGCGCGATTGCACGATCTGAAGCTCCACCGCCTTGGAGAAAATCCCGGTCGCATCGGCACCCAACTTGCTCAACATCCCCAGCAGCTCGCGCTTCTCCTCCGGCGTCGCGTTCGGCGCATATCGGGCAATCCGCACCGGCATCCCAAACACCTCCGCGAATACCAGCCAGTCCTTGACTGCAAAGTGCTTGCCGAGATAGGCAATCGCCGTCGCGCGAAGAATTCCGCCGCGCAGGGGATGCCCGCTCGACACGTGCGGCACATGCATGATGAACTTGTCCGGCGGCAGCTCGATCCCCTCAAACGCCGCCGCGTCCGTCAAAACGCGCACCTGTCCGTTCCCGTCGAGCGTGATGCGGCCAAACGGAACCGGCTCAAGGGCCGCCAGACGATGGCCGGACTCCGACGCCTCCCAAATCAACTCAACCAGTGAAATATTGCGCCCAACGGCGAGCGAGATATGGTCCAGCGCTGCCTCAAACCCCGGTAAGTCGCGCAGTGTTGCATCGCAGTAAGCGGCCGCCTCGTCAGCAAGGGCTCGGCTTGCGGAAACACTTCGCGCCGATCCCCATCCAGGCATCTCCGCGGCCGACACAACCTCCCACGCCAACCCCGTCACCGCCAGGCGGCGAGTCCTCGCAACACTAAACAAATGGGCGTCCTTCTCCTCCATCTGCTCGAAGAGTGAAAGCTGCGCGGATGGATCGCCCGCGTCAGCCTCGCGGATGATAGAAATCAATCGCTGGGGCGTCAGACCATCGGCAGGGTAGTCTTGCCAGACATCCTCGCGGCCTCGACGCACAATCGCGCCGGGCCTCGGCAGCGCTCGCCCGCGCCCCATGATCGAATTGACAATTCTTCCAACGATATTCATATGCGACTCCTCATGTTTTCTTCGCGTGTGATCTCTTACCAGACGCCGTCTCTGGCGAATCTGGGTGGATATGCTGTCGTGAATTCGGCCTCGCCGCGCGGGCCGGCCGTCGCCGCGTGAATCCCCAGCGCAGCCGCCCAGAAGCGGTCCGCGTGCGCGCCTTCCGATCGCGCCGCGTCGAATCGCACTCCGCCCGATGAAGTGACGGCTCGTGTCAGACTGTGCCAGTCTTCGACAATGCGATCGTCCACGGGAATACTGAGCAGCCCGCGCTCCGCGCTGACCCGAAGCCGGCCCGCCAGCTCTCCCTTGAGCGCCGCCGTAAAGACAACGCGCTGAATACGATCGTCGCCGTATCGGGCAGTAAGCCGCTCCGCCAGATGCAGACCCATTCCGGTGGCGTCGATGCAAACTCGCCGAACCGACCGGTGACGAAGCAGCCGATCGAGGGCCGCCTCCTGCTCGTCGAACGGTGCATCGCGGAGCACTTCGAGTCCGCGCGTGACGAGCGACTCTCCCATGCGCTGCCACAACCAGATGGCAGTGAGGTCTCGATGTCGGCCCACGTCCACGCCGATGTAGAGCTCCGCGTCGCGCGAGTTGAGCAGGTTCCAATCCACGTCAGTCTTGCACGTGTCGTCCTGACATGATCGAATCAGTTCGTAAGTCAGAAAGCTGGTGGCCTCGTCGAGAAACTCGCAGCAGAATTCCTGCCGCCACGCCCATTCGTCGCCGATGCTCCGCCGCATCAGCTCCGCGTCTACCGACAATCCACGCGAAACCGCATCCGCCAGCGTGATGGTCCGCTTCGCAAAATCTTTCCGATCCTTGAGCTGAAAGAACTCGTTCTTCTGCCCGCGCGGAGTCGATGCAACGTCGATTTCCCCCTCTCCGCGAAGCACCGTCGGAAAAAGCGCCGCCCAGATCTCTTCCGCGTCCCGGTGCATCGCGAACTCATCCAGGAACACGTCGCCCGAAAACCCCCGTGCGGTCGTCGGGTTCGCCGGCAACCCGATGATCCTCACGCCCCCGGAAAGGCGAAGCTCCAATTGGCGAAACTGCGTGCCCTTGAAGTAGCTCTCCTCACACCACTCGTAATAGATGGACAGCGAGCGGCAGTGATGACGAATCTTCTCCATCACCTCGCGACTCTGTCTTTCGCCCGCCGACAAAATGACCTGCAAGCGCTTTCGTTCGACCGCCCGCATCAGCCGCCGAAGACCAAGCGTCGTGCTCTTCCCCGTCTGCCGCGC
This sequence comes from Planctomycetia bacterium, assembly GCA_015075745.1. NCBI lineage: Bacteria > Pseudomonadati > Planctomycetota > Planctomycetia > Planctomycetia bacterium. Next base: position 2,415,954 of record JABTTW010000001.1, read on the forward strand.
CCAGCAGTTCCACGTAAAGCGCGCGGCGTCCGAAACAAGACTCTGTTGATAGGGCAGCAACTCAAGCAAGTGACGTGCTCCGCCGAGCCCGACCGATCGGAAGGGCGCCCGCCCCTCTCGATCGCGTCACCCTCGACACTTGCTCCCCGTGCGCGCCCGCCGCCGCCCCACATACCCTTTCCGGCCCGGCCATCATGAATGCCCGAGAAAATCGCCGACCAGCGTGTATACTCCGAAATAGGCGGTGCCGGCTTCCGTTTTCAGGCGGCCGAACTATAATAGGAAAAACGTTTTAGCTATCTGGATTTGCATCATGGCACTGAATCGTCCCAAGCTCGCAATCGTCGTCGGAGGCGGTCCCGCGCCCGGCATTAACGCCGTCATCGGCGCGGCTGCCATCGAAGCCATCAACCGCGGCCTCTCCGTCGTCGGTATCTACGACGGCTTCAAGCATCTCGCCTCCGACAAGTTCGTCCAGGAGCGGCACTGCATCGACCTGCACATCAAAGATGTCGCCCGCATTCACTTTGACGGCGGCTCCATTCTCCGCACCGCCCGCACAACCCTCCTCGACGAAGGCTCGATCGAAGTCGAAGGCCACGTCCGGCCCGACGAAAAAAAAGTGGGCCGCGTCATCCAGCACTTAACCGAGCTCGGCGTGACATGCATCATCACCATCGGCGGCGATGACACCGCCTTGTCAGCGCGCTTCGTCGCCGAGCGAACCGGCGGCCGCATCCGCGTCGTCCATGTCCCCAAGACCATCGATAATGACCTACCGCTCGCCGGCGACATCCCCACCTTCGGTTACAACACCGCCCGGCACCTGGGCAGCGAGCTTGTCGCCAACCTCATGGAAGACGCCAAAACCACCGGCCGCTGGTATGTCGTCGTCGCCATGGGACGACACGCCGGCTTCCTCGCCATGGGCATGGGCAAGGCCGCCGGCGCGACCGTCACCCTCATCCCCGAGGAATTCGGCGAGACCACCACCATCCAGGGCATCGCCGATGTCCTCGAAGGCTCCCTCCTCAAACGCAAGGCAATGGGCCGCTCCGACGGCGTCGCCATCGTCGCCGAGGGCCTCGCCTACAGGCTCGGCGATCGTGAAGAACTGGAGCGCCTGCTCCACAAGAAAGTGCCCGTCGACGCCGCAGGCCACATGCGCCTCGCCGAAGTGCCCCTCGCCCGAATGCTGACCGAGGAGCTCATGCGCCGCTCCGAGGAGCGCGACGAGAAAATCACCGTTATTCCGCAGACCATCGGTTATATGCTCCGCTGCGCACCACCTACCCCGCTCGACATGGCCTACTGCCGCGACCTCGGCAACGGCGCCGTCACCCTCATCCTCGACGAAACACGCGACCTCACCGGCGGCATCATGGTCACCATCCAGGGCAGCAATCTCTTCCCCGTCACCTTCGCCGAAATGGTTGACCCCAGGACCAACCGCACGCGCATTCGCCAGGTCGACGTCCACAGCGACAGCTACAAAGTCGCCCGCGCCTACATGATCCGCCTCGAATCCACCGACTTCAATGACCCCGTCATGCTCGCCAAGCTCGCCGCCGCAGCCAAAACCACCGAGCATGAATTCATCAAACGCTACACCCGCGCCGCCACCCGCCTCTTCGAACAACCCGGCTTCACCCCGGTCGTTTGATGGCGCCGTCTCCCAGCCTATTCGCCGGGCTCCACTCTTCCGGCACGCCATCAGGCCGCACTTTGAAAAACTGGTAGTTGTCCGAACTGATTGGCTCATCAAACCGAAGCTCGACGCTGCGCAGCCCAGCGCCCGTCTTAACCACCTTCGCCTCAAACCCCAGCCCGCGCATCGTTTCGCCTTCCGCCCGTGCATGCCCGCGCGTCGTTCCCATCTGCCCCAAAAATCCACTCAGCATTGGATCGTCCGCTCCAGACCAAATCACAATCGTATGGTCATCACCTACCGCCGCTTCAGTATCCCCGCTGTCCGAGAGAATCGTCGCCGTCCCCGCCGCCCCCGGCATCGACATGAAACGGTCCTGCATGAAAAGCCCTTCAAACGCATACCGATTATTGATCACAAAGATGTGATCGCCCTCCCTCATCGGCCGACCAAACGCATCCGCCATCATCTTGAGATGCAACCGCGATTGCGACTCCAGATACGAAAGCAACCATCCCGTCGTCCACACCGTCGTTACCTGAACAACAACAAACAAGAAAAGCGGAATCAGCCGCAATCGCGGCGAACCATCTTTCCTCGGCCGCGTCATCCACGCCGCCCCCAAAAACGCCAGCCCGATGCTCGGCAGCACCATCACCCGATCGTCCGGCGGCGTGCAAACCAGAATCGGCAGAAACGCGACCGCCCAAAGCGCCATCCATCCGACACCGCGCTGCCCCCGATCTCGGGCAACAAACAGGAGTGCAATGCACCCAATCGCCGCGCCTCCGATGGCCGCATACACCCACCGATAGGCCATCAGCCCTGGCGTCAATTCAAAGAGAAACGGATTAACCGGAATGACCCATGACGAAAGCAGCAGCAGCGCCCGAAGCGGCACCGCCGCCAAATAGTCGCCGAACGCCCGAACAGGATCGAGCATCACCGATGTATTCGAGCCGTAACCGCCCTTCGAGTAATACAGGAGCCACGCCAGCGCCATCACCGCCGAAACCGCCAGCGCCGCGAGAACCCGCCTGCCCGCGGCCGCCTCTCCTCGGCGAATGCGCCACACCAACAGCGGCGCCGCCGCCACCGGCAACATCGCCTCCTTCATTCCCAGGCCGATGACAAGGCTCAGCGCAAACAACACAAGCCCCGCCGCGCTTCCCGTCCCGACAAACCGATCGACCGCGATCACCGCCCCCGCCGCGCAGACCAGCGCAATCACGTCCCCCTGCGCGGAAATAAAAAGCACCGGCACCGCATGGCTCGCCGCCGCCGCGAAGATCAGCGCCCCCCATCGTGCCACACGCTCGTCACCGCCGACAACCCGCAGCAGCCGCAACACCAGCAGCACGCCCGCCGCATAGAGCGCAAGACCCGCCACCCGATACCCCAGCGGCCGATCGCCAAAGACAACGTACTGCCCGTACAAAGCCCACTCCGCCAACGGCCGCATATGCTGGTACTTAAGGTCGTCGTCCATCCACCACGGATACCACCCCGCATCCCGCTCGGCCCGGTTGCGCCCGACGTCGCCCGACAGGAATCGGTAAACGTCCGGCGAAGGCCGCTCCCCCGCATGATGCTCGCGCAAAACGCGCATCGCCCGATGATCGTCGAGGATGAATCCGTCGCCCACCGATGGCGCATACAAGGCAATAACTAAGAGTATGAGCACAATGCCCGGCCGCCGCGTCGCCTCAAACCAGACCGCGACTCGATTGCGTGAATGGGGTGCCTTCATGATCGAAGGAGAGTGTATCGCCGAATGATGTGTTCACGCGAGAAGGGGGGGGGGAATCGAATCGGCGCGTCAGACGTCCAGATCCTTCACATGAATCGCATTCGTCTCGATGAAGCCGCGGCGTACTTCCACGTCGTCGCCCATGAGAATGGAGAAAATTCGATCCGCCGCGCGCCAGTCCATTTCCATCTGCTCAAGATCATCCTTGCCGGCCTCGCTGATGACCACCTGTAGCAGTTGCCGCTTGGCCGGGTCGAGCGTCGTCTCCCAGAGCTCGTCAGGATTCATTTCGCCCAGACCTTTGAAGCGCTTGATCGTCGCGCCCTGCTGGCCGATCTTTCGCACCCCGTCAGCAACACCGCCCAGGCCTTCCAGCTCTGCCGGCTCGCGGTCGTCCGGCACGAGAACATACTTGGCCGGGGTCAGTTCGCCCGTGACCAGCTCCTCGCGCACCATGAAGTAGTCGTCGAGGTCGATCCCCTGTTCGTCGAGCCAGCCAATGGCCTTCTCCAGGCGACGGCATTCGGTAAGCTCATATCGAACCAGCTGCGCCGGCGCGCCCTCCTCATCCCTCGCCGCCGGAAGGCTCACGCCGCCCTCAACCACCTCAACCGCCCCGAGCTTCTCCTGCATCTCGCGTCGAAATCGATTGAATCCATCCTCATCCGCGAAGTAATGCTCCTTGCCGCCCAGCACCGCACGAATACGCGGCAACGCCCCCTTCCCCTTGCCGTGATGCTCGGCGACAAAGCTGCGGAAGTCGATGCTCCGCCGCTGAAAGACGCGCCGAATGTAGGCGATGTCGTCAAGCACCCTCACGAGCAATCGCAGCTCCTCGCCGGAAAGAGTTTTCTCCTTGCCCGCCGCAGAGCCATTGCCGCCGCCCGGGCGAATCACCAGCTTCGTCCCCTCAAGGCCCCAGTCGGTCAGGTTTCCGTCGAGGATCGTATCGTTGAGTACGAACTCGGACTTCTTCCCGCGCTTCAGCAGATAAAGCGGCGGCTGTGCGACAAACATATTGCCGCTCTCAATCAACTGCCGCATGTGCCGGAAGAAGAACGTCAGCAGCAGCGTGCGAATGTGACTGCCGTCTACGTCCGCGTCGGTCATGATGATGATCTTGCCGTAGCGGCACTTGGCAACATCGAAGTCCTCCGAGCCCGGCACCCCGCAGCCCAAAGCCCCGATGATCGTCTTGATTTCCTCGTGCGAAAGGATCTTGTCCATCCGCGACTTCTCGACGTTCAGAATCTTTCCCTTCAGCGGCAAGATAGCCTGTGCCATCGAGTCGCGGCCCTGTTTCGCCGAACCGCCTGCCGAATCGCCCTCGACCAGGAACAATTCCGACTCGGCCGGGTCCTTGCTCCGACAGTCCCACAGTTTGCCGGGCAGATTGCCGCTGGACAGTGCGCTTTTGCGCGTCGCTTCGCGCGCCTTACGCGCCGCTTCCCGCGCCGCCGCCGCCGCGATTCCCTTGTTCACCACCTTCTTCGCGTCGCCGGGATTCTCCTCAAGCCAGTTGCCGAGCTGCTCGTTCACGACCGTCTGCAGGAACGACTCGACCTCCGAGTTCATCAGACGATCCTTCGTCTGCCCCTGGAAGTCAGGCTCCCGCACCTGCGCCGAAACAACAGCCGTAAGCCCCTCGCGCCAGTCCTCTCCCTTGATCTGCAAATCGCCCTTGAGAATATTGCTCTTGCGCGCGTAAGCATTGAGCGTGCGCGTCAGCGCGGTCAGGAAACCGGAAAGATGGGTTCCGCCGTCGCGGTTCTTGATGTTGTTGGCAAAGGCGAGAATGTTCTCGTTGTAGCTGCTGTTGAATTGAAACGCGATCTTGCAGCCGAGGCCCTGCTCGTCGTCCTTCGCGGCGAGGATCTGCACCTTGTGCAGGCCCTCCTTGCCCTCGTTCATATGGCCGACGAACGCCTTCAGGCCGTCGGAGTATGCAAACTCCTCTTCCTTGCCGATCCGCTCGTCAACGAACTTGATCGAGAGGCCCTCATTCAGATAAGCCAGCTCGCGCAGCCGCGTAATCAGTGTCTCGGTGCGAAATTTCGTGTCATCGAAGATCTCGGGGTCCGGCTGGAACTCGACGCGCGTACCCGTCCGCGTCGTCTCGCCGATCATCTCAAGTTCCTTGACCGCCTTGCCGCGCTCAAAGCGCATCGTATAGATCTTCCCCTCGCGCTGAACTTCGACGACCAGCCACTCGGACAGCGCATTCACCACGCTCACGCCGACGCCGTGCAGACCACCGCTCATCGCGTATGAATCGCGATCGAACTTGCCGCCCGCGTGCAGGACCGTCAAAACAATCTCGAGCGAGCTCTTGCCGTCGAGCTGGGGGTTGCCCGGCAGTCGCTTGACCTCAACCGGGATGCCGCGGCCGTCATCCGTAACCGTACAGCTCCCGTCGGCGTTGATCTTGACCAGGATATTCTTGCAGAACCCGCCCAGCGCCTCATCGACCGCGTTATCGACGACCTCCCACACCAGGTGGTGAAGACCGTGAAGCTGCGTGTCGCCGATGTACATCGACGGCCGCTTACGGACGGCCTCCATCCCCTCGAGGACGCGAATGCTCTCCGCGCCGTATTCCTTCACAGGCTTCGGCGCAGGCTTGTCGTTGGAAATCTCTTCCACGGTCGACCCTGATTGACTATCCGTCGGCGGCGCGCTCATTTACTGGCGTTCCTTGCTGATCTTCTTTTTGTTGCTGTCGATCGACTTGCGCCGACCGGACATCCGACCTACTTGATACTCGATCCGGCCGACGTCAGAAGCGCCCATCGCCTCGTTCACCGCCGCAACCAGGGACCCGCCAAGCTGCCGCTCCAGGACAAACCGCGTCGCCGCGCTGTCCACCATTATCCGAAGCCGCCCGCCCGTCAGCCCCTCAACTTTCGTCAACTCCGCGTATTCGGCGGGTAGCGCCCTGAGCCACGCCGCCTCAACCCGATCCAAAAGTCCGCTCTTCTTGCCTGCCGACTCCGGCCACGCCTTCGCCAATAGGTCCCCCAGTGCAGCCGGCAATCGCCGCCGCCACGGAACGAAATTATAGCGCCGCCAGAACTCTTCCTGGACGTCCCTTGGGGCATCAGCTACCCCGCCTTGCCGCAGAATCCGTTCTCTGGAGGGGTGCCTTCCCATGCAAGAAACCCTATGTAAAACCCGCACATACTTTAATCGATCGCGGCCTAGGTCGCCAGCGCCGCCCCATGGACACCCATAAGCCTAATCCGCGTGGATGTGAGGCCTTGTAATGCGGGATTGGCTTGTTATTCTTTACGCAGAATCCTCCTGATTGGGCCAAAGACGGATTGGGCGTCCATTTCTCTTGGGCCAACCGGAGATGATTCAAGTCTTGCTAGAGGAGGCTAGACAATGATCGCTTCGTCAATCGTGTCACTATTACTGATGTTGCCGGCGCAAACTTGTCCGACGTTTGAACAATTTGAGCCCGCCCCTGCGGGCGATCCCGGAACGACTTCAATAACGATTCCCGTCGGGATTCTTCCTCTCAACGACATTCTCGCAGCGCTCGGGCTTCCCTCCCTCGTTAAACTCGAAAGCATAACGGTTCCCGCCCCCGGTGGCGGTGGATCGGGGGGGGGGGACAACTTCGCCCCCGACCCCACAAACCGGCACCGCGAACTACACGTTGCCGTACGGTGAAGGAATTCTCTCAATTACTGTCGATTGGCGCAGGATTAAGCTCGGTTTGGAGACAGACGTCATTGTTGTTTATTCTCAGTCAATCGCCGGGCTTCCACTCATCGAGGAGGTTTGGAGCAGCACGTTCATCGTCCGCTTGACCACCGACTACGAGGCTTCCTATTCCGGTGTCTCGCAGCATGTCACCGCCGAAAATTCTCTACCCGTCGAGATTGAGGGTCGCCTCAGTTCCGCTGTGCTTGAAAACCTGTCCGCAGCACTCTCTTTCAATTCTGTTGTAACGAACACTTCGTTTGAAGCAACGGTTCCCTTCCTTCTCCACTCGATCACAACTGGTAGTTCCGGCGGATCGACAACCGCCGCTCAACCGGGCTTCCAATACTGCGGCGGAAGCTGTGTGTGTGCCAAGCAGCAGAATGAGACAGTCCAGACCAACGACTGCCCTACCGCTACAGACAATGCGAGTTGCTCTTCAAAATCCTGCCGTGTTCAACCCAACAGTGTACATCGAGACTGCAACTGGATTGGCGCAGCAGGCCATCCCATCGTAGCTATTCTTGCGATGTTTGCGGCCGCCGCTGCATGGCGGGCGAGAAGACGGCTCGCCGATCGCTTACACGCGCCTCATTAGTGCCTTGGAAGTTGCTCAGATGCAAGCGGACGGAACACAACACCTTAATCATAATTCGAGAGGCGGGCTCGGCGGCTGGGCGCAATCCGTATCCGGTAAGGGTGTGGATTGCGACCCCGCTGACGCGTCGGCCCTCGAGCACATTGATCGTTCCGCGTGGCGGCTAATCGTCGCGTCGCTTGCCATTTGGAGGTCTTTTCCGTCGGCGTTCTGGCTCGATCCGGACCAACTACGGATCAACGGGAAGCGGAAGGCGCTGGAATTCTGCTGGCTGGGATTCGTCGGCGCTTTCTTTATCGTCGTGGTCGCGCCGACTTGGCAGCTTAGTTATTCGATGGTTGCTAATCCTGGGCTAGAACGAGAAATTCTAGCTCTACCGCTGACAAGTCTATGGAACATCAAAGAAGAACCCCGCCTCGAATACATTCCGAATACTGTCGCTTCGTACGATGCGCCGTGGATGCAGGAGCGCATCGAAGACCTATGGGGCGATGAAGTCGGTGTTGGTTGGATCGATCCGTTGGAATCCGAGGAACTAGATTACTACGTCAACACGATGATTGACCAGGAACACCTTTGGGGTGACTCATGGATTGGGCGTATGTTAAGGGAACCGTGGTTTACAAATCTGTTGGGAATTCAATTGTCGCTGCAGGACGGGAGCCCGCCAAGTTGGCAATGGGTGTTCTGTTGCTTGTTCAAGGAGATTATTCCGTCGATTCGATTGGTCCTGGTCCCATTGACAGCCTGGCTGGCAATCATGGTCGCCATGCGGCTGTTAGTTAGACGCACTTCAAGGGCAAAGGACGGAATACAGTGTTTGAGAATCGCATGCTTGATTCCCATCCGCTACTCTTGGATTGGCGCGCTTCTGTTGGCTGCTGCGTTCTTTGTCGCTCCGGATGCATCACGCCAATTACGGAGTCATGCTTATAGTCCACTACTTGTTTTGGCCGTAGCCGGTCCCATACTGGTATCGCTCAGACCGCTCTGGTCTGCAATGCGTGCCTTCCATCCTGAGTGGACTTGCCGCCGTCGCGTGATCCTGATGGCATCTACGCTTCTCGCGCTAACTGTATTGGTTGGATCGATCGACTTCGCGGCAAGATATACACGCTTTTATTTCTTTTTGAAGACGGGCCGCTGGATTGGAGAAACGTGTAATTTTTCCCTCTGGACCTGAGACCGATTAGCCATAATCATGATAGACCTGACTGAAACAAGCCCCGCGTCGATCCCAAATGGACATTGGCTCCTGCCGATTGTTTCGATCATATTGTCGGTCATTCTGCTCCTTTCTCCGGCCCCGCCAAGATGGACCGCTGACTTTGCCGGCGCTTGGCTCTCTGCCTCAGGAACATCCCACATCACTGAAATGACCCCCCCGCTCATCCAAATCGGAAACAACAGGTATAGTATCGTCTTCTGGTGCACCCCAGTCCCCCTCTGGGCTTGCATGTTCCTGGCGTTCGGATTCACCGGACTTTCGACTGCCCGTTACGCATTCTTCACGGCATTGTATGGCTCACTTTTCGCAGTGCTGGTTCCCTTGCAGGTTGCCCTCGCTATTTACCTCCATCAGAAAGGCCTGCGGTGGAGCTTGGCGCATTATCCCATCTATGCCCTACTGCATTTCGCGGGTGCTATCGCAATAATAAGTGTTTCTAAGAAAGCCGCTGGATGCCACGGCAAAGCCCAAGGCCAACTCACCGTACCCTGATGTTGACTACGATAGATTGACTGGCATCACCACATACAAAAACACCGGACCGCTGCGGATCACACCGGGCCGAGAAGGCTCCTTCAGCTCAAAACTCAGTGTTTCTCCACAGACTTTCAACGCATCTACAAGGAACTCGGGGTTAAACCCGATATCCAGCGCCGGGCCGCCGTATTCGATCCCTGAGAGCTTCACCACTGCCTCGCCCTGTTCCTGGGCACGGCCGGAAAGCACCAGCCCCTCGCTGCTCACGTTGATGCGGATCCCCTTGGACTCAACGCCCGACAGCAGGGAGGCCCGCTTCACCGCACTCATGAATTCATCGGTCTTAAGCGAGATTTTCTTGTCGTTATCGCGGGGAACCACGTCCTCGTATTTCGGGAAGTGGCCCTCCACCAGCACGCTGCTGATCGTCGCCCGATCGCTGCGCAGAATGATCTGATTCGTCGAAAGCTTGACCTGAATCACCTCGTCAGCCGCAAAATGCAGCTTCGAGAGGAGATTCAGCGCCTTGGCCGGCACGATCGCGCTGACCTCTTCGCCGACCGACTTCTCCAGCGAAACACTCGACATCGCCAGCCGCCGCCCGTCCGTGGCGATCAATTGCAGGTTCTTGCCCTTCTTTTGCCAAAGAACGCCGTTGATCGCATAGCGCGTGTTCTCCCGCGCCGCGGCGAAGAGCGTCTGGCCGACCGCCTCGCGCAGCACGCCGACCTTCACGCTGAAATCGGCGTCGCCTTCCATGTCCGGAACAGGCGGAAATTCGCGGGCACTCTGACCAATCACCTGAAAATGGCTGTCCGCCCCGCGAATATGAAGAATGTCGTCCTTGGTCTCAAAGGCCAGCGTCTCATCGGCCGACTCCCGCACAAAGCCGAAAAACTCCGTCCATCACCATTCGAAGATCACTGATGAAATATGCGGGCTAGCCGGCGCTCGGCGGCGCGGCGCTCGCCTGGCCGGTCTCAAAGATCGAGACGACCAGAATGGCGGCGAGCGTTAAAGGGATGAAACGTCTTTTTTGTGATTGGCATTTGAGAATAGATTGTCCTTATTGTGATTCACCAATCCGCGCTGCGAATCGGATTCGGACGCGCCGCTGCCCCAGCCGCCAGCCGGCGAGGACCACGGGCGTGAACAATCCGACCGTGGGGAATACACCGGGGGCGCAGCACCCAGCCGCCGAGGTACAGGCATTCCCTACACCATCGCCGTCTGAGTCCGCCTGATCCGCGTTGAATACTGCCGGACAGTTGTCGTCATCGTCGGTCTTGCCGTCGCCGTCCATATCCGGCGCAATCTTGAAGGCGTTGTCGCTGAGGCTTCCCGTCACGTAGGCGTTGCCCGCGGCGTCCACGGCGATGCCGCCGGGCCCGGACAGGACGTGGCCCAGATGATCTCCGATCGCGTCGATAATCGTCGTGACAACTCCGGCGGGGGCGACTTTGAAGGTGTTGTCGCTGAGGCTTCCCGTCACGTAGGCGTTGCCCGCGCCGTCCACGGCAATGCCAGAAGGAAAAATAAGGCCGTTGCCCCCGTCGCCTGTCGCGTCCAGGATCTGGGTAATGACCCCGCCGGGCGTAACCTTGAACGCGTTGTTGCTGGCCTCTCCCACCAAGTAGATGTTGCCTGCGGCGTCCACGGCGATGCTCCGCGGATCGTTAAGGACATGCCCCGCGCCATCGCCAGTCGCGTCGATGATCTGGGTGATGGCCCCAGCGGACGTGATCTTGAAGGCGTTGTCGCTGACGTTTCCCGTCACATAGGCGTTGCCCGCGCCGTCCACGGCAATGCCTTCAGGATTATTGAGGACATGGCCCGCGCCGTCGCCAGTCGCGTCGATGATCTGGGTGATGGCCCCAGCGGGCGTGATCTTGAAGGCGTTGTTGCTGCCGTTTCCCGCCACGTAGGCATTGCCAACGGCGTCCGCCGCGATACCGATCGGAAAACTAAGCGCATGGCCTGTGCCGTCGCCGGTCACGTCGATGATTTCGGTAATGACCCCGGCGGGCGTGATCTTGAACGCATTATTGCTGAGACCTCCCGTCACGTAGGCGTTGCCCGCGGAGTCCACGGCGATGCCAAGAGGAAAATTAAGACCATTACCTCCTCCGTCGCCGGCCGCGTCGATGATCTCGGTGATGGCTCCATCGGGCGTGATCTTGAAGGCGTTATCGCTGCCGCGACCCGCCACGAATACGTTGCCCGCAGCGTCCACGGCGATACCGCGAGCTTCATCGAGAGTATTACCCGTGCCGCCGCCGGTCGCGTCGATGATCTTGGTGATGATGAACTGGGCGCTCGCTTGGCCGGTCTCAAAGATTGAGACCACCAACATGGCGGCGAGCGAATAATGGATGCGACTTCTTTCTCGTAATTGGCATTTGAACATCAATCTCTCCATCACAGGCCCCAGATTACAATCGCGATTCCTTCGTTCGGACGCTTCTACGGACAGCCGCCGTTGGTGATGCAGATCACGAACGAGTCGGTGTCTAGGCCGTTGATGTTTCCGTCCTGCCCGCAATCGGCAAGCAGGCGGTCGCAGTTCGGATAGGCCGCCGCGTAGCCGGCTGGGTCAATCAGCGCCAGCGCGAACGGGTCGATGTCGAACGTGTTGACGGCGCCGTCGCAGTTCAGGTCGCCCAGCAGCCCCTGCGGCCCAAGGCTGACGGCAATTCCGTCGATGAAGATACCGCCCGGTGAGTCCAGGGGAATGCGGACGGAACGGATTTGCGGCGTTTCACCCACCAGCCCCACAAAATCGATGGTAAAGTAGCAACTCGTTGCCGTGGTACTGGTCGAAACTGAACCCAGAAGGTTGCCGGTTGCACCAAGCCCGTCGTAAAGCAACGCTGTGTCCCCGGGATTGTATCTACTGGAGCATGGCCGGCCGACCCAGGAACTGAAGCCGAACGAGGTCAACGGTTCGCTGAAGTTGAGGATGAGATCGCCATGGGCCGTGTCCAATGGGGAATTGTAGTTTCCGATGTAATCGCCCGGATCGACCGCGGGGTCCCGCGGAAGTCGGAAGAAGTCGAATCCCGGCGAACTCCAATCGAAGCATCCGATGTAGTAAGGCCCATCTTCATAACCCGGAGGAGGGGAGGACCCCAGCGTTGTGACGGTGACCTGGTTGCCCCCCACGTCGATTGTGAAGGGGGTCCAGTAGTGCGCCCCGCATGCAGACGAATTCCATATGTTGTAAAACACACTGTCCGGCATATCTAGGAAGCTGCCGATCGGCTGCAACTGCGCCGGTGCCCTAGAAGCTGCCGCCAACAGGACCACGATTGCGGCCACCGCCGCATGATGCCAGCGAACGCCCGTGCTACGTGCTTGCATGAGAACCTCCTTTGCAGGCGACAAGCCGCAATTGCGATCCCTCCGTTCGGACGCTCGGCATGGACCGTCCAAGCTGAGCGTGCCCGCCGTGACCTCGGTTCTCTCCGGGCCCACAAGGGAGGGGCGGGTCAGAGGGAAGGAGGCCGAATCCGTACCACGTAGGTTCGCTCCAGATGGTCTTGGTAGCGATGGTGGACCAATCGACGTTTACGGGTTCGCCTTGGCAAATGATCGCAGGTCGAACGGCGAAGTGCCCAAACTGGCTCAAGGTGACAAGCGGTACAGGTGAGAACGAGCAGGACAGCGAAAGGCTGACATCCATCAGCACCGCCGAAGCGTAGAGGCGACGGGACCAATGCCGGGAGAGTCGCGGAATAGCCAAGACGGCTCGCATGATAAGCACGTGTCGAGGCATAACGGTATGACGCCGATTCGAAGTCCGATTATCGATTTCTTGATCGACACATAATATAATAACCAGATGGAAACACTACGTGCAAGTCCGAGTCCATTTTTCTTAAAACCCGACAATCGCCAACCATTTGGGAGCTGTCCTCAAATAGACACTGCGGTAAGGTCATGTCATGTCAAGTGAACCAACCTTCCAGCCAACCGGGTGGCCGAATTCGACTCCGAGAATGGCAACGCCAAGCTTACTCAGCTGACAGTCGTAACACGCACATATTGACCAAGCGTGCTGTTGGGACGACCTGCACCTGGTAAACGTGCGTGGTCTTCGCAGACGATGAGGCTCGAAGCCACGAGGAAGCCAGTTCCTAACCCGAATATTTCATCAGGTCGGCGTTGAATAGGAATAGAAAAAGCCTCGAAGCCTTGTAGACTGGGGTTTCGTAAGAACATTCCGGTCCATAGGCAGGGAGGCTTTTTCGTGACAGACTGTAACAGCAAACCGATGTTCTTTTCCAGTCTCGGCCGCAAGAAAATCGTGGCCGATTTCACAGGCGGAACGCTCACCTCAGACGCCGGGGGTCTGCTGCTTCGGGAGGTCGAGCGGCGTCTGGGCCTGGTCGATCAACTGGCCGGGGTCATCAACGACCCGCGTGATCCGGCCCGAATTCAACATGACCAGCGGGTCATGCTGGCCCAGCGCATCTTTGCCATTGCGATGGGCTACGAAGATCTCAACGACCATCAAGCCCTGCGGAGCGATCCCGTGCTGGCGGTCCTGACCGGGCGGCCGCCGAGCGCGGATGAGCCGCTGGCCAGCAGTCCGACCTTGTGCCGGCTGGAGAACCGCGTCACGCGCGGCGACCTGGCACGAATGTCGCGTGTGCTGGTGGAGCAGTTCATCGCGTCCTATGAATCGCCGCCGGAGGAATTGATCCTCGACTTCGACGCGACCGACGATCCGATCCACGGCAACCAGGAAGGCCGCTTCTTCCACGGCTATTACGACCACCACTGCTTCCTACCGCTGTATGTGTTCTGCGGCTCGCGGCTGCTGGTCTCCTACCTGCGGCCCAGCAACATCGACGGGGCCCATCACGCCTGGCCCATCCTGAAGCTGCTGGTGCAGCGCTTGCGACAGGCGTGGCCCGGGGTGCGGATCATCGTCCGCGGGGATTCCGGCTTCTGCCGCCGGCGAATGATGAAATGGTGCGACCGGCACGGCGTCAAGTACGTGCTGGGCCTGGCCCGCAACACCGTCCTGGAGAAAGCGGCCGAGTCCTTCATGCAGGCGGCCGAGGCCCAGTTCGCCACCACGCAGCAGAAGGTGCGGAACTTCCACGAGATCGAGTACGCGGCGCAGACCTGGGATCGCCCGCGCCGCGTGATCGTCAAGGCCGAGCGGCTGGTTCAGGGGCCCAACGTTCGATTCGTGGTGACCAACCTGACCGACCGCACGCCGAACGATATCTACGACGGTCTGTACACGGCCCGCGGCGACATGGAGAACCGCATCAAGGAGCAGCAGCTCGGGCTCTTCGCCGATCGCACCAGTTGCCACGCCTTCCTGGCCAATCAGTTCCGGCTGCTGTTGTCCTCGGCGGCCTACGTCCTGGTGGAAACGCTGCGCCGCACGGCCCTGGCCGGCACCGAACTGGCCGAGGCCCAGGTGAACACCATTCGCCTGAAACTCCTCAAGGTCGCCGCGCGGGTGGTCGTCTCCGTGCGCCGCGTCGTACTGCGACTGTCGAGCAGCTGCCCCCTGCAGGACCTGTGGCGATCCCTGGTTCCACGACTCCGCCTGATCCCGCCCGCCCCATCATGACCCGAAAAACAACCTGATCACCGCTTGGGGGTAAGGGGGCCCTGCGCGCTCCAACCTCCACCTTCGTCCCTCCGCTCACGCACAAAGCCGAAAAACTCCGTCCATCACCATTCGAAGATCACTGATGAAATATGCGGGCTAAAGCGGCTTGCACATCTGCGTAGCGTCCGGCGCCTCTGCCGGACGTGAATCTCAAGGAACATTTTCTGAGATACAACGCTGCATCAACGCGCAATCTGCCATAGCCGAGGGGGCCTACATGCTCACAGCAATCGAGCGTCGGAATAAGGCGAGACTGACAAGGAAGAATGCCAGTCCAAGTCCGGCCACTGTAACGAATTCGGTCCATACGTTTGTCAATCCCGCGCCTCGAAACAGAATCGATTGCGAGAAGCTGACAAAATGCCGGGACGGAAGAAACCACGAAATTGCCCGGAGCCATTCCGGCTGGCTTTCGACAGGTGTGCTACCGCCGGAGAGAAGTTGCAGCACGATGATCGAGAGAATGATGAGCAAGGCGAATTGGCCCATTGTGCGAGAAACTGTGCCGAGGAAAATGCCGAGAGCCGTGGCGAAGAACAGATAGAGCGTGGTTCCGCAGAGATACAGGACAAGTGAACCTGCAAACGGAACGGCAAGCAGCCCCCGCACAACAAGAGTGAGTGATGCCGCAAAGGCGACAAGAATGACCAGCGCATTGGCCCAGACTTTCGCCATCGCAATGTCAAAGGCGGACAACGGCATGACGAGAAGATGCTCGATGGTGCCGTGTTCACGTTCGCGGATCAACGCGGCTCCGGTGAGAATGATGGTGAGCATGGTTACGTTGTTAATGACGCCGATGACGCTGAAGAACCAAGTCTGAGTACGATTGGGATTGAAGGCCGCCCGCGTGACGATGCCCACAGGCTTGGGCGGACTTTGCATAGTCCGTTCGGCGAAACGAGCGACTTCGTCGCTGATGATGTTGGTAATGTAGCCAGCGCCGATGCCGGCTTGCATGACAGCGGTCGCATCGATATTCATTTGAACTTCGGGCGACCGCCCTCGAATCACGTCGGCCTCAAAGCGGGGCGGGAAGCTGACGATAAACATGAAGCGGCCCTGATCCATCGCGTCGTCAATTTCATCATCCTGAAGAATCTTCGGTGTCAGAAAATTGGGCGGGTAAAACCCGTCGATGATTCGTCGCGATAGCGCGGAGTGGTCGTCGTCCACGAAAGCGATGGACACGTGGTTAACGCCGTAGCCGGTCGCCGTCCCGTTGACGTACACCGCCAGCGTGAACGAATAAATCAGAAAACCTACAATCCATCTATCGTGCTTGAGACTGCTCAACTCCTTCAAACCAAGCCAGAAGATATTCTTCCATCTCGCCATTATCGTGCCTGTTTCTTCAGAGCAAGGGCGCTCAGCAGCGTGAGAACCGGAATGAAAAGGGCCAGCGCGATGAGGTCCCTCATCAGCTCGCTCACTCCCAACCCCTTGGTAAACGCCCCCACGCTCATCTGCATGTAGTAAGTTGTCGGCCAGAGCATCCCCATGATCCTGGAACCGCCTTCAAGCGTTGATACCGGCTGCATCAGTCCCGAAAACTGTACCGTGGGCATCATGGTCAGAATTGTCGTGCCAAACACCGCCGCCATCTGGCTTGATGTGAAGGTTGAAACGAGAAACCCCAGGCCCGTGGTCGCGACAAGATAAAAAAACGCGCCGACCGTCAGCATGAGGGCGCTGCCCTTCAAAGGCACTCCAAAAGCAAAAACGGAAAGCAGAGTCAGTATGGCGAAGTTGAACATTCCCGCGCCCACATACGGTATCTGCTTACCGAGGATGAATTCAAGTCGCTTGCTCGGCGTCACGTGAAAGTTCGTGATGGAGCCGAGTTCCTTTTCGCGCACGACGCTGACGGCCATGAGGATCGCCGGCAGGAGCATGAGAAGGATGGGCGGGATGGAAGGCACCATCGCGTACACGCTCTCAAAGGTCGGGTTATAGCGATATCGGGGCTCAATATTCACCCTCAGTGCGGCGGCGCTATTGTGAGGATTGCGGCGCTCGCGCTCCTGCAAGAAGTTGGCGTGAACGCCCTGAACATAACCCTCGATGGTCTCGCCACGCGAGGGATTCGAGCCATCGACCCAGGCTGAGATCTCCGTGGGCGCGCCGCGATGCAAGTCTCGCGCGAAGCCCGGAGGAATCTCCATGGCCAACGTGATGTCATTCGTTTTCAACCGCTCCTGCATTTCATCGGGAGTGCCGAAGCCGGGTTGTTCCTTGAAATAGGCAGAGCCGGCGATGCTGTGAATATAGGCGCGGCTCTCCGGCGTCTGATCGAGATCCAGCGCCGCAAAGCGGATTTCGTCCACGTCCGACGTGATGCCGAAGCCAAACAGCACCATCAGGATCAGCGACCCCGCGAAGGCAATTACGAGCCGTACGGGGTCTCGCAGAATCTCCAGCGTCTCTCTATGAGCGTAGGCCAGCAGTCGAACCAGACTGAGAAACGAAGCAGGACGCGAGGCATCCTCGTCCAGCGCCGCATCGAGGTGCGGGACATCCGATGCTCCCTTCAATTCGGAATCTCCCCCGGCATCCTCCATGTAACCGATAAAGGCGTCTTCAAGGTTGCTCGCACCTCGCGCGGCGATCAGGGCCTTTGGTTGATCGCAGGCCAGAACCCGCCCTGAGTGCATGAGCGATATTCGGTCGCAACGCATCGCTTCGTTCATGAAGTGCGTCGAGATGAAAATCGTGACCCGTTCCTTTCGCGAAAGATCAACCAGCAATTCCCAGAATGAATCGCGCGCGACCGGATCGACGCCGGAAGTCGGCTCATCCAGGATCAGCATTTCCGGCTCATGGATGATGGCCACGGCCAGTGAAAGTCGCTGCCGCAAACCGAGCGGAAGCACCTCTGCGAGCTGATCGCGATAGCCGGAGAGCCCGAAACGATCGATGAGTTCATTCACCCTTCCTGGAAGACGCTCAGTGGGCAGCGAGAAAAGCCGGCCGTGCAGCAGGAGGTTATCTCGTACCGTAAGTTCCCCATACAGCGAGAACGACTGCGACATGTAGCCAACTCGCTTTCGCGTCGCGAGGTTTTTGGGGTCCACAGGCTGGCCGAACAGCCATGCCTTCCCATCGCTCGCCGGCAGCAGGCCCGTCAGCATTTTCATGGTTGTCGTCTTGCCGCACCCATTCGATCCGAGGAATCCGAAGATTTCGCCTCGCTCAATCTCGAAGCTCACGTCGTTCACCGCCGTGAAGTCTCCAAACCGGCGTGTCAGCTTTTTTGCCACGATGACCGGCGGTCCGTCGCTCTCCGCACGAGGGGGAATGACAAGTTCATGGGGGTTGCCTCTTTTTTCCTCCGGAAGCAGCGACACGAAGACAGCTTCCAAGGAGGCTTTTCCCGTGCTTGCTTTCAACTCACCTGGCGAGCCGGACACGAGGATCTGCCCGGCGTCCATCGCCATGAGCCAATCGAATTGGTCCGCTTCCTCCATGTAGGCCGTGGAAATCAGGACGCTCATGCCGGATCGCCCTTTTCTAATGTCCCGAATGAGATTCCAGAACTGCCGACGCGAGAGCGGGTCCACGCCGGTGGTCGGTTCATCGAGAATGAGTAAGTCCGGATCGTGGATCAGCGCGCAGCAGAGACCGAGCTTCTGCTTCATCCCTCCCGAGAGTTTTCCGGCGGGTCGTTCGATGAAGGGTTCAAGCCCCGTCGCATGGAGCAGCTCCACCGCTCGCATCCGGCGCTCCCGCGCTGATTGACCGAAGAGCCGCCCGAAGAAGTCCAGGTTCTCCGCGACACTCAGCTCCATGTACAGATTCGATCCCAGCCCCTGAGGCATGTAGGCGATGCGCGGGCACACCGCGTCGCGGTGGCGGGCGGATCGCATGTCGCCGCCGAGGACAACAACGCTTCCGTTTTGAAGTTTCCGCGCACCTGCGATCAGCCCGAGTAGTGTGGACTTCCCCACGCCATCCGGTCCGATGGTGCCCGCCATGCAACCCGCGGGAATCTCGACATCCACGTCAGCCAGCGCGCGCGTTTTCCCATAGACGTGTGTCACGCCAGTCACATTGACCACGGTGGATGGCATGTTCGTCATTGGAAAAGTCTTTACTGTGATGTGCCGAGGTAACGCTTCTCCAGAAATGCAGGCCAGGGGACGGCGTCTTCGGTCCGCACATAACCGACCCCCCTCACACCCGTCTTCACTCTCTCGATATGCGGGATAACCAAGTCAGGCGGGATTCTGAGCCGGACCCGAAACATGAGCTTCTCACGTTCCTGAAGGGTTTCGACTTGCTTGGGAGTAAACTGAGCCTCAGGCGATACAAAGCTGATCGTCGCGGGCACGGCAAATTCGGTCGTGGCCGCGTCAAACGTGATGCGAGCGTCCGATCCAATCGCCAATCGAGCGGCATCCAGCGACGGCAGAAAAATCTCCATGTACACGTCTGTCAAGTCTAGCAGCGTCACAACTTTTCCGCCTACACCCAGCACCTCTCCGGGATTGACGAGTCGATAAAGCACGCGGCCCCGCGTGGGCGATCTCAGAACGCAATCGTCGAGCTGCGCCTGAATGACGCTCACCGTCGCCTCAGCTACTGTGACGCTTCGACTTGCCGTCACGAGCCTCGCTTTGGCCCCGTGAAACGCTGCCGCGGCCGAATCGCGATCGCTTCTTTTTTGAGCCAATTCAGTCTGAGACGCCGATCCCGACTGCACCAGCGGTGAAACACGGCCAAGTTCGTATTCGGCAAACGTCAGTCCGCTTTGACGCTGCGCGATCATCGCTTCGTATTCGCTAATGGCGGCTTCCGCCTCAGCCACGCTGGCCTTGGCCCTCTCTAGCTGCGCCTGGAGTTCAGTCATGTCCATGCGGGCAACCACCTGATCAACCCCGACCATGTCGCCTTCGTTGACCAAAATCTCCGCGACCCGCCCCGCATACTTCACGGCGACATCGACCTGATCGGCCTCAAGCCTACCGTTGCCACTCGCGATCCCCTCCGGCAGGGCCGAATCTCGGTCATGTTGCCATTTCCATATACCTCCGGCGACAATGGCAATCAAAACGACGATGATGGAAATCCGCTTCAATTGCTTCGCTTTCATGGGCTATGACAATCGTAGTATATGTTTCCAGAAGAAAGATCACCGAGGATACTTTAACGACGCCAATCCCTCGCTACGCTCTTCCCTGGCGCGAGCCGACCTCGTCTCGGAGCGGGAACCACAACGCTTGGCCGCGGAAGCAACACCATCTTACAGGATCGTCCGGCCGGTCGGTGAAACTACCCAATACCGCCGGTTCCAAGCCTTCCCCTTCCTGTCGTTGTCCCAGTTAGAACGACCGCGAAGAGGCCCTATTAAGCAATCGTGCATGTTGTGTCACTGATTGCCCGCCAGTTTGCAAACAATCGTGGAAACATCGCAACGGCATCCGCTGTCACGACGAACCAGCGCGGCGGACATCAAGATGAACGCGAGAATCCCCAGCCGGATCGGGCTCTCCAGGAATAGCGTCTGCGCGAAATCCATGTCCAGCTTCCCAATGTCCCGCCGTCCCAGCCGCCGCCGGGCGGCGTGTCTCACCCTCATAAGCAGCCGCGCGATCCTCCGTCGCGGCTCAAAAAGGCGAGAGCGCAGAGCAAGTGTAATACGAGGAGGGCGGAGTCTGCGATGGAACGGGCCATGTCACAAGTGCATACGAAACCGGCGGCCGTATGTCACGCTGCTTTTCGCGTAAAACCACCTTTTTCGCGCACAGCCCCAACACATGCCCGCCACGCGAGTTGCATTCGTCCCCAAAAACTTTTTTCGCCTATTGTCACCTTCGATTCTGCAACACTTGCGCGCGGCCCGGCGATCCTGCCTTCACCCTCGGCACCTTGGCCCCTCGACCCCGTGGCCCCTTTTTCGCCTTATGTCACTTTGGAAAATTCAGTCGATCGTCGAGATGGGCTGCACGCTTTTCGCCTTCGCGGCGCCGTCGCCGACGAGGGACAGCATGCGGTCCAGCGCCAGCCGCGCCAGCGCCTTGGTCTCCGGATCAACGCGGATCTGGTTTACCACGCGCCCGGCCGCCAGTTCGTCCAGCGACCAGAGGAGGTGCTTCATGTCCACGCGGAACATCGTCGTGCACAGACACTGGATGCCCGCCAGCAGGCGGATGGTTTTTTCACCCTCGAAGCGCTTCGCCAGGCGGTGTACGAGATGAATCTCCGTCCCCACCGCCCACTTGCTGCCCGGCGCCGACGCCTCGATCGTCTTGATGATGAACTCCGTGCTGCCGGCCAGGTCGGCCTTCTGCACCACCGACCAGTCGCACTCCGGATGCACGATCACCTTGTAGGCCGGGTCGATCGCCCGAATCTCGTCGATCTGCTGCGCGGTGAAGAGCATGTGAACGCTGCAGTGCCCCTTCCACAGAAGCACCGTCGCATCGCGCACCTGCGCGTCGCTCAGCCCGCCGCCGACCTCGTGCGGGTCATAGACCGCCATTTGGTCCAGCGCGTACCCCATGCCGAAGGCCGTGTTCCGTCCCAGATGCTGGTCCGGCAAGAACAAAACCTTGCGAGCTCGGCCGTCGCCCTCGCGATCCGTCAGCGCCCATTCAAGCACCTGCCGAGCGTTCGAACTCGTGCAGCAGGCTCCGCCGTGCCCCCCGACAAACGCCTTCACGGCGGCCGTCGAGTTCACGTAGGTAATCGGGACAATCGTCGCGTCAGTGACCGATTCCAGGTGTTCCCAACAGTCTTCAAGCTGCTCCAGGTTGGCCATGTCGGCCATGCTGCACCCGGCGGTCAGATCGGGCAGGATCACTTTCACGCGGTCGCTGGTCAGAATATCCGCCGACTCGGCCATGAAATGCACGCCGCAGAAGATGACAAATTCGGCATCCTTCTGCGCCGCCGCGAGTTGCGAGAGTTTGAAGCTGTCACCGGTATGGTCGGCGAATTCGATGACTTCGTCCTGCTGATAGTGGTGACCCAGGATGACTAATCTCTTGCCCAGCATAGCCTTGCGAGCAAGGATGGCCTCCCGCATCTCCGACTCGGTCAATCGGGCGTATTTAGGTGCCAGTGGTGGTTGGTAGAGCATCGGATAATCCTGGGTGGTTGTGTCGGGGCATTGTAGCGCCGGCAGGGCGCACTGCAATCGCTCCGAATCGACCTCAGTTGGCCGGACATCTGGCCTCGACGATGCCCATTGGGAAGTTCCTCCCCGGCCGACTCAAAAAGCCGCAAGTGCTGATGCTAAAAACCTTTCCAATCGGAGCTTAGATGGCATCTCCGACCCGTCGAAACGGTCTGGGCCTATGAGCAAATAATTTCTTTGGTGTGAAGAAAATCACAAGCTATAATGATCCAAATCGGGCTTCCGCCGTATAAGAAGTACCCGGAAAGCGGGAGATCATGAAGGATTCTCAATTGGAACTCGGCCTTACAAAACAGCGAAGCACCGATCTCAATTTCTTTTTGTATCGGCGTGCCCTCCATCCCGAGCTTTTCCACATCTACTTGGATAAGCATATTAAGTACGGGAACTTCCAGGCGGACATCTGGATCGTCGGCCTCGCGCACCTTGTCACCGTCCAGAGCGGTGGGACCATGGTCACCGAGCTGGCCGCCGTCCCCAGCGATCTGCTCACCGACCGTAATCTCGTCACCCAGTTCCGCTTCCGCGGCGAGCGTGACTTCCAGTACCGCTTCAGTGACAACATGCGGTACATCTTCAGCAGCCAGGTCGAGGAGATGACCGAGCACATCTTCCGTACGACCTACCGCGATCTCGTCCGCTATGCCAAGCAGAAGGGCCTCTATGTCCCCTACAGCCAGTGGGCGACAAACAGCCTGGAGCCCTTCACCTTCATCGATTACGAGACCCGGGCTCACGAGCTGCACATTCACGCTTACCACGCCTTCCCCGGCGAGTGGCGCATCCTCCGCACCCAGTCCATCTTCGAGACGGGTCCCTCCAACAAGAGAAACGCCTAGCAATCTTCGTGCCCGAAGTTCGGTTTCGAGAGACGCAACGAACCCTCCACGCGCCAAATCACGGTAACACCTTTTTGCGCGCCGGAAGCCGTACTTCACTCGTTCGTGGTACGAAACTTGCGTTACTTGAAACGGTTGCATTTCGCCGATGGGATTGCTAAGAATGATATGTCGATTGAGTTCTGTCCCTGTCATGTTCGATAACGGAGGCATCAGTCTTTTGAACCGATGCGTTTGAACCCAGGACGCCGGTTGGTGCATGATTCCCGGGCGAACTCCGATGCGTCGGAGAGGTCCAGGCTTCCCACGAGGCGCCCACCTAGTTAGCTAGGGTTCAAAAACCGCCTTCGACCGGCATTACGGCGGAGACAAAACTCGCCTTTGACAAAGAGACCCGTCCGGCCCGGCCGTTGACGGGTCTTCTTTTTATTGAGCCGCGCTCGCCGCTGTCTTGGGCATTCTTGCCCGCCCTTTCACCTACCCGTACTATTCTCACCTTCTCGCAAACCAGCCAATGGAGTTCCGTGGTAATGAAGCGATCCAAGTCCGCGATTCTTAAGCATGCGTGTCTCGCCGTCCTGTCTCTCGTGACGCTCAGCGGCACGTCCTGCCCGATTCCCAGCATCGGTCTCACCTGTTCCAACAGCCTCGACGGCACTGCCTTCGGTTTCCTCCTGACCGTTCCGGCGGACTTCGTCTGCACGACGGTCGTCCCCAATGACCAGTTGCTGGTCAGTGCCCGATATCGCCAGAATGTCACCGGTTACATCGCCTCGATCACCGTCAGTCCGACGACCGATCAGGGCACGGCCTCCGGCGACGGCGTGACAGTGACGGATCTCGGGGCCTATACGAACGCGAACAACATCACTTTCACCCGGACAAAAATCGAAATCCCGGCGATCAGCGCCTACAGCTACATCGCGACGGTCACGCTGCCAAGCGGCAACACGCTGGGCATCACGATCGCCGGTTTCACCGATGATCCGGCGCTGCTCACGATTCTGACGGCTATTCTCGACACCGTTCAGTTCCCCTAAAGCACGACCGAGATCTGTCCCAATGTCCGACACCTCGACGCTTGTGACGGCCGCGCACTTTGAGTACGTCGCGGCGCACACCACCGGGGACGACGGTTTCCTGCGCCAATTGAAGGATGCGGCGCGCGCTGCGGGGCTGCCCGCCATCTGGATCGCGCCCGAGCAGGCGGCATTCATGCAAATCCTCCTTCGCCTTGTGCACGCTCGCGAGGTGATCGAAGTGGGGACACTCGCCGGATACTCCGCCATCTGGATGGCCCGGTCTCTGCCGGTCGGCGGCCGCGTCAGAACCATCGAGCTCGATTTAGGACACGCAGCGTTTGCCCGAGAGTGGATCGGCCGATCCGACGTCGCCAAAAAGATCGAACTGCATCAAGGCGCCGGCGCCGAGGTCTTGCCGACGTTCGCGGATGATTCGGCGGATGCCGCCTTTCTCGATGCGGACAAGTCGAGCTACCCAATTTACCTGCGCGAGGCGCTCCGCATTGTTCGCCGCGGCGGATTGATCATGGTGGATAACGCCTTTGCATTCGGATTACTCCTCAGCGATCAGCCGACCGACCGCGAAGTTCCCGCCGTGCGTGCGTTTAACGAATACATGTCAACTGTAAAGCAGATTCAGAGCGTCATTGTCCCCATCGGCGACGGTCTGTGGGTGGGCGTCAAGCTCTGATGTCCGCTAAGAGTCACGTTCACGGGATTCGATCGCGGTGGATATGCCCGATAGATCGTCCGCCCATTGAGGATGGATTGATCGGCATCGCAGGCGGTCGCATCGTCGCGGTTGGCCGTGCGGGCGAGGTTGAGGCTGATTCGAATGAGGACATCGGCGATGCGATTCTGATCCCGGGCCTGATCAACGCACATACACATCTGGAATTGGGGTGGTGCCGGGGACTCATTTCACCTCGTCCGTTGTGGGAGTGGTTCGACGAGTTGATTCGGCTGAATCGACTCCCGGAGGCCGGGGCGAATCGCAGCAGATCCATCGCCCACGGGGCGGCCGAGTCGCTCGCGGCGGGCGTAACCTGCGTCGCGGACATATCCCGAACCGGGGCATCCGCCGAGATATTGCGTGGCACTCCCATCCGATCGCGATGTTACGTGGAGCTTATCAGCGAAGCCGCGACTTTGCCGAATAGCGCGGCGACTTTAGAGACGAGATTGTCCGGCCTGCTGCCGGCGGACGGCACTCGTTTCCAACTGGGCATTTCACCGCACGCGCCATACAGCGTTTCCGAGGCCGATTTGTCCGGTTGTGCCGAGGTGGCTGCGCGCCTCGACCTGCCGCTCATGATGCATCTGCTTGAGACCACAGAGGAGCGCGATTGGTACGGGCAAGGCGGCGGCGCTGTCGACGACTACCTTACTCGACACAATCTTAAGCGTTCAAAGACGAATGCGCCGCAAGATGCGATCGAACTACTTGCGCAAACCGGAATACTCGCACGCGCCCCGCTGCTCGCTCACGTCAACTACGTTTCCGACGATCAGATACGGCGAATACGAGAGGCCGGCGCCAGCGTGGTCTGGTGCCCGCGAACGCACGACTATTTCGGTCACGAAACGCATCGCTGGTGCGACATGATCGCGGCAGGCATCAACGTCTGTTTCGGCACCGACAGCCTTGCCAGTGCGCCGTCACTCTCCATCATTGAAGAGTTGCGACATGTCGCGCGATCAAGTCCCGGCACATCCGCGTCGACTTTGCTTGAATGCGCCACGATTCGCGCTGCCGTCGCGCTGCAACTCGATTCGGTCATCGGATCGCTCAGCATCGGAAAGGATGCGGATATGTCATCATTCCAGTGGACCGCTGATGGCGATGCCGAGCCTGCGAAAAACCTGATTCACAGTGGAAAGTCTGTGGAGAAGATTTGGATTCGCGGAGAATCCATCCACCAAACCCTACCCCAGGATTGACCCCGCGCACTCCCAAGTACCTTATAGCGCGCGGCTTGCAGTGATAATCGCTCGTTCGAATCCAACAACTGCCCTGGCCGGGCAAAGGTCCCTAAAAGTCTTGTTTTCGGGTTATCGGAAAGGTTACACTAGGTATCCCGGCCAGGCGTTCCGGTACTCACGCGGTTCCCCCCAGCCGCGCCCGGACCCTGGCCCCTTTTTTTTGATGCATTATTGGCTGTTGCTTATCAGACTTGCCTCATCACACTGGATCAGTTAATCCTCGCCGTCGTGCGACGATTGAGCCGGGTCGCTGATGAAGTCAGGCAGGGACCTAAAGCACGGGAGGAGTTACTTCGCCCATGAGCGATCAGGACCAGCGACTACAAATAGATGACGACTGGAAGAGCGAGGCGGCGGCGGAGAAAGCCCGTCTGGCGGAGACCGTGGAGGAGCAGGAATCCCGCGGAATGCCGGCCGCGGATTTCGTCGGGTTGGTTCAACTGCTCGCCATGCAGGCGGTCGTGGGTCTCGGCGGGTTTGCCGGGCCGGGCGGGCAGGAGATTCCGCCGAATCTCGAACTCGCCAAACATCACATCGACATGCTCGAAGTGATCGAGACCAAGACCAAGGGCAACCTGACACCGGAGGAGAAGCGGATACTCGATACGACGCTTCACCAATTGAGAATGGGATACGTGGAGTCATTGCGGGGCGCGTCGGCACCGCCGCGAGGACCTCAAGCCTGATTCGAAATCAGGCACGCGAATCCGATCAAATCGGACGGTCGCTCGTCAACCTTTTGGCCAGGCGGCGAGGACTTCGCAGGTCTTGTCCTGGATTTGCGTGAGGGGTCGCGTTTTGCCGGAGCCGTTGAAGAAAACGGCGAAGGCCAGCCACCGGCCCGACGTCGTTTGAACGTAGCCTGCCAATGTCCGCACGCCGTTGATATAGCCGGTCTTGGCAAAGACGCGGTCCTTCGTCAGGGGGCCGCGGAGCCTTCTTTTGAGTGTGCCGTCATCACCGGGCGTAGCAAGGCTGCTCTTAAGCACTTCGAAGGCGCCGCCCGGCGCGCGATACATGTAGGCCAGGACTTGTGTCGCCGCTTTGGCACTCACCTTATTGCTACGGGACAGGCCGCTTCCGTCGTCGATCGCATACTGGCCGGGAGAGGCGCCGACTTTCGCGAAGAACTCCGACAATGCCTCGCGTCCGGTCGCCCAGGAGCCAATGCCCTTCTTGTGCGCGCCGATGGCCTTCATGAGGCCTTCGGCCATCATGCCCAGGCTGTTTCGTCCGGAGCGTTGGAGCGTGCCGGTGATGGGCGCGCTGTGAACTGCTATGACGTGGCCGCCTTCGGGCAGTCGATCAGCGCCCAGCTTTACTTTCTCGCGTACTACCTTGCCCAGAACCTTGATTCCTTTGGCGGCCAACGATGTCTTGAAGGCTGAGCCGAAAAAGAGGCCGGGATCGCTGACGGTGACGGGGCCAAGGGTCGCAGGTCGCGCGACGGAGCCGGTGGCGATGATTGAGTCGCTGCCGCGTTTGCGACGAACGGAGACGGTCTGCTTGCCGCCCGATTTGGTCTGGTTTACGAATCGCAGAAATGTGTTTCCGGGGCTGAACGAGAGGATTGCCGGTTTTCCCGATGCGGCGGGGCGGGCGACGACATCGACGCAATTGTCGCAGAGGTTCAGGCCTCCGATCGGGGCTTCGTACCATGCCTGGAACTGGTCGGAAGGCCAGTTGGGATGTACGAACTGCTGATCGTAGATTGAATCGTCAATGACGATGTTTCCGGATACCTGCTTGACGCCCGCCGCTTTGAGCTTTGCCGCCCAGTCATGGAAGACGGCCGTGACGGCCTGACCCTTCTGTTGGCACAGCTTTTCATCGCCGAATGATGGATCGCCTCCGCCGACGATCACCAGGTCGCGGCCTCTGATAGAAAGCGAGGTCGTGAACTGATAGTCCCTGCCCAGTTGGTCGATTGCCGCGGACATGACCATCAGCTTCATGTTGCTCGCGGGGATCAGCGGCGTGTCGGCATTTTTCTCATAGATCGCGGCCCCGC
This sequence comes from Planctomycetia bacterium, assembly GCA_015075745.1. Taxonomy (NCBI): domain Bacteria; kingdom Pseudomonadati; phylum Planctomycetota; class Planctomycetia; species Planctomycetia bacterium. The sequence continues at coordinate 2,443,991 of JABTTW010000001.1, forward strand.
TTGTCAGATCGACGACGCGCGCCGTGAGACGCACCTTGGGATCGTGGTGGCTGTCGAGCAGATCATCGAGACGCCGGCCAAGCTGGGCGATCGCGGCGGCATCCGGCGCATCCGACGCGCGCGACACGCTCGGCGCCGGGCCGAGAACTCCGCCGATAACCAGCAGGAAAAGCCAAGAAAACCGAGCGCTGCGCCAAGTCCGATTATTCATCTTGTTTGCACACATGAGCGAAGATATTACGTGTCGATCGGGATGTCGCAAGCTTTGACTTGAGTTTCAGGCCCTCATAAACTGGTTAGGGGAGCGGAGCGGCCGCGAAACGACGTATCTCACCTTTTCAATTGCATCACGTCGAACCGCCGGATCCTGCTTGCTCCGCATAGGGGCGGATCATGTCAACGGCGCCGGCCCAGTCGAAGTTTGCAGGGCTGCTCGTCGGGTCATTCCTTGAGGACTCGATGGACGCGTGCGCGGATCGTCTGCGACGCGCGGGCGTGCCCATTCACCGTGTCGACGATGTCTATGCTGCGATGGCCATGCTCACCGAACGTCCGGAATTGCGCATCGCCGTCGTCGATGTCAGCTCACTGGACCGGTTTGAGGCTTCTTTCGTCACCCTCGCACCGCGCTACTTTCCGCGTCTGCGGGTTCTTATTCCGCGGGCTTCAGGCACACTCGACCGGATGATCTCCCTCGGATTGACCGGCGAGCCGGCGACTCTGGAATACATCGAGGAGGAATTGCGGGGGATTGCAGGAAACGGCGGTCATGCGATTCTGGCCGATCAAGCCGCATCGCCTCGACGAGAGCCTCCGCCCACGCAACTCACACCGGCTTCGGCATTTCCGCAGCCCGACGACGAAGGAGACGCTCCCAGCGCCAGCAACGATGCCGCTGCAGTTTCCGAGCCATCGGGCGAACCATCGCTGCATGAGGCCGTACGAATGCGGATGGCGGGCAATGACCCACGCATGATCCGGCGCAAGCCCCCGACCGGACCATCCGCAGCCACGCCGCGTCCGCCGACTTCGACCTCGCTGTCCGCCGCCGAAGTTTCAGCCCTGCTCGGCGAAGAGTCCGGCGCCTCGCCAAACGAAGATACCGATGACGAAGGAACCGACCCCTCATGAGCGCCGGACAGGAAAACGGCAATCGACGGCTGCTTATCGCCGCGGACCTGAACCGATTGGGTCCGGTGGCGGCGGAATGCTTTGCGCCGCGGCCGATCGAGGGCGTCAACACCTACCTTGAGGCTATTGCCGAAATTCCGCGGGCTAAGACGGACGCGGTTCTGCTCGGCTTCGACGCAACATGCCGCAAGCTTGAGGCGGCCGTTGCCGGAATGAAATCCGTGGCAGCGGACATCCCTCTCGTGTTGTGCTGCGATCCGGCCCACGAGCCAGTCGTCAGAAAGCTTATTCCCCACGGCCTGGACGCCTACGTGATCTGGCCGCCGAGCGCGCGCGAGTTGGAAGACGTTCTCGGGATTCCTTCCAACCAGACACAACGACTCTGGATCGAGCAGCCCATCGTCGCTCCGGTGCCTACGGCTGAGGAGCTTGCCAGATTGGCGGATATTCTTGCCCGATCGGTTGCCGGCGACGAGACCATGCTGGACGCCATGGCATCGCTGGTCTGCACGGCCTTGAAGGCGAGCGATGCGACCATCGTCATCGAAGGCGGCACGGGGCGCGCTGGACGTGGTGCACACCGTGATGCCGTCTTGATTGAACCGATTCTCCAGGACGGCCGTCGCATCGGGCAGATTCGCATTGGTGATCGTTCGATCGGCGGTTTCACGCACGAAGACACCGCCAAGCTGCGACACTACGGCGCCTTGTTCGGCAATGTGTTGGCGGGAATTACGCAGGCACGAAAATGGCAACAGCTCGCTCATACGGACGATTTGACAGGCCTGCCGAATCGCAGGCGTTTGCTCCAGTTCCTGGATGAGAAAATCGAACTCGCCCGGCATCAGAAGGCGACGGTCACAGCGCTCATCTTCGATATCGATGATTTCAAGCGCTACAACGACACCTACGGACACGATGCCGGAGATCAGATTCTGGTCGAGGTCGGCCGGCTCTTTCAGCAATGTAGCCGAAGGTCGGACCTTGTCGCGCGTCACGGCGGAGACGAGTTCGTCGTCGTCTTCTGGGATCCCGAGGGCCCGCGGACACCGGGGTCGCAACATCCCGAGGCGTTTCTTCCCGTTGTCCAACGATTCCGGGAAGCGATGAAGCACCATACGTTTAGTCGTCTCGGCCGCGAGGCGACGGGCTGCCTCACGATCAGCGGCGGGCTCGCTCACTTCCCCTGGCAGGCATCAAACGCTACGGACCTGCTTAAGGCCGCGGATGTGGCACTGCTGCAAGCGAAAAAGGCCGGTAAAAATCGATTCTGGGTCATTGGTGACGGCCCGGTTTGCGATTGACGCTCAAGACGAGCGTACCCACTCCTAAACAGCAAGATCGACGAAGTCCTCAAAATGGGCTCGAATGCCATTTTCTTCGTGCAATCGCCACTGATAACGTTAAAATGAGGCAAGGAATCCTCGCTTTGATCGCCGAGCGCGGCAGAGCAGCTCGGAGGAATGGGACATGCCAGTTGACGTCACCGATCCGGCGATACAGCCGGGCTTGGTTCAGCAGCATCTCGAGCGAATCGCCGCTGCGCTGACCCAGCACGACGCCGACGGCGTCATCGTTTTCCGAAAGACAAACATTATTGCATTCACCGGCGTCCCACTTGAGCCATCAGACCGGCTCGTCTGCGCGTTCATCAATTCCGACGGGAGAATCGCATTTGTCGTTCCCGCCTTCGAGGCGGATCAGGCCGGTCGCCTTCCTCCGGATAGCGAGATCGTGACCTGGCAGGAGCACGACGACCCGTATGTCGCCGCAAGAATCGCCGCCGAACGAATCGGACTTTCGAAGGCGACCATCCTTGTTGATGGGCACACCTGGCTCGACGCCCGGGATCGACTTCAAGCGGGCATGGCCGGGGCAAAGCTCGTCCGAGACCCCGGCCTGCTTGACAACATTCGCATCATCAAGAGCGACGAGGAAATCTCCGCCATCCGCGCAGCGTGCGACGACACCGGAAAGATTTATTCCCTTGTTCGAAAACATATGCGTCCGGGAATCACGGAGCGAGAGCTCTCGCGCGAGGTCATCGATCAACTCCTGCGCATGGGCGTCACGCCTCACGGGGATCTGATTCAGGGCGGTCCCAGCGCGTCGGTCCCGCATCAGCCGACGGGACATCGCCGCTTCATCAACGGAGACGCGGTGATCGTGGATTTTGTCGCCCGGCGCTTCGGATACCACGGAGACATGACGCGTACGTTTTCCGTCGGGGCGATTTCAGACGAAATCGTCTCTGCCTACAGTGTCGTCCGGGAGGCCCAGGCGGCGGCCATCGCGGCCATCAAGCCAGGCGTCACTTGCGAGGAGGTTGACCGCATTGCCCGAGACGTCATCGAGCGTGAGGGGCTCGGTGATTACTTCACCCATCGCCTCGGCCACGGCATCGGGCTGGACGTACATGAGCCGCCTTACCTCGTTCAGGGAAATCGGCAGAAGCTAGAAGCGGGAATGTGCGTCACCGTGGAGCCCGGTGTTTATGTGCCTGATCGGTTTGGCATCCGCATCGAGGACGTGATTGCCGTCACTGAAAGCGGATGCGAAGTCCTTTCCGCGTCGGTCCCGACCGATCTATCCGATTCCTTCAGGTAAATTCCAGTCTCCACAGCATCGCCAGCGGCCATTCTCATGAGCCGCGAGAACGAGACACCTGCGCCGCGAGGCCGTTTCGGCCTCGCGGGCGGTATAGGTGTCTTGCGTCGGGCGGAGGCGCCAGAGGCCAAAGCTCAATCGAACCGTCTCATCAGATACCGAGTACGGCACTGACGAACGGATCAAGGTCGGCCATGTCCACGTTGGCGTCGGCCGATACGTCGGCGGCGCAGAGCTCCTGCTGAGTGGCCGATCCGGGGTTCATGAGCGTGTTCACAAACTTCTGAACGTCGCGTCCGTCGATGAAGGTGTCGGCGTTCATGTCGGCGACGAGTACGCCCTTGCACGGATCGGGCACGAAAGCCCAGATCTGTACGTCATCGACGTTCCAACCGCAGTAGGTGACGGAGGTGTCGGTCGGGCCCATTCCCCAGCGGATGAAGACGGTGGACTGACCATCGGCGACGGCGGAGATGTTGTAGTTCAACAGTTGCCAGGACGTATCGCTGAAAGAACCGCCGGCGTGGTCATAAACCGTCGTCCAAGTTGTGCCGTTGTTGGAGACCTGGATGCTGGCGTGGTCATAGGAGGAAGACTCGACCCCGAGCCATCTGCGGAAGCGCAGTTGCGTGCCGGTGAGGCCGGAGCAGTTGATCGCCGTTGTGGTCAGGTACTGCGGCGTGGCCATGTTGTTGGGATATTGGCCGGAAAGGTTGTAGCCGTAGACGTTTGGACCTGTGAAGCCGGAGGTGGGATCGCCACCGCTGCCGGTCGGAACGCCGTAGGCCCATTGGCCCTGCACGCTCCAACCGGGGTTGGTCGTCAGCGGGTAATCGTGGACGAGATCACGCACGGCGCAGTTGCCCAAACCGGTGGAGGCGATCTTAAGCACCCAGTTGTCGAGGGTGCCGACGTCCTGACTGGCGTTGTCGCGGACATTCAGGGTCCAGACGCCCTGCACCTGCGTGCCGGCGAAGTCGCCGAGCGTGCCCGGGCCGTCGGGGTTGGTGACCCCATCGTCGTAGAGCTTGTGGATGTCGTCGGTCGATCCACCGGTTCGGTTGTGCAGGCGAACGGTGACACCGGTGGGCGAGATGAGATCGATCGAAAGGTCACCGATGTAGGTGTGGGTGATGTCGATCTGGACGTCCACGTCGGCTATGCAGTAGTTGTCGGCGACGTTGATGGTGCGCGTCGTGGTCGTATTGTCCGAGATCGCCGTGGGCAGGCCGGTCGCGGAATAGGAGTATCGACCGACATCGAGTGCGACGGGCCGAGTTGTCGTGCCTGCGCCGCCGGAATTGTTGGAGATGGAGACCGAGCCGTTGTAGAGACCGGCGCCCAGGGCGTTGGCGGTTGCGCCGTAACCGATGGTGACAATCTGACTGTCACCGATTCCGTTGAGGACGAAATTGACGGGTCCAGCGCCGCCATTGATGGAAATCCACGGCTGATTGGCGGCGATCTGCACACTGACGGGGGTCGGGCGCGTGCTGGTCACGGTGTACGCCTGAGTTGCCGTAAAGGGACCGCCCACCGGGCCGCCGGCGGAGAGGCCGTCAGCCGGAGTGGTGGAAAAGTCGGTCGTTCCAACCTCGACCGTATGAAGTCGCTGAACGATTCGGCTGTTGGTGGTGTCGGTGAACTCGATGGTTTCGTTATAGATGCCGGCGCCGAGCGAATTAATGGCCGCGCCGAGTGTGACATTCACGTTGACCGAGCCACCGAGGGCCGGAAGTGAGCCGGCGAGCGGGCTGGTGCCGCCATCCAGAAGAATTCCGAAGTTCGATGTCAGCGAGACGGTGTAGTTGATGGGGCTGGGCGACGGGTTGGATAAGGTGTAGACAACGGTCGGGTTCGTGAAAGGACCGCCAACCGAGCCGAGGTGGAGCGTGGGGCCCGCGGGGGCGACGCCCAGGCCGGCACCGGAGATTGTGTCGACAAACATCGCGCCGGTGTTGCCCGTATCGAGCCAATTGGAAAGGCGAGTCGAATTGGTTCCGCCGCCGGTCCATGAACGGCTGATGCGGCCGTAGCAATCCGAGATCGATTCGCCGGTGGCGCTGCATGAGGATGCGCCGCCGTGAAGCTGGCCGATCACGCGATGGTTATTGTCGAAAAGCGGTGAGCCGGAGGAGCCGGGCTCAGTGACGCCAAGCGACCAGTAGACTTTGATATGCGTATTGTCGCCCGGTCCCGGGAATGCCGAGCATCCCCAGCTCGAACCGTGAGTCGGATGAAGCGATGACCCGTCATAGAAGGTGATGCGCTTCTCGTCGGTGTCGGGATGGTGAATGCAGGCGCCGCTGGGCGGGTTGAGGCCCTGACGATCCCAGCCAGCGAAGGAGACCTGCCAATCGGGGTTTGGCGCTTCGTCGAGCTCAACAAGGGTGAAGTCGGAGGTGGAAGACGCTGCGCGGAAGAATGAGCCGGTCTGAAAATCGGACAGCGTGCCGTCGCCGGTGCCACCGCCGCCGGGGGTACCGCGGCAAATGGAGTTCTGGAAATTCCAGAAGACGACGAGACTGGCGGCGTTGCCGGACGAGATGCCGCAGTGATTGGCGGTCATGAAGTAGGGCTTGAGGTCCTGCGCCGTGTTGTTGACCATAAAGCCGGTGCAGAAGGTGCTACCGCCGGTGGAAATGACGGCGACGGAATTGATTTCCGCCTCCCACGGATCTGCGATCGTGCAGACCACGTCGACGTTGCACGATCCCGACCGCGGTCCGGCCCCAGCTTCGGCAGCCACTTCGCCGAACTCTCGATAGCCGACGTTGATGGAACCGAGGATCAGGTCCAGGGCGGGAACCTGTTCGGCGGGGAGTGTGACTTCCACGACGACGTGATTGGTGTTTAGCGGCGGCGTCCAAAGCTGGCCATGCGACGCATTGTCCGCGGCGGTGAAGGGGCGGACGGCCATCTGAGCATCGGCGGCGCGGAAGACCAGTTCACCGCCTTCGGGCATGACGAATCGAGTGAAGCCCAGGTTCATTGAACGAGCGTTCTCGCAGTTGATATCAAGGGTCCAGCGACGCCGTCCGTTGGGCATATTCGACCAGACGCCGGTGTTCTCTGGTGTCATCTGTACGACATTGGGAATCGCGAATCGCGGAGGCAGGCCCTGGGCGGCGCGAAGGTCATCTTCCTGGTTGATCGCGGCGAAGTCGATCGGAGCCATCTGCACCTGACGCATGGCCTCGGGCTTTCGATTCGGGTCGCGCTTGTAGTCCTGATTCATCACTTGCGCGAGTGAGGGCGCCGCGGGAAGCAAGAGCGCGATGATGGCGAGACAGCACATGCGCGACAGCATTCGGGACGGTCGAGTCTGGGACATGGTCACTTGTCCTTTTGGAAATTAAATGGGCGCTAATAATGCGGGTCCTCAAGCGCGGTGCTCGGGATGAAATGATGAGCGCATACGAGGGTCAAGGATGATGAACTTGACGTATGCGGTTCCTCCCCACTATGGGCGATGCGCCGTTAATCGAACCAATAAGCGTATCCTACTGCATTGCAACTGGTATCAACAAGCAGGGAACGAAATCTTCAGCCTGTTGAAAGGCTTGCTCAGGCGGGCGCGGGGAGAAGTGCTCCGAAATACACGATCAAGGGCGCTGCCGATAACCGGTTTCTTGATACCAAACGCATCACCTGTTCGGGTGACGGGCCCGTACAGATTCCGCATGGTGGGTCGTTGTCGCCCAGTGCGATCAGTTTCTGGTGAAGAGTGGACCAGTCGGGGTCTCGGCCCGGTCAACAACGACGGTGTTCTCGCCGTACTCGCTTCCGGGCAGGTCCGATTGTTTTTTCCTTCCGCGACCGGTCTGGCCGCCGATGAGCTCGACTTCCTCGTCGGCCCGGGCCGTGATGCGCTTGGCAACTTCGAGAAGCTGGTTGGTGAGTTCCTGCTTGTTGACGCGCTTGATCTCGTTGCAGGCGTTGACCACCTCTCCGATGTAGCGGGTGAAGGCGCTGCGGCGATCGGCCTCGTACTTGGCTTTCTTTCTGCGGTTGAGGTAGCCCTGAAGCTTGCGAGCACACTCCTGCACGGCCAGCTTGATCTCCTTGCGAATCTCGTCGTAGTCGGCGACGGCTTCCTTGCCTTCACTGGTAAAGGGGACCCACACGCTGGCCATATGGACGAAGATGGCGAGCGGGCCGGTGGGCAGATTTCCGCCGGGCTGGGACAGACCATATCGTCGCCATTCGACGTCGATCACCGCCTTGTAAATGCAGCACCCCGAGAGCTGATAGAGCAGCGGAACCCGATTGGCGAAACGCATGAGCCTCGCCTGAGAGGGGCCCTTTGACTCCTGAACGACTTTTCCGCGGCGGACGACGGCCTCACTCTTTGACCCGTTTTCATCATCTTCAGCGGAGGGATCGGGCCCCAGCTCACCACCATAGGCAAGTCCGACTTCGATTTGAAATGGATTGCCGCGATAGACCGCGGGGGGGCGCGTGCCGGCGGTGAAAAACTCGGCCTTCACCCCTTTTAGCAAGCCGGCGAGAATCTGCTCGGGACCGATCGGAGAAAGGCAGTCAGTGGACGGAGCGCGGATCGTGGTGTCCTGCATGGCTTTGTAGAGCGTCTCGGCCTCGTGAGTTCCGATGCGCGAAGGACGGGCGCGGGAACTGATCTTCGCCTTGTCGCAGATGCTGCTTGCTGTGGAACTGCTGACCCGGCTGAACTCGTGATGTAGAAACTGCGCGACCGTTCCCTGCCGGGCATCCTTGAGCATCTTGATAAGTACGCCGAGCTCGATGCCGTAGGGGTGGGGCTTAATCTCCGTGGTCGGCTCCGGGGCTGTTTCGGTCCCACGAGGGAATTCGAGGACGCCGCCCGCAGGATCGACAAACTGAAAGCTCGCGTGCGGATTGGCGATGGCGGTCAGCTCCAGATACTCGTCAACAGAAGCGCGGCCCTTCTGATAGGTGCCGACGAGTTCGATGGCCACCTGCGTGCCGTGCGCCCAATCGACCTGGACGGTCGTGTCCTTCACGATTTGCGGGTCGTTGGTCTTGGTGTTGATCTGAAGCTCGTAATAGTGCGCCTCACTTCTGGCGCTGGTTCGCGAGGTAATCTTGACGCTCCTGCCGGTGGTGAGCAGGCCGTACATGCCTGCGGCGGAGATGCCGATGCCCTGCTGGCCGCGACTCATCTTGAGCCGGTGGAACTTGGATCCGTAGAGCAGCTTGCCGAAGATGTTGGGAATCTGATTCTTGACGATGCCGGGGCCATTGTCGCGGACGGAGACGAGGAATCGTTCGGCGTCGGTCTGCTCGATCTTGACGAAGATGTCCGGGAGGATGCCCGCCTCCTCGCATGCGTCGAGACTGTTGTCGACGGCTTCCTTGACTGTAGTCAGGAGGGCCTTGCGTTTGTTGTCGAATCCGAGGAGGTGGCGATTCTTGGCGAAGAACTCTGAGACTGAGATCTCCCGCTGGGCCTTGGACATCGACTCCGCGGTGGCGTATCCCTTCTTGGCTTTGCGCTTCTTCGGAGGCGAATCGTCATTTGATTCTCTTCGAGGCGCCTTTTTAGGGGCGACGACTGCTTTCCTGGGCATGGGGATCACCGGCTTGCCGAGCGCGGCCTGGTCAGGTGTGAACAACAGGGGCGTCTCGTCCGAGCTCTTTTTCTTCCTATTCGGCTGTGACTGTGTCGCCGTCGCCATCCGTGGCACCCCGCGGGTTTGATGGAAATTCTAGTGAAACCATAATAGCCATCGGTCAAATCCTCACAAGACCGGGGAAACCGGCGGCGCCACCCAGGACCGGTTTGCGAGATTGCCTGTGTTTATTCGTAGTCAATCCATGAACGAGCTGTCTGGCACGCGATGTGCGGCGGCAAGAACAACCCTCAACCAGTCGGAAGCACAGTTCCATGTCACTCTGGACAATACATCGGCGGACCGCGCGTCGATTGTGGCCGGCATATCAGCGATTCGTCGTCGCGGTGCTGATCGCGCTGGTTTTTCACGGCCTTTACGCCGGCTGGCACTGGCACACGGAGCTGCGCACGGGTCGCGGGCTGCGCTTCATCTCCCCGACCGGCAGCATCTGGCGAAACGAATCCGCGCGAATCATCGTGGCTAACTGGGCGCAGGAGTCGCTGCGAATGTGGTCGTCGTCCGTGCCGGCGTTGAGCGCCGCATGGCAATCGAATCTGATTCATACCATTCCGACGGTCCTGCCGAGCTCGGTTGTCGGGATCATTGCGTTCGCGATGTTGTCGAGACGCATTGGACGACCGGACCTGCGCGATCCCCACTCGCGTTGTCGCCGATGCAGGTACATCTTTATAGGATTGCAATCGCCGCGGTGCCCTGAGTGCGGGGAGATGATTTAAATGCGCCACAGGCTGCCGGTTTGGTCGTGCGTGGCGCTCAGCGCCCTGGGGACGGTGCTGATTTGCTGGCCCTTTTCGAGCTACTATTGGTGCGTCTGGCTGGTGGACGGGCCCTCGCCCGAAACAGGTGGACACCCCACTTACATCTCAGGCACGGGGACTGAAATCTCAGTCCGTTTCAGCGAGCGACTAGACTTCGAAGATCCTGCGGCATTTCTGGACGCGTTTGTCGGGATCATTCTGGCGATCTCGCTATTCGCGATCCTGCGACATTTCTTCGGACGTTGCGAGATCGGCGGGACGTTTTGCCGTCGCTGCCGGGGCGAACTCCGCGGGTTGAGCGAGCCCGTGTGCCCAGCCTGCGGTGAGCGCCTGTAATACAGCTCGATGCGAATCCTGCCGCCTCCCCGTCGAATCCTAGGTAATTCCTGCCACATGCCATGTCGATAGCAAAATATGGCTCATGGAAGGGCCGCGCGAATTGTTAACGGACCAGGGAATCATCATGTTTGGCAAGAAAAAGACGATCGGATCAGGACTGGCAAACGCCGCCGCCATTTACCAGAAGGGCATCGCCGCGTTTGAGACGGGCCGATATTCAGAGGCGATCGAGCTGCTCGCATCCATCGCCGAGCAGTCCAGCCTGCCGGCGACGCTTGCCAAATTCTATCTGGGCCAGGCGCACATGAAGCAGGGCATTCGCGAGCTGAATGCCAAGTCATTTGCGCCAGCGGCGCGGCACTTTGCGGAGGCCCGACGAATCAACCCGAACTCCGAGGGACTTTCGAAATACATCATCGCGTGCCACGTCGGTCAGGGGCGATTCGATATGGCCGCGGACGAGCTGGAGAGAACGCCCGGTGACCAGCGGCGCGATCCGGCGATTCCGATCCGCCTTGCTCACGCATTCCTACGCGACGGTCAGCAGGATCGGGCCATCGAAACGCTCGTTGGGGCGATCGATCTGGCGCCGCGACGCGCGGACCTGCGATTTCAACTTGGTCTGATCCAGGCATCGGCTGGGGAATACGAAGCGGCGACCAAGAGCCTTGAAGCCGCCGAGAGGCTGAGCCCCTTCGATCCGTCTGTGCAACTTCATTTGGGGATGGCTTACGGCGCACGGCAGATGCCGGAAGAGGCGGTTCGACATTTACGATCGGCGCAGCGACTGAAGCCGCACGATGCCCATATCGCTCAACTGCTCGCGATGGCCATGCTGAGTTGCCCGGTCGAGACGGCAGGGGAGATTGCATTTGTCGGCGCAAGCGAGAATCGCAACGCCCTCGATCAACTGGGCGACGTGATCACGCAGGACCCCGAATTCGTCGAGGCGTTTCTCAATCTGCCGGCATCGGATGTTGACGGCGAGATCTTCGCCATGCTCGCGGGAACGCTGGAACGCGCTCTGGAGCGCCATTCGGACTACGCCGACCTTCACTATCACTGCTCGCGAGTTTATCGCCGCCTGGGCAAGACTCAGGAGGCCATTGCCTTCGCCCAACAGGCCGTGCAGATCAATCCGCGTTACGTGCAGGCGCTGATTCAGTTGGGCCGGCTGTACGCGGAGACGAACGAATCGGGGCCGGCGATGGAACGACTCATCGCGGCGATCGAATCGGGTGGGGACTATCCGGATGTTCATTATCTGCTCGGCGAACTGTATCGCCAGAGCGGTCGCAGGGAAGAAGCATGCGCGGCGTATCGCCGGGCCCTGACCTTGAATGGTGAATTCAAGAGTGCCCGGGAGGCGCTGGAGCTGGTGGCGGCCGCCGAAGGGGGGGCATGATGTCTCATTTGCTCGAAGTGCTGGGGCGCGGTCTGATCGCGCAACTGGTCGGTGCATTCGACTCCATTCTCGGTACGAACACGGAAGAGGAGATCGAGGATCTTGAGCGGCTGGTGGAGACCTGCCCATCGGACGTTTCCGCGAGAGTGCGGCTCGGTGGGAAACTGCTGCGCAGCGACCGGATTGCGGACGCAAGACGAATCTTTGAGGCGATCATTGCTCAGGACCCGGAACATTTCGCGGCGAGGATCGGCCTGGCGTGCGCCCTCGACGCTCTGGGAAGGGTGGACTTGTCGCTCGAGCAACTGCGCACGGCGCAAAAGGCCGACCCGCTCAATCCGTCGATTTTGTTTTGCCTGGGCTATTGCCATGAACGGCTCAATCAGGATGACGCGGCGATCACCTATTACGAGGACTCGATCAGCGTTTGCCCGACACTGCGAAATGCGCACGAGCGGCTTGCGGCGATATACCTTCGGCGCGAGATGATCGAGGCCGCGGCGGATCATTACACTCGATTGTGCGAACTGGACCCGGAGCAGACGGAGCTGCAACTGGGATTGGCGAATCTTCTCCTGAAACAGGGGGAACACCAGAAGGCGATCGCTCGATACGAGTACGCGTTGTCGCTTGAGCCGGATAACTGGACGGTGCACAACGATGTGGTCTCGGCCTATGAGGAGGCGGGGCTGATTCGCGAGGCAATTGAGCATCTGCACAAGATGATCGAAAAGGAACCGGAATTCGCGGATACGCGACTGCGACTGGGCGATATGTACGCGCGAATCGGCAACGACTCCGCCGCGACGCTTCAGTACGAGCGTGCGGCGCAGATATCGCCGGACTATCTGGAGGCGAACGTCAAGCTGGGCACCCAGCACCTTCGCGCGGGCCGATTCGAGCAGGCATCGCAGTGGTTCTCGACCGCGCTTGAGCTCAATGACCGGCTGCTGTCGGCCTACGTGGGAATCGGCGTGGCGCAGCACGCGTCCGGCCGAACTGCCGAGGCGTTGAGCTCGTTCGAGATGGCCCGCAACATCGAGCCGAACAGCACGCTGCTGTTTTCTGAAGTGGCGCGCATGCACTTGAAGGCGGCGGCCGGACAACAATCAGAACGATTCATCCTGGGATCGAACCCCGCAGGTGAATCGGACACGCCGGAACATCTCACCGACCTGCTGTCGCAGCAGATTCAGCGTGTGCGCGATGCGATCACTCAGAGTCCCAATCACGCCGATCTGCATTACCGCCTGGGGCTCTTGCTTCGCAATCGAGGGCAACTCGATGATGCGATCGCGTCCTTTCGTCAGGCGGCGACGATCAATCCGACTTACATGAAGGCGCTGATCAAGCTTGGCCTGGCGCTCTCCGAGGCCGACCAGACTGAGGAGGCCATCGACGTCTTCAAACAGGCGACCGACGTTCGGCCGGATTATGTTGATCTGCACTATCAGATCGGCCTGCTGTTCGTTCAGCGAAATCAATTCGAGATGGCGGTCGAGCACTTCGAACAGGCGGTCAGCGGCAATCCGGGAAACGTGGCGTTTCAGGCGAATCTGGCCCTGTCGCTGCAAAACATGGGGCTGATCGATCGGGCACAGGCGACGTGGCAGATCGTGAGTGAGTTGGCGCCCGATTCGGAGTATGCCGAGCAGGCCCAGCGGGCAATGGCCAAATCGCGAGAAGAGTAACGCTCCACTCCAGAAGCGCGCGATCTTGAGTGACGTCCGAGCTTGTCATTGCCGCGGGCATGAGCAAAGCGCGAGCCTCGCCGCTTCCGAATTCCCGACTGGGATTCTTTACTCATCACCGAAGCTGGTATCAACTGCGCGGGCAGCGCGGACGAGATCGTGATCGCGCGGGACCAGGCGCTGCCGATTGGCCACTTCCTCGATCGGCACGCTGGTCATTTGTCCGTGCTGCACCACGACGAGCCTGTTGAACTGACCGGCGGCGAGCAGGTCGATGGCCTTGTGGCCAAGACGCGTCGCGAGAACCCGGTCTGCGCCGCATGGGGTTCCGCCGCGCAGGACATGCCCAAGGACGACTGATCGGGCCTCGATCCCGCTGCACATTTCAAGTTGCTTCGCAAGCACCGGGGCGATGCCGCCGAGCCGGATGGGATCGGGGCTGTCTGCAACGGTCTGCTGAACAAACTGACTACCGCCCAGCGGCTTGGCGCCCTCGGACACCGCGACGATGGTGCTGCGATGACGATGTGCCATGCGGTTCTTACAGAATTCGCAGAGCTTGCCGATGTCGTAGGGAATTTCGGGAATGAGAATAATGTCTGCGCCGCTTGCCAGGCCGGCGTAAAGCGTCAGCCATCCCGCGTTCCTTCCCATGAGTTCAACGACCAAAATGCGATGGTGGCTCGCTGCGGTCGTATGAATGCGGTCGATTGCGTCGGTCCCGATTTCAACGGCCGTTTGGAAACCGAAGGTGATGTGCGTATGCATGAGATCATTGTCGATGGTCTTGGGGACGCCGACGCACCGGACGCCCCCGGGCAGAAGGCCGGTCGCGCAGCTCATCGCTCCGTCGCCGCCGATGACGACGATCGCATCGAGGCCGTGGGCACGATAATTCTCAATGCACTTGTCGCGAACATCCTTGAAGATCAGCTTGCCTGCGGCATCGGTGCCCACCGCGAATCGCGCGGGATCCGCCTTGTTTGAAGTGCCGAGGATGGTGCCTCCCAGGGTGAGGATGTTGCTGACGCTCTCGGCGTGCAGAGGTCGGATGCGGTTTTCGATGAGGCCCAGAAAACCGTCCTCAATTCCAAAGCACTCCCACTTGTGGTCAAAGATGGCGGTTTTTGTGACGGCGCGAATGACGGCGTTGATGCCGGGACAATCGCCGCCGCCGGTAAGGATACCGATGCGCTTGATGGGACCTTCGGACATGACGAGGGCTCCGAGTCGAGGTTCAACTCAAGGTTACGAATCGTGAAGCGTACTCTACGTTTTGCATATGGTCGCGTCGAGACCTAGCATTACGCGGCGTGAGCGAATTGATCCCTTCAGCCTGCCGCCGAGCCGACTCGCGCCGACCGTTTCGAACGGCGGCTCTTCTCCTGGTGCTGCTCGTCTCTCGGGTGGCGCTTTTGGATCATCCGACGCCCGTTCACGGAGATGAGCTGGAGTTTATATCGGCGATCGGTTTCCCGGCGGCTTATCCCGTGCATCAGCCGGGCTATCCATTGTGGGTGGCCATGGGGACCCTGCTGTCCCGATGTGGAGCGCCGCCCTATGCGGCGTATCAGGCGTGGTCGGTGGTCTGTTCGGTGCTCGCTCCGTGGCTCCTGTATCTGGCGCTGCGGCGGGAAGTAGACGACGCGATTGGATGGTGGATCGCCCTGGCGATGGGGGTTTGCCCGCTGACCTGGTTCATGGGGACGACAGCGCTTAATTACTCGGCAGCATGCGCGGCAGGGCTGCTAGTGGCCATGAACTGTCGGCGAGCGGTCATCGACCAGTCGGCGGCGCACATGCGTTGGGCCGCTGCCTGCCTGACTTTCTCGATGCAACTGCGACCCGACCTGCTGTTGTGGCTGGGGCCGATGGTGTTGGCGACTGCATGGCGGTTCAAGCGGGCCGATCGCGTTTTTTGTTTGCTGGTCCTTGCGATGGGGACTGCCTGGGTCTTTGGTGTCCAATCGTGGCTTTATGGCAGGGCGCCCGTGATGGGCGGTGTGCCCCAGGTCGGACACACCGTCGACGTCATCCTTAATACGAGTGTCTTCAGGCTGGGCGCTGTCGACGGCCTTCTCAGGAATGCAGCCAAGCTCGTTGCGATAGCCGCCTGGCAGGTGGGCCTGCCGCTGGTTATTTGCGCGGGCGGCTGCCTGTTGCGGCAGGAAAGGCTGCGTCCAGCAACGGTTGGGGCGTTCGGAAGTCTGAATGCGTTCCTCTTGGTATGGATGCTGCCGCTCACGGCATTTCTCGTCCTGATTCACATGACGGAAGCCGGGCATACGCTCCTGCTCATTCCAGCCGTGTATTGGCTGATCGCTCATCTCGTGACAAGTCGATGCACTCGGCGGCGCGGCCTGATACTCGCAATCTCGATCGCCGTCGCCTCTGCCCTGCAATTCTCGCTCTACCCGTGGTCGGCGGAAAGCAAAGGTTTTAAGCGGACACTCGACGCAAAAGTGGCGTACATCAGCGCTGCCGGGCTTCGACACATCGACGACCGCGACTTGATTCACACGCCCGGCGACTATTGGCGCACCGGAGCGCATGATTCGGAGTAGCCCAATTCGCTCGTTCTGTTAGCGCGGCCGTGAGGGGTCTTTCGCGCAGGTCATCGGCGGATTAGACTCGAAGTCATGGGCAACGAGAGTTTAGAGTCCATTTTCGACGAGATCGCCGACCTGCTCGAAATCAAGGGGGAGGACGCTTTTCGCGTTAATTCTTATCGCCGCGTCGCACGGACCATCAAGAATCTGACCGAGGACATCAGCGAAATCGCCGCGCGCGGCGAAGTAGCCAAGCTCCAGGGCGTCGGAAAGGCCACCTCGGAAAAAATCTCGCAGTACCTGACGGAAGGAAAGATCTCTCTGCTGGAAGAACTGCGCTCTTCCGTTCCGAAGGGGCTGCCGGAACTGCTCAAGATTCCCGGCATGGGGCCGAAGAAGATCGCGCTGGTCTGGAAGGAACTAAAAGTCGAAAACGTGGATGACCTGAAGGCGGTCATCGCCGACGGACGCTTTGCCGCTCTCAAGGGCATGGGCGAGAAGAGCGTCAAGCAGATCGCCGACGGGATGAGCTTCATCGAAAAGGCAGACGAGCGCACACCGCTGGGTCTGGCCATGCCGCTGGCCAATGAGTTGGCCGAGGCGATGCGGCGGGTCAAGTCGGTCCGGCGCGTCGAGGTGTCCGGCAGCGTTCGGCGGGGCTGCGAGACAATCGGCGATCTGGATTTGTTGTGCGAATCCGATGACGGGCCCGAAGTGATCAAGGCGTTCACGACTCTTCCGCAGGTCAAGAGGGTGCTGGCCGGCGGCGACACGAAGGGTTCCGTGATTGTCGAACGGCGCGACGGCTTGCCGATCCAGGCGGATTGCCGGGTGGTGCCGACGGCCTCATTCGGCGCCGCGCTTCAATACTTCACGGGGAGCAAAGAGCACAATGTCCGCGTCCGCGGCATCGCGGTGAAAAAGAAGTGGACGCTCAACGAGTGGGGATTGTTCGACGGCGACAAGCAACTGGCCGGCGCGGACGAGGCGGGCATCTACAAGAAACTCGGGCTGCCGTGCATTCCGGCGGAGTGCCGCGAGGACCGGGGGGAATTCGACGCGACGGCGAAGGCGTTCGACGAACTCATCAAGCTGGAGGACATTCGCGGCGACCTGCACATGCACACCAGCGCCAGCGACGGAACCGTGTCGGCGGAGGTGATGGCCCAGGCCGCCAGCGACAAGGGCTATGAGTACATCGCCATCACCGACCATTCGCGCTCCAGCGTGCAGGCCAACGGGCTTTCCATCGATCGGATGTGGCGACAGATCGAGAAGCTCCGCAAGCTCAACGAGGCCCATAAGACGATCGCCGTGCTCATCGGCTGCGAGTGCGACATTCTCGCGGATGGAAAGCTCGACTACCCGGACACGATTCTTGCGGCATGTGACATCGTCGTGGCCAGCGTCCACTCGGCCCTGCGTCAGGAAAAGGGAAAGATCACCCAGCGTGTGATGACGGCCATGGAGAACCCATTCGTGACGATCCTCGGCCATCCCACGGGCAGGCTGCTGAATCGCCGCGCGCCGATGGATCTGGACATACCTGAGATCATCAAGCAGGCCGCCGCGACCCAGACGGTGCTGGAACTGAACTCATCGTGGCAACGGCTGGACCTGTGCGATCGCCACGTGCGCATGGCCCGCGACGCCGGCGTGATGCTCTCGATTGACACGGACTCACATGCCCCGGCTCAACTCGCCCAGATGCAGTACGGCATCTTGACGGCGCGGCGTGCATGGCTGAAGGCGGCCGACGTCCTGAACACGCGACCGCTGGCAGTGATGCGATTGTGGATCAACAAGAAGCGAAAGAAAGCATGAGCCTCGCGAGCTTCGATTACGGCTCAATTATTTCCGAATTCGCCTGGCTCCGACTGCCATCGAGCAGATAGCTCGTGGCCATCGTGCGGACGCTCTGGCTCGCATCCGACCGGCTGACGTGCTCCAGTACCTTGCGAAACGCGTCGCCCTGTTGAACAGCGAAGAGTTGGATGGCCAGTACGCGCACGGCCGGCTCGCCGTCACGCACGGTCGCAGAGGCCGCCTGCGTCAGAATCGCATCCAGCTTCGACCATCCTGCCGCGACCAGTGTCCGCGCGCGAATCGTCCAGTCGGAATCCGTGGCGAGTCGGGCGAGAATCGACCGAAGCTTCGATACATCCTCGCTGTTGGACTCGTCGCTGCTGCCCGAAAGGCGCGATGCGAGGATCGCCCCCGCAAGTTCGGCGGCTCTTGCTCGTGCGGTCGCGTCGGGGCCGGCCGCCATATCCGCCAGCGCGGCGATCGCGGCACTGGAACCGTCCACTGCCTTTCTTGTTGCGGCGATCGGTCCGAAGGTGACAGTGCCGAGGCCCGGAGCGAGCTTGCTCTCGTGGTAGATCGGGTCAAACATCGCCGTGATTTCAATCTTCGTATCCGTCGTGATGCTTGCGATGAACTGCTCGCGCATCGAACCGACGTCCACCGCGACGATCTTCTCCATCGCATCGCCGGGCACCAAGACCGGCCGAGCGCTTAACAAGACCTGGAGGTAGTCGCGATACTCGACGGTCTTCGCACCGGAGACCTTGGCGCTCAGCGCGACCAGCGGCCTGGCCATGAAACCGTCGCCGAAGGTGATGATGAACGGGCCGACGTTTTCCAGCCGGACGGCCACGTTGACCGGGCCGGTCGGGGCAATGGGATCGTCCAGAAATCTCACGGTGAACTTCAGGAAGTCCGATGTCCGGCGATAGTAGTCGAATACGTCGCGCTGAAACTTGTCCAGCGTCGCGCAGATCTTATCGTGCATGGGCGGCGAGCCTACCTTCTCGCCGTGCTTTTCGAGGAGCTCCTTGATCTGGTCGTAGGCGAGACCGGAGTATTGAATGCTCGACGCCTTGTGCAGGAGAGTGATGGCTTCCGATTTCTCACTCCGCTGGAACAGGCAGCGGGCCAGCTCGACGGCGGCAAGCTGATCGTCTTCCGCAAGCGGCCTGAGCACCTTGATCGCCTCGTCGGTGCGGCCGTTGGCGCTGAGGGCATAGCCATATGCAAGCTTCGCCAGTGGGCTGGGACTGCGATTCTTCATGGCGATCTCGGCGAGCTTGATGGCCTGTCCCTTGTTGGGTTCGTGATAGCAGTAGTACCATGCAACCGGAATCGCCTCGTCCGCGAGAGACTTCTCGATCACATCACCGGCGAGTTTTTCATAAGCCTTGCGGACGCGTTCCGTGTCTTCGGCGGCGATTGATTCTTCGCCGAGCTTTCGGCAGGCGCCGGCATGAAGGAGCCTGGCAGACTGAAGAGAATCATCCTCCTTCAATGCCGCCTCAGCGGCCTCCTTGGCCCTGGCCGCGTCGCCGGAGGACAGGTAAGAAATCCCGAGCTTTTGCCAGAGATCGGCCGGAATCGGGCCCGCCTCGGCTCGCTTGTGCATGTCGATGGCCCGGCAATACCACTCCTGCGCCTGCTTGTGCAGGGAGAGCCGGTCGAGAAACTCGGCCAAGTCCCAAACGAGATTCACCTGACTGGGATTGATCGCGATCATCTGCAGCGCGAGCTCGACGCGCTGAAGCTCGGCCTGCGTCTCGCCATACATTTCATAAGCGAGTTGCCGGGCGGCGACATTCATCGGATTCAAGCGCAAGGCGTGCTCAACCTGCTTGCCGGCATCTTCGTTCTCATCGCGCTCGCGGTGAAACTTGGCCAGCCAGCCGCGGAGCTGGCTTTCGTAAATGCGAGTCAGACCCGACCGCTCAAGCTCCTGCTTCACAAACTCCACGCGAGCTTCGGCGGTCTGGCGTTCGGCCAGGGTGAACTCCAGAAGCTTGAGCCGCGCGCCGTCGTCGGACGGCTCGAGTTCCACATAACGGGCCAGCGACTTCATCGCTGCCTCGGACTTGCCCATGCGCTGATAGAGATCGTAAAGCCAGTAATAGGCCTCGGCCGTTTCGGGGGCACACTCCGCCGCCGCCTCCAGCAGGGCGATGACGTGCAATGATGCTTTGCGTGGATCACTCCGGCCGATCAAGTGCCCGTTGTGTCGGGCAAGGTGGACCAGCCACTCACCAACCTCGCGGCGATTATTCTGCGTCGGTCGCGACGTCTTTACTGTGGACGCCGCCTCAGGCTGGGCCGGCTCCATCTGCCCAACAAGCAATGACGCGAATAGGAATACGTGCAACACCGACATGAGTGGACCTCCTCAGGGAGCGGATGCATCCTTTTCATCCGGGTTTTCTCTATCGAGCCGCCTGAAACGCGGGGATTGCTGATCAGGCCGTCCGGCACAGAACCCCATATGATGTCGGCACTTGTAGCCGCCCGGTCACAACCGTGCAAGGCCGGAACGGAGGCCGACGCGATTCACCTCGGTATTGAGCAACACCCCTCTGATTCGTATGAGATATATGATGTCCTGCCCCCTGGGAATCTGCAATTCAATGGATGCGACTGGACGCTTGTTCAGCAATAGAGAGGCGAGTTAATGACGCTCCACGTTTTCTATGAAGCCGATGCCGATCTCTCGGTCTTGCGCGGCCGGTCGGTTGCCGTCCTTGGGTATGGCAACCAGGGGCGCGCCCACGCTCTAAATCTCCGTGACTCCGGGTGCAGCGTCACCGTCGCCCAGCGACCCGGAGGCCCGAATCATGGTCGGGCGATTGAAGATGGGTTTACTCCAGTTTCCGTCGATGAGGCGGCACGCCGCGCGGATTTGCTGATCTTCGCGCTCCCGGATGAGGCGATGGGCGGAATCTATTCGTCTCAGATTGCCCCGTACCTTCGACCTGCCCAGACGCTCGGCTTTATCCACGGATTCGCGATTCGATTCAGCCAGGTCTCGCCTCCCAAGGACGTCGACGTCGTGCTGGTCGCTCCCAAGGGGCCGGGGGCGCTGGTGCGATCCAGCTTTGAAAAAGGTGGGGGGCTGGCGTGCCTGGTCGGCGTGCATCAGGATGCGACGGGCAATGCCATGAAGTCCGCGCTGGCCTGGGGCGCGGCGATCGGCGGCGGAAGGGGCGGGATGATAGAGACTACTTTCGCGGCGGAGTGTGAGACAGACCTGTTCGGCGAGCAGACGGTTCTGTGCGGCGGCGTGATCGAGCTGATGAAAGCGGCGTACGACATCCTCGTCGAGGCGGGTTATCCGGCGGAACTGGCCTATTACGAGTGCATTCACGAAGTGAAGCAAATCGTCGATCTGCAATATGCAGAGGGCATCGCCGCCATGCGAAAACGCATCTCCGGGACAGCGGCGTTCGGCGGACTCACCACCGGGCCGCGCATCATTGATGAACACGTGCGAGCGGAAATGCGGCGGGTTTTGTCGGAGATTCAATCGGGGCAATTCGCCGACCGATGGGTCAAGGAGTGCGCCGGGGGCAAGGGACTATTTACGCGACTGATGGCGGAGGAGGCGGCCCACCCAAGCGAGGCGGCGGGCCGCAAAGTGCGCGGGCTTGGCCGCAGGGTCCCGGGCAAGTAGCACAGGACCGGGCTGCGATTGCATTCCGATCACGTCGGGCTAGAATAAATTGAATAATGGGGACGTAGCTCAGTTGGGAGAGCGTCGCGTTCGCAATGCGAAGGTCGAGGGTTCGAGCCCCTTCGTCTCCACGTTTCACAAATATAGCCGCCCTCAACCGATCGAGAGCCTGGCCACGCTGATCCTAGGCCATCACCAGGTTCGCGTGTGACTCTGCGCATCTTCGCTTGATCTCCACGAATTCGGACTCCTGCGCGACGAACGCCTTAATAAGTGCGGGGTCAAAGTGCCTTCTGGACTCCGTCAAGATCATTTCCACGGCTGTATCGTGATCGTATGCATCCTTGTAGGGCCTCTTGGAAGTTAGCGCGTCATAGACATCCGCGACTGCGACAATTCTTCCGCTGAGAGGAATCTGAGAACCCCTCAGCTTGTCCGGATATCCGGCGCCATTGAACCACTCGTGGTGGGTCAGCGCGATGTCTCGGGCCATCTTGAGGAAGCGAGCCTCCGGGAAAGACTGCAGGACGGAATCGAGCGTCTTTGCGCCGATGGTTGTGTGCGTCTTCATGATCTCGAATTCTTCCCGGGTCAATTTGCCGGGCTTGAGCAGCACTTGGTCTGGAATTCCCACCTTGCCAATATCGTGAAGCGGACTCGTCATATAAATGAGGTGAATGAACTCCAAGTCGATGATGTCATTGAACTCGGGGCTCAGAGAGAGTTGAAGCGCCAGGACTCGAGAGTACTGACGAACACGCTCCAGGTGCTCCCCTGTCTCCGGATCGCGCGATTCGGCGAGCCGGGCCATGGCGATCATGGCCATGTCTCTGGTTTCGAGAGACAGGACGCGCTCCGCGGCCCGCACCCGTGCCCTGAGTTCGGCGGGCTCGAAGGGCTTGGTCAGAAATTCATCCGCACCCGCGGACAACCCCTCAACGATATTATGTGTACCACCCTTTGAAGTCAGCAGGATGAAATAGACGTATCCGGTAATGTCCTGCCGTCGAATCTGACGACACAACTCAAGCCCGTCCATATTGGGCATCACCCAATCGGAGATAACAAGATGATGATGGCCGATGACGAAGGCAGTCAGCGCTTCTGATCCGTCTTCCGCCACATCCACATCATGGCCGGCAGAGGTCAGTGCATGGCGCAGCGCCTCCAGTGCAACAACGTCATCGTCAACAATTAGAACCCGCATCTACGGTCTCCCTTCCCAACTATCTAATTCACGATACGTGCTCGGCCTCAGTACTCGTAATGAAGGCCATGCAGCAATCTAATTCCAGCCGAAGTTGTTCTGCCAGCTCTTTGATGGATTCTTCCTCGCCGGCGGCCGCGGCCGCCTCCAGCTTCTCACAGATCACTCCAATGGCGTTGGCGGCGACGTACCCGGATGAGCCCTTGAGACGATGCGCGATTCGGGCGACTTCCTGCCAATCGCCGCCGGAAGCGGCCGCCTCGATTTCCGAGAGATCCATCGGCGCCCTGGTGCGGAAGCGCGCGAGGAGAGTCTGAACAAATCCTTCATCGCTTCCCCACTGCTTGTTGAGGAAGTCCAGGTTGATAGGCGGGCGCTCGCGGACCGCGTTCGAGTGCTTCGTTGCGGATTCCTGCAGATCGCCGTCACTCGATTGATCGAGGATCGCGCTGGACTCGGATACGCTCGGAGTCGTTTTGCTGACCAGCCTATTGATGACCTGGATGAGCTTCTGCGGATCGAGCGGCTTGGTCAGGTACTCGTCCATGCCGGCGTCAAGGCATCGCTCCCGATCACCCTTAATGGCATTGGCGGTCAGTGCAACAATTGGAATCCTCTTAGCAGGCGAACCGGACAACTGGGCTGCTGATTCCAGCTCACGGATCTGACGGGACGCATCGAATCCATCCATCAGAGGCATCTGACAGTCCATCAGAATCAGATCGTATTGGCCCGACCGAGCGGCCTCGACGGCGCTTTGGCCATCGCTAACGGCGTCGCAGTGATATCCGGCTCTCGCCAGTATCTCCGTCGCGACCATGAGATTGATCTCATTGTCCTCGGCAAGCAGAATCTTCGCAGAGCGAGGGCTCGACGGCGTCCTTGACTGCCGTTCCTGCCGAAGCGCTGAACTTGTCCTGCTTACCCGCTCAGTGAGTTGCCTGGCGGATGAAAGCGCATTCATGATGGCGTCGAAGAGTTGTGACTGGCGTACCGGTTTGATCATCTGACCGTCGAAGCCCATCTCACGCAGTTGCCGGGGATCCAGATCCGACTTAATGGTGGCCAGGATCATCAGGACCGTTTCGCGAATGTCGGATTTCGACTTAATCTGCCGTGCCAATTCCAACCCATCCATACCCGGCATGTCTTGATCGACGATGGCCACCCTAAAGGGCGTACCGGCTGAGGCAGCACCGCAAAGGACGTTGAGAGCCCGCATTCCATCCGGGGCCGCCGCAGCTTGAAATCCCCATGCCTCCAATTGCTGTTGCAGTACTTCCAGATTGGCGAGGTTGTCATCCACCGCAAGAACGCGCAGGCCACGTGGATCGATCACCGGCGCAAACTCATTGCTTTCATTTGGCTGCACTGTGAGCTTTGCCGTAAACCAGAAAGTCGAACCCTTACCAAAGGCACTCTGGGCGCCGATCTCACCGCCCATGAGTTCGACCAATTGCTTGGAAATCGCAAGTCCCAGGCCCGTTCCGCCGTGAACGCGCGTTGTTGACGCATCAACCTGGGAAAACGACTTGAACAATCGATCCATCCGATCAGCGGGGATTCCGATGCCGGTGTCAACGACCGCGAACCGAACGAAGGCAGCTTCGTCCTGGATGGTCTCCGCGGTAACGAGAATAGTGATTGTTCCGTCGGTGGTGAACTTGATCGCGTTGTTAACCAGATTCACAACGATCTGTCGCAGTCGATCGGGATCGCCCCGAACCAGTGCCGGCACAGCAGGAGCAATGTAGCAGGCAAGCTCAAGATTTTTCTGCGCTGCCTTCTGGGCAAGCATCACCATTGCGTCCTCCACCGTGAGGTGAAGATTGAAATCGGTCGATTCCAACTCAAGCTTGCCGGCCTCGATCTTGGAGAAGTCGAGTATGTCGTTGATCAAGGCCGTCAGCGCGGCCGCGGAGGACTTGGACAGTTTTGCATATCGAGTCTGCTGCTCATTCAGACCGGTTCCAAGCAGCAGATCGAGCATGCCAATGACGCCGTTGAGCGGCGTGCGAATCTCGTGACTGACGTGGGCAAGAAACTCACTCTTGGCCTCACTGGCCCGATCAGCCGCGGACTTCGCGGATTGGAGATCATCCTCAATCACCTTGCGATCGTGAATGTCCGTCAGCGTTCCGATCCACTGAACAACCTCGTTTTCCTGACCGCATCGGGGAACCGCGCGGCACAGGAACCAGCGATAGACATTGTCCGATTTTCTCAGAAGCCGGCACTCAGCCTGAAACGTGTCGCCGGCGCCTCGGGCATGATCCCATTGACTGAGGAGATCCGGCAGATCGTCGGAATGAATGACTGTCCGCCATGAATCCTCTTGCGCTGCCTCGACTGGGCAACCGGTAAACTCCCGCCATCGAGAATTGAAGTATTCCATTTGCCCATCGGGGCTGGAGGTCCAGATGATCTGGGGCATGACATCGGCCAGAAACCGATAGCGCTGCTCGCTCTCGTGAAGCAACTGCTCGGCCTGCTCGCGGGCGATCATGTCGCGGCGGATCATTAATCCGGCCACCGCCACAAGCAGGAAACATGCAAGGCTGCCGATCGAAATCACCCACATGGCCACGCCCGCACTGCTAGCCTGTTCCTCGGAGCGTCTTTTAAGTAGACGGTCCTCATCCTGTCGCATTTCCGCCAGAACGAGGCGTAGGTTCCCCATGATGCGCTTGCCCTCGGCCGCGAGAAGCTGCGATTGCGAGGACTCCACGCGACCGGATCCACGAAGGTCCACAAACTTCTGTAAGTTGTCGAGCCTTTTGGAGATGATGAAATCCAGGGTGGTAACCCGGTCCTTCTGAGCCGGATTGTCCGAGGTTAATGACTTAACCTGAGCGACCGACTGCGGTACTTCGGCGATGGCGCACTCATAAAGATCGAGGTAGGACTTGTCTCCGAAGATCAGGTATCGTCCCGCGCCAATCTCCGCGTCGCGTATGTCCGTGGCCAGATCACTGATGGCGACCATGACCTGGTAGGTGTGATCGTTCGATCGTGCGTCGGAGAGGAGCTTGGTGAGGCTCGCGTAAGAAGCGATGCCGATGGTGCTCAAGATGAGCAGAGCGCCGGTAAAGCCAACGATAATCTTCCGTTGTAAAGATTGGCCTTCACCTGACTCCCTGGAAATATCCAGGAGGCTTGATCGGGTCAGAAAGGCGGAAAAAGTTCCGCATGACAGGGCAAAGAACCCGATAGCCGTCGGAAACGACATCGGGATGAATTCGGAGAGTCCGTAGAATGCATTGGCCCCGCGCAAGTAACCAATGTTGGCGAGGAGGGAGAACATCACCGTTGTCAGGGCAAGCACGCGACCGGCAACTGAGAAAAGGCGTCGATCGCTTCCCAGTGTCCAGATGGCGATGCCCGACATGAGAAATCCCATGGCCGTGTTGGGCGCCATCTGGTTGGGACCGGTCGAATGGGTGATAACCTTGCTGGCAAAGAAGAATTGATCGGGCCAGAAATCACATCCGAGGAAGAAGCAGCACAGCTTTCCCGCCGCCAGGCCCGCGACAGCCATTGAGCCGACTCGCGCGAGCGACAGGCACTTTTCGTTTGAATTGTAGAAGTGCGCCAGCGCGAGGCATGCCCCCAGCGTGATGATGCACATCGCGGTCAGAGGATTCATCGGAACTTTCGAAGTCTGGACGCTCGTCAGAGAGTCATTGTCCAGGCACCATCCGACGAGGACGGCCGATCCGATGAGGCATGAGACGGCAGCGCCCCCCAGCGCGAATCTCGACGCTAGGCGTGTGCCCGGAAGCCAATCTGAGCTCGACGTGGGACCGTACGTACTGCTCACGTGATCCATCCTCCTTGAAGCGCGCGGACCGTCCGACCCCGTGAGCAGCTTTTCGGCTAGATTCGCCGGTGAAATCAGCCTCGGCGCGTATTTCGAGCCATTCCCGATTTCGGGAGCTCATTATTTGCGGAATGTTATTGGCGGTTTTCTCGCGCCGGGGAATCGACCCGATGCCGCCGGTTGAGGTGGGGTTTTACCGGGGCTTGCACTTGGGAGCCGGCCGAAGGCGGCTGGGTCGGCGACGCGAATTCGGACTTAGGGTATTCCGCTTCGCCTCGCTTCGTGGGCCTGCCGGGAGGCCTTGGGGGGAGCAATTGCAAGGTGATATAAGGTGACACACGGTGTTTGGAAATTGTGCCAACACTTGTGGCGGGCATGTGTTGGGGCGCTTCGCGAATTGGGCGGTTTTTGGTGAAAACGGGCAAGGTGAAACGCGACGGGTGTATGCCCGAATGGGCGCGGAAAATTTCGGGGAAGTTCGTTTGTAAGTCTTTGAAAAGTGTGCCGGGAAGGTGACACAAGAGGGGCCGAGCGGTCCAGGTTCCGAGGGGCCGAAGGGGCCGAAGGGGCCGCAGGGCTGCAGGCTGCAGGCTGTAGGCTGTAGGCAAATGGGTGCAGGCAAGGGGCGGCGGGGTCTAGGGGCCGTGGTTTTTTTTCTTGAGTCTTCATCGCGCGCATCTCCGCCGGGCGTGGATGGTTTGGGCTCCATTCGTTAATACGTGCTCAGCGCTCGCGCGGGCTGGGGTGGCCCCGCACAAGGCCGGGCTTTAGCCGGCTGGTGTTTGCCGCCGGTTTCAACCGGTGGTGGGCGGTGCACACCTAAAGTTTCTTTCCGTCTGACTCCTGCCGGGTTACCAGGGATTTAAGGGCGACAACAAGTTCCGGAGAGTAACATCGCGGGCGAATAGCGCCGCAAAGGCGTCGATGGTTGACCGATGAGACGCGTTAACCGACCAAACGCAACTTATTCGCCCGATTGACAAACTCGCGATTGGGCCATTGCGCCCTATCAGGCGGCAGGTAAATCTTGCCTAGGGATCTTTCGAAATCGACCAAGCCACCGTCCAAGCCGAGTTCCGTGTGAAATCTTCGGCGGGGCCCACTGATGCACATCTCGAAGGAGTCGTTAAGGTAGATCAGTCCCGTGTCGAAAGCCCGGTGATATGTGGACGACAGCGCAATCCCATTGGTGACATGATCCGAACTTTTCTCTGCGGCGACAGGCAAGATATGAGCTGCTTCAACGAGTTTGAGCTGCATCCGCGTGACTGCGCACCGATGGCCATATGCGGTCAATACTTGGTCGCGGAAATTCGCCGAGCGAGAGAGTCGACTCACAGTTTCGACGATGCGTCTTCGCACCACACATTGTTTCAGTGGGTTGCCAGGGGGATCGGCTCTTGGGCGATTGCGGTCCGCCGTAACTTGAACTACCAATCACTACCCGCCAAGCGTGGTGCGTAGTAAAAGGTCTACTTTGTTAAGGTTGCGTCGCGATGTCGTGTTATTCGACGAGTTCGCATGTCTGCGAGTGCGTGCAGGCTACCCGAGTAACACTGAAACCAACCAGCGACGCGAAACTGCGATAGTGCTGCCGCTAAGTAGAAACGCAAAATGATTTACCCAATTGCCTGTCCTTTGTCGACTTACTTCTTAGCGGCGGAGCCGCTGGGAGGTTGGCATGGGACGCGGTATCAGACTGACTCCGGGAGAGTGGGAAGCCTTGGATGGTCTTCGATTCGGCGCGTCCTCGGCGGATGTGTTTCGCAACTGTTTGATCATCTTGATGTCGGATTCGGCCTCGACCATCGCGTCCATCGCCCGGACGCTGGGTTGCAGCCCCGAGACGGTCAAGCGGATTCGCAAGCTCTACCGCATCGGCGGGATCGATGCCCTGCAACCGATCAAGCCGCCTGGCCGCAAGACGCGGGCCACGCCGCGCTATCTGGAGGCCTTGAAGAAGGCCGTGCAGACCAACCCCCTCGACTTGGGATACGGCTTCTCGGTCTGGTCGTCGGGTCGGCTGGCGGCACACATGGTCAAGACCACGGGCGTGCCCTACAGCGACGATCAGCTCCGTCGGATTCTCAAGCAACAGGGCTTCTCCTTTCGTCGTCCCAAGCACCCCTGAAGGGCAAGCGCAACGAGGTGGCCTACGAAAAGGCCCGCCGGCAGTTGAATCGTCTCTAAAAACGCCGTAAGGACGATGCCACGGAGGCCGTGATCTATCAAGACGAGGTCGAAATTCATCGCCATCCAACCCTCACTCGGATGTGGGCCCCGATCGGCCAGCAGCCCGAGGTGCCCGCGCCCGGCAAGAATGAAAAGAAAGTTGTCTACGGTGGGGTGGACTATGCCACCGGCCGGATCGTTCACACCATCGCCGACACCAAGAGCGGCACGAACTTCCTGATATTTCTGACGGCGCTGGTCAGGGTCTATGCCGGCCGAAAGATTCGGCTGATCTGCGACAACGGAAGATTTCACCATACCCAGGCCGTCTACGAATGGCTGGCGGCCCACGCCGACCAGATCACCATCTACTGGCTGCCGCCGTACTGCCCGAGCCTCAATCTCATCGAACGGTTGTGGGGACATCTGAAACGGACGGTCATCGCCAATATCCTGTTTGCAACCGTCGATGATCTCGTAGATGCGTTCCGCCTCGGCATCGCCCGTGTCAATGGCCACCGCGACAAAATGGGATTCATGTACGATCATGACGAAGTTTACAAAAAGGCAGCGTAAAGGATTCTGCGTTTCTACTTAGATCGTCCTCAAACTGCTCGCATGTATCACAACGCTCGACGACGATCCAAGGCTTCTTTGGCGCGTCGATCCGACAGGACGGCCGCGCCGGGGCCCGAACACCGCGTCCATCACATCCTTCACAGCTTAACCTGGCCATGACTACTCCCCGTCTGACGGCAGGCGTCCTCTAGTCAGAGTCCAGTTATCGCCGGTCAGTTCAATTCGTCCGCGTTTTTTCAGCTGTTGCTGGGCGGTTCGCACCGCGTGCTTCCATTTTTTGCCGAATCGCTTGCCATCGATCACACGGTCGACAGAGTTGTCGCACAGATCGGGGTGCATGGCCTCAACGCGTGGATGGAGTTCCGTTGTTGGCATGGGGCCATGCTTAGCGAGTAGGTATTGGATTGTCGCGGCGAACACGGTGTGTATGGGGCCCCCAGCAAGCCGTAGCCGGGTGAGATCGTCCGCTGTAGTAGTCAAGGCGCGACGTAGCCGGGTATCCTCGCGCCGTATGGTGCTCTCGCTCTTCTTGTAGAGTTGTCGAAGTTGCGTAGCTTTCTCACAAAATCCGATCAGGGCTTCGATGGGCACGAGCGCGCCAAGCTCAGCGTATTCGGTAATGTCGCGGTTGATTGCGGCTGCCGTCGGCTCATCGAGCACCTTGAGTCCGTACTCATAGTTGAAATCCAGCCCGCCCTTCGTCAGATTCCCAGATGTGACAATCGCCCGCTCAGCATCCGTGACATAGACCTTGGCATGAACGCGAGGAAGATGGAATACGCGAGTTCGGGGCAGCGCGGTGGCAAGTGAACGAACCGCGTCCGGGTCAGTCGAGGCTTGCGCAACGTTCATTGGCGACAGGTCTGTGAGAAGGGCAACTTGAATCGTCGGCTTTATCGTGTTCGAGAGATGGGTGAGGATAAAATCCGTCCCACGTGTCGTAACATAGGGTGACGAGATGACGAGACTTTTCCGAGCTTCGGTCAGGAGTGAGCGAAGATCATCCTTCCAATCGTGGTGAAGCCTCGCGGCAACAGTCATGTATTGCGGGTCCGGTTACTAAGAAGCGGCTTGGTTGCTTGTCATGAACCACTTGACCTACTGGTCCACATCTCGGTTGCTGTAGCCCTTCTTTTGGACGAGTCCGAAAGAAGGGCTAGTCATCACCAGATCCACAGAATTAGGCCTCAGTGCTGCCGACAGCAGGGAGAGGCTGTCACCAAGGTATGCGGCACCCCGATTAGTCACCAAATATGGTGCGGGCTTTCGTTTTGTGGTTCCACCACTGATACGGCACCTCCGGGCGGCTTTGCCCGATTGAGTGTCTGATTGTACTTGACTAGCCGCTCGCGGGCAAAAGGATCATCACCAGCGGCGGGATTTCAAAGACGAATTCCTCGAAGTCGTCCGGCGACACCGAATCGAGTTCGACGAGATTGAAGGCTTCCCGTGATCGTCGTCCGCCCTGCCGGGCAAGGGAGCCGCAGATTGAGGAGTTAGATTATCCTCCTAACTACCGGGACTGGTAAGTTGACAGATTGTCGTATTTGGCGCGGACGTGGAGCAAGCATTACTCCAAGAAGGCGGCCTATGCGAATCAAGTATCCACATTACAAAACACATCCAACCCGCAGCCCGAATGTCAGGGCCTTTCCACTCAAAAGCCGCCAGAAACTCGAGCCGCCCCAACACATGACCGCCATTGGAGTTGCGAGCGATTCGCCGACGCATGTGTCACCTTATGTCACCTTCGTTTTTGAGCGGTTTGTTCTGCATTTTCAAAACTCAAACTGCATCTGCTGCGACGGCGGCGCAGTTGGGGTCAGCACCGGGAGGCTGGTTGTGATTCCGGCCGGGAATTGTCCCTCCTTCACGCAGTCGCGGAGGACTTCGGAGAGGCCGAAGCGGGCGGCGGAGACGGCGAAGAGGGATTGGATGCTTCGCCAGTAGGTGCCTTCGCCTTTCATGCGGTGGCCGAAGCGGTTCTCGTTGAACTTGTTGCCGCGCATCTCCTTGAGACGGGCCTCCACACGATCGGCACGCAGGGGCAGGGAGGATTTCAATCGAGAGCGAAACACCTCCTCAACGCTGCCGGGCAGGCGCAGGGGGATGTAGCTGGCCGATCGGGCGCCGGCTTCGGCGGCGCGGCGGAGGACCTCGGGGATCTCCTGATCGTTGAGGCCGGGGATGATGGGCGAGACCATGACACCAACGGGAACGCCGGCGTCGGCGAGCTTGCGCATGGCCTCGAAGCGCTTGGTCGGCGGTGGGGTGTGCGGCTCGATGGCGCGGGCGAGTTTGTCGTCGGCGTAGGGGATGCTCTGGTAGACGACGGCCCCGGCGACGCGCTGGAGCGTGGCGAGCAGGTGGGCGTCGCGCATGACGAGGTAGCTCTTGGTGATGATGGAGATGGGGGTGCGATAGTCGAGGCAGACTTCGAGACAGGCGCGGGTGATCTTGTAGACGGCCTCCAGCGGCTGATAGCAATCGGTCACACCGGAGAAGCTGAGCGACTGGCCGCGCATCTTCGGACGGGAGAGTTCTTTGGCGAGGAGCTGGGCGGCGTTGGTCTTGACGACGAGCTTGGTTTCAAAATCGGTGCCGGCGCCCATGTCGAGGTATTCGTGGTAGGTCCGGGCGTAGCAATAGGCGCAGGCGTGCTGGCACCCGCGATAAGGGTTGACGGAGTAGGTGAAGGGGATGTCGGGGCTGTCGTTCTCGGTGATAACGGACTTGGCGGTCTCTTCGAAGACCTCGATCTTGACGGCGGGCGGGGGCTCGAGCCATTGGCGGTGTTCGGAGGCGTAGGGATTGGGCGGATTGTCGATGAGCTTGATGGCCATGATGGGGGCGATCATATTCGGTTTTAGTTAGGTATTCAAGGGCTTGGGGGGGCGGGCCGATTCGAAAAAAAACGAGGATATCGGGGGTGCATCAGGGTTCTGTCGGAGCGTGGGTTACGGTTGAGCGAGGGGCTTTTTGGCCCGGGGGAGGCGTGAAGGGGCGGGCCGAGATGACGCAAGGAGATATATGGCCCAACGCCGGACGCCCCTTACCCTCGCGGGAGAGCGTCTCGAAAGGAGTCGAGCCATGACCACCCACCATTCAACTATCCGAACGAGACGAAACAGGTTCCTGAGTGTAACGGGCGCGATGGCGGTTTTCGCGCTTGCCGTGACAGGTTGCGGGACGCAGGCCGACAACATGACGCCGGGACCGGGCGCGCCCGTGGTGCAGCCGGGGCTTTCGGCGAGCGCGAACAGCATCACGGCGGTGGCGGCGGGGACGCGGAACGACCCAGAGGGAATTGCCGCGCCGGCGAGCGTGAACAACGTGACGTGGAAGGATTCGCTGGGGGCGAATCGCTCAATGATCATCGGGCCGTATCTGTATCAATACGACTTCTCATTCAACGACGGTGTGCAGACGGTGACGCGGAGCGCGAACGACGACGCGTACGGCCACGAGGGATTCGGCTACGTCGTTTCGCACAACAACGTCAACGGCAACTCGCCGATCGGCAAGGCGAATGCGCCGACGAGCGTGACGACGACGGTTTTTTCCGGCGGGCATCATGCGATTCATCGGGTGGAGATGCTTTACGATCGGGATAAGGAAGGCGGCGGTAATGGGATCAAGATCCCGGTGGTGATCGACTGGTTCGTGGCGACGGGGCGGGATCATCCTGTCTGGGCAGTGACGTGGAAGACGGGCCAGGCGACGAATCCGGGCAATACCAGTTTTGATGTGTACCGGATGGATGTGCGCGGGCCGTATGGATCGCTGAATTGGGATGGCGCGGCGTCGCGCAATGCGGGCGATGCGATCGGCGGGGTATCGTGGGGCGATGCGGGATTCAAGTTTCGCACGACTGACGCGATGCTGACGCTGAATTCGCCGTGGATTTATTCTGAGGCGAATACGGTGAACTTTACGCGATCGTGGACGGCGAACACGAACGCGGAGATGGGCATTGTTGAGACGATGCCGCTGGATAAGCAGATGGGCTACGGCGATCGCGTGGTGGGACGCGAGCGCGGGACGAATTCGGCGGCGGCGTTTCCCAACAAGGGCGACTGCAACGGATTCGGCGATGCGCGGGTGTATGCGATGCCGTGCGTCACGGGCTGGCCGTATCAGTTGATGAATTACGATTGGGACCCGACGACGGGGAAGCCGGCGGGTGAGGCGACGGGGACGAAACTGATCGCATGGGGCTCGCCTTATGGATGGCTGGGCGCGTCGAGCTTCAGTTTGTTTGACTACAGCGGGACGGCGGATGGCCGGGGCGATCGGTCGTATGCGACGCTGATCGTGCTGGGCCCGAAGAACCGGTTTGACGCGGGCGCGGGGATGTACACGGCTGACGGCGACGTGGCGATCGCGATCAAACAGGTCGAGGCGATGGCCGCGGCGACGATTACGAATGTCACGGCAGGTGCGCTGGTGATGACGGCGCCGCGCGGGCCGGGTGCGGCGCAAACGAAGACGCTGGTGAACGGATACGACCCGAGTTACACGACGTATAACCTTACGGCGGCGGCGAACCAGGCGGCGTTTACGATGACGCCGGCGGCGGGGAAGCCGGTGAAGGCGCCGATCTTTGTAATTCGCGAGTACGCGGCCGGAACGCTGCCGAGCATCATGGTGGATGGCGCGGCGGTGACGGTGAACACGGGGGCGGCTGACGCCGGGGCGTTTGTCTCGCTGAACACGGCGACGCAGGAGTTGTGGGTGACGCTTAACCGCACGGTGTCGGCGGCGACGACGGTTTCTGTGGCGCCTTAGGTGCGGGCGCCAAAGGGGGTTTGGTGCGGGATTCGATTGGTGTCTATCCGGCGTGCTCCCGGGCGAAGATGCGGTAAAATGCCTTCGCCTGCGGGGCACATTGGAGGAACCATCGAATGGTGAGCAAGGCGAAGACGGTCAAGGAGTATCTTGATGGATTGCCGCTGGATCGGCGCAGGGCGATCGAGGCGGTGCGCAAGGTGATCAAGAAGAATCTCGGAAAGGGATACGCCGAGGGGATCACGTACGGCATGATCGGCTACTTTGTGCCGCACAGCGTTTATCCGCCCGGGTATTACTGCGATCCGAAGATGCCGCTTCCATTTGCGGGATTGGCGTCGCAGAAGAACCACATGGCGATCTATCTGATGTGCGTTTATCTCAATGCCGGGCAGCAGGAACGATTCCGCAAGGAGTGGGCTAAGACGGGCAAGAAGTTGGACATGGGCAAGTCGTGCATTCGGTTCAAGAAGATTGAAGACGTTGCGCTGGACGTGATCGGCGAGGCGGTCGCCCGGGTGCCGGTTGACGAACTCATTTCGTACTACGAGGCGAACATCAAAACGGGCGGCAAGCGGAAGAAGAAGTGAGGGCGACCGCGCCGGCCGAACCGCCGCTAGGCGTCGCTGACGATGCTCTCAAGTAGGTTGACGAGTTCGGGCAGGTTGGCCGTGGCGACCTGCCAGAGAACGTCGTCGTTAATATCCATATAGTCGTGGACGATTCGATGGCGCATGCCGCTGATGCGGCGCCACGGAATCTGCGGGTGAGCTGTTTTTGATTTTGCAGACACGCGGGTTGATGCCTCGCCGATCACTTGAACGAGGTGTGCGAGCACGATTCGGAGGTCTTCGTCGGCGTCGAAATCGGCACGCGTCTTTCCGCTAACCTTTGAGACCGCTTTTCGGGCGGTATCGAGCATGTGACCGAGATACACGCTGTCATCGTGCGGCATCGTCGGCCTCGTACTGAATGACTGCTTCGCCAAGAATTCGATCGCGAAGGCGATGATTGACGAATTTGGGGTTAATCAGATCGATGCGACGGTTGTCAAACACGGATGACAGATCATCCGCCACGTCGACAATTTCCCAGCCCGGCGTGCGGCCTTCGGCGAACTCGACGAGCACATCGACATCGCTGTCCGGCCGGAAATCGCCGTGGGCGGCGGAGCCGAACAATGACAGACGGCGGATGCCATAGCGGCGACAGACTTCGGCCAGCTTGTCTCGGGAATACTGGACATTCGCTCGAACCATCTGGGCCTCCTTCTTGCATTATAACGCCCGGGCGGCGGCGATGATGGCGTCGACGGATGGGAGGACTGTGTCGGCGGCGGGGCCGAGGGGGATGTAGGTGTCTTCGCCGACGACGCGGCGCATTTTGATCGGCCTGTCGCAGCCTTCGATGATGGCGGTGAAGATTGCCTCGCTGATGCCGCCGCTGCGACGTCCTTCATCCACGACAAGAACTCGGCCCACTTCTCGGGCGTGCTCGGCGATGGCTTCCACGTTCAGCGGGGCGAGCCAGCGGAGATCGACGACGCGGACGCGCAAGCCTTCCTGATCGCGGAGGCGCTTGGCGGCGCGGAGCGACATGTGGGCGCCGTTTCCGAAGGTGATGATCACCAGGTCTCGGGCCTCGGGGAAATAGACGCGAGGTTCGCCGAGGGGGATGGCTTCATCGGGCGGCGGATAGGGGAAGAGCCACTGGCCGTCGCCTTCGGCGTGGAGGTCCTTGGTCATGTAGAGGGCGATGGGCTCCAGAAAGGCGACGACGCGGCCGTCG
Source organism: Planctomycetia bacterium (assembly GCA_015075745.1). Classification (NCBI taxonomy): domain Bacteria; kingdom Pseudomonadati; phylum Planctomycetota; class Planctomycetia; species Planctomycetia bacterium. The sequence goes on from JABTTW010000001.1 coordinate 2,479,931, forward strand.
ACTTTGGCGAGTGCGGCGCAGGTGCGGAGCATGGCCGCGGCGTCATCTCCGCGCGAAGGGCATGCGAGGATGAGCGAAGGGATGTCGCGCAGGGCGGTGATGCTGTTGTCGTTGTGGAAGTGACCGCCGAAGCCTTTCTGGTAGCCGAGCGAGGCGATGCGAATCACCATTGGGTTTCGATATTGATCGTTGGAGAAGAACTGGAGCGAACAGGCCTCGCCGCGAATCTGATCGCAGGCGTTGTGGAAGTAGGCGAGGTACTGAATCTCGGGGAAGGGGAGCATGCCCATGTTGGACATGCCCTGTGCGACGCCGAGGATGGTCTGCTCGTCGAGCAGGGTGTTGAAGACGCGGGCAGCCTTGAACTTTTTCCATAGTCCGGCGGTGCAGTAGTAGACGCCGCCTTTCTGGGCGACGTCCTCGCCGAAAACCATCATCTCGCCGTGCTTTGCCATGAGGTCGTGCAGGGCCGAGTTGATCTGCACGGCGAGGTGGCGGGGTTCCAGCTTTTCCGGCAGGCGCGATTCATCGCCGAAGGCCTCGACGCGCTTTTCGTGCGGCGGTGTGCGCCGGGCTTCGGCGTTGACCTTGTCGGGGTGGTACGGGGCGAGGGGCTTCATGACTTCGGCGGCGGTGGCGAGGCGGGGACGGGTGACGGCCTTCTCGGCGGCGGCGGCGGTGCGCGAGCGGATGGCCTCGTACTTTTCGAGAATCTGGGCGGCGGTCATGAGGCCGGCGCGCATGACGAGACGGGCGGAGGCGAGCAGGGGATCGCGGGCTTCGGTGGCGGCGATTTCCTCGAGGGTGTGATAGGCGGGCTCGAAGTCGGTACCGGCGTGGCCGAGCATGCGGATGGTCTTCAGGTGCAGAAAGACGGGGGCGCGATGGGTGCGGCAGTATTTCACCGCGTCGGTGACGGAGCGATGGCACTCGATGAGGTCGAGTCCGTCGGCCTGGAAGTAGTGCAGGCCGGGACGCTCGCGGAACTTGGCCTCGACCCAGTTGGGCGGGGTGCGGACGGAGATGCCGATGCCGTTGTCCTCGCAGACGAAGAGCACCGGGGCGGGCAGCGACTGGTAGGCGGCCCATGCGGCGGCGTTGATGGCGCCCTGCGCGGTTGAGTGGTTGATGCTGGCGTCGCCGAAGCTGCACACCACGATGCTGTCTTCGGGCACGGGCAGCTTATGGCCCACCTGCTTGGCGCGGCGGATGGCGATGGCGGTGCCGACGGCCTTGGGGAGGTGGCTGGCGATGGTGCTGGTCTGCGGGAGGATCCACAGCGGCACGGAGCCCCAGACTTTGTGGCGACCGCCGGCGATGGGGTCGTCGGCGCTGGCGGCCTGGGAGAGCACGGTGTCGTAGATGAAGTCGACGGAGGGGACGTATCGGGCCCGTTCGGCTTTGAAGGCGCAGCTTCGGTAGTGGAGGAATGCGGGGTCGGTGTGGCGGGTGAGTCGGCCGACGACGGCGTTGCCCTCGTGGCCGGCGGAGCCGATGGTGTAGAAGGCGGCGTTTCGTGCGCGGAGCCAGCGGGCGATGAGGTCGAGGTGGCGCGTGACCATCTGCGACTCGAAGAGTTCGAGGAGGTCCTGGCCGGTGCAGGTGCCGCCGTTGCGCAGGGGCTGGTCCAGCGGGGGCGCGGGCGGGGCGGGTTCGCTCCAATCCTTAAGGACGGCAAGGAAGTTTTTGTCGACGACTTCGGCGCGGTTGAAGGTTGCGGGTGCTGCCATGCGGTCAAGATATACGCCGGGGGTAAAAACGCCAAAGATGCGGGGTTCGTCGGCGGCCGGATTACGTATATGCGTATGGGAGACGATTGACTCACCGCTTTCCCGGTGCGAGGAGGATGGGCAGGGCGATGGAAACTGGGTCAGGCGGAACCGGTTCCGTGTTCATTGACGCCGATTTGGAGTGCGTCGGGTGCGGGTACAATCTTCGCACTTTGGCGCGAGATGCAAAGTGTCCGGAGTGCGCGGTACCGGTGGCTGATTCGGTGGACGCATTTCCGCCGGCGTTCCTATTTCGGCGATGGTCATCGATTCGCTGGATACGGCTGGGGCTGCTCCTTTGGGTGCTGTCGATTCTGGCCTGGGCCGGGGGCCTCATCTATTGCACGATGCGGGTGGCGTGGGCGACGGAGCTATGGATAGCCGCACGATGGTCTTACAACGCGGTCATTCAGGGACACGTCAGTTGGGTGATCGAAGTTGCCGGGCTCATCTGTCTTTGTCGGGGCGTCATCATAGAGTCGCGTCGGGCTTGGCGACTTACGGCGATCGTCGCAACCGGGGTTTACTTACCGGCTTGTCTGTTTAACGCGGTGAGTTTCTTCGTCGGCCTCACTCGTGCATATGCAATTAACGGGTATATCGTTGACGTTGTGGTCGCTCTCCTGTTGTTTGGGCGACTTGCGGCCCTCGCGTCAATTTGTCTCCTGCTTCTCGTTGCCACTACTCACCGAGCGCGCGTGACCCGAATTGCGCTTTGCTTCCTGATCATGAATTTGTGTGCGCCCATTGTCGGTGCTGTTTACGAATTGACCTGGGCATTGATCACGATTGATCCGGACTTTTACATCTACCGATGGGTTTGGTTCGACTTTGAGCAACCAGGGTTCGCCCTGAATTCCGCCGCGACCGCCATTGCGATTCTCATCGTCGATCGCGGACTAACGTGCAATGCGGAGAAATCGAAGAAATGCCCACGGAGCGAACTCAAGCTGTTACTGCAACCCTGACAGCTCAATTTGCATCCCGCACTCTGGGCATTTTCCGGAGACGTTGCCGGTGAGGTTGTAGTAGCAATTTGGGCAACGAGGAATCTGGTCATCGACGAACTTCCATCCCATCCACCAAAAGAGAGCACGAGCAGGCAAATAGGCGCCGATCAGGACAAATAGCAGCATACCGAGAAACAGCAGAGTTTCTCCGACTCGGTCGGTGGGAATCGCGTTCCCGCCGATGGCATCAAGCATCATCGCTAAGAATGCGATCAGTCCGATCAGAAAGGCGACGAACGTGATGGTGAATGCGGTAATCCGGGTAAAGGATGAAAATTGCTCCCTCGGTACACACTGCGCCCTGCTGAAGAATCCGGGCGGGAACTTCCACCTTAAGAGTTCATAGATTTCCGGCAGTAGAAAGAAGACCAAAAGCGTGCCAACAAGCACGATGGCCGGGCCGGCTTTCTGCCCGAGCAGGACCATCGTTAATGTTTGCCAGCCGTAAGTGAGGGCAATGTAAAGGCGAAGGAACCGAAACCAGGGCTTCAGTCGCAATACCGATTCGGCTGGACTGAGGATGGCAAAAAGGAGCGGACCAATCAGAAACGTGGCGATCAGGAAAAGCGCGTCGGTCGGACCCGTGAAACCAATCCGCGTACCCAGGAGGCCGGCGGATCCATCAATGGTAAACCAAGGCTGAACGTGAATGCACGAAGCGTAGCAGGCAGGCACGGCGATCAACATCGCCAGTAAAGCTCGCTTGCGGTCAGATCGAATCTTGAACACGGCCGTGCCTCAAACCCAATTCTACTTCGCACGGTCGGTTAATTAAACCAAATCGCGTATTCCAGCAGGCGGCCTTCGAAGATGTTCATCAGGCCGTCCCAGGTGCGTTTGTCGGTGATGGCTCCCTCTTCGAGATAGGGGGCGGCGGCGCTGCCTTGCACCCAGAGGACGAGGTCGAAGCGGCTCGGCTCGGTGAAGACGCGGCGGAGGTTGAGGCCGCGGTCGTCGCCGGTTCGCCAGAAGGGCAGGAGCGTCTTACCTGCCAGGATGGACTCCGCCTCGCGCAGGAAGACGCGCCACGCGGCGATCATTTCCTTTGAGACGCGGGCCTCCGAAATCACACTCTCCTGCCCGGGGTTCGGGAGCCATTCGTGATCGTTGTCCTTCTCCGCCTCGATGGCATCCCAAGTCTTGCTGCTGAGGGCGATGACCTGTTCCAAGTGCTTCAGGCTGCTCCTCAGTCGATCGGGCTCGACGACGGGAAAATTGATCAGATGGATGAAGGCGATGATGTCGGTGATTTGCTCCATGTCTCCAAAGAACGATTGATTCTGACTGGGGGCGCGATGACCGGCAAAGCGATAGGGGGACTTCGTCTTCGGAAAAAAGAGGTGTCCGACGGTTTCGAACAGGTCATGGAAGTCGTGAGCCAGCGCGAAATCATCGAGGGCCATGAGAAGGTGGCAGTATCCGCGCAGCCAGTAGGCGTCGCCGAGGTCGAAGTTGATGACAAACTTCTTCGCCTCTTCTTCCATTGCGCTGCCAGGGCCGTCGCCGCTGAAGACTCGCCATAGCGTCTCCGTTTCGTCCGCCGTGCCGTCGCCGTTGAGGTCGAGTCGAATGAGTCCAAAGTGCAGCGGCATTCGCACCTTCTCGTCGGTGACGCCCGCGAGGCTGGCCTCGGCACGGGCGAGGTCCTCGGCCCACGTGCGCATGATCTTGCGCAAGACGTCGTAGTCGATGTCCTTTGGCGCATCGTTGGGCGGCAGGGGCAGCCTGACGAACATCGCCAGGTCATTCGTGGCGAGGAAGCCGTGCCGCCAGAGGGATTGTGCAAGCGTCTCGACGGCCCGGAGGAACTGCACCGTGCCCAGTTGAAATCGTAGTTCCTGATCGTCGGGCTTTTCCTTGATCGCCTTCTCAACGGCGTCCTGGGCGGCGGCGAGCTTGCCATCCTTGAGGAATGGCTCGATCAGCGGCTCGGCGGCAGAGAGGGTCGAGCGCGCGGTGAGACAGACTGCGACGATGAGGATCAGACGACACAGTTTCATCGGATTTCCTTGCACGAGATTCGTTTCGATGAGGGTTACTCCGTATAAGAACGGCGGATCATACCCGGGCTCACCTTGGCGCGGAGAGGTTGGGTTCGATATACTCTTGCTGTCGGGCGCCGCCGGGCAGGCAGCCTGCAAGGACCCGGTCGGCCTTTCCAGGTTTCTGGACACTTCATCGAAAAGAGCACGCATGGCTACCTTGAAGCAGGTCGGCATGGGACTGGCGATACTGGCGACAATCGCGTCGATGGCGCACGCCGGACCGGGGCCGGACATCGCCGTTTGCAGCATTTCTGATCTTACGCAGTACGGCCGGGAAGGCGCGGTCGGCAGCGGCACGGTCGGGCTTGCGTTTGGGACCTCTCATTACAACGCGGGCACGGTGGGGATTCTGTGGACCAACGCACCGAGCACGAACCATCCGCTCCTGACTCAAAACTTGTATCGGTTGATGACTGTCAACGGGGCGGCACGCTTCGAGCAGATCGGGCAGGCGTGGGTGTTCAACAGCTACTGCCCTTTGCAGAATGCGACCTGCGCGGTGTGCAATCCGGACACGGTCTGCGGACCGACACTCGGGGCCGGGTGCGCTACGCCGCACTCCGCGGGCAGCCACGCCTCTCAGGGGAACCTTTCTTCACGAGGCTTCGTGAATCCGTTTACGGGCGTTTATCCGTCATCGCTCAACAGCCACGCGCATGCTCACACGCCTATTTCGCATCGATTGCAGGTGGATGATGTCGATTTAGCTTTGCCCGGGGCCATCTATTTCGGCGAGTCGCACGCCGTCACGCGCGACGACGCCACGAGCGGCAATCAGGATAACAACGTCGGATATCGACGGTTCCACGTGACCGGGCCGAGTCAGAGCGGTACGTTTGGTTTCCCGGTCATAGGGGGGACGGTGTCTGAGGCACCGGCGATCTACGCGTGGACAACGGCGACGCACGTGGTGGTGGCGCCGACGCCGGGGACGGACGGCGAACTAATCGTGGCGTACGAAGTGACGCCGCTGGTTTCCGGCGGGTATCACTACGAGTACGCCGTCTACAACATGAACAACGACGCAGCGGTAGGCGGCTTCAGCGTGCCGGTGGAGCTGTGTGCGGCGGTGACGAACGTCGGCTTTCACGCCGTGAAGAACCACGCTCCGGAGGCGGACGCGCCGAGCTATTCCAACGATGCGTGGGAAGTGACGCAGTCGGGCGGGGAGATTTCATGGGCGACAGAGGCGTACGCGGCCAATCCGAACGCAAACGCGATTCGCTGGGGCACGATGTACAACTTCCGCTTTGATGCCGCGGAGGCGCCGGTGGCCGCAAGCGCGAGCATCTCCCTGTTCAAAACCGGCGGCAGCGCTTCAGTAGCGATCCTTGCCCCCGGCGCTGCCGCGCCGATCGCGGCGGATATCAACGCCGACTGCCTGGCGGACGATGCCGATGTGTTGACGCTGGTGGATGTGCTTCTTGGGGTGGATGCCGATGAGGTGCACGTTGCCCGAGCGGATGTGGACGGCAGCGGTGGGGCGGACGGCGTCGATATCAGCGCGTTTGTCGCGGCCTACCTGGTCGAGTAGCGCGGCGAGGCCTTGCCGATCCAATCCTCAGCCGCCATCGTCCTGACGCATCCGGTCGCCTACAATCCGCCTTATGGCAGAGCAAGGCGCGGGACAAGGCGGTTTCTCCGGGGCGATCAAGCTCTTTCGATTCTCGGGGATCCAGGTTTATCTTCACTGGTCGTGGGCTGTGGTCGCGATGATCGTGATACAGTCGCGCGGCGATCAGTATGACTCCCGGATATGGAATGCAATTGAGTACGTCTCGCTGTTTGCGATCGTGCTCATGCACGAATTTGGCCATGCCCTGGCATGTCGCAGCGTCGGTGGGCGTGCCGAGCGGATTCTGCTTTGGCCTTTCGGCGGCGTGGCATATGTCGATCCGCCGCGCCGGCCGGGGGCGGTGCTGTGGAGCATCGCCGCCGGTCCGCTGGTCAACGTGGCGCTGATCCCGGTGACGATCGGGGCGGTGATCGGCGTCGAGATGTTCATGCCTTCGGCGTCGAAGGATTTGCGCACGTATCTTGAGATGGTGGCGACGATCAACATTGTCCTGCTGGTCTTTAACATGCTGCCGATCTATCCGCTGGACGGCGGGCAGATTTTTCAGTCCATCCTTTGGTATTTTGTCGGATTCGCGAAGAGTCTGACCGTGGCGTCGATCATAGGGTTGATCGGGGCGGCCGGTGTCGTGGTGGCGGCGGCCGTGATAGGTAATATGTGGCTGGTGCTGCTGGCGATACTGGGCATCTCGCAGAGTTGGCGCGGTCTGCGACATGCCCGACTGCTGGCGAAAATTCTCGCTTTGCCCCGGCATTCGCACGCGAGCTGTCCATCGTGCCGCGAGGCTCCACCGGTCGGCGTTGCATCGCGATGTGCCTGCGGGCAGCCGTTTGACGCGTTCGCCAATTCGGGCGTTTGTCCGCGATGCGGCGGGCCGATCGCGACGGTGATGTGTCCGTACTGCGGCGTGAACCGATCGTATGCCGAGTGGATCATGCCGGGATTGGCGGCGGCGCGACCTGTCGCGTTTCGACCGGTCGGATCGTAACGCGGGGCGGAGTGGCGGCGATCGATCAGTCTCCGAATCGGATGCCCTGTGCCAGCGGTAACTCGGTGGTGTAGTTGACCGTGTTGGTCTGTTGGCGCATGTAGGCCTTCCAACTGTCGCTGCCGGATTCTCGGCCGCCGCCGGTTTCCTTTTCACCGCCGAATGCTCCGCCGATCTCGGCGCCGCTGGTGCCGATGTTGGCGTTGGCGATTCCGCAGTCGCTGCCGGTGCAGGAGAGGAAGCGTTCGGCTTCGAGCAGGTTGCGGGTGAAGATGGCGCTGGACAGGCCCTGCGGGACGCCGTTGTGCAGGCGGATCGCCTCGTCGAGTTCGTTGAAAGCCTGCTCGGCCGTCGACTGGGCGCGGCCGTAACCGATGATGTAGAGAATGGGGGCGAAGGTCTCTTCCTGCACGATCTCGAACTCGTTCTTCGCCTCGGCGATGCAGGGCGTGACGTAGCAGCCGCCGGTGTAGGCGTCGCCGGTGAGTCGCTCGCCGCCGACGAGGACGCGGCCGCCCTCTTTCTTGAGCTTTTCAATGGCCGACTGCATGGCGCCGACTGCTTCGGTGTCGATGAGCGGACCCATCAGGGTGCCTTCATTGAGCGGGTCGCCGATCTTCACCTGTTTGTAGGCGGTGATGAGCCGGTCGGTGAGGGCCTTCTTCACGCTTTCGTGGACGATGATGCGCCGAGTGCTGGTGCAGCGCTGGCCGGCGGTGCCGACGGCGCCGAAGACGATGGCGCGGACGGCGAGATTCATGTCGGCCTCGGGTGTCACGATGATGGCATTGTTGCCGCCGAGCTCCAGGATGGTGCGGCCCAGTCGCTTGCCGACGACTTCGCCGATGCGATAGCCCATGCGGCAGGATCCGGTGGCGGAGATCAGCGGGATGCGGCGGTCCTGAATGAACTTCTCGCCGATGGTGGCGCCGCGGCCGATGAGGAGGCTGAAGATGGCCGGGTCGACGTTTGCCTCTTTGCAGACGCGCTCGGCGATTTTTGTGACAGCGACGGCGGTCAGCGGGGTCTTGCTGGAGGGCTTCCAGACGGTGGCGTTTCCGCAGACGGCCGAAAGGGCCGCGTTCCAGGCCCAGACGGCGACGGGAAAGTTAAAGGCGCTGATGACGCCGACGACGCCGAGGGGATGCCACTGTTCAAACATGCGGTGTCCCGGGCGCTCGCTGTGCATGGAAAGTCCGTAGAGCTGGCGCGAAAGACCGACGGCGAAGTCGCAGATGTCGATCATTTCCTGAACCTCGCCCTCGCCCTCGGCGCGAATCTTGCCCATCTCCAAAGTGACCAGGGCGCCGAGGTCGCGCTTGTGCTCGCGCAGGGCGTTACCCAGCTTGCGGACGAGGTCGCCGCGGACGGGTGCGGGGATCGATCGCCAGGTCTCGAAGGCCTTCTGCGAGGCGGCGATGACTTTTTCATATTCGTCCGGCGTTGCCTGGGTGACAGAGGCGATCACCTTGCCGTTGATGGGCGAGATGGAGTCGAGCTTGGCATCCGAGCCGATCCACGAAGCGCCGTCAAAGACGCCGGGGTTGACCTGCTGCAATCCGAGTTTGCGGAGAATGTCCTGCATGGGTGAATCCTGGTGTGTTGGGAGTTGTCAGAGTCGCGGTCGCCGGGTGAGCCGAAGGCGTCAGGCCTCGGTGTCGGCTTTCTTCTTCTTTTTCTTGCCCTTCTTCTTGACGCTGTCGGCTGATTTTGAATCTTCCTTCTTGCTCTTGACGGGCTGCATCACCAATGAGACGGAGATGTTCTGCGTCTTGGAGACGGTCTGGCCGAGGCCATTGCCTTCGATGCCGAAGTCGGCGAGTTCGACGTCGAACTTGGACTTGATGGAGACCCGCGCGCCGTGCTTCTTGCCGGACTTGCTCTTGCCGGCGGGCAGGTAGGCGATGGTTGATGCAACCTTCAGTTCCTTTTCGTGGCCGTTCATCGCCATTTTGCCGATGAGCATGCCCTTGAGGATTTTTCCGCTCTTCGACTGCTTGCCATCGGGCTCAATGCCGCTGAGGGTGAAGGTGATCATCGGATGGCTCGCCGCATCGACCCAAGGCGCGGCCATCATGTGCTGGTTCTTCGTCTTGTTGCCGGTGTCGAGATCCTTCCAGGCGACTTCGAAGGTGCCGGCGATCTCGGTCAGGTTGTATAGATTGCCCTTGAGGGTTCCGGTAAGGGTTCGCGTCTTGCCCTTGATTGTTTCCTTCGGGGCCTTGGAGATGAAGACGACTTCATTCCGCTTGGACTTGGCATCCAGCTTGAACTCGGCCACTTCATCGGGAGCGACCTTCAGGCCCTCCTTCGGACCGGGCTTCGGCGGTGCGGTCGGCTTTCCCATGCCGCCGGGGACGGGGCCGCCGATCGCCGAAAGGGGCGTCAGCGACATGGCGAGAATAAAGGCGCATCCACGGATCAATCTTGTGCATTTGTTTGTCATGAATCTCAAGCTCCACCCTCGGGACAAGAATCGTCCAATGGCTCACCGGTCGCTCTGTGTCGGAGAAGTCCTATTGTAGTTATTGAGGCGGCTCCATGCCAAGCCCGGGCTTTTGGCGGGCCCGACGTCTTAGAATCGTCCAGCCTGCAAGAATAACTCCGCCGCCGAGGACGGCGGGGCCGGTCGCGTCGAGGAGGCCGAGCACGAACATCGGTTCCTCAACGGTCATGGTGGGCGATTCGCCGGCTTCTTCAAACAGTTCGTCGAGTTGGGCGTCGGTTTCGTTGTCGGCTTCGACTTTTTTCTCAATCAGGACGGTCGTACGCGTGAGAAGATAATGCGGCTCGCCGGAAAGCGCGGTCGCACGGCGGCCGGTGTAGAGTGACGTGCCGATCAGCGCAGCGGAAACCGCGATGTAGGTCGCAAAAACGCGGCGCATCATCGACCAATACGACGAACCTGGTCGCGCATGATCGCCACCGACTCGTCCATGATGTCGGCCTTGACGTCGAGTACCGGACGCAGGCGGATCGACCGCTCGCCGCTTCGCAACACGAGCAGGCCGAGCTCGAAGCAGCCCTTCCAGAACTTGTTGCGCGTCTCGGTGTCCGGCAGGTCGAATGCAAGGAGAAGTCCCCGGCCGCGGACGGCGGAGATGATCGACTCCTCGGCCTGGAGGCTCTGGAGCTGCTGAAGGAAGCGCTCGCCCATGGCGCGGGCGTTATCGACGAGGCGCTCGCTCTCGATGACGTTCATGTAATGCGTCGAACGAACCATGTCGGTGAAATTCCCGCCCCAGGTGGAGTTGATGCGGCTGGAGACCTTGAAGACGTTCTCCGGCACTTCGTCGATGCGCCGGCCGACCATGATGCCGCAGACCTGGGCCTTTTTTCCGAAGGTGAGAATGTCGGGGATGACGTCAAAGTGCTGGAAGCACCAGGTCTTTCCGCTCATGCCCATGCCGGTCTGCACTTCGTCGAAGATGAGCAGCATGTCGTTTTCGTCGCAGATGCGGCGGAGAATGCGCAGCCATTCGGGGCGGAAGTGGTTATCGCCGCCCTCGCACTGAATCGGCTCGGTGATGATCGAGCAGATGCGGTGCGGCCGCGCTTCAATGGCGGCCATGATCTCCTGCTCGGCAGTCTTCTCGGCGGCGACTACCTTCTTGAGTCGCTCCGCCTCGGGCAGTGAATAGTCGAGTCCCGGGCTGCTGACGCGCGGCCAGTCGAATCGGGCGTAATACTTGACCTTGTTGGGGTCGGTGTTGGTCAGGGACATCGTGTAGCCCGTGCGACCGTGGAAGGCGTGGCGGAAGTGAAGGACTTCGGTGCCGATTTCTCCGCGGCCGGCGGCCATGTTCTTGCGCACTTTCCAGTCCATGGCGGTCTTGAGGGCGTTTTCAACGGCCAGGGCCCCGCCCTCGATGAAGAAGTAGCGATCCAACTGCGGGACGCCTACGACGCGATCCAGGGTGCGCACGAATCGGGCATACCGCCGGGTGTAGACGTCTGAATTGGAGACCTTCAGCAGGGCTCCCTCCAGCATGTCTTCACGAACTTCCGGGCGGTCGAAATAGGGGTGGTTGAAGCCGATCGGCATGGACGCGTAAAAGCTGTACAGGTCGATCAGGCTGCGATCGGTATGCGCATCGTAGATGCGGCAGCCGCTGCTTCGTTCGAGATCGAGGACGATCTCAAAACCGTCCACGAGGATGTGCTTCTTCAATTCCGAAACGACTTCATCCGCACCGACAAGCGGCTCAATTTGCGTTTTCATGTCAGACCTCATTCCCGGACTTTTTTGCCTGTTTGAATTCGATTCCCTGATCGGACCTCGCGCCGTGAGCTTCATCGACCCCGGATCGAGCGACCTTAAGGGCGCGCGAATGTGCCCTCCCGAGGCAGCCCGGAGTAGATGGAGGATGAGGATTATTATAGGGAGGCTATTCGTTGAAAACGGACGACATAAACGCGTCGACGCCGATCGAAGTTCGGTGGCACTTGGGGTGGCCCGCGTCGCGTGTGCCGTAGCCCACGCCCGCGGACTCCGTCGTCAGATTGTGGATAATTTCAATCATGGCCACATCGCTCCAAACGAACGGATTGCACTCTGATCATATTTGTCGGCCATTGCTTCGTCAACGATTCAGCGATTGATTCGAATGGCAGGTGCGTTTGAGGGTGTTGGCCTCGCGAAGTCCGCTCGCTACGATCATGATTCGTTGATTCGAAACCGGGGTTTTTCCTTTCACCATCCAATCGGGTGGGCAGGCGCAGCCGTGAATGGTCCAACTCAGTTCCGATGATCTCGGTCGGCTCCTGCTCGCGGTCGGCGTCCTTTTGGCGCTGGCCCGGATTCTGGGTGAGCTTGCGCAGCGCATCGGGCAGCCGGGCATTCTCGGCGAGCTACTCACGGGTATTTTGCTCGGTCCCAGCATCCTTGGGTCGTTGGCTCCGAGAGCACACGACTACCTCTTCCCGGCGTCGGGCCCCTTCGCACTGGCGCTCGACGGGCTTTCAAATGTAGGCGTCGTTCTGTTTCTTCTCGTGGCGGGGATGGAGGTGAATCTCTCCGCGATCTGGCGTCAGGGTAAGAGCGCCCTTTCGGTCAGCATCTCGGGCATCGTGATTCCCTTCGCCATCGGGTTTGTCGCGGGTTGGTTGAGTCCGAGTCTGTTCGGGGCCGACGCTGAGGCTGATCGCCTTGTATTCGCCCTCGTCCTGGCGGCGACGCTTTCCATCTCGGCATTGCCGGTGATTGCCCGGACGCTGATGGACCTCAATCTTTACCGCAGCGATCTCGGCATGATCATCATCGCCGCGGCGATCTTCGATGACCTGGCCGGCTGGATCATCTTCGCGGTTGTCCTCGGCATGATGGGCTCCGTCGACCACGGGCTGAGTACGAATCTCACCATTATGCTCACGCTGCTCTACGTCGGCGTCATGTTGAGCGTCGGGAGGTATCTCGTCCATCAGGCATTGGGATGGATTCAGGCGAACACCTCGTGGCCGGGCGGCGTGCTCGCATTTTCGCTTTCGCTGGCCGTGTTCGGCGCGGCCTTTACGCAGTGGATCGGGGTCCACGCGGTCTTCGGGTCATTCGTCATCGGTGTCGTGATCGGCGATTCGAGTCATCTGCGCGAGCAGACGCGCTTGACGATCAGCCAGTTCGTTTCGTTTGTCTTTGCCCCGCTGTTTTTTGCAAGCATCGGGCTGAAGGTCAACGCTGTCGCCAACTTCGATCCGCTCTTGATCGTGCTGGTCTTTGCCCTTTCGTGTTTCGGCAAAGTGATCGGCTGCGGCGTTGGGGCGCGGCTTGGCGGGATGGGCCGGCGGGAAGCGTGCGCCGTCGGATTTGGGATGAACGCCCGCGGCGTCATGGGCATCATCCTCGGGCTGCTTGCGTTGCAGAACCGCGTCATCTCGGAATCGATGTTCGTGGCGATTGTCATCATGAGCGTGGTCACGTCGATGATCGCCGGACCGGCCATGCGAGTGGTGCTGCGGCTTCGCAAGCGTCGCCAGCTCGCGGACTACATCACGTCGAAATCGTTCGCAGGATGGCTCAAACCGACGGACCGGCGCGAGGCGATCGAGGTCTTGTGCAGGGTCGCCGCGAACAACGGCATATCGGCCGACGTGATTCTTGAGGCGGTGCTCGCGCGCGAGGGCACCATGCCGACGGGGATTGGAAACGGCGTGGCGATTCCTCACGCGCGCATCGAAGGTTTGCAAAGTCCGATTCTGGTGCTGGGGTTGTCGGCGGCCGGCATCGATTTCGACGCTCCGGATGGCGAGCCGTCTCACGTCATCATTCTGATACTCAGTCCGATCAACGACGACGGCGTGCAGTTGCAGATCCTGGCGGACATCGCGCGGACGTTTTCGTCTCCGGCGGCGCGGCGCGAGTTTCTCAAGGTAAACACGTACACCGAGCTGCTGGCGACGCTGCGGTCAACGGCGGACGTCCACGCGTAGTTCCCAGTGGCTGCGGTGCGATCAGGTCAACCGTCGGTTGATTCGGCGATGGAGTCAGGCGTTTCCGGCACATTCTTTCCAGTGCGCTTTCGCACGGCCTCGCGCAGGATGAACTCGATCTGTCCGTTCAGGCTGCGAAGGTCGCTCTCGGCCCATTGCTGGAGCTGCTCCCACAGCTCGTGTGATATCCGCAGCAGAATGGGTTTCTTCGACGCCATCGGGATACTCGATTGGAGGACTGATTCGTCGGCCGCGCTTCGTCAGCTGTACAGTGTTCCCGTGTTGACGACGGGCTGCGCCGCCTGCTCACCGCATAGCACGACGAGGAGGTTGCTGATCATGGCTGCCTTCCGCTCCATGTCCAGTTCGACGATCTTTTCTTTCTCGATGTGCTCGAGCGCCATCTGCACCATGCCGACTGCGCCGTCGACGATCCGGCGGCGGGCCGCGACGATGGCTTCGGCCTGTTGGCGGCGGAGCATCGCGCCGGCGATCTCCGATGCGTAAGCGAGGTGACTGAGCCGCGCTTCTTCGACGACGACGCCGGCCTTGGCGAGGCGCTCCTGCAACTCCTCCGTCAGAGCCGCGGAGACTTCATCGAGACTGCCGCGCAGGGAGAGCTCATTGTCCTCATGGGTGTCGTAGGGATAGCGGCTTGCGAGGTGCCTGACGGCCGACTCGCTTTGAATGTGAACGTAGTTGACGTAGTCGTCCACCTCGAAGACGGCACGGCCTGTATCCTCGACACGCCATACGACGATCGCGGCGATGTCGATGGGATTGCCCCGTGCGTCGTTGACCTTGAGCTTCTCACCGTTGAAGTTGCGAACGCGCAGCGACACCTTGATCTTTTTATAGAATGGGTTGGCCCAGTGAAAGCCCTGCTTGCGGGCCGTGCCCTTGTATTCGCCGAAGAGGATCAGCACGGCCGCAGTGTTGGGCTGAAGGGTGAAGAAGCCGCACCACAGGGTGAAGACGGTCATGCCGAGCAGGCACCACCCGACGATGTGAAGGGCAGGCCATAGACCAGAGATTTCCGGGCCGGCTCCTTTTAGTTGGGCCGCGAGCGAGATGGACCAGACCAGCCCGCAGACCGTGCCGATGGATGCCAGGCATTGAAAGGCCAGCATTCCCCAGCCACTCTTGGGTACCCGTTCGAATTCGCCACTCATGACAATCTCCTTTTATGAGGTCCCTCCTCAGAGGGCCTATACCATAACAATATCACATAGATATCATTGTGCAAATCAGCATCGGGAGAATTGTTGTAAGTCATTGTTTTACATAATAATAATGGCCGTTAATTTCCTGCGTGAATTGGATTCCTGTGGGGCTCTTTGGGGGATCCTTCGCTACGCAGGCCCCATCGGGAGCGGCGGGTCTCGGGTTGCGAAGTCCCTGAGAATCTGCGTAAATCGTCGCCTGCGAACCGACCGGAGTTCGCCCTCGTGTGAGACTAATTGCTGAAAGGCAGATTCGATGAGCCCAGCCTGCACCTTGAGTGATCTGATTCGCCCGGCAAAGGGCGCCAAGCAAGCGACCGTGTTGCGAGACACTGTTCTGGTTATTGGCGGGAGCCTGCTCGTCGCGGTGTGTGCGAAGGTGCAAGCGCCCACATGGCCGGTGCCAATGACGTTACAGCCCTTCGCCGTTCTGCTGGTCGGCGCGGCCCTCGGCAGCCGGCGCGGCGGCCTCGCGATTCTTGCTTATCTATTGGAAGGCGCATCGGGGCTACCTGTCTTTGCTTCTGCACCGTACGGCGGCGCGGCTTATCTCCTGGGACCGACGGCCGGATATCTGCTTGGGTTTGTTCCAGCGGCCTATGTCGTCGGCCTGCTTGCTGAGCGGCGGTGGGATCGTCGATTCGTTTCCACGCTTGCCGCGATGGCAATCGGACAGTCGATCATTCTCGCCTGCGGTTTTGCATGGATGGCGGTGGGTATCGGCGCGAAGGCGGCGTTTGCCACCGGCGTCGTGCCGTTTATCGTCGGCGACAGTCTCAAGATCGCCCTGGCCGCTGTTGCTCTGCCTGGTGCATGGCGAATCATTCATACGATGAGCGGCTCAACCGAACAGCGCGAAGAATGAGACGGGCCTCAGGCCGAAACTCTGTAACACTTGCGATGCAGACATCCTGCGCGATTCGCGTGGCCGGTATCTTGTTTGTCCTGACCATGACGGTCGGCTGCAGCGTCGAAGGGCCTATTCACGTCGATTCCACCGCCGAGCCGGTCCGCTTTATTGTTGACCATCGCGGCTGGCCCCGGCCGTTCTGGTCTCCGCGCATCACCGAATTCGCCATTGCCAGCGAGGCCGACGGGCCGATCTGGCAGTTGGAATCCGCCGATGCCATCGGCGTGCCCGCGAAGCAGTTGGCATTTCTATACGGAGAGGTACCGCCCGGCTTCGTGCAGCTTTTTCCGGAGCAGGCCCGCAGACCGATTCGCCTCAAGCCAAGTAGAAACTACTTCGTAGCGGCCGGTGGTCCCAAGGCGGTCTTCAAGATGGTCTTCGCGGTTCCGGTCGACGGTTACACGCCGGTTTTGCCGGATGTCGGCAATGTCGGCGCGACGAGCGCGCCGGCGGAGCCTTCGTCGCAACCGAGCGCGCCCTGAGGCGCGCAATTCCAAGAGGGCCGGCCTCTGCGCGGTTTCTGCCGCGCGGGAAGCATGTCCTGCACGGATCGTGCCGGTCTCATGTCACCACTTCATAGTTTCCGAGCGGCGACCGCGAAAAACTCTTCGCGTCTAGAGCCTCGTCAAATCAACACTTAGCGATTTTCGAATCGATTCCCGTCACGGCTGTTGCGCGTCTGGCACGCCAAGTGCCTTCAGTCGGCGGCGACTCGTGCGCCGATAGTAGGCGCGTCGCAGGAGTGATGTATGTCTCGTGATCGCATGACACAAGAAAGCAACGAGTTCCGCCCTTCGTGCACGGCCACCAAGGGCGAGGATTGGCAGCGACTCGGCGCTAAGATTCGACAGGCCGCTTTGGCCGCCGCCGCGCTGCACGTGTGCCGCCGTTCATGGATTCACGATCGACTTGGTGAGATTCAGTCAGGCAATGGATCAAGCGCCGCCTGAGTACGGCGACACGATTTCTTAGAGAAGACGACACGCGAATGGTTTACGGGCTCTATCAATCCGCTGCAGGCCTTCAGACGCAGGAGTATCGCCAGGCGATTCTGGCGAACAACCTCGCCAACGTCGACACGCCGGGCTTCAAACCCGATCGCATCACGTTTCAGGAGCGACTCGCGGCATCACTGGTTGAGGGCAACCCTCGAACGCGGCACCCGGTGCTCGATTCGCTGCCCGGCGGATTGTTTGAGACGCCGGTGTACACGGACTATTCGCAATCCAGCTTTGATACGACGGGCGGCCCACTCGATGTCGCGCTTGAAGGTGACGGATTCCTGACGCTCAAGACCGACGAAGGCCGTCGCTACACGCGTGACGGGCGACTGATCGTCGATCGGGAAGGCACGCTGCTTCATGCTTCAAGCGGCGCTCCGATCCTCGACGAGCAGGGCCGCACGATTCAGCTTGAGCGAGCTTCGCTGAGTAAGGTGCGCATCGACGACACCGGCCGCATTCAGCAGGGCGAGACGGTTATCGCCCGGCTTGCCATTGTGGACTTCGCCGACAAGACGGCGCTGCAGAAGACCGGCGGCAATCTCATCGATGCCAATGGGCAGAAGCCGATCGGCTCGAAAGCGGCTGTCCTTCAGAACGCGGTGGAGTCGTCCGGCGTCGATCCCATCACCTCGCTGGTCGAGATGATCGAGTCGACGCGAGCATATCAGCTCAATGCCAACATTTTGACGCTTCAGGATGAATCACTCGGCCGAGTTGTGAACGACGTCGGCCGAATTGGATAGTGACGACGGCGGGCGCACTCGCGTGACCGCCAGTGACAGGTGCGAAACAGGACGTAACGGGACGACAGGAAGTCGAGAGTGAAGGCTTAAATGGCACTTCAGGCACTTTATACTGCGGCGACGGGCATGAAGGCGATGGACTTCAAGCTCAACGTCACCGCCAATAATCTCGCCAACATCGAGACGACCGCGTTCAAGCGATCGCGCGTCAACTTCGAGGATCTGATTTACCGCACCCTCGAGCAGCCCGGTCTCCGGAACGGTCTGGAAACCCCGCTGCCCATGGGCAAGCAAATCGGCACCGGCGTTCGGGAGGCCGGCACGCAGCTCGACTTTACTCAGGGTTCCTTCGATCAGACCGGCGCTCAGCTCGACATGGCCATCGAGGGCGAGGGCTTCTTCCAGGTGCAGGCCTTTATCGACGGTCAGGAAAAGACCGTCTACACGCGGGCCGGCAACTTCACGAAGAACTCGAACGGTGAAATCGTCCTTGGCAACAGCCTCGGTGCGCGGCTCGAGCCGCAGATCACCATACCGCAGGACGCCATCGAGCTTTCGATCTCCCCGCAGGGGTTGATCGCCGTGCGTACGCAGGGCTCATTGGAGTTTCAAGATGTGGGGCAGATTCAGCTTGCCCGCTTCGTGAACCCGACGGGTCTCAAGCAGCTCGGAAAGAACCTTTACGACCAGACCGATGCGTCCGGCCCGCCGGTGCAGGCGAACCCGACGCAGGACGGCACCGGGTCGATTCTTTCCGCGACTCTCGAATTATCCAACGTCGATCCGGTGCGCGAGCTCGTCGAGCTTATCCGCACGCAACGGTCGTTTGAATTGAATTCGCAATCCATCCAGAGCGCCGATCAGACGCTTCAAACAGTTAACAATCTGAGGAGATTCTAATCGCCTAGTTAGCGGAGCAGGGACGGCGGAGACGTCAGCATGAAAATGAATCAACATGGATGTTGGATGGCCCTTGGGCTCCTCGCGGCGACGCTGGGGGCGACAGCGGCTCCCCTTTCGGCCGGGGAAATCAGGGTCTGGCCGACCGCCGTTGTGAAGGGCAGCTCCGTCCTCCTTTCGGACATCTCCGCGCTCCGCGGATTCAACGCGGAGACCGACGCCAGACTTCTGAACCTATCAATCTTCACCGCACCGCGAGCCGGCGGTCAGATCGCCATTTCAGCCGACGACATCCGCGCGGCACTGGTTGAGGCCGACTTCAACCTGGCCGACATCAGCATTTTTGGGGCCTCGCGGTGCAGGGTCTCAAAGCCTGCCATGCCGGCCGCTGAGAAAGTGCGAATCAGGAAGCCTACTTCCAAGCCGATTCAGGCAGCGCCGGCGATGGGTTCAGTTCAGTCGGCGCCGGCCTATGACATTGCGGAAGAGTCCGATTCACCAAACGGCACATTGGAGACCGCTCTGCGGGACTTCATCGCGGCGCGCGGTCTGAGGGACGGCGGCCGAATCGAGATTCGTTTCAGCCCTGCCAGTGCCGGCTCGCTTCGTATCGCAGGCCCGGCCAAGAAGTTTCGCATTCATCCGCGCAGCGAGCAGCGCCTCGGCCTGGTGAGCTTCGACGTCGACATTCTCGAGCGCGGGAGCGTGGCGCGGACGGTACCGATCGTGGCGGAAGTCGCCCTCATGACGGATGTCATCGTCGCCCGCCGATCCATCAACCGCGGTGAGACGGTTGAGCCCCGGGCCCTTCGCATCGAAGAGCGCCGCTTCACCGATCAGGCCGCCATCGGTCTGACCGAGTTGTCGGCCGCCGTCGGAATGGAAAGTCGCGGCCTCATCCGCGCAGGCGAAATGCTGACAGCTTCCGCTCTACAGACAAAGCCGGTCGTGTTACGCGGCCAGCCCGTCACGATCTGGATGCGACAGGGCGCTCTGGTCATTCGCGCGTCAGGCAAGGCCCAGCAGTCCGGCTCGCTCGGCGACCGGGTCAGCGTCTTGCGCGACGGTACGCGCCGAAAGCAGGACGTGCTCGAGGGCGTGGTGACCGGTCCCGGAACGATTAGTGTCGAACCGTCGGCACAGGCCACGATCGAAGAAATGCGTGTGGCGTGGACGAATTAGGAATTCGAGTTTGCAAGGCAGTTAATCGGATGCGTCACATAGCGATACTCATTGCCATCATCCTCGTCACGTCGTCATGGGCCGGCGCGCAGAGCAACTCGCTCTTTTTGCAGAGCCTTCAGACGAAGGCGGAGCAGGCCGCCGCCACCACCCAGCCCGCCGCGAATGGGTCGCTGCCCGCCACGGCAGGGACGACGCAGGCGGCATTGCCGGTTCGCAATGTCGCGGTTTCGCAGCTTTCGCTCACGGCAGCAACGCCGCCGGAGCCCAAGGTTATTCAGGTTCACGACCTTCTGACGGTCATCGTGCGACACCGGCTTCGCTACCAGAGCGAGGCCCGAACGAATCAGCAAAGCACCTGGGATCTGGAATCTACGCTCGATTCGTGGTTCCGCATCCACGACAGCAAGTGGGTGGACCAGAGCTTCCGGGGCGGCACGCCGAGCATTGAGTTCGAGAACAAGAACCGCCTCCAGAACCAGGGACGGGCGGATCGCAAGGACATCTTCGAGACTCGCGTCATGGCGGAGGTTCTCGATATCAAGCCCAACGGGAATCTCGTCATCGGGGCGCACTCGCGGGTCAAGATCGGCGAGGAGGACCAGCTCATCGTTCTGACCGGCGTGTGCAACAAGAACGACATCGCCCCGGACAACAGCATTCTCAGCGACAAGATTTTCGCGCTCGACGTGGTCACGGAAAACGACGGCGCGATGCAGGACCTTGCCAACCGTGGCTGGCTCAAGCGGCTCATGGATGACGTAAAGCCCTTCTAAGTGTGAAGGAACAGATTCGACGTGCGTAACAGACTTACAACCCGGCAGCAGGCACTCGGCATCAGCCTCGCGCTATTCGGCGCGCTGTTGATAACGCCCGAGGCGCTGGCCACGCGCATCGCCGACGTGACCCATCTTCAGGGACGCCGCGGCAACGTGCTCGTGGGATATGGCCTGGTCATCGGTCTGCCCGGTACGGGAGACGGCGGCAAGTATCTGGCCTCCATCGTGCAGCTTCAGGCGATGCTGGCCAAGTTCGAGATTCCGCTTCCGACGGCCGCACTGGCCGACACGAAAAACGTCGCCATCGTCATGGTTGAGGCGACGATTCCGGACAACGGCGTGCGCGAGGGCGATCGCATCGATGTGCGCGTCAACTCCAGTGGCGTTTCCAAGAGTCTGGCCGGCGGGCATCTCGTGCCGACGCCGCTCCAGGGGCCGGGCCTCGATCGCATTTTCGCCTTTGCCAGCGGACAGCTTCGGCTGCCGGATTCGAAGATCAAGACCAGCGCCATCGTGACGGGCGGCGCCATCATGGAAGCCGACGTCATCCACAACTACATCGCCGAGGGCTGGGAGATCACCCTGGTGGTCGAGGATGTGTACGCCAGTCATGCGATGGCCGCCACCATTGCGCAGATCATCAACGAAGACGTCTCCGAAGTCGGCGAGATGCGCCGCATCGCCATCGCACTGAATCCCAAGATGGTCGTCGTTCGGATTCCCGAGGGCCAGCGCGATAACCCGGCCGAAATGATCGCCCACGTGGAGTCTCTGGAATTGCTCATGCCGCCGGGCGAGGCGCGCGTCGTCATCAATCGCACAACAGGAACGATCGTCATCGACGAAGCAGTGGAGATCGGCCCCGCGGTCATCTCGCATAACGGCATGTCGATCGTCACGACGCAGCCCCCACCGAAGCCGACCGACGAAGCGCCGCTCATTACCGAGCAGCGCGTCGCGTCGATCCAAGCGCCGAATCGAGACGGTAAAGGCGCGCGGCTCAAGGAACTGGTGGACGCTCTGAATCAGCTCAACGTTCCCGCGCCGGACATCATTGAAATCGTCGAAAACCTTCATCGCACCGGAAAGATCACCGGCAAGCTCATTATCGTGGAGTGAAACGTGAATCTCGCTGCTCTTAACAGCTCAACGCCATTCGCCGGATCGCCGGCAACGCCTGCATCATCCGCGCTGCTGGCGGATAAGCCGTTGTCATTCGGCGGCCGGAAGGACGGCGGCGACTTCCGTAAGCAGGTCGGCGAGTTCGTCGGAAACATCTTTTACGGCACGCTGATCCAGCAGATGCAGGCGTCCAGCCTGAAGACCAAGTATTTCAGCGGAGGACGAGGCGAGGAAGCCTTCCAGGGGCAATTGGGCATCGAGCTCGCACAGCGCCTGGGTCGCTCCGCGAACAATCCGGTCGCCGACAAACTCGCCTCAGCCATTGAGAAGCGCCTCGGCATTTCAAATGTCCAGACAGAGACACCCGCCGCCACCGGGAAGGAAGGCGCCGAATGACCCCAGCACGCACCAACACTGCTGCTCTCGAACTGGTCGAGCTACTCAAGTCGCTCATCTCGCTTCAAGAGTCCCTCCACGCCGTCATCGAAGTCAAGCTTCAGGCGATGCGCCGGGCAGACGTGGAAGGCATGATCGCGGCGACTCGATCCGAGAGTGAACTGACCGCCAAGTTCAGCGATCTCGACGCGACTCGCCGATCGGTTGTTGACAGGCTGTGCAGTCAGTACGGCACACCAGCGATTGAGGACGGCAGGCCCGTTCGGCTGAGCACGCTGCGAAAGCGATTTGACGCGCCGCTGGCCGGCCGGATCGCGAAGCTCGCCGAGACGCTCAAGGAGCGGATGCTCAAAGTGGCCGAATCGAATCGCGTCGTCGAGCTAGCCAGTCGTGAGCTCCTCGTTCATTTCAAAACACTTTTCGAGGCAATGGTCCAGGACGAGTCGCAGCCGACGTACTCGGCGGGCGGCGGCGTCAGTCGTGCCAAGGGTCCACGCGTCCTGGACGCAGTAGGTTAATCGTATGGCGTTGAACTCAGCATTAGGCATCGGTCGCTCCGCATTGACGGCGTATCAGGCCGCGCTCTCGGTGGTCGGCCAGAACATCGCCAACGCCGGCACGCCGGGCTATAGCCGCGCTTCGGCTCGCCTCGCCGCGCTGTCCGGCACCGGTCTGAATACCGGGCAACTGGGTGGCGGCGTGCGACTCGACGCGGTTCGCAGGAATGTTAATGAATCGCTCAATGCCCGATTGCGGCTGTCGGGTTCGGATCAGCAGTCAGCCCTGGCTCAGCGGTCGAGCCTCTCGCGCGTAGAGGGAATTTTCGATCCGCTCGGCGGCGACAATCTTGGATCGCTGTTGAGCGAGTTCTTTGGATCGCTCTCCGATTTGCAGAACACGCCCGAGAACCCGGCCAGCCGCGGCATTGTGGTCAACACGGCGACGGCCCTGGTCCAGCGTATCGGCGATGTGCGCGAGCAGTTGATCGGCCTTCGCAAGGACTTGAACGTCGACGTCGAGGACGCCGTCATTCAGGCCGATGCCATCGCGACAAAGATCGCGGAAATCAACGTGCAGATCAGCTCGACGGAGGCCGCGACCGG
The DNA here is from genome assembly GCA_015075745.1 of Planctomycetia bacterium. NCBI lineage: Bacteria > Pseudomonadati > Planctomycetota > Planctomycetia > Planctomycetia bacterium. Next base: position 2,503,107 of record JABTTW010000001.1, read on the forward strand.
CGGCCCGGCGTCGGCGCTTCGCGACGAGCGCGATCGGCTTCTGACTTCGCTCTCAGAGTACTTCTCCATCACGGTCAAGGAGCAGCCCTCCGGCGCGGTCAACGTCTTTGTGGGCAATGCGTCGCTCGTGCAGTTTGGCGAGTCCTTCGGGATCTATACATCCAACGAAGTGAACGCCGACGGGCTGAACGTGGCCGTCGTGCGATTCAAGATCGACAACGGTCCGGTCAATGCCGGCAGTGGCATCGTCAAGGGTCTGATCGAATCCCGCGACACGCACGCTGGTACCCAACTCGCTCGGCTGGATACATTGGCCGCGTCCGTCATCAGCGAGGTGAATCGGATTCACGCGGGCGGCAAGGGCCTGAAAGACTTTACAAATGTCACGGGACTGACCGGCGTCATTGATCCGTCGCTGGCGCTCTCCGCCGCGGATAACAACGTGGCTTTCCCGCCGCAGACCGGCTCATTCTTCATCGACGTCAAGGACACGGCCACGGGCCAGGTGGTGCGAACGCAGATCCACATCGACCTCGACGGCATCGGCGCCGACTCGTCGCTCAACTCGGTTGCGGCGGACATCTCGGCAAACGTTCCGAATCTAACCGCCACGGTACTTGCCGACGGCCGGCTCCAGCTTTCCTCCGCCAGCGGATACAGCTTCAGCTTTGCCGACGACACTTCCGGCGCGCTGGGCGCCCTGGGCATCAATACATTCTTCGGCGGCAGTGACGCACTGACCATCAAGTTGAACCCGACGATTGTGAGCGACCCCTCGTATATCGCCGCGGGCCAGTCCGGCCTGTCGGGAGACGGCGGCAATGCCACGGCACTGGCTTCACTCGCCGATACGGCGGTCGCCGGCCTCGGCGGGGTGTCTCTGAATGCATATTACAACGCAACCATGGCGGACATCGCCGTTCGCTCCTCCGGTGCGCAAAGCGCGCTCGATGCCAGCGGCATCGTCTTCGACTCACTGACCGCGCAGCGCGAGGCGGTCTCCGGTGTGAACCTCGATGAAGAGGCCGTCGCTCTGATTTCCTATCAGCGCGCCTACCAGGGCGCTGCGGAGTACATGCGTGTCGTGGATGAGATGTTACAGGTGCTTATCGGTCTCGTGAGGTAATGGATCGGCCGCGCTTTGCGGCATGACGTTCCCGGTCGCTTTTGACCGGCAAGGTGTTTGAGACAATGGCAATCCCCGGCGGTGGAATATCTCGAGTCTCGCATGGTCTGCAGACCTTCACGCTGCTGACCCGCCTGCGCGACAATTCCCTGCGGCTCTTCCAGGAGCAGCAGCGCCTTGCCAGCGGCAAGCAACTCCTCTCGGTCAGCGATGATCCGATCGCCGCGACCAAGATCGCCCGTCTCAATCAGGCGCGCCAGGGCCAGGATCAAATCCTGACAAACCTTCGCCATGCCGACAAGCAACTGACCGCCGCCGACGCCGCTGTCTCAGACGTCGCGGACCTGCTCATACAGGCGTCGCGGATCGCCAGCGAGCAGGCGGGCAGCCTTCAGAGCACCGACGAAAGGGCGTCTCAGGCCGTGGTGCTCGATGGAATCATTACGCAACTGCAGAACCTCGGTAATCAGCAGTTCGAGGGACTCTACCTGTTCGGCGGGCGCAGCGTCGAAAACTCCCCGCTCAGCTCCACGCTCGGTCGCGTCACGCACGTTGGCGACCTCGGCCGGCGCAGCACGATCGTCGATACGGGCTTCTCGCAGCCGTTCGATGTCAACGTCGCCGAGGTATTCAATCTTAATGAGAACGTCACCGGGGGCATTGCGAACTTCAACGTTCAGCTCGCCGCCGATACGCGCATCTCGGATGTTAGCGGCGTGCTCAACGCAGGGGTTCGACTCGGTCCGATTCGAGTGACCCAGGGCGGCCCGCCGGTCACGTTTGACGTTGACTTCACCGGGGCGGACACCGTCGCGGACCTGATCGCACGATTCAACCAGGCCGCGGCCAATGCGGGCAGTTCGCTGACCCTCGGAACGAATCCGACCGACGCGTCGCGGCTCTATATCGCTTCCGCCCCTGGTGTCACCATCAATGTGAGCGACATCGGCAACGGCACGACGGCTGCCGATCTGGGCATTCGCAAATCCGTCGGCGCGGGCATCGATCTGGTCGGTGACGACGTTCAGCCGAAGGCGACATTGACGACGAAGCTGACCGATCTGGCGGTGGGTGGTATCAGTCTGCCCAGCGGTATCCGGATTACAAATGGATCGCTGTCCGCGACGGTCACATTCGCCGGCGCGACAACGGTCCAGGACGTGTTGAACGCTCTGAACGCGTCGAACGTCGGCATTCGTGCTTCCATCAACGCGGCCGGCGATGGAATCGAGATTCGCAATCTCATTGCCGGCACTCCGCTCGTCATCGGGGAAAACGGCGGCGTCGATGCCGCAACCCTGGGGATCAAGACGTTGAACACGGGCTCATCCCTTTCGAGTCTTAACGGGCTCAGAGGCCTGCATCCCGTCACCGGGGCCGATTTCCGAATCACTGACGCCAACGGCATAGCGTTCGACGTGGATGTCACCGGGGCCAAGACCGTTGGCGACATCATCAACGCGATCAACGCCGCCGCGGCACTTGCCGGCACCACGGTGACGGCGACTGTTTCCAACGCCGGCGCCGGCATCGCCCTTTCGGGCCCGGCAGGAGCGGGAAACCTGACGGTCGAGAAGCTGAACCTCTCGCCGGTCGCGGACGAATTGGGAATCCTCAAGACCGGCTCGGCCACGCTGCTTGAGGGTGACAACGTCGCGCAGAGTTATCAGTCGGGCATTTTCTCGGCGCTTTATCGACTGCGCGACGCGCTGGTCTCGGACAACTCATCGGAGATCACGGAGGCGGGTAGCCAGATCAACGCCGTACAGCGGCACGTTTCGTCGGTCGCCGGTCAGGTCGGCGCGGCCTCGAAGGCCATGCGCGCCCGGCTGGAGCAGACCGAAAACGCAGTGACAGCGACGGAAGTTCTTCTCTCTGATCTTGAAGAGGTGGACTTCACCGAGGCGGTCACGAAATTTCAGCAGGCCCAGACGGCGCTTCAGGCGAGTCTGTTGGCCGGATCGAAAACACAAAACCTGTCTTTGCTGGACTTCCTGCGGTAGCTGGAGCTGCCGCGGCATTGACGGGAGACACTGTTCGTCGCGACGAGTGATTTTTTATCAGGGCTTATCAGCGAGCCGAGAGTGGCGAGCGAGGCCGACGCGACGAAAGCTGGGGCCGCATGAGGCGGCCGGGAGCGAGTAAGTATGGTGATCGAAACATCAAGATTCGGCGGCATCGAAGTCGACGATCAGCGATTCCTCAATTTTCCCAAGGGCCTGCTCGGGTTCCCGGATGATCGTGAATACGCGCTGATTCAGACGGGCGAGCAGAGCGCGTTCTACTGGATGCAGGCGGTTCATCGGCCCGAGCTGGCCTTCGTCGTCTGCGACCCGCGCATGTTCATCCCCGACTTCAAGGTCGCGATCAAGCAGGAAGATCTCACGGCGATCGGCCTGGCCGATACGCACGGCTCGCAGGTGTTCGTCATCGTGAACAAGGTCGACAACGTGCTCACCGGCAACCTACAGGGTCCGCTGGTGATCAATGTGGCCACCCGCATCGGCAAGCAGCTTGTCATGTCGGAGAAGAAGTACACGACGCGGCACGTCCTGGTGGAAATCCCAGCGGGTCGGCAGATGGCGGACGTACGGACGGCCTAGGCAATCGGCCGCAAGCGCCGCTGACCGGCCTATGATCCGGTTGCGGCCGGCGCGTCGTGAAGTGGTGGTCAGAGGACCACCCGACGCCCGGGCACTGAACAATGAGCCAGGGATGGCTCGATCTGTGCCGGGCACACCGAGACACGGATGTCTCTGTGTACATGGGAGTCGCGTGCAGCGACCCAAAGGAGTCAGGGATGCTGGTCTTATCACGTCAGCGTGATGAAACGATCATGATCGGAGACGACGTCGAGATCACGATCGTTGATATTCGAGGCGACAAGGTGCGTCTGGGCATAACGGCGCCGTCGCATGTTCCCGTGCATCGCAAGGAAGTCTACGACGCGATCCAGCGGGAGAACCGTGCAGCCGCCAACATCAAGCCCGAGGATTTGCCCCCGGATGGCGGCGACGCCGGGATAGATGAGTCGTTGCGTAAGAGGCCGCGCGGACCGCGGCACTGAAGATCGTAATCGCGCGTCGGGCGTATGTAGCCAGCCCCGTCGCGTATGTATGGATGAGCCGGCGCACTTGGTCGCCGGAAAGCAGTCAGGGAGGATTGTGACATGGCTCGGATAAACACGAACACGGCCTCGATTCTGGCGGCGCGCCAGTTAGGCCGATCGAACCAGGGACTTCAGACGTCTCTCGAACGTCTGTCCAGCGGGCTGCGCATCAATCGCGGCGCGGATGACCCCGCAGGCCTGATTATCTCCCAGAACCTGCGTTCGGAGATAGAAGGAGTGCGCCAGGCGATCAACAACTCGCAGCGCGCGTCGAATGTCGTGGCAACGACCGAAGGCGCGCTGAGCGAAGTGGCCTCGCTGCTCAACGATATTCAGGCGAAGATCGTCGAGGCAGCCAACGTCGGCGCCGTGTCGGATGACGAAATCCGCGCCAACCAGTTGCAGATCGACTCGGCCATCGCATCGATCACCCGCATTGCCAACACGACCACCTTCGGCGGGCGCAAGCTCCTGAACGGCTCCCTGGGCTATGTCACCAGCGGCGTGAACGTGACCAACGTGACCGACCTGCGCGTCAACGCCGTCCAGTTCGGCACGGCGAGCTACATCCCCGTCACGGTCAACATTGTGCAGTCCGCTCAGCACGCCTCCCTGCAGTTCCAGACGAGCGCCATCACCGCCGGAGTCACCCTGGAAATCGCCGGAACGAACGGCGTCACCACCCTCCCCTTCATCGCCAATACGACCGCCAGCGCCATCGCGGCCGCCGTCAACCTCATCAGTGATGCGACCGGCGTCAGCGCGTCGCTGATCAACCCGGCCAATGCCGCCAGCGGCATCTACCTGACTTCCATCGAGTACGGAAGCGACGCCTTCGTGCAGGTCAGCGAGATCGGATCGACTCCCAACGTCTTCACCACCGTCGATGCCAACGGCGATCAGGTGAAACGTGACATCGGTCGAGATGCCTCTGCCACCATTAACGGCGCAAGCGCACTGGGACGAGGCCTGGACGTTTTCCTCAATACGACGGGTCTGGGAATCGAACTTCGGCTGAGGGAGTCGTTCAACACAATCGGCTCGACCTCCTTTGCCATTACCGGCGGCGGCGCCACGTTTCAACTGGGGTCCGGCGTCGATTCCAATCAACAGGTCAACATCGGTGTGCAGTCCACCGCGGCATCCGGGCTGGGCAACGGCACGGTCGGCTATCTCGCGGACATTGCCAGCGGCGGACAGTCGAGTCTTGTCGGCGGAAATTCCGCGGACGCGGCGAAGATCGTCGCGGAAGCCATTCGCCAGGTGTCGGTCCTGCGAGGACGACTCGGCGCCTTCGAGAAGAACACCGTCGATACCAACATCAACCAGTTGCAAATCACGCTGGAGAATCTGACCTCGGCGGAGTCGACGATCCGCGATCTGGATTTCGCTCAGGAAACCAGCGCCCTGACCCGATCGCAGATTCTCGTCAGTGCGGGAACCAGTATTCTCGCCATTGCCAATCAGACGCCGCAGACGGTGCTCTCGCTTCTCCAGTAGTCGGGATTGAAGCTTGATGCGACCGTTCCGGACCTCTTTCGGGTGAGCCCCTTGCCCTGAAAGAGCCTCGGAGCCCCAATTTTGGGCACAAATCGCGGTTCCCAGGGTGCCGTCCGGTCGGCCGGCGCGTTATAATCCGGGCTAACCATTGAGGGGGTATGCCCGCGCGGCCCATTGTGTACGCCGCCACGCCGCTTACCGAATGTACCGACTAAAGCGAGGATCAGAATGAGGAACCCAGGGAAGAGCACACTCTTAATCGCAGGAATTATCGTCGCAGTGGCCGCGGAACTCACCCATGCCGCTGGTCCGACGCCGCTGACGACCGTCCGAATCTATCCGCCCGACGCCAGTACATCGCAGTTGTATCGGCCCGTCTTTCTGACCTCTCCGCCCGGCGATACGAGTCGCCTCTTTATCGTGCAGCAGAGGTTGTCAGCCGCCGCCACGACCCAGGGGCGGATCCGCGTTCTGAACAAGAGCACCAATGCCTTCATCGGAACCAGTTTTCTGGACACGAGCGGGCAAAACAGCGGCAATGAAGAAGGACTCCTTGGGTTGGCCTTCCATCCCGACTTCTACGCCGATGCGCCCAACGTCAATCGCGGCGCGTTCTTCATTTACATTACACAGGGCGGGAATAACCACGTCATCCGCTACACGACGACGGGTCAGGATCCCAACGCCAACACAGCCAACCCAGCCAGCGCTCAAACCGTCCTCGATTTGAGCCACCCGGGGAACAGCAATCACAACGGCGGTTGGATCGCCTTTGGCCCCGATGGCTATCTCTACATTGCAACCGGTGACGGCGGTGGGGCATGCGACTCCCCCGGCAATGCGCAGAGCATTAACTCGCTACTCGGCAAGATGCTCCGTCTTGATGTCAGTGTCGATCAGAATCCCGGCAGCTCGACCGTTTGGGGCTATTCGAATCCTCCGGATAATCCATTCGTCGGCGTCGCCGGCCTTGATGAAATCTTCCACTACGGCCTCAGAAATCCCTGGCGATGCAGCTTTGACCGCCTCACTGGAAATCTCTACATGGGCGACGTCGGTCAGAACGCTCGCGAGGAAGTCTCCCTGGCCCCCGCAGGCGTCGGCGGCCTTAACTTCGGCTGGGATCAGCGCGAAGGATTTCAGTGTTCTAACATCCCCTCAAGCAATTGCACCAGCGGTTGCAGCACGACGGGCAGGTTGAATCCCATCTGGGATTTCGTCTGGACAAGCGGCAGCGCGGTCACCGGCGGCTATGTGTATCGAGGCGAAAAGATCCCCGATCTCAAGGGAACATATTTCTACGCCAACTACAGCAACGGCTTAATCGCTTCGTTCGCCTACGCAGGCTCCTGCCCAGGCCCGGCCTTCCAGTGCAGTGCCGTGACGGCAGGCCAGGTGACGAATCGCAGCGCCGAGCTGGTCCCCACCGGGCCCATCGGCGGTCTGTCGATCGGCTCCATCGCATCATTTGGTGAGGACGCGGAAGGTGAGTTGTATCTCCTCGATTCGACTTCGCAGGGCGAAGTCTTCAAAATCGTCGTGAATTGCGCGGGCAGCATGCTGGCGATTTCCGACGATCCCGATTCACAATCCGCCTGCGAAGGCAGCACCGTCATCATGAGCGTCGGCGCCGGCCCGCTCCTGGGCGCCGCCACTTTCACCTGGAAACGCGGCGTGACCGTCGTCGGCGCCAATAATCCCACCCTGGTTCTCACGGGCGTCACACCGGCCGATGCCGGCGACTATACCTGCACCGTCGAGGACCAGTGCGCCATGGTCGTCAGCGCGATCGCCACGCTCACCATCGACACGCCGCAAATCGGAGACGTGAGCGCGGACTGTGTGATCGACTTGCTCGACCTGCCGCTCTTCGTCGATGTCCTCATCGGCGTGGATGTGGACGCGGGTCGCGTATTTCGTTCGGACATTGACGGGCTAAACGGCCCGGACGGCGCAGATATTCAGGGCTTCATCGATCTTCTCCTGCCCTGATTGATCGCGACGAGTTCATTCGCATGAATGAGGGCGATTGGTTAACATCCAATCGCCCTTTTTATGCGCCAAGAGATACCTCCAGCACGATCACTCGAGAATCTCGGCGCGCTATCGTCGCCGCCCGGCGATGATGGCGTGGCCCGGCGGCGTTGGGGACAGGTGGCGACACCGCGCCCGGTCGCCGACTGGATGACGAACTGGGCGTGCGCCGATCAGCCTCATCGCATCCTCGACCCGGCGGTAGGCGAGGGCGTATTCATCGAGTCCGTGCGAGATTTTTTTGGACAGCGCGGCCTCAAATGCCCCGTTGTGCATGGCTGCGAAATCGACGCGGACATTGCCCGTCGCCTCGCCCGGCGCAATCTGCCGCTCGAACTGCGACAGGTCGATTTTCTCCGCGCCCGGTTTGCATCGAGTTTCGACGCGGTGATCGCCAACCCGCCGTACGTCCGGCACCATTCCCACGCGTGCGATGAGGCGACACTTGCCGGGTTGGACCGTCTTTGCGGTGAACGACTTTCCCGCATGACCAATCTCTACGGGCTGTTTCTCATCAAGATCAGGTCGCTCCTTGCGCCGGGCGGGCGCGCCGCCGTCATTGCCCCGGCCGAGTGGCTGAACGCCGACTTTGGTGTGCCGATCAAGCGGCACCTCCTTCGAGAAAACGCCATTGAGGCGATCGTCCAATTCTCCCACGCCTCCGCCGTCTTCAGTGATGCCCTGACCACCGCCGCCATTGTTTTGATCCGCGGCGGCCGCCGTGCCGGTGATTCCGTACGACTGGCGATGGTCGATGACGCTGAGGGGTTGGCGAAGCTCGACCTCGATCGCGCGACCGAGCGAAGTCCCGGCGAGCTTGATCCCGCACAAAAGTGGTCGCCCATGATCGAGGGGCGCACCCGCCCGGCTCAATCCGCGCACACGCTGGCCGATATCGCGGATTGTTCGCGCGGCATTGCCACCGGGGCGAATGACTACTTTACGATGAGCGAGTCAACGCGACGCCGATGGAAGATCGATCGCCGTGACTTACGCCTCTGCATCGTCAAGGCGCGGCAGATTTCCGGCGATCGGTTTACGGCGATCGATCTGCGCGCTCTGATTGACGCCGATGAGCGCGTCTATCTCCTCTCGCCGCGAGATGCACTGTCGATTCCCGTGAACGAGTATCTTGCCGAGGGTCGTCGCCTTGGCATTCCCGAAAGATATCTCCCGTCGCATCGGCCCGTCTGGTTTCGCCCGGAGGTGCGCCGGCCCGCTCCGATCCTCGTCTCCGTCTTTGCACGCGGGCGATTCCGCTTCGTCGATAACAAGGCGGGCGTGCTGAATCTCACCGCGTATCACGGCATCTATCCCCACGACGATTCGCCGGCGCGGGTCGGCGCACTTGTCGATTATCTCAATTCGCCCGCAGCCGCGAGGTCGCTTGCCGATCATCGCCGCATCTACGGCGGCGGCCTCATGAAGCTTGAGCCCCGCGATGTCGAGTCACTCGAAATCCCCGATTGCCTGTATCATCCCTGCATCGCCCAGAAGCGCTGATCGGCACTGGAATCATTAAAGGATCATCATGCATTCAACTTCGCCTGCCGGGCCGGACCATGACGCAGCACCAGGGCCCCGCGGCACGTGGCGATTCCCGGCGACATTCTGGTTCGCCAATTTCGCCGAGCTTTTCGAGCGCGCCGCCTTTTACGGCATGTTCATCAGCCTCCAGCTCTACCTCGTCGGCGAAGTCGGCTTTACCGACGTGTCTGCCGGAACCGTTGCTGCATTTTTCTCGCTGCTGTTGTATCTGATGCCCGCATTCCTGGGGCCGCTTGCTGACAAGATGGGTTTCCGCGCCGCCCTCATTCTCGCCTTCGCGCTGCTTACCGGTGGATATGCCCTGCTCGGAGCGCTTCAGATCAAGGCCACCGTCGTCGTTGCCCTTGCCCTCGTCGTTCTCGGCGGGGCGATCGTCAAGCCGGTCATCTCGGGCACCGCCGCGAAATGCTCCGACGATTTCAACCGTGCCCGAGCGTTCTCGATTTTCTATTTCATGGTCAACATCGGTTCCTTCTCGGGAAAGACCATCGCCCCCTTCATTCGCCAGGGTTTTAATCTGCCCGGCTTCGGCCACTTCGAGCTCGGTATCCGCTATGTGAACTTCTATGCGGCGGCGATGGCGTTCATCGCGATGATCATTGTCGTCATTGCCTATCGCAATCCCGACACGGCCGGCGTCGGCAGGTCGTTCTCCGAGGTCTTTGATTCATTCCTGCGTGTGCTGGGCAACGGCCGATTCATGTGCCTGATCGTCATCGTCGCCGGGTTCTGGACGATTCAGGGCCAGCTTTATGCCGCCATGCCGGCCTACATCATTCGACTGGTCGGCGAACAGGCCCGGCCCGAGTGGCTGGCGAACATCAATCCCTTCGTGGTGGTGACGTGCGTCGTCTTCATTACGCACCTCGTGCGCAACGTGAAGCCGGAGAACTCCATCGCCATCTCGCTGGCCATCATCCCTTTTTCTGCTTTGTCGATGGCCCTCGCCCCCATCCTTCAGCGCGCGACGGGCAATTCTGTCGACATTTTCGGCTTCGCCATGCACCCGATCACGGTGATGGCCATCTTCGGCATCGCGGCGCAGGGATTGGGCGAGTGTTTCCTCTCGCCGAAGTTCATGGAATATGCCTCGAAGCAGGCGCCCAAAGGCGAGGAGGGGCTCTACCTCGGCTTTCAGAATCTCCACTCCAGTATTGCGTGGTTCGTTGCATTTTTTCTATCAGGATTCCTACTCGATCGGTACTGTCCCGATCCGAACAAGCTCAAGGAAATCGATCCCGCCGCGTACGCACAATGGCAGGACGCCATCGCAGGCAACGGCCCGATGCCGGAGGCGTACGCCAGCGCGCATTACCTTTGGTATGTCTACGCGGGAATCGGCGTGGTTTCGTTACTGGCCCTGCTGCTCTTCAAGTATGTGACGGCGAAACTCGATCGCCAAAAGGCAGTAGCCGCCGGCGGTCGATGAGCCGACTGAGAAGCACGGCCCAATGCGCGAGGGGGGAGTCGAACCCCCACGGGTTTCCCCACAGGATCCTAAATCCTGCGCGTCTGCCAGTTCCGCCACTCGCGCTGGTGAGGGGTCTTGTAGAAAGATTGTGGCGGGCCGTGAAAGCGGCGTCAATCAGTTGAGCAGTTCGACGAGGCCCACCGGTCGCGTGGGTTTTGGTGGACAATTCAAACGCGAACTCAGGAATCCGGAATTGGCTCTTGCTTCCGCGAGTTTTGGCGGCGCCACAGGCCGGAAAGCGATCGAGCCGGAGTCGAATCAATCAGCCGCCGATGCGAACACCCGTCGCGGCTGCCCCGCTAAGGCCGAAGTGAATTCGAGTGTCGCGCCAAATCGTGCTGATTCCCATTAACGTGCCCTGCGGCAGCCACTGATGCGGGTTGCTGGATTCCAAATCGCCCTGGGTTTCGGCGTGCCCATCGTGAAACATGAGATTTGTCTTGAAGGCGTTTGCGGGGGCTCCGAGCGGAGGTATCCCGCTTGAGTGCCGATATCCATAGACTCGGCCGTCAATAGGCCCAATGTAGCCGTTTCCGGGGGCACGAGAGCGATCCCACGAACGCGTGAAACTCGTATAAGCGCCGGCATCACCGAATGCACCGCCCCATGCGCCGCCGACCGACAAATCGTAGTCGGGCGGAATCTCGCTGCCGCTGCGTGCCTGGGAGAACCGCGAGCCGTCGGCACAGAATATTTTGTTTGACGGCACGCCAAGCTTCGCAGTGACGGGCTTCCAAGTCTTCGGGATTGACTCACTATGGCTGCCGTCGTACCAGGCGACGCCGGGCGACGATCCGTCGAGACCCTTAGTCTGGGCGTCGGCGGCGTCCTTGGCATACGCCATCAACTGATATCGCGAGGTGTTATAGCTGACCATTCTGCCGGTTCCGGCATCCACACCGCCTGGGAAGAAGGTCGACAAGAACTTATTTGAGCGACAAAGAAAGGCGGGGCTGGAGCGAAGCGCGTTGAACCGAGCCGCGACGCTCTCGTTCGATCCGTCGGCCAGGGCGATTCCCATGCCCATCAACTCCGCCATGGGGCCCATGAAATCCCATCGCTGAACCGCCGGACCAAATGCACCGCCCGCGCCGGCCAGATAGCCGCCGCTTCCGGCAGGCGCGCCAATGATCCAGTCCTCGTTATCAGCGGAATACGAGGCGGCGCCTTGTGCAACGCCCCTCATGCTGGCCATGCAAGCGACCTTCTCGGCTGCCCGGCGGGCGCTGGCGAGAGACGGCAGGAGAATCGAGATGATGAGGGCGATGATCGAAATCACCACCAACAGCTCGATGAGTGTGAAGGCGTTTCGCTTCATGATTCGCACGTTGCACCGCGTTGCTTGCCGCATGGCTGGTTCCTCGATTTCATCGTGAAGCCCCGACTTCGGGAGCCTCACCGGGGTCGCCTTGTCACTGGCTCGCCTGTCCCAACGCCGCCGCCATCATGTCTTCAGGCGGCGGAGGATTGTGCCCGACAACTTCTCGTCCACAGTCCGGGCAGATGGTCGGTTCGTGATTATTCGGATCCAGTCGGATATTAAGGATGACATAGGTCGGCTGGGCCTTGGCCGCCCATTCACCGTCGGGCCCCTTTGTCCAATAGCAGCGCTCGGCAGCGTAGCCCGACTGATTGCCGCACTTGGGGCACTCGATCGGCTCGCGGTCGCCTTCTTTGGGCGTGTAGTCGAAGACCGCCTTGCAATCGTTGCACATATAACCGCGGATGGATGCAAAGTCGGCCTGACTGTCGCCGGCGAGATTCTTCCATGCGATGCCAATGGCGACGAGGAAGATCACGACGGCGACGGCGATCTTAACTATCTTCTTTTTTGAATCGGGTTCCGGCGGCTGCACGAGTCGGTCACCTCAGTCGATATGGCTCACCCCAGGCTGCCGCTGCGGAATCTGCCAATGTGCGTCAATCCGGCAAGGCAACACAACTACCTACGGAATCATAGTTTCCCCTGTTTTGAGCGTCTGTTCAAGGGGGTACCTCGTTAATTCTGCATGAATCGGCCTCGGGAGGCGTGCCCATATTCACAGCCAAGCGGCGATACTCGAGCAATTTGGACGATCAGGCGCGTTCCGTCGTTCGGTAGATTCACCTGAAAAGGTGATATCCCCGCTTAGCTGAATTGACGTTTGCGCAGTGCTCGGAAGTCCCCGATCAAGGATTACGGGTGCCCGAGGCACGAAGTTCCAAGTGAAATGGCAACCTAGGGCGTAACGAAGTTGGCTTCGAGATCGGGGTCGGCTGCTTGGGCCCGGGCGGACATGATCCTGAGGACCGGTCCGAGCGAGAAATATCGACCGGGGCAGGCGGTCTTGTGGGTGACTCCCCCATGCGTGAGTATTTTGCTGTCGGGAATACCGCACTTGGCGGTGAGGAACGAGGAGAGTCGGGCAAGCGAGGCGAGTTGCTTTTGGGTCGGCGGATGTGCATCAAAATCGCCGATCAGGCAGATGCCGATGCCGTGCTCGTTGTAGTGATTGTTCGGCGTCTTGCAGTGAGCGCCGTGCTTCTGCTGTCGCCAGCGATTGCCGACGAAAATCTGCCCATCGGGGTACTTCACGCCGTTGCCAATCACGAAGTGATAGCCCAGATCGTCCCAGCCGCGCTGGCGAACGTGATAATCGCGCATGCCTTCAGGCGTGGACTTATCGCTCGCCGAGTGATGGACAACGATGCACTGCCATCGCTTTGAAAAGCCGCCCGGCGGGGTCCAGCCATTATCTGCGCCGCCGGCATAGTGTTTCGAAGGTGGTGGGGCGGGGCGGTCGACAGGTCGCATGGGGGCCGGCCGACCACCTACATAGGGATCGAGATCGGCGACGTGCGGCCCGGTAGGCTGCTGACAGCCAACCGTTCCAAAGAGAAAAGTTACGCAGGTCAGGGCGAAGCAGCAGAAGGCGAATTTGTGCGGTAGTCGATCGTACATTGGCTTTCTATTTAATCGGCGAACAATGGGTGAACAGACTAACATCGGGACACCCGGCAGGGCAAGTGAATTGAATCGACAGCGATCCCGATATTATGCCCCCAAAAATCAAGGGCTCTGTGCGAATGCTCTTAGATACGCTCGACTATCCGGTTGGTTCGCCGCTTCGGCATAGACGGCGAGTGCGTCCGGAAAGCTGCGGCCGACCTTCACGAAGACCCCCTCATAGTCGCTGAGCCCCCCCTGATAGACGATCGCGGCCAGGAGCCGGGCATTGTCGAAGGGCGACGTGCGCAGAAATGACCAGTATTCGGGGTCGGCCAGTTGCGGCTCGTAGGTCGTCGAATAGGCGGCCAGGGCGGCGTCGAGTTCCACCTGACGGTTGGCGATGATGACATCCGGCGGGTCGCCCCGCGCCGCGGCCTGGCCATAGTAGGCGGCCATTCGGTTGTAGGCGGCGACGACGTAGAGATCGATGATCGCCTTGTCGGCATATCGTATCCTCGCGGCCATGGCCTGTGGCGAATCGACGCCGTAATTCAGGTCAAACCACTCCTGAGCGGCCGTGCGGCCGATGAACGTGGCCATCCCCTCGTTGTAGGCGCCGTCGTTGGGCTTGAAGATCGTCTGATGGGTCATTTCGTGGAGGATGAGCTCGACCAGCTCCGCGTCGTCGTCCTGAAGATTCGACTGCCGGACGGGATCGGCGAAGAAGTTGAGCGTGGAAAAGCCCGCCGCACGGCCGAAGAAAACGTCGTATCCCGCATCCTGCAATGAGATCGCCACCCGCCGGGCGTACTCCATCTCGAAAAACCCGCGCGTCGAGTATTGCCCGATGATCGGGTAATCCCACAGAAACGGCGTGAAGCTCTCCTTCGCCGAGGCGGAAACGACCCACACAGCAGGCTCCATCCCGTTGTAGTCGAAGACCGTGTAGGAATATGAGCCGCGCAGGCCGACGACATGGATGCCGAATCGCCGAACGTGCTGCGTGATGGCCAGCTTGGCCCGCTCGTCGTCGGTAAGGTTGGGGTCGGCGAGCGCCTGATCGACCGGCACGATGCGGACGAGAACGCCGAGCTGCCCAAAGGCGATGTGGGAGAGATATTCGACATCGCAGCCTGCAGCGGCCAGAAGAAGAGCGGGCAGGCAGACCGCGGAGAGCAGGAGTCGTAGCGGCGATTGCAATCTTGGCTTCAAGGAATTGCTCCGGCGAGGCTGGGGCGAGTTCCACGGATTGTATGCGGGGGCAGCGGGCCGGAAAAGCACGGCCTGCATCCGGCGCGAAGCAACAGGCCCGAGCAAACTCATCCTCGGCCCGTAGGGCCAAAAGTCAGTAGGCAGGTGCATCGCACCTGTACCCGAGCAAACCCCAAATCAATCTCGACCCCAACGGGGGTCGCATCCCGACACGCACGATCATCAATCCCCGCGCGAGCGCTGAGCAAGAATGAACAACTGGAGGTCATTCTAACCATGACCCAAAGAGGTAGCGCAATGTGTACATCCAAAATCCGCAGCCCGCTGGCCTCGCTGTGTCACTTTCCCGAACCATTTTTCAAAGACTTACAAACGAACTTTCCCGAAATTTTCCGCGCCTGTTCGGGCATGTACCGGTCCTGTTTCACCTTGCGCGTTTTGACCAAAAACCACCCAAATCGCGACTTGCCCCAACACACGCCCGCCACAGCGCTTACAACCGCTCTCCAAAACCTTTTTCGCCTATTGTCACCTTCAAATCGACGCATCGCCGCGCAAAACCTCAGCCCAAACAAAGCGCGTGCACATGCCCACAAACGCCTCGCCCCCAATCGAACTCGGAAACGTGCGCGAGTCCGTACCACCCAGCGAATCGCCCCCGATCGAGCCCCGAATGGGGCGCCGGCTTGTAGCCACGGATGCAGCGTCGTCGGGCACCGCCCGACCAGCGCAATCCGTGGTCAGCGTCGCGGAGAAAATCCAGCCCCGGCAGGGGCGTAGGAGTCACTCGATTGCGCGCAAGAAACCACCAAAACCACCAAACGCCCCAACTTGCGCCCGCCACAAGCTTTGGCACAATTCCGAAAGGCCGTGTGTCACTATATGTCACTTACGATTCTGCTCGACTTACGCGCGATCAGCGCGTTTGCCTTCCCACTCGCTACGACAGCTTCCCGCTTCGGAGAATGGCGACAAGCAGGCCGCCGGCCATCACGAAGGTGATGGCGTAGCCGACGAAGCCGAGGTAGCGAATGGGCATGTTAAAAATGCTGGCATCGATGGAGATCAGCATGGTGCTGCTGATGATCGTCGAGGCCACCAGCATGGCGAAGGCGATGCGGTTGCTCGATCGATCCAGTTCGCTGGCCAGGTGATCGAGGTTCTCGTGCTTGATGTTGATCTGGAATTGTCCCCGGCCCATGCCGCGCATGGTGTCCCGGATGAATCGCGGGGCGTCGCGGAGGATGCTGAACAGGTGCCAGGTGGACATGCCCGCCATGCGGAGCAGTCGCCGCGGCGAGAAGCGATCGCGAAGCAGCTTGGAGAGCTTGGGCTGGAGCAGTTCGAGCAGGTTCAGCTCGGGGTCGATCTGCAGGACGACGCCGGAGACGGTGGCCAGCGACTTGAACAGGGCGACGAAATCGCGCGGCAGGGTGACGTCGTTGCGGCGGACCGTTTCGATGAGCTCGCGGAAGATGATGACGAGGTCGAGCCGGTGAAGCGGCAGGCCGTAGTATTTCTCCAGCATCTGGCGCAAGTCAGAGGCGAGGACGAGGCGGTCGGTGTTGCGGCCGATGGCCCCGAGGTCGGCCAGCACGTCGATGAGGACTTCGATTTCCTTTTTGACGATGGCGATGATGCTGATGACCAGCCGGCCGATAAGCTCGTCGTCGATACGGCCGATCATGCCGAAGTCAAACAGGACGACCCCGGCGGGCGGGCGGATGAGCATGTTTCCAGGATGCGGGTCGGCGTGGAAGAAGCCCAGTTCGAAGAATTGTTTCAGGAAGCATTCGCTGAGATTGTGGGCCAATTGCGCGCGGTCGACGCCCTTGGCCGGAGAGCCATTGCCCCCCTCGGCGGACCCCAGCGCCTCGCGGAGGTGCATGCCGTCCATGAACTCAAGGGTGAGGCTGGCTTTGCCGGTGAGTTCCCAATGCACCCTGGGTGTCTTAATGTTCGGGTCGTCCACAAAGACTTCGTAGAATCGGCTGGTGGTCGACGCCTCGTTGACGAAGTCGAGCTCGCGGCGAATCGTCTGGGCGAATTCATCGACCACCAGCTTGGGGTGATAAGGCCGCAGTTCCGGGAAAAGGGCCTCGGCGCGCTCGGCCATCCATTCCAGGACGTACATATCGAGCTGGATCATGTCGTCGATTTCGGGCCGCTTGATTTTTACCACGACCTGTTCGCCGTCATGTGTCTCGGCGCGATGGACCTGGGCGATGGAGCCGCTGGCGAAGGGCGTATCGATGAACGATTTGAAGGCCTTGTCGATATCGACCCCGGTGTCTTCCCGGAAGATGCGACGGGCCTGCTCGGTGGGAAACGGCTTGACGTCGTCCTGCAGTTTCTCAAGGGCGGTGATAATCTGCGGCGGAAAGATATCGGGCCGCGTGCTGGCGATCTGTCCGAACTTGATGAACGTCGGCCCCAGTTCCTCGCAGACCTTGACGATGCGCTCTCCGATTGCGACGAGGGGATCGACGGCGGGTTCTTCGTCAGGCTTACCCTTTCGGATCCAGTTGATCGATGGGACATATCTTCCGAGTTGCAGGCGATCGACGACGTGTCCGAAGCCGTGCCGAGAGAAAACCTGGGCGATCACGCGAAGGCGTGCGAATGTCCGGACGGTTCTGGGCAGGGTGGCAATTGACATCGCGAGAACAACAAGGCTCCGAGGAAGTGTTAGCGGACGCCGGGGGGATATTCCCGTCTCAGCGGATTATCGTCAAATCACGCCGCGAGGATGCGATCCAGGGGACCTCAAGCTTGACCTTTTGGCGGGGCTTCGTGAGACTCGGTCGCCCCCTTATGAAGCAACATGACAAGCATATCGTCGGGTGGCTGAGCGAGTGGCGAAGATTCAGCGTGCTCCTCGCCCTATTGTTCGCCGTTCGGGGGGTGCTGGTCATCTGCGTGCTCCCGCCTTTCGAGGGGTGGGACGAATATCAGCACCTGGCCTACATCGTTCATCTCATCGAAAAGGGATCACCACCTGATCTTGCGGCCGGGTCGGTCGTGCCGCGCTCGATGTATCCGTGGTTGGCGAAGTATCCGCACTGCCGATTCGGGACGGATCAGCTTCGACCTTTGGGTGCGCAAAGCTACGACGAGTATTGGAATGGCGCGGCGGCAGAAACAGCGATCGCGGACAGCGGACATCCTGACGCCGCACCGGATGTCCCGATTTATCAGGCTCAGCATCCGTCACTCTACTATCGCATGATGGTTCCCGTGGTGCGACGGTTTCTGCCGGACGGAGACCTGCTGACGCTGGTTGGTCTGCTGCGGTTGATCAACATCGGATTCGGATCGCTGTCCGTTTATCTGGTGGCGCGATTGCTCGGCAGGCTCATCAAGCCGTCGGCGATGCGTTATCTCCTCGGTTTGTTAATCGCCCTTCAGCCGCTCTATCTGCTGAACTGTGCCCGAGTGGCGAGCGATGCGCTGGCGGTGCTTCTGGGCACCGCGGCGATCGGATTGATCTTGTGGCCGATGTCGCGTTACCGCGCGGCGTCCGGGGCAGCGGCCGGCGCGGCGACAGGTTTGGCGATTCTGACAAAGACGGTGAATCTGGCGCTGGCGCCTTTCGGCATATTGGCGGGATTATTGTTCGCATGGCGTGATCGTGTCAGGCGCGGAACGCTCATTGCAGCGCCTGCGGCATTTCTGGTCGGGCTGGTCGCGATCTGCGGCTGGTATTTTTTCGGCAACCTGAAGACGTTCGGGCTGCTCACGCCGATGCAGGAGGCCGTTCACAATAGGGCGGCGGGCAGGGGCCTATCCGACATCGCGCAGTGCGTGATGGAAATGGATCTGGTCGATGAGCTTGGGCGGAGGTTTTATCGTCGCAGCCTGTGGACGGGCGGGTGGAGTTATCTTGCGCCGCCGATTGCCGCGACAAGGATTCAGGAATACTCGTATTACTTCGCCTCGCTGGGTTTCCTGTTCGCGCTGGGGCCGACGGTTCGCCGATCGCGCTCGATATCCGCGCTGGCGTGGTTGATGCCGACGTTCGCGCTTCTTTGTGCGCTCAGCGCGGCGGGGCTTAGTTATCACATGATTCATACGAAGATGCTGCTGGGATCGGTGGCGACGAATATCTGGTATGCGGCGGTCATCTTCCCGTGGCTATTGGTTCTCTACGCGCAGGGGCTTGCCTACTGGCCGATCAAATGGGTGGGCATAGCATCGGGGCTGGTGCTGGCCGCTACATTCCTGGGAGCGGAGATTTACGGCACGCTGGTGACAATGGTCTCGACGTATTCCGGCGGCGCGACGGGCATCGAGGCGTGGCGACGGATTGGCGAGCTGCATCCCGGCGGGCTGAATCCGTACGTTGCCGGTGCGGCACTTGGCGGTGTTGGGCTGCTTGTTTCGATGGCGGTCGGCATCATCGCCAGCGCGCACTCCAGGTCGCGACCTGAAGAAGGCATCCTTACGTCTTGACGTTGTCCATGAACAGGACGGCGATGGGACCGAAGATGAGGACCGGCAACCATGCCGGCAGGGCGGGATTGATCCCCATTCCGCTGAGGTCCAGGCTCTGCGAGATGAACGTCAGCACATAGCACATGCTGCAAACCAACAGGCTCTGGCCGCCGATTACAACGACCGATGGGCGCTCTCGATTCAGGAAGAAGGGCATCCCCAGGCACAAGAGGATCATGTTGATGAGAATGACGGTCAGGCGGCGATGCTTGAGCCGGATGAATTCCGAGGTGCCGGTGGCCGCGAAGCGTTCCTGAAGCCGTTCGATGTCCGGCAGGCTCAGGAAGTGGGTCCAAAGCGTTGCCTGTTGCAGGGCCAGTTCCTTCGGGACCAGGTCGGAGACGTATTCCGTTACCGGCACGCCGCCGAGTTCTTCCCCGGAAATGGCCGGCCGGCCGGTCGCGCCGGGGGTCGTCTCGTTTTCGAATCGAATGAGGTAGCCGCGATCGAGGTGCCAGACGCCTCGCTCGTCGTCCCAGGGGGCGCGCTCGGCGCGGATCACTTCGGTCATTCGTTGCTTGTCGTCCCGCTTGATGATGAGGACGCCGCGCATTTCCTTCGCACGGGGATGAAATTGGGTTGCGGAGACCAGAGCGTTATCGCGATCGGCCTGGAACCAGACGGCGAAAGAGAGGCGTCCCTCGATATCGCCGTGCTTTCGCGAGAGCTTGTCGGCGAAGTGAGGAATGATGAACTCCTGATCGACGAACCACAGGCCGTTCATGGCCAGCGAGGCGAGCAGGACCGGCGCGGCGACCCGGTGCAGTGAGGTGCCCGAGGCGAGGATCGCGGTCAATTCATTATTTCGATGGAGCCGGGCCAGGGTGCAACACGCGGCGACGAGGAGGATGACGCCCGCGAGCTGGGCGAAGTAAAGAAACAGGTTGTAGCCGTAGTAGTCAATGATCTTGACGATGGTTTCGGCCTTGGAGTCGGACTGAACATTGGTGAACTCGTCGAGGTTCACGAACAGGTCGAGGAGGATGTAGAGGCCGATCATCACGGAGAGCGCGATGAGGTAGTTCGTGAAGAAGGCACGCAGGATGTATCGGTCGAGAATCTTCATCAAACCTATCTCTGCAGGAACTTCATGCCGATGACGCCGGTGGCCAGGTAGATAACGGCTGCGCCGCCCCACATCACGCAGAGGCTCGCGACGGCCATGCCCGGTCGATCGGAGAGATTGCGTCCGACGATACTCGTCAGGACGACAATCAGGGATGGAATGCAACTGATTCCAAAAGCCGTGAGGACCTGGCCGCCACGGACGATGATGCCCAGCATGGCGCCCATGAGAACGACGGCCATGCTGGTGATGGAGTACGAGGCTCGAAAGTGGATCTCTCCCTGGACTTCAGCCTTGAACTTGCGGAGAAACTCCAGGAACTTCTCACACTGCTTGGTCTGTCGCTTCGGCAGGCCGTGCGGAATCTCGCCGTTGGTGAGAGAGGTGGTGTCAAAGGCCAGGGCCTGGCGGCGCAGTTCCTCCTGATCCATGAAGGGCACGAGTTTGAGCGCCTCTTTGGGTTTGTGTATCGCGCGGTCCGCCGCGGTCTCAGTCGCGCTCCGTATCTCGGCATTGCCGATGAGCTCGACCTGGATATTGGGGTGCATTCGGTCGAGTGAGCTGCGCAGCTCGATGGTCGCGGAGTCCGAGGTGTAGCTGAATTTGCCGGCCGGACCGGTCTCTTCGACTCTTACGACGCGCATCAGCGGACGCCCGTCGTCAGGATCCTGCGAGCCTTCCTTGGAGTAGATGTCGTATTGCACCGTCGGGCCGACCAGCCGGAACGATCCGTGCTCGCGCAATTGGTCGACGACGTACTGGTACATGTAATAGGTCATCATCTCCCGGGTGAGTCCGTAGAGCCGGTCCTCGACCTCGGGACTGAGCTGCGGCTTGGTTTGGTATTCCAGGAGGTTTCCAAGAGTCTCGAATTTCGTCTTCCGGCGCAAAGACAGCGGGATGTCGAAGGGGGGCAGCGACTGGCTGGCGAGGTCGTAGTATTGGCGCCGGCCGGCATCGAAGAGCCGGACGCCCTCGAGATTGACGGAGACGCGCGGCGAATTGTTCGACGTGTCGAATTCGATCACCGTTTCCTCGGCGGTGCCGAAGCGCATGATCTCCTCGTCTTCCATCTCGACGAAGCTGACGCCGGTGAGCCAAAGATAGGTGTGATGGGGGTCGCTCGTCGCGGAATCCGCCGGCTTGGCGATCTCGCAGTGGGTGGCCATGATCCGGTGCCGGCCGAAGATGAGCGGCTTGGCCTTCTGGAATTGCTGGACCACGATGGACGGCAGATCGCGCTTGGTGAGTTCTTCAATCTGCCTCGAGAGATTCGGGATCATGTAGTTCCAGGCCCAATAGGTGATCAGGGTCACCAGCAGGCCCAGAAGCCCGGCCGAGAGCAGCAGCCGGTGAATATTAATTCCGGCTGCCCGACAGGCTGTGATTTCATTATCGGAAGCCGCCCGTCCGTAAGTGATCGTCGCGGCAAAGAGCGCGGCGACCGGCAGGATGAGGGTGATGGCAACGGGGGTGAGAAAGAGGAAGACCTTGGCCATGTCATCGGCGGCCAGGCCCTCGCCTTTGAAGATGTTGGCCACGCCGCCGCCCATGACGAGCAGAAGCGTCAGCGCGACGGCCGTCAAGGCGAACGTCTTGATTAGTTCTCGTGCAAGATAAAGGTGAAGGGTGATCATCATGCAGAATTGCGGGAATCGACCGAATCGGTCCGGCCGCTGACGGTCAGCCGCGCGGCTCCGGAGAGTCTAGGGGCGACCGGCCACACGTCAAGCGCGTCGCCTCCTGGACCCACAAAACGTTCGGCAGGTGCTTGACTTAGGTTGGCGATACTGCTCTCATTGTGTATCGCATTTGGACCGGTCGCAGGGCCGTGCGGCTTATTTTTCTCACCGAGGAGCAGACCCGAGAGGTTTGGTGACGATGGCAAACATGACTAAGAGCGGTTCTGCGCGCCCGGACCTGCTTCATCGTTGGAGCGTTCAGGATTCCCTGGACCTTTACAACGTGCGGCAGTGGGGAGCGGGCTTCTTCGGTGTTAACGATCGCGGCCACGTCGTTGTCTCATCGCGCGGCGCCGAAGGCCCCACGATCGACATGAAGGAACTCGTCGATGAGCTGCTTCAGCGCGGCATCGACATGCCGATCCTGCTTCGCTTCTCCGACATTCTTCGGGCCAGAATCGAGCAGCTTTGCGAGGCGTTCAAGAAGTCGTTCGAGGAGAACGGCTACACCGGCCAGTACATGGGCGTCTATCCAATCAAGGTCAATCAACAGCGCCACATCGTCGAGGAAATCGTCCAGTACGGCGCGCCCTACAACTACGGCCTCGAGGCCGGCTCAAAGCCGGAGCTACTCGCGGTGCTGGCGATGCTTGAGTCGGCCAGTCCGCTGGTCATCTGCAACGGCTACAAGGATTTTGAATACATCGATATGGCACTGTGGGCGACCAAGCTCGGCCGCACGGTCATTCTCGTCGTCGAAGAGTTCGGCGAACTGGAACGAATCATCGATCGCGCCTCCATCATGAAAGTGAAGCCGAACATCGGTTTTCGCATGAAGCTGGCGGCCCGCGGTTCCGGCCGTTGGCAGGAATCGGGGGGCTCGCGCTCCAAATTCGGCCTGACCGTCACGGAAATGCTCAAGGGCGTCGAGCTGCTTCGCAGCGAGAACATGCTCGACAGCCTGGTCCTGACCCATTTCCACATCGGAAGCCAGATTACCAATATCCGCTCGATCAAAGAGGCGCTGGCCGAAGGCTGCCGGATCTATCAGGAGCTGACCAAGCTCGGGGCTCAGCTTAAGTACTTCGACGTCGGCGGCGGCATGGCTGTCGATTACGACGGAAGTTCCAGCAATTTCGCCTCCAGCGCTAACTACACCATGCAGGAGTACGTCTCCGACGTCGTCTCGGCCCTGACCGAGGCCTGCAATGCCATGGAACTGCCGCATCCCACGATCGTGACCGAAAGCGGTCGGGCGATCACGGCCCACCATTCCGTGCTGGTATTCAACGTGCTCGGCGTCACTGAAATTCCCGACTACGCCGTGCCGCAGTCATTGCCCGAGGAAGCGCCCCA
This sequence comes from Planctomycetia bacterium, assembly GCA_015075745.1. Classification (NCBI taxonomy): domain Bacteria; kingdom Pseudomonadati; phylum Planctomycetota; class Planctomycetia; species Planctomycetia bacterium. The sequence continues at coordinate 2,526,634 of JABTTW010000001.1, forward strand.
GGTTCTTCATAATCTTCTCGACGCCTACAACTCTACGACCGCTAAGAATTTCCAGGAGGCGTATCACGACGTGCTGCACATTCGTGACGAGGCCTTGTCCCTCTTCAAGCTCGGCTACCTGACCCTGGCCGACTGCGCCACCATGGAGGGACTCTTCTGGACGACCTGCAAGCGAATCGTCCGCATCATGGATGAAAAGGAATACGTCCCCGAGGAGCTTCAGGGCCTCAAAGTTCAGCTTGCGGATACCTACGTTTGCAACTTCTCGGTGTTTCAGTCGGTGCCGGATTGCTGGGCGGTCGGGCAGCTCTTCCCGGTGATGCCGATTCATCGCCTTAATGAAGAGCCGACGCGCCGCGGCATCCTTGCCGACATCACCTGTGACAGCGACGGCAAGATCGACAAGTTCATCGACCTGCGCGACATCAAGAGCGTGCTGGAGCTTCACTCCTTCACCGGCGAGAGCTACTACGTCGGCATCTTCATGACCGGGGCGTATCAGGAAATCCTCGGTGACATGCACAACCTCTTCGGCGATACCAACGCGGTTCACGTCACCATCGGCGACGACGGCCAGTACTTCATCGAACATGTGGTCGACGGTGATACCGTTTCCGAAGTGCTGTCGTACGTGCAGTATTCGTCGGAGACGCTCGTTGCCCGGCTGCGCAGGACGGTGGAGGACGCCGTCCGCCGCAAGGTTATCACCTTCCACGAGTCGGCCGAGTTTCTCCGCCGCTACGAGGCGGGCCTGAAGGGCTATACCTACCTGGGTGGGTGATCCACAAAGAGCATGTACATCGCTCCACGAAGCCCACCCACTGCCGTGGGTGGGCTTCAGTTTGCGTGTCGAAATGCGCGCCCTGACGCTATGCTGCCCTCGCGATGATACCGTCGGCGAATAACGCCAAGTCTCCGCTTAAATGGTTCCACGTCACCTTCAGTACCTACGGTTCATGGCTTCCTGGAGACCCTCGGGGCTTTCGCACACGCGATCATCGCGAACAAGTCGAAGGTAACTACAAGAATCCACCGCCTGCCGGACAGTTTGACGGCCTGTGGCAGCGCAATCATGCGCGTCTGAAGCGGCCGATGGTACACCTCACTCCGCCTCAGCGGGCCTGCGCCGGACGGGCGATGGTCGAGATGCTGCGGCGCCTGGAAATGGCTGTTGTCGCGATCGCCGTCGGCGCACAGCATGTTCACATTGTGGCGCAATTGCCGGACGACGAAGCCAAGCTTGTGGTCGGTCGAGCCAAGAAGCACGCAGCGCACGTATTGATTGAGGATGGGTTTCGCGGTGGGCCGTGGGCCAAAGGATGTCGGACCCAGCCGATCGTCGATCAGGCTCATCAGCACAGCGCTATCAGCTATGTTGCCAGGCATAAAGATCAGGGCGCATGGGCTTGGAGGTGGGGTGATCCTGATCCGTTGAAGACCCCACTTTGAAGCATCCAAACGCATTATGCCGCCGAAGCCCACCCACTGCCGTGGGTGGGCTTCCCGCGGACTTTTCCGGTCAGGGTTTCCAATACTGCGAGCGTCTTCGAGCGTGGAGATCGGCTGCGGCCGATATTATCCTTAGGCTGCCGCTGCAGGTCCGGGTGCAATCCCCGCCGACAATCGTGGGTATACGCTGCGGCGGAGGTGCGCCGGGTCCGATCGTGGACTGATCGGTATAATCCGCCCAAGGCACTCGAGTGAATCGAAGAATCTCGGATCGGAAGTTCGAGTCTTAACGACGAATGGCCACTTTCACTTACACCGCTCGCAATGTGGACGGCAAGACCGTCACCGGCGTCCTGACGGCGGACAGCCAGCAGCACGTGCTGCGCACCCTGGATGAGCAGTCGCTATTCCCCGTGGATGTGCACGAGGGCGGCAAGGCACAGAGTTCGGCCGGCGGCAGGAAGCGCAAAGTCAAGCCGGCCAAGGTCGCGGTGATCTATTCGCAGTTCGCCGACCTGCTTCGCGCCGGCGTCCCGGCGCTGCGGTCGCTCGATGTGCTGCACAAGCAGACGTCGAATCCGGTGTTGAAAGAGGTGCTGTCGGAGGTGCGCGAGGACCTGTCCAGCGGCGACACCCTTGCCGACGCGATGGAGAAGCACCCCAACGCGTTTAACCCGCTGCACGTTTCGATGATTCGTGCCGGCGAGAAGGGCGGCTTCCTCGAGGAGGTGCTGAGCCGCATCGCCATCTTCACCGAGCGGCAGAACGAGCTTCGCAACAAACTGATCGGCTCGATGTTGTATCCGGCCATCTTGATGACGGTTGGCGGTGGTATCGTGATTTTCCTGCTGGTGGTGGTCGTGCCGAAGGTGCGATCGTTCCTGCGGGGCGACTTGCCGGTCATGACGCAGATCGTCTTCGCGGCCTGCGATTTCCTGCAGGCACATGGGCTGGCCGTTGCCGGCGCGGCGGTGGTCTTCATCATGTTGGCGATCGCAATTCTGCGAAGCCAGGCCGGCCGACAGGCTATGGACAAGTTTCAATTGAAGGCCCCGATGATGGGGAAAATCGTCACATTGGTGGCGATCTGCCGATTTTGCCGAATTCTGGGAACCCTGCTGCACAATGGCGTGCCGATCCTCCAATCCTTGAAAATATCGCGGGATTCTGCGGGAAATCGTATTCTGATGCAGGTGATCGAGGATGCCACGGAGAGCGTGCGAAAAGGGGCCTCGCTGGCTGCCCCTCTGGGCAAAAGCAACCTTTTCCCCCTCGACATTGTAGACATGATTGCCGTCGGTGAGGAAAGTAACAATCTCGAACACGTGCTGGTCACCATCGCGGACTCCTACGAGGCGAGGACGGCCCGGCAAATTGACCTGATGGTGCGGATGTTGGAACCGCTCCTGCTGGTCGGCATGGCCGGTGTGGTGGCGGTCATCGCCATCGCGCTGCTCCTGCCGATTCTGTCGATGAGCACCGGCGCTGCTTAAGGCACTAATGGCGGCGGCCGTGCTGCCCGAATGGGAACGCGGCATGGATTTGAGCTAGAATTACGCCGCCCATGCTCTGGTGACGGGTATTGTCCCGTCGAGGTGGCGTGGAGCTGAAAAACGATTAGTTTATTGTCTGCTCAGGCAAGGAGATCAGTCATGTACGGTAAAAAGAATAATCAGCGGCGCGTGCGGCGACAGGGCTTCACGCTACTTGAAATCCTCCTCGTGGTCGGCTTGCTCGCCCTGCTGGCGGCATTCGCGATTCCGAACTTCGTCGGGGCCGGTGAGACCGCGAAGCAGAAAATGGTCAAGGGGGCGATCGGGCCCAACGGCACGATCATGCAGGCCATCGACATGTATAAGTTCAACACCGGCGTCTATCCCGAGGAGCTCAAGCATCTCGTGGAAAAGCCAAACGATGATGACATCGCCAAGAAGTGGACGGGGCCCTATCTCAAAGACATCGCCGGTCTCAAGGATCCCTGGGATCACGACTTCATGTACCAGTCGCCGGGACAACACAATGAGAATGGCGTGGACCTCTGGAGCGTCGGCGCCGACGGCCGCGACGGGACCGACGACGACATCAAGAACTGGGGCGACGACAGGTAAGTTGTCGTCCGCATTTTCTCCGGACATTCGATCATGGGTTTTCGACAGCATTCATTGCGAACGTCGCGGCGCGCCGCTGCGCGGGCGGCTTTCACGCTGCTGGAACTCCTGATCGTCCTCAGCCTTTTGGTCGTGCTTTCGTTCTTTGCCTGGCCGATGATGGAAAGCCAGATTACCGCGGCCAAGCTGCCCGAAAGCGCTGCGCGGATTCGCGAGACACTCTACATGACCCGCTCCGCCGCGATGCTGGAGCACCGTCGGCATCGGGTGCGATTTGCCCCCGGCGAGCAGCAGCCGACCGTCGAGATCGAGATTGATCCCCTCTATCAGCCGGGCGTCTGGACGCTGGTCACCTATCCCTGGACGAAGGAGCCGATGCTGCTGGATGACGCCGAGGTGCACGAGATTCAGCCCGGCCGGCCCGTCTATCTGAAGCCGGTTTCCCAGACCGAGGACGCCGACAGCAAGGCCGCGAAGGAAGAAACTCAGCGCGATGCATCACTTGATTTACAGGTAACACAGGGAGAGCAGATCGGCTCCGTCAGCATCGCGTCGGGCAATGATGAAGCCGAACTCGACGAGAAGCGACCACCGATCGTCTTTGAGACGGACGGCTCCTCGGATTGGGCCACGATCATTATTTCAGATGTCAGGTCCGAAGAGGCATTGGAAGAGGAAACGCCGCAACTGTGGGTGGTACTCGACGGCCGAACGGGCTTGGCCAACGTCCGCGAGCAGGTGACTCAGGAACAGTTGGCCGACCCCGAGTTTTACATTCAGAAGGAGAAGCTTGAGCTTCCGGAGACCACCTCACCGGAAGACCTCTCTTTGACCATTTCGACCGACGAACAGGGCCAGCTTATAGACCCGGCCGCAGCTGCCGGACTCCTCGGTGATCAGCAGGGGCTTGGCGATCAGGGCTTTCCCGGGACGGGCCAGCAAGGTCTTGTCGATCCCAATGCGATGCCGCAGGGTCAATTGCCGTCCGGAGCAGAATCGACGCTGCCCGCTGAGCAGCCAAGCGAGCAGCAACTCATGGAGGACCTCGAGAGGGAACTGGCTGAATCTGACCTCTCCGATGAAGAGAAAGAGGAAATCCGAAAGAATTTTCAGAGTGATTCTTCGGCGAAATAGCCCTTGTTTCCTCGCTTTTCGAGGTTCGAGCGGCCGCTTTCGAACGTCCGACGCAAACCTGTTCCAGGCCGCGATTTTTTAGAATTCCGCAGCCTACTATAACTTTCTATATTGCAAGATGTTGTGGTATAATTCCGCCCTCGAAGGCGGCATCGCCCCAAACCACCTCTTTCGTCGATCTTACTGCGACGATTTGCCGCCGTTTGCATAGAAAAGCGGGGCGGGCATGCCCGGAACCATGCCGTTCCGCGCTTATGGCGAAGTCGGGCTCGGTTCTGAAATCCGCCCCCGGGGTGGCAAGGAGATGTCTTGGGTCAAACACAGGCATTTGATCGTTCATTTTCACGGCGAGGAATCGTCCATGCGCATGGCAGCGTCCGGCGCCGTCTCGTTGGCGGCGTTGCGCTGCTTGAAGTGGTTGTGGCGCTTTCCATTCTCCTCGTGGCGATGGCCGTTGTTGGAGCGACGTTTCGGAACGGTGCGCAGAACGTCATGCTCGCCGAGCGCATGAATCAGGCGCAGCTTTTGACCGATCGCCTGCTCACGGAACTCGATGTCGGGCTGATTCCGCTGGATATTCCTGAGCAAGGCATGCCCAATCAGGACCTGAGCGGCTACTTCGAAGACGATGCGCCGCCGGGCATGTCGTGGAAGCTCGAAGTCACGTCGGATGACAACCTGCCGGACATGCTGAAGGTCGGCGTCAGTATTTTTCTGGGGGATCCGGAAGCCGCGGATGATCAGCATCAGCGACTCCTGACGACTCACGTCGTACGCGTTGTTCCGCGAGCGATCAACCTCGAGACGGACTTCGGATTTTCTCAGGAGCAACTGGATCAGTTGACCGAGGCGATTCCCGGCGGTGCGGCGATTTTCGACCCGGCCGCATTCGACCCACGGGCCATTGCTTCATTGGACATTGAGACGCTGCGGGAGCTGTTGCCGGCGCTGATCCAGGCGCTGGGCGGCGGAATGCTCGGCGGTCAGCTCGATTCAATCCTCCAGGCAGCGCAACGCGGCGACTTGTCCGGTCTTCAGGATCTCGGCAAACAACTCGGCGGTTTACAGCAGCTCGGCGGTGCCTCCCCGTTACCGCCCGGCGGGATTCCCGGTGCCCAAGGCCCACCTGCCGGGGGACGCGGTGGTCAGCAGCGTGGCGGTCAGCAGGGCGGTGGTCAGCAGCGAGGCGGACAGGGTTCGAGTCGTCGAGGAGGTGGGTCGAAGTGAAGCGATCGCATTATCATCGCCGTCGCGGCCTGACGCTTCTTGAAGTGCTGCTTGCCCTCGGACTGGTCACGCTGCTTTCGGCGTCGATGTTCCTGTTTTACGACGTCACCCTTCGATCGCGCGACTTTGGAACAAGGCGAATCAACGAGGGCAATCTTGCCCGTGTCGTTGCGCAGAAGATCGCCGGTGAGATTCGCTCGGCCAACGGATTCCTCCAGGGTGCCGGGCCGGGGATCGCCGGGAAAGAGCACCAAATCACCATCCAGACGGTCGTTTTGCCCGACAAGGAGCTTTTTGTCCGGCGACAGATTCAGGACGAGCCGCTTCCCGCGCAAAGCGACATGCGTCAGGTGCAGTATTACATCGCCTATGACGAGGACCTGTCCTTTGATTACCCCGACGGGGCGACCGGGCCTGCGCCGATGGGCCTGGTTCGCCGGGAGATTCAGACGCTCAATCAAGTGACGGTGCGCGAGGATCAGACGCAGTCGGTGGAGCTCGATCTGTACGCGCCGGAGATGAAATACCTGCGGTTTCGTTACTTTGACGGCGTTGAATGGCTGGATCGCTGGGACATCGGAAAGGGCGGCGAGGCGGGGCTGGGGAATTCGCTGCCGCAGGCCGTCGAAGTCACCGTGGGGTACACGGCGATCGAGCCGCCGGAGGATGAAGACGAACTGGATTTGGAGAACCAGGATTTGCTGCCGGCCCCGCCCGAGCCGTACGGCGAAGACAAGTGCTCGATCGTGGTTCGATTGCAGCAGGCAGACACATTCTTCGGTTCCCGCATTCTGCGCACCCAGCGCCCGCCCAGCGGGGAGGGAGGGGCCACGACGCCATGACGATGACGCGGAATAACCCTGTTTCCAAACCCCATCGCGTCGCGGCTTCGCGCTCGGGGCTCGTTCTTGTGGTCGTATTGGTGATGGTGACGCTTTTGGCGCTGCTCGCCGCGAGCTATTCGTTCATGGTTCAGTCCAATACGCGAGCTGCCATCTCGAATCATTACCGATTCCAGGCTCACATGGCGGCGGAAAGCGGCTATCAGCGAGCGGTCGCCGTATTACGGGCCGCCCGCAACGAACCGGGCATCTGGTACAGCAATCCGGATTTGTTCAAGGGCGTGCTCATTGAGGGAACGGAGTCCGACCTCTCCGATGCCGAGGCGAATCTCAAGCAGCGAAATGAGACCGGTTGGTACGATCCGGCCGCCAAGCCGGCGTGGCGATTCAATCTCGTGGCACGGAATTACGAAGACCCCACGACGGTCCGCTACGGCATCACCGACGAATGCTCCAAACTGGATCTTAATGGTGCTACCGAGGCCCAGCTTCGCCGTCTCTTCGAACTGGTTATTCCCCAGGACACGACCAACGCTGTGGACATCAATGTACTGGTGGATTCATTGCTGGATTGGCGCGAGCCGGGCGCGGCGCCGAGGGCGAACGGCGCGAAGGACGAATACTACAGTCAGCTTGAGCCGCCCTATCGCTGCAAGTCCGCCCCGTTCTCCACGGTTGAGGAACTCCTGCTCGTCAAAGGCTTCACCGCCTGGGTCGTGTTCGGAGAGGATTACAACCGCAACGGTCTGCTCGATCCGAACGAGAACGACAACGACTCGTCGTTTCCGCCGGACAACGGCGATGGCGCACTCTTTGCCGGAGTCGCATCCTACTTCACGCTCTGGTCTCGCGAGCTCAATGTGTCAAACGATCAGCGTCCGCGCATTAATTTGAACATGGAGGACACGCAAAAACTGCAAGAGCTGCTGGAAGAGCAGTTCAGCCCCGCGATTGTCAGCTATGTTATGGAGGTGCGCGGCGGCGGCGCGCCGTTTAACAGTATTATGAACTTGATTCCCGCGCCTCCGACCCCTGAATCGGAGGAAGACCCGCAGGATTTGCAGCCAACGACACAGCCGGACCCGTTCGCGCAAGACCCAGCCACGTCGCAACCTACGACGAATCCGACCGACGGAATCGACACCGGTTTGGAGCAGCCTCCGACCGATCTAAGTCAGTCCGGTGAAGCGTCCGAGAACACGCAGGTCTCGAAGCCGCCGGAGTTCAAGGACCTGACGGCCACGCCGCCGCCGGGAACCTATGAGGATTTGCCGTTGATCCTGGATCGTCTCACGACAGACCCCGTGCCCATGTTCACCGGTCGTATCAACGTGAACACGGCTCCGCGCGAGGTATTGGCGACGATTCCAGAGCTGACGGCCGGGGAGGTGGAGGCGATCGTGGCGGCCCGCGGTGGACTGGCGCCTGAGGAAAGATCGAATTCGGCGTGGCTGGTGCGCAATGCCGTTCTGGATCTGCATAAGTACCGCTGGATTCTGCCGAAGCTGGCGACGAAATCGTCGGTCTTTCAGGTGGAGTCGGTGGGCTACGCGGACCACGCGGGCGTGATGGATCGGATCAACGTGATTTTTGAAATGCGCGGCCCCATCGCCCAGGTGATTTACACGCGAAACCTGGATGAGCTGGGTACGGCTTATACACCGCACGGGGAGGACATCCGCGCCGTGCAGGAAAACACGAATCAGGGGAACTGATGGCCATCGGTGGAAAGCAACTTCTGGCGCTCGACTGGAACCGCAAGGATCTGCGGATGGTCGTCGTGCGCCCGAAAGCGGACGGCGTTGACCTGATCAAGGCTGCGTCGGTTCCGATTCCCGCGGATATTCGCATAGAGGATCCCGAGGCCTTCGGCACCTTTGTGCGGGAGGCGATGAAGCAGTCGAAGATCGGCGTGAAGAAGGTCCTGCTGAGCATTCCGCGCGACCAGGTGGTCTTGAACACGCTGAATCTTCCGCCGACGCCGGCCGAGGAAATGCCGGCGATTGTGCAGTTTCAGATTGTCAAGGAGCTGCCATTCCCGGCGGAACAGGCGGCGCTGGATTTTGCGGTATGCGGTGAATTTGATCCGAAGGGGCCCAGCAGCGCCCTGGTGGCGGCGGTGCGCAAGGATGATCTCGACTATTACACGAAGGTCGCCTCGCAGGCCGGGCTGACGGTGTTGCAAGTCGGGCTTCGGCCGTTTTCGAATCTGATCGCCGTGATGGCGAACGCCCCGGACCTCGCTACAAAGAACCTTCTCGTTGTCGAGGTAGGCCCGCAGTTGACTGAGATCGACATTCTCAAGCGCGGCGTCCTGGCCTTTTCGCGATCAGCATCGGCAACGGTCGCCGCTTTCGGCGCCGGCTCGACGGAACCGATTGCGGACAGCCGAATAGCAGGGCTCAATGTTCCGGATCACGAGCCGGACGAGGCTTCCACGCAGAGCATCTCAGCCCTGATGGTGGAGATTGTCCGTTCGTACGAAGCCTATCGCGCGACCGATCCGTCGATGAGTCTCGACCACATCATCGTATGCGGGTCATCGGGCATCGAGCCGCAGCTTGCCCACTCCCTTGCTTCACGATTTGCCACGCGGGCCGAGCTGTTTTCGCCGGACAAAGCGCTGGGGCTTTCCGCCCAGAGGGCGCGAGAGCTTCGCGGGTTTTCCGCGGCGATCGGACTGGCCATCGGACATGGCCTGACCGGCCTGGAACAGTTCGACTTCCTGCATCCCAAGAAGCCCGTGACCAAGCGGCAGCTGCGCATGAGGAAGCTGCCGGTGGCGATCGGCACGGCGGCGCTCTTCGTCGGGTCGGCGGTGATGTACCACATGAAATTCATCGCGCCGAAGCAGCAGGCCGCCGAGGAGCTGCGCGACGAAGTGGCTACCAAGAAGTTGCAGGAACGCCAGATTCTCGAGTTCAAGAAAAAGGTCGATGCGCTGGAAGACTGGCTCGACGCTGAACAATACTGGCCGGATGTGTTGGTCGCTTTGACCGAAAACTTCCCCGACCAAAAAGAGGCTTACGCCACAAGAATCGATTTCGAAACGAGGTCGGGCGGTCGTTCGAAAAAACGCGAGAGCATCGCCCGAGTCAAATTCCGAACCGTTTCGCTGGGCAAGGTCAATGAAGTCGCGGAAAAACTCGGCGGCTCTGGTTTCCTCAGCGTCGTGCCGGGCCGCGAGACCACCGCCGGCACGCAGGACGTCTATTCGAAAGACACGAGTATCGAGTTGGTTCTGCCGGATCGGCAGGCGTTCCTCGCCCTTCGCGAATCGGTGTTGGACGAGGTGGAGCCGCCTATCGATGCAGCCCCGGCGACCGTCAGTCCCGCCGCAGAAGAACCGAAGCCTATTGCGACAACTCCCGCACCCGCCGCCGCAAATACTCAGAAGCCAAATGGGCATCCGGTTAAGCCTCCGGTCACGCCGGTCAGTCAGGGGCCCGTAGACGTGAAGACGAATAAGCCCGCCGCTGGAAACGGCAAGGCGCCAAGCACGCCGCGAACGCGACTGCCGAGAAATCCGCGGCCTACCGGCGTCGGAACCGGCAAGGGGGGCAAGCCATGACCCCACGCGAAAAATTCCTGGCGATCCTCATCGGCGGCTCGATCGGCCTGGCCATGCTTTATCAGGTGGTCAATTTCGTGTTCATCAGCCCGCTGACGAAAGCGGAGACGGACATTGAGAACCTGACGCGAGAGAGCGATCGCCTCGACGGCATCATTCGCTCGCGCCGCAGCCTTGCCGAGCGCTGGCTGGCTTATGCAAGCAGGACGATTTCGTTCGATCGTCCCGAGGCGAGCAATCGGTTCGCGCAGGAGCTCAAGGAACTCGCCGGTCGGCATCAGTTCACGAATCCGATTTTTTCGCCCGTCTCAGGTTCGAAGCTCGGCGACAAGACGGATGTATCGACGATCGGCTACCGCTTCGCCGCGACCGGGGCGTATCGCAATGCCGTCGCATTTGTGAGAGATCTGTACCGCTCACCGTACTACAGCGCCATCACCAAGATGAGCATCGCGCCGCTGCTGCAACGCAATCTGCCCATGGACACGATAAAGCTCGAGTTCACCATCGAGACGCCGGTCCTGCCGGTCATTGATAAGAAGACGTTTCAGGAAGTCGCCACGGCATCGACCCTTTCTCAGGCCGAGGAACCGAAGACCGACCCGGCGCGGGAGTTTCTGCGGTCGGACGAGTCATTCGCGCTGCTCGATCGGCGGAACATCTTCAAGCCATACATAGCTCCGCCGCAAAACGTGGTCATGCTGGACAATCAGGATTGGAAGACCGTCGCCGCGAAGGTTCGCTTCTATTGGGATGGCGAGGTCTTCGAGCAAAAGGTGGAAACCGTCTCGAGCAAGGCTCAGCAGGCCGTCAAGGGCATGGGCGACATTGTGGAAATCGAGGGCTCCTACGCCGACGGCAAGACGTTCGGCCCGCAGCGACTGGATTTCAGTACGAGGCAGGACTGGACCTACGCGATTCCCGTTCACAGCCCGGCCCCGCCGCCGACGGTCGTGATTCTCGCCGTCGACAACAAGGACAAGAACATCGTCGACTTCGATGTCACCGTGGTGAAGCCCGATGGGTCTTCACAGACGTTTCCGACCATGCGCGCCAAGCCGGGCAGCGTCATCGACGTGGGACAATTCGAGGCGAAGCACGTCACGATCTCCGCGACCTATGGTTCCGGAAAAAAACACCCGCCGATGAACTTAACGCCGCGGCCGGATAAGCAGGTGTACACGATCCCAGTAGAGCCGGCGGAGCAGGTCGCGGTTGTGTCGCAACCTGTCAGCGACCCGCCGGCCGATCCGCAGTATACGGTTTCAGGGCTGGTCACCTATCGAGGTCAGCAGGAAATGATCGTGACCGGCAACGCCAACGCCCGAGCGGTGATTCCCGTGGGCGAGAAGGCGGCCGTTGATGGCGGTGATCTGTTGGGCGTTCATCCCCTGGGGGGAGTTGTGAAAATGCCCAGCGGTAATTTTTATCTGTACCCACTCGGTCGGAAATACACCGACCGCGTCAAGCTCGAAGCTGCCAAACCGGAAGACTTGCCCAGGGCGATTGATTCCTGGGCAATGGCTCAATAGAGCGGCGCAGCGACAGACCGCGGCGGAAGAGTCGCCGTGGATTAGCAAGGTCGATCCTCGAGGCGAGACGAAAGCTCGTCCGGGTCGGACTGTGCGGAGGCACGATGATGATGAAGACAGCTCACTATTTCAATTCCCATATTCGTTTCGCCCCAATCGCTTTTGTCGTCTGCTTCGGTCTCACCGGGCTCACGCCGGCGCTGCGCGCACAGAATGCGGCCACTTCGCAGCCGGCAACGACCCAACCCAACGACAAGGCCAATGAGCAGGAAGACGCGCTGGCTCGCGCTCGGCGCGAGGCCCTCAAGTCGCTCGGCAAACAGCAAGCGGCGCCCTCAACCGCGAAGCCTGCCGTGCAGCCGATGAAGCCCACGCCGCCGGTCGAAAAGCCGCCCGTGGCGCCGGTCGTTGAACAAAAGCCGTCCCCTACTCAGCCTCCCGAGGCGGCCGCACCAGCGACGACACAGCCCGCTGCCGAGACGAAAGAAGAATTGACGACGCCCGGGGAGCCGGTCAAAGCCGAATTGACCACGCTGACCTTCACCATGCTGTCACCGGACCCCGCCGCGCGCTCCTATCGCTTTGACTATGACAAGACGCCGTGGGCCGACGTGCTGACGGACTTCGCCCGCATGAGCGGCCTGCCGTTTATCAGCGAGCCCGATCCGCCGATCAGCGAGACGCTCACGTTTCGCAGCAAAGGCGAGATGACTTATGCCGAGGCGCTCCAACAGCTCAACGAATTGCTTGTCGGGCGTCCGCTCAACAAGTACCTCATCAAGCGACAGGAGAACTTCCTCGTCATCAAGCGGCTTCCCGACTGGATGCGCGAGATTCCGCCCAGCCTGATGTTCAACTCCTTTGAAGAGATGGAGGCGACGAATCCCGATCCATACGACATCGTCCTGGTGAATTTGGATTGTCCGGAAGGCTGGTCGCCTTACGAGATCATCGAGACATTCCGGCCGATGTTCAGCGACACCTACGGCACGCAGGTCAACGGCGAACGCCTCGAACTGACCGGCATGGTCTGGGAGCACCGCCGCTTCCGTGATGTCGTCTTCAAGCTCTCCGGCATGAAGCCCGGGCCGCCCGAGGGTGATCCGCGGCCGACATTGACCATCGAGTTGAAGAATGCCCGATGCGCCGACGTACAGACGATGCTCCGCCAGCTTTACCCGATCGCCGCCCCTACTGCGCCGCAGCGCGGACCGGGCCTCGACCCGACCGCTGAGACGGCCAAGAAGGTCGACATCATCGCCGACGTGAAGAACAACCGGCTCTTCGTGAAGGCGCCGGCGCGGTTGCTCTCGGAGATCGAGCAGATGTCAGCCCGGCTCGACATCGGCAGCGGCCCGATGCTCCCGGTGATGAAGGTCGTCGCGCTGGAATACGCCGATGCAAATTCGCTGACCGGCATGCTCAAGCCCATCTTCATGAAGGAGCAGCAGGCGCTCTTGAAGCCGGATGGCTCGTTCGTCTCGGTGGATCAGCGCGCAGCGCTGGAGCGCGACATCTTCCCGGATGCAACCAGTAACTCCGTCGTTCTCATCGGCGGAGAGGAGGGCGTTGCCGCCGCGGAGAAGCTCGTCAAGGAATGGGACAAGCCCGGCGAGAACTCCCTTGACGAAATCGTCAAGCTCAAGCATACCGATGCGAACGAGATCGCCGGCATTCTCTCGCAGGTGTTCCCGCCGCAGGCCAAGCCCGGCAAGATGCCCGACCGGATTACCGTTCGCTCCGCGGACACCTTGCTCTTGTCGGTTTCCAAGCAGACCTTTGAAAAGGCACTCGCGCTCATCGAAAAGCTCGACGTGCCGTCGGGCGATGAGGAGAAGGAACACCTTGTCCAGCCGAAGGCCGCGGCGCCCAGCGCATTGGCGGCAATCCTTCAACAGGCGATCTCCGGCACCGGTTCTCCGCGCCCTGCGCAGCAGATGGCCGGCAAGCGACCCGGTCAGCCGATGCAAGTGACTTCGCTCGCCGGCGGCGGGGCGGGCCCGCGATTCATTCCCGATGACAGCACCGGTTATCTGATTATCTACAGCACCGACGCCGACTGGGAGCGCATTGAGCCATTGCTCAATACGCTCGACGGTAAGGCCGCGTCGAAAGAGCCGCGATTCGAGACGTTTATTCTTGAGAAAGCACGCGCTCAGGATGTGGTGAATCTGCTTCAGCAGATGTTCCCGCCCGAGCCGGTCGTCGCGGGTCAGCCCGTTGCCCAGGTCCAGCAGAGTTTCTTCACCGACTTGTACAACAACGGCGTGCAGGTCTTCGCCCCGGACGAGTTCATTCAGCGCATCACGCCGTTCATCAAGCGCCTCGACATCGAGACGACCGGCCCGCTGACCATCATCAAGCTCGAATACTCCGATGCCGAGACCATTGCACCGATCCTCGCGGAGAGCGTCGGAGGGACGTCCGTCTCCACGGGAGCCCCCTCGCGCGCGGTGCCGATTCGCCGCGGACGCCCTCAGCCGGGCCAGCCCGTTGCGGCGCAGCAGGCGCAGGCGATCGACCCGACTGGCGGCTCGATCCGCATCGTCCCCGAGCCGATCACCAACACGCTTTTGGTGACCGCGCCGGACAAGGAACTCGTCCAGATTCGCGACCTCGTCAAGCAGATTGAGGAAGAAGCTCGCGTCCAGAAGGACAAGGTCGAACCGACGCGCGTGCTGCTCACGGCGCAGTCGCGCCCGGCGGAGGAGATTGTCGAGACACTGCGCTACCTGGCCGAGACGCCGCAGCAGCTTCCCGGTGGGCCGCGCGCCGCCAGCAAGGAAGTCGAGGCCGCCCAGTCAGAAGGGCTGAAGATCGTCGCCAGTGGACAGCAGGTCATCATCGACGGCCCGCGCGATCAGGTCGCCAAGGCGGTGCAGCTTTTCCAGGAGATTGACTCCCCGCACGAGCCGATGATCTTCCGCAAGTATGCGGTCGTGGATGCCGAGGGCGATGAGAAAAAACTTCGGACGCTCCTCTCGCAAAGCGCCGAATCGACCATCAAGACGGAGACGACGCCCACCGGTCGCCCGCAGCGAATGAATCGTCAACCCACTCCTGCGGCGAAAGTCTCGGCTCCTGAGTCCATCCTCATCTACGCGGATGTTGACGAGAACACGCTGCTGGTCGGTGCGAGACTTGAGTCCGATCTCAAAGAGGTCGAGCGCATTCTTGAAATCATTTTCGCCGACGCCAGCGAAGTGAAGGGCGGGCGCGAGGTGAACTCTCTCGAACTCGGCTTCATGCTGGTGAAGCTGGAAAACACCAAGGCCTTCGACATCGCCTTCGACCTCGAAGACATCCTGAACCCCGACAACAAATCCGGTGGTCTCAAATTCGACGAAGGCCCGACGGAAAAGACCCTGCTCATCCGCAACTGCAAGTCGACGCAAGAGGCACGCGTCCGCGAAGTCATCAAGATCTTCGACGTGCCGGAGAAGCCCGGCTTCGCCCGGAAGAACTTCCGCATGTTCTCCTCCGAGAAGATGCCGCCGGAAATGCTGGTGGGTCGACTCCAGCAGCAGTATGACAAGCCGATAAAGCTCATTCCGCTCGGCGATGCCACCGGCCGGGTGAAGGTGATTGATATTCACGAGGGCGAAGAGGACGATAGCGGCGTAAGCCCGTGCGTCCTCCCGATGAGCATGATCAACTCGCTTCAGTCGCTTTCGCTTGGGCAGTCAGATGCGAAGTCAGGTGACTCAGATCTGCTCGATCCGGCAGTGTGCCCGATCTGCCATCAGAGCCCCTGCACCCTTCCCGCTCAGTTGCTTCGCTCGCTTGATTCGGTATCGATGGCCGGGTTCGACTCGCAGCCAGAAGAAGAAAAGCAGAGCGGCAAGCGCGAGTTCTCCACCGGCGAGCGGCAGCACAATCACCCGGTTGAGCCGAATGCCGAGGCTTCAACCGATGAGGTCAACCAAGTCGAGATTCTCTACGATGCCGAAACCGGCAAGATCATTCTCAAGGGTCCCGAGGAGGAGCTTGAGAAGATCGAGCTGATGCTTGAGGATATCGAAGACGAAGAGCAGCCCACGGTCTTTCGCGTATTCCCGCTCAAGTACGCCGATGTCGTTACGGCGGCGCAGCTTCTCGAACAAGTGTTCAACCAGGGCCAAGCCGTCGCCGCAGGTAGTCGCAGAGGTCGCGGCGCGCAGCAGCCGGCGCCGATGCCGGTCCCGCAGCCTCCGCCGCAGCCCGGCCAGGGGGGCAAAGGCGGTCAGCCCAATCCGCAGCAGCAGCTTCAACAGTTGATGGCCCAGCAACAGGCCGCCCAACAGCAGGGGCCGTCGCGCGTCAAGGTAGTGGCCGATCCGCGCACGAAGAGCCTGTTCGTCGCGGCGCTGCTTTCCGATGTGCCGCTCATCGTCGACGTGCTTCGCAAGATTGATGCCCCGACCGACGTCTTCGAGAAGACAATCAAAATCTTCCGACTGGAGAATCTCGATGCCACGCAGGTGGTCGAAAGCCTCAAGGAAGTCCTCGGGGTACAGAGTGCTGCAATTGCGCGCGGCGCTCCGCAGCGTGGCGGTCGGCCCGGTCAACCGCAACCCGGTCAGGACCAGCAGCAGATGCTTCAGCTTCAGAATGCCCAGGGTCAGTCGGTCGCCGTCTCGGCCGATGCCATTGAGCTTTCCGCCGAGGCCCAGACCAACAGCATCATCGCCAAGGCCCCGCCGGACACGCTCACGTTGATCGGCGACCTCATCAAAGACCTCGAATCGCAGGACAACACAACCGTGACCGAGATGCGCCGAGTGCCGCTCAAGTTTGCCCGTGCAACCGATGTGGCCACGATCGTGAAGGAAGTCGCCACTCAGGTAACCCCGCGACGTGGCGGCAGCGGAAGATTTGGCGGTCGCAACGGCGGCGGCACGACTTCCAGCGGCGTCTCCGTCAACGCGGATGCCCGAACGAATAGCGTCATCATCGCCGGGCAGTCCAAGGATGTTGACCGCGCTGCCAAGATCGTGGAGGACATGGATATCCCCGCCGACGGCGGCGCTATTCAACAGTTCGCCGTCAAGGGCAGTCCCAGCCAGATGGCCAACACGCTCAAGTCGCTCTTCTCGTCCGGCAGCCAGAACGACATCGTCATCACCGGCGACGATTCCACCGGCACGCTGCTGGTGAAAGCCCCGCCGGCGCAGATGCAGGAGATCGCCGACCAGATCGCCAAGATGGACGAGAAGGTCGCCGACACCAAGGACATCAAGACCATCAAGCTGCTCGTCGCCGATGCCGAACAGGTCGCGCCCAAGTTGCAGGAAATCTTCCAGGCCCCGCGCACCGGCGGCGCCAAGCAGACGGTGAGCATCAAGGGCAACAAGAACAACAGCATGCTCTACGTCACCGGCGCAGACGAAGAGACCATGAAGCAGATCAAGGAAGTCGCCACGGGAATGGACCTTGCTCCCAGCGGCATCCAGGTTCGTCGCTTCCCGATGCAGAACGCATCCGCCGTCGAGATGAACACCCAGTTAACCGACATGCTCGCCAAGGCGAAGATGTCAGGTGGGCTTGAAGGCGTCAAACTCGACTTCGTCGGCGCCGTGCCCGACCCGCGCACCAATTCACTCATCGTGACCGGCGGGCCGATCACGTTTCTCCTGATCGGCGACATTCTCAAGGAAGTGGACGTGGCATCGCCGCCGGACATCGCCCGCGACACGCGGACCTACGAACTGCCGATCTCGGTGGACGTCAATCAGGTCGTGCAGAACATCCAGTCGCTGTTCGCCTCGGCCGCGTCGCAGAAGACCGGCTTGGAACCGCCGACCGTCGCAGCAAACGTCGCCGGCAATCTGGTCATTGTTACGGCCAATGGCAAACAGCACGAACAGATCAAGACCTCGGTGATCGACCCGATCATCACCGCCGTCGGCTCGTCGTTCGAGGACTATCGCATCAACCTGAAGTTCATCCGCGCGGAGGATGCCGAGGCGACGCTTAAGAAGTTCATGGATCAGTGGTGGCAGTCGCGCGGCGGAAAGTTGCAGGACCGCTTCGCCATCACCGCCGATCCCGGCAGCAACATTCTGCTCATCAACTGCACCCCGGCTACGAAGCAGATCATCGACAATCAGCTCGTTGAAATGGACATCGCCGGTGGCATCCCGGAGACGCGCACGATTCAGCTTCAGTTCGCCCGTGCCGATCAGGTCGCACCGGCCATGATGCAGACATTCCAGAGCAAGACGACGGCCAACACCAAGGGTCAGTGGCCGGTCACCGTCATTGCCGAGGTCAATTCCAATTCGCTCGTTATCACGGCCAAGACCGACCTCTGGCCGGAAGTGGAGTTGCTTGTTAAGTCGCTCGACGTCCGCGACACGGCGGGCGAGCGCGAGCGCCGACTCTTCAAGTTGACCTACGCCGATCCCGGCTCGGTTTCGAATGCGATTCGCCAGGCCTTCCAGCCGGTGGGCCGCACGCCGAGCCCGCGTGACATGGTCGCCACCGCCGACGACTGGACGACCGACAGCGTCGTGGTGACGGCGGCCAAAGACCTCATGCCGGAGATTGAATCGCTCGTCCTGAAGATGGACCAGCCCGGCGACGCGCTGCGGACCGAGCACGTCATTGAACTGACGAACACTAACCCGCAGGACGTGGCGACGTCGCTCCAGCAGATTCTCGACGCGTCAAAGATGGGCCAAAGACAAAAGCCTCCGGCTCAGATTCGCGCCATCCCCGGTACGACCAAGATCATCGCTTACGCCAACGAGGAGGAATTCGAGCAGATTTCTTCGTTGGTGGAGAAGATCGACCGTGCCGAGGGCGGCCGCGAAGTGCACACCGTGGTTTTGCCGGAACTCGTTCCGGCCAAAAACGTCGCCGAGGCGATCAAGCTGCTCTACGGCGGCGGCCAGGGCGGCCCGGGTGCCAAGGACATCAAGGCTGAGTATCACGAGCCGACCAACACGATCATGGTCTATGCCACTCAGGCCGAGTTCGACAAGATTAAAGAGCAGATCATCGACAAAATCTCCACTGTGCCGACCATCGGTGCAATGAAAATTTACCAGATCGCACTTCACTACGCCGTCGCCGACGAACTCGCCAAGACCCTGCAAACCTTCTTCGATAAAAAGGCCGGCCTCAAGACCGGCGGACAGAGCAATCTGCCGCCGTGGATGCGCGGCAATGAGCCCCCGTCGAAGGCCGCGGACAATCAGGTCTCGATCATCGCCGAGCCGACCAGCAACACGCTGCTTGTCTATTGCACGGACGCAACCAAGGCCCTGATCGACGACATCATCAAGGAGATCGATGTCGACCCGTCCACCGGCAGCATCATGGAAATGGTGCCGCTGAAGTTTGTCGACGCGACCGAAATGCTCGACATCCTCACCGAATACCTCAAGGTCGCCCAGCGCTCGCCGGACAGCGAGAACAAGCAATTCGTCCCCTGGTGGGCCGACCGCGAAGAAAAGACCGAGGAGAAGACCGTCCTCGCCGGCGGTATGCGCCTCAAGGCGATCGACTCCATGAATGCGATCATCGTCGTCGGCAAGACCGACAGCGTCCGCGACGCCGTGGCGAAGATCAAGGAACTCGACATCGAACGGCCGGAAAGCGGCGATGCCCCGCAGCGCATTCAGCTTGCTTCCGCGAACGCGACCGAACTGACCGACACGCTCAACAAGGTCTTTAACGATCCCAACCTCGCGAAGTCCAAAGGCAAGAACTACGTCCCGCCGATCATCGTCGCCGAAGAGGCCACCAAGAGCCTGATCGTCCGCGCCAAGCCCAGCGACTTCAATCTCATCAAGAAGATGGCCGAGGGGCTGGACAAGGAAATGGAAGGCGACACCGGCGCCGGCGTTCGCGTCCTCTCCGTTCCCACCGGCCGCGACCTGGAAGAGCTTGCCCGTAACATCGAAAAGCGCATCAACGACGCCGAAAACAATCGCCGCCAGACGCAGAGGGATTACAAGCCGAGTCTGGTGAGCATCGGCGCCGACCTGCGTTCCAGCGCGCTCGTCGTCGCCGGATCGAAGGGCAAGTACGAGGAGGTCAAGCAGCTTGTGATCGACCTCGTAAGCATGGCCCCGGCCGGCAACACCCAGCGCCGTGTCATCCCGTTGAAATCTCTCAGCCCGCAGGAGGCGAAGCAATTGATCGAGCAGTTCCAGCAGAGCGGTAAGGGTAAGTCGTCCGGCCCGCGCTCGGATGCGACATGGACCAATCAGCGGCGCTACGAGGCCCCACTTCAAAGGAAATCGCCGCGCCGCGCGATGGTCGCAGGTTCGATTCCTGTCTTCATGATGCAAGTCGCCCTTAGTAGCGCGATGGCGCAAGCTGATTCGCAGAAGCCAACGACCAAGCCGACCGGCCCGATGATCAGCACGATCCGCCCGCGCGTGGCCACGACGCAGCCCACCCTGGAGCCGCAGGCCACCGCCACCAGCCAGCCGCGCCCAGCCACGCCGGCGAGTCAGAGCGACCCGAAGAAAATCCTGGAGAGCCGCATCGCCGAGCAGGGCAAGCTCGATATCTCAAGAATGTCCGACTCCGCCAAAGAGGCCCTGGGTCGCAAGCTCTCCGGTGCGCCGATCTCCGTCGCCGAGGCCGGCTCAGAGACGATCGTCGTCGAGGCCTCCGATGAAGACATGGAAGTGCTTATTTCCATCCTTGAGATGCTCGATACGGCGATTCCTGACAAGCGCATCGAGTACGTCGCGCTTCAGAAAGCCAGCGCGCAGGACATCGCCAAGACCCTGACCGACGTATTCAGCAAGGTCGAGCAGAAGGGCGAACGCAAGGTCAAGCCCGAAGACAAGGTCGACATCATCGCCGACCCGCGCACCAACGGCCTCTACATCGCCGCGACCGAAGCGAAGATGCAAAAGGTCATGGACCTGATCGAGCAGAACGAAAAGGCCGCCGGCGCGATGCTCAAGCAGGTCAAGACCTTCGCCCTCAAAAATCGTCGCGTCTCCGAAGTCGGCGAAGTCCTTAAGAAGATGGTCTCGACCTACCTCTCACAAAAGGGGCTCGATCCGAAGTTGATCGGCGTTGAAATCGACCCGCAGACCAACAGTGTCTTTGTCACCGCAAACGAGACGGACCTCTCCTTCGTCACCCAGATCATCGAAGGCCTCGACGCCGCTCTCCCCCCTGCGGAGGAAGGCAAAGAGCAGCCCATCGGCGAAGCAGACGTGATGATTATCCCCCTGCGCATCGCCCAGGCCGACACCCTCGGCACCCTGCTTAACGAACTCCTCAAAAAGGCCGGCACCGGCGACACGCCGATGAAGGACTTTATCCGCCGCTTCCGTCTGCTCGACGAGGCGGGCAATCCGCTCGCCACGGTCAATCTCGATCGGCCCATCGTCGTCTTCGGCGACAAGGACTCGAACTCGCTCATGATCGCCAGCACCCGGCAGAACTGCCTCATCATGAAGCAGGTCGTCGCCGCCTTCGACAAGGAGCCTGCCCGCGCAGAAGTCGCCTACAAGGTCTTCACCCTCGCCAATGCCGACGCCACCGAGGTCGCCGAGCAGATCAACAAACTCCTGACCGACGGCGAGAAGCTCACCGCCCGGCCGGGCAAGAGCGAGGCCTCCGGCGTGCCCGACGGCGAAGCCGGCTCGCTCGTCTATCGGGCAGTCATCTCCGCCGATCCGCGGACGAATCAGGTCATGCTCGTCGGCCGGCCCGAGTCGCTTGAAGTCCTGTCCGACCTGGTGACGCGGCTGGACCAGAAGGGGCTGGACGTGATGCCCTTCGAGTTGGTCCGGCTGGAATATGCCAGCGTCTCGGCACTGGAGAAGGCCCTTTCGGAGATGATGAAAGAGCGCGCCGAGGCCCTTCCCAAGGGCACCTCGGCCAATGCCGGCAAGAGTGAAACGGTCATCATCAAGGGTCACCCGCAGTCCAAGTCTCTGATCATCGCCGCCAAGGCCAACCGCCTCGAAGAGCTCAAGGTCCTCATCAAGAAACTCGACATTCCCTCCACGCTTCTGATGGATGACATTCGCACCATCACCGTCAAGAACACCAACGCGACCGAGCTGGCCGACAAGCTGAAGGACCTCTGGGATCAACGGGCCAAGCAGCAGGATGAGGGCGACGGCTTCAAGCTGGAGACCCCCGCCATCGTCGCCGACGAGCGAAGCAACTCGCTGATCGTCGCCGCGGCCAAGGCCGACTTCGACGCGATCAAGAACGTGGTCGACAAGATCGAGGCGCTGGAGCTGAACCCAATGGCGAACATCTACGTCATCCGGCTGAAGTTCAATTCCGCCAAGCAGCTTCAGTCCGCCTTCCAGGCCCTCTTCGACAAGCGCGCCGAGATGCGCACGGTCGAAGGCAAGAGCCGCCCCGAGGATAAGGTGGCCATCGAGATCGATGAGACGACCAACGCCATGCTCTTCGCCGGCTCGCGCGAGAACTATGACGTGCTCATGCAGAAGGTCACGGAGCTGGATCAGGAACTGGGCGTCCCCGGCGTGGTCGAGTTTTTCGTCTGTGACAACGTCGGCGCCCACCGCGTCAAGGACACCATCGACGAGTTGTTCAAGGACAACGGCATCTACAAGCCGGGCGCCAGCAGCGACAGCGAGACCGCCAAGAAGCGCGACAAGGTGACGGTCAGCATCGACGATCGGTCGAACATGCTCCTCGTCTCGGCCTCCCCGGAGAACATGAACCTCATCCGCGAAGTCTACAAGCGGATGAACAGCGTCACGACGCCGTGGGACGTGGCCATCACCAAGATGGTCATTGTCGAGCACGGCGACTCGGTGAAGATCGCCGCACAGGTCGCGGACTATTTCAAGAAGCTCGACGAAATCCGCGACACCGGCGGTTCCAGCGGAAGCAGCGGCGGCAGCAGCAAGTCCGGCTTCGGCATCACCGTCTTCGCCGATGAGCGAAGCAATCGCATCATCGTCGGCGGCACCAAGGACGGCATCGACGGCGCGGTCGAACTCATCAAGCGTCTCGACGTTCCGCCCGGCACGCCCGGCCAGCTCATGGAGGTCTATACCCTTCAGGAGGCACCGGCCGCAAAAATCGGCGAGATGATTAAGAAGGTCTTCGAAGAGCGCAACAAGCCGCGCGAAGGCGGCGGCGACACCGGCGTCCAGGTGCCCAACGTGACCGTCACGGTCGAGCCGGATAACGGCCGCAATGCCCTGCTCATCAATGCTTCAAGAGAAGATCATCTGCTCATCCGAGACCTGGTGACCCGTCTCGATCGGCCTTCGACCATCCTGCAAATGGCCCGTGTGATTGCCCTTGAAAAGGCGCCGGCCGAGCGCGTGAAAGAGATTCTCGAAGAGCTGTACAAGTCCGGCGAGTCCGGCGGCGAAGGTGGTTCCTCCGCCAAGTCGATTGGCGTCGTGGAAGACAAGCGGACCAATTCCGTCGTCGTCACCGCCGCGCCGGGCGAATTGGAGAACATCGTTTCTCTCGTCAAGCGGCTCGATCAGACCGAGGTCAAGGGTCAGGTCGAAATCGGCATCTATCTCTGCGAAAACGAAGACGCCGAGAAGATGGCCGACGTTCTCAATCAGATCATGACCGGCGCGGCTGGTGAAGGCGGCAGCGGCGGCTCGTCCGCATCGGGCGATGATGCGAAGCGAACCCTCTCCTCCATTCTTGTCTCCTATGCAGACAAGGATCCGCAGGGCCGCGAGATTTTCCTGCGCACGATTCGCGAGAACGTGCAGATCACATTCAACGTTCGGACCAACGCCATCGTCGCCGTAGCCCCGCCCCCGGCGCTTCGGCTCATCGAACAACTGGTCACCAAGCTGGACCAGATTCAAAAGCGCTCGGTGCTCGTCAAGGTGTTCATGCTGCGTAACGCCGACGCGACCAAGATGGTCGAACTGCTTACGGACATGTTCGCACAGGACGAAGGGGCCGAGGACCAGGCCGAATTCCAGCGTGATCGTTCCGTCGAAGTCGAGGGCGGCAGCACCTCCACCGGAGGCGCGCCCACCGCCGCCTCGCAGGAAGGCTCGTCGCGCAAGGGTACCTTCGGTCGCCCCAAGACCACCTTTGTGCCGGACGAGCGGACCAATTCACTGATCGTCGCCGGCTGGCCCGAGGATATCGACGTCGTCGCCGACGTGATCGACCAGCTCGACTCGCGGCCGATCCAGGACCGCGACAACTTCGTTTACACCCTGGTCAATCAGACCTCCGACGAGATGCAGGGCGCGCTCCAGGAATACTTCGATGCCGAGGTGCAGCGCCTCGAAAGCCTCGGCGAGACTGTCTCGCCGCAGCGCCTCATGGAGCAGGAAGTCTCCGTCATCTCCCATCCGGAGTCGAACCAGCTCGTTGTCTCGGCGAGCCCGCGCTACAAGCAGCAGGTCATCTCGCTGATCGAACAACTCGACATGGCCCCGCCGCAGGTGATGATCCAGGTGATGATCGCCGAAGTCTCGCTTGATGATCGCTTCGAGATGGGGCTGGAGTTTGCCCTTCAGGAACTCCGCTTCAGCGAGACCGCCGTCGCCGGGCCCAATGGCATTCTCCAGAGCAGCCACTTTGACGTCGTCGGCGGTACCGATCTCGGCGCCTCCGGCAGTGGACTGGGCGGATTCTCATTCACCATCACCGGTGAAGACTTCAACTTCCTCGTCCGCGCCCTCCAGGCCGACAGCCGCCTGGAAGTCATTCAGCGACCGATGATCATGTGCCAGGACAATCAGCAGGCCACGATCCAGATCGGTCAAAGCGTGCCCACGCCCAGCGGCGCACAGACCTTCGGCGGGCAGACTTCCACGCAGGTGCAATACCAGGAAGTCGGCGTGATCCTCAACGTCGAGCCGCACATCAATCCTGATGGCTTTGTGTACATGCTCGTTGAGCCGGAAGTGTCCTCCATCACGGACTCCACGATTCAGATCGCCCCCGGCGCCTTCGCCCCGATCTTCAACCGCCGAACCGCTTCAACGAATGTCGCGGTCAAGGATGGCGAAACGGTGGTCATCGGCGGTCTCATCACGACGACCGAGAACGAGTCCGAGAGCAAGGTTCCTCTCCTGGGCGATATTCCCGGGCTTGGCGTCCTTTTCCGCACGACCTCACGGACGAAGAATCGCACCGAATTGCTCATCGCCATGACACCGACGGTCGTCCGCACGGTGGAGGATGCCCGACGTATCTCCATCGAGAAGCGCGACGAGTCCGGCATCATCACCGACGAAATGAAACAGAGCGTCCTGATGGGTAAGCTGCAGGTCAAGGCCGAGTCGGCCGACGAGATCGACTCGCTCGAAGCCCCGCCGGAGCTGAGCCCCGACGCCCCGTTGCCGGAAGGCACTTACATGGAGGACAGCGAAGTTCTTCCCGCCGAGCCGGTCAAGACGAAGGATCAGCCCGACAGCGACAAGCCCAAGTACGGCCCCGAGCCGCTCAAGTATGGCCCCATGGCGCCATCCGGCGAGGACATGGTCGCGCGGCGCACAACGAAAGAGTTGGAGGTCGGCCGATGATCAGACGACCACGGCATTTAACGCAAAACGCGACCCGCGCCGCAATCTGCGCGGCGGGCCTTTTTGTTCTCGCCCTGTCGACAGGTTGCACCGAGCAGGAAATCGCCAAGTGGGAGGCGGCGAATCGTCCGCTCCTCGCGCGCGACTCGGCTCCGGTCGAGACCAACATTGTCCGCGTCAACAAGTTCTTCAGCCAGACGCCGTGGCTCTCCTTCAAGAACGACGGCAGCAAAAAAGTCGATGGCGTCAGCTTCAGCCTTTATCTCGAAGGCCCCTCCGCCCCTAAGGGCGTCTTCGGCACCGGCACCATCGCGATTGCCATGTACCGCCTCGACACCGATCCGCTCGGCAAGGAAGTGGCGACTCAGGTCAAGGAATGGGTCATGACCGCCGACGAGGCCTACGCATGGCGATCGAAGAAGCAAACCGCCCTTGGCTGGGGATACGGCATCCGGCTCAACTGGGGTGATGAAGTCGACGTGGCCGGCAAGCAGATCGCCATCGTCGCCAAGTACCTCCGGGAGGACGGCCGCGTGATCAGCTCCTCCCGCCAGGTTCTCAAAGTGCCCCCCGACGGCGCCAAGCCCTCGCTCGCCGCGCGTAATTAGCCCGGGCAATTCATCAGCTTCGTGATTTCGGTATCGATTGAGTGGGGCAGGAGTTCCCCGCCACGCGCGACACCCACCTGCGACTCTTTGCCGGAATAGGACGACGATCTCCTGCCCGATTGGGAGG
This sequence comes from Planctomycetia bacterium, assembly GCA_015075745.1. Classification (NCBI taxonomy): domain Bacteria; kingdom Pseudomonadati; phylum Planctomycetota; class Planctomycetia; species Planctomycetia bacterium. The sequence continues at coordinate 2,552,695 of JABTTW010000001.1, forward strand.
CGAATCGTCCGCGGTGTTCGCGCTATCGAATTGACTGCATCGACGCCTTTAGTTTGTCCATGTCCCTGGTGATCGAATCGGCCGGGCCCGTGGCTTCGATGGTGTAGATGCGCATCGGTGTGACATAGAGCGCGACGAGATAGGCCGTCTTGCCCTGCCCCTCGCCGGACTCGAAGTTGAAAAGCACGCCCTTGGTGCCCCCATTCGAGGTGATCGTCTCGCGCCCGGCCAGTCGCATGCCGTCGATGTCCACTTTCTGATACTCGACGGCGTCGGACCAGTACTTCAAGTCGGCCTTGCTGTTTTCATTCGCACGGACGTTACAGGCGATCACATTCCCGCGCGCCGAGACCGCCTTGAAGTCGTACGCGTGGCTGGATGAGTCCTTGATGTACCCCTCCGGCGGTTCGATCGGCATACAGCCGAAGAGCGCGGCGGCCGACATCGTTACGCAAATAGTCGCGATTCGCTTCATGGTCGGCTCCACTTAGTACTCGCGCGTCAGCCGCGACGGGTCCAGTTCCTTCAGCCAGTTGAACGGCAGCTTGAACTGCTGCGGCAGCGGGGCGGCGCGATACACTCGTTCAAAGTCCGCGGTGATGGTGCTGTAGGCCACGCGATTCTTGAGCACTTCCAGCTTGGCCTGCAAACGCTCGATCTCCTCACCAACGCGGTTGAGCTCCTTCTCCACCGCCAGCGCGGCTTCGACATCTTCCGCCTTGGCCAGAAGCGCCTCCAGCCGAGTGCGCACGGCCATGGAATTCTTGAGGCGCGCCTGCAGGTCGACATACTCCTCGGTCACGTCGGTCGCCTGGAGATCGCGCCGCGCGACGTTGCCCAGCGACTCGACCTCAGCGACCGCAGCCTGATACTTGGCCACCGGCACGCGAATGACGATCTGATTCCCGCTGATGGACTGCACGTAGCCGCCCTGTGCCTCGGCCAGCCGCTCCATCGCATCGATCGCCGCCTCAATCTCCTGCACGACAATGCGAAACTGCGCGGTGTAAATGACGATGCGCTTGTCGCCCTGCGAGGCGGGCTCGCGATCGGACGCGGGGCGAATCCAGCCTACCCCTGAGGCTGGTGCGGGCGGTGGCGTTTTCGAAGCTGCGGCGCGATCGAGGTCTGACGGCTGGGCCGCCTTTCGCGCCGCGAATTTGGCTCTCAAGTCTTCATTTCGACCCACAGTGGAACAACCTGCGATGAGGCAGATCGCCGCCAGGACAAGAGCCATTCGCGGAACAGCAATTTGATTTTTTCCGGAGTGAGCATTGATCATCATATTAATACGGCCCTCGGCTGCGATGAGATCGCGGATACTACGGAGGGGCATTATCCGTCCGTTGGCGGGCAGCGGCAACCGGAAATCAGGATGGGGTCCGCAGTCCCCTTTTATTCCCCGATGAACTTCACCAGCACGCGCTTGCGCCGGCGACCGTCGAATTCGCCGTAGAAAATCTGCTCCCACGGGCCAAAGTCGAGCTTACCGTCGGTGATGGCCACGACGACCTCGCGGCCCATGATCGTCCGCTTGAGATGGGCGTCGGCGTTGTCCTCGCCGGTGTCGTTATGGCGGTATTGGTTCACCGGCTCGTGCGGGGCGAGGCCCTCGAGCCACGTCTCGAAGTCGGCGTGCAGCCCGCGTTCGTCGTCGTTGATGAAGACGCTGGCGGAGATGTGCATCGCGTTGACGAGGCAAAGCCCCTCGCGAACGCCGCTCTCCTCGATCGCCGTCTCCACCTGCGGCGTGATGTTGACATACCCCCGCCGGGTCTTGAGTTCGAACCACAGTTCTTTACGAAATGATTTCATGAGTATGCTTGGACCGTAGCGACCTATCCGTGGATCGGAAAACCTTATTGCTACTTCGCAGAGTTACCGTCCAAGGCAGTTGCAGCCCTTTGCTTTTGGATTGAGTCTTCAGCGGGCAGTTTCTTGAAATAGATGCTTGCCTCGATGCGCACACGTCGCTCGTCCAGCCGCGACACTTCAACTTCCGTATCCCACATGAATCGAAACTTGAGCGATTTGCGGAAACCCGGAGTGTCGAGTCCACTTAGATCAAATGACGCGAAGCAGCGACCGAGGACGTCTCGAATGAAGGTACCTCGAACGCCCAGGTCATCGCCCGGTTGCAGGCGGCCTTTTTCTGTTGGAAACCTCGACGGGTGAGGAAAGAGACCCGCAAACCAATACAGGTAAGACTCCATATCTTCTGGCGGGAGAGGCTTGATCTCACGAGAGATTCCGCGCCGATCTCCAATCGGAAAATCGTCATAGCTCTGAATGGCTGCATGAATCGCATGCGCTTCATTTTTCTTTAGCCGCTCGTTGCCCTCAACGACTCTCCACAAAGGAAGCGAGGTTGGAGTAGAGTCGCCCCACCATTCCCTCGGCTCGCGGTGGTACTCTTGCAATGCAATATCGCCTTCTCTTAAGTAATCCTCTGTCGGCTTTTCAGGCGGCTCGAGAAATGTCTCTGGAACATCAACATCTATGAGGCAATGGAGCTTGCGTTCACTGTCCGACCAGTACGCCGCCTGAATACCCCAAACTTCGCCAGCCTCGTTGCTGAAAGCACAAAGCCCCTTTACAGCGGGACAGTAAAGGCGATCAGCCACATTCGGCCTTTCCCAAAGCAAGAGTGATTCTTTTGGGCCCTCAGAAGAATAATCCGGATTTGCGGCACTCATGAACGAGCCAAGGCGGCCATTGACGGTCGAAGGATCTGCAACGCAACCCGTAAGCACGATCTCAAAGAATGCCGATGCAAGATAGGCAAGCAAACGATTCTTGGAAGTGTTTCTCACCGCGGTCCTCCTATTATTGCATGTCGCTTGATTTGCGCACCCCAATTGATGTTGGCGCCCTCAGGGTATCAATCGGCACTACAAACAAGATAGCATGCCGGGCTCCCTGACCAATCAGCCCTTCGGCCCCGCCGCCTTCACGTCCGCCGTCGCATCCGGGAACTTCTCGAAGTTCTTGATGAATAGCTGCGCGAGGTCCTTCGCCTTCTCGTCATACGCCGCCTGGTCCGGCCAGCGGTTTCGCGGAACGAGCAGCTCCGGATCAACCCCCGTCACCTTCGCGGGAATGTGCAGCCCGAACACCGGGTCCGTCGTCGTCGAGACGTTCTCCAGATCGCCGCGCAAGGCCGCCGACACCATGGCCCGCGTCGCCGGCAGGGCGATCCGCTGACCCACGCCGTATCCCCCGCCCGACCAGCCCGTGTTGATGAGGTAGCAGGTCGAGCCATGCTTCGCGATCTTCTCAGCCAGCATCTTCGCATACACCATCGGGCTCCGCGTCAGGAACGGCTGGCCGAACCCCGTGCTGAAGGTGGCCTGCGGCTCGCTGCCGACGCCCGCCTCGGTGCCTGCGAGCTTGGCGGTATAGCCGCTCAGGAAGTGATACATCGCCTGCGTCGTCGTCAGCCGCGAGATCGGCGGCAGCACGCCGAACGCATCGCATGTCAGGAACACAACAGCCTTCGGGTGCGCGTTCGCCAGCCCCTCAGGGATCGCATTGTCTATGAACTCCACCGGGTACGCCGCGCGGGTGTTCTCCGTGTACTTGTCGTTGTCGAAATCGACGGCCCGCGTGTTCGGATCGACGACGACATTTTCCAGTACAGCGCCGAAGCGCAGGGCGTGGTAAATCTGCGGCTCGCGCTCCTTGGAAAGCCGGATGCACTTCGCGTAGCACCCGCCCTCGAAATTGAACACCCCGCGATCCGACCAGCCGTGTTCATCATCGCCGATCAGCCGCCGATCGGGGTCTGCGCTCAGCGTTGTCTTGCCGGTGCCGGAGAGCCCGAAGAACAGGGCGACATCCCCGCCGGGCCCGACGTTCGCCGAGCAATGCATCGGGAACACGCTCTTATCCGGCAGGATATGGTTAAGCACGGAAAAGATGGATTTCTTGATTTCACCCGCGTAATGCGTGCCGCCGATGAGCACCATCTTCTTTGTGAAGTTGACGACGATGTAGGCCTCGCTGTTGGTGCCGTCAGACTTCGGGTCGGCGTGGCTGTCCGGCGCGGCGAGGATGACGAACTCGGGAACGCTCCTGGCGATCTCATCAGCCGACGGGCGGCGGAAGAGTTGCCGGGCGAACAGCGCGTGCCAGGCCTTCGGCGTCACGACGCGAATCGGCATGCCATACTTGTGATCCGCCCCGGCATATGCATCGACGACGAACAAGTCCTGCTGGTTGAGATGCTCGACACACCGCTTGTGCAGCTTGTCAAAGGTCTCGGTGGTCATCGACTGGTTGGTCTTGCCCCAGGCGACGGTCGATTCGGTTCCCGCATCCTTGACCACGAACTTGTCATTAGGCGAGCGGCCGGTGCGCTTGCCGGTCAGTGCCGCCAGCGCCCCAAAGTTGGTCAATTGCCCTTCCTTTCGGGCGATGGCCTGCTCGACGAGTTCGGCGGCGGTAAGATTATGGTGCACGCTCTTGCCCGGCTTGATGCCGTGATGCTCGAGGCTGTGGCTGCTCTGAATCATGGTGTCGGTCCTTTCGTGCCTTCCGCATTTTGCCCCGCACGGCGGCATGGCCCCGCCCCTTTCGGCAGGCGTGGGAGCGCGGCGATTGTCGCCTCGGCCCTCAGATCGGGCAAGCAAGCTCCGCGCCCCCGCCCCATACATGTGTCCCCATCGGTCCTGGCGTTTCTTGAATTCCAGGCGTTCCGGCGTTTTCCGCCAACGCTTTACACGATTTAACGGCCGTCTTACCCTAACCGCCATCATGCAAACAAATCATTCGGCCACGGTCACGCGGTGTGCGGTTTGGGGGATGGCGACTTTTGCGCTGGCGATTGCCGGCTGCGGCGGCGGCGGGACGACGGCCGAGGTTAAACTACCCGAAGCCGAACGGCCCGATATCGACTCTGCGGCGGCGGCGACCGGCGGCCTGACCGTGCCGGGCCCGGCGGACTTTAATTACGCCTCCTTCCGCTCCGGACAAATCGGTGCGGGCCGTGGCGAGTCGAAGCGCAGAGGTCCGGCCGGGGCGATGTGCCGCGCGGAGTGCCAGAAGAATGGCAGCGCCTGGGGCGAATTCCAGTTCGGCTACACCTTCGACAACAAGACCGGCAAAGCGCTCGACGCCGTCGTCAAAGTACGGTTGAAGGTCAGCGAGTCGAACAACGTCAGCACGCAGCCCGGGGATGAGATCGCCGGCGCGCCGACCGCGACCAGTGCCCTCACATTTTTCATCAAAGACTCGATCGGGGCGGAATTGAAGAACGCCAACCTGCTCTCGACCGTGATCGGCAGCGGCCCGAAGTCGTCAGGCAATCAGCAGGAGTTGGTCTTCGACGCCCGCTTCGAGCCGGATCGCGGTTACTACCTGATCGTCTCCGGCCGCTGCGACACCAACGCCGGCGATGCGGAGTCGCTCTCGGCCACCGTGGAAATCAGTGACCTCTCTATCGAGATAAGCTGGAAGCCCGCGCCGGCTGCGATGAGCAAGGGCAAGGGCGATGACAACGCATCGCTCGCCGGGACGGCGGACGAAGCGGCGGGCTCCTGAGCCGAACGTGGCGACGCCACTAAATAAAACGCTAATCATGAATGCGGCGTGATCGGTTGCGGGACTTGCTGCCCGAATGCACCATGGAGGCCTGAAGCTCGTTTCGGCGATTCGTGAAAAATGTACCCCGCCCTGCACAATTGACGTCCGCTTTCCCTTTCCCTAGCATCATGGATTCGCGCCCGGGACCGCCCCGGAATCGGCGATGACACGACCGCTGGAGCCTTAAGCACATGATCGACAAGGACTTGCTCGACATTCTGGTCTGCCCGAGCTGCAAGAAGCCCGTCGAACAGAAGGCCGCCCAGCCGGGGGAAAACGCGGAGGCGTGGCTGGAATGCACCGGTTCGGGCTGTGGCCTCCGCTACCCCGTCCGCGAGGGGATACCGATCATGCTCATCGACGAGGCCAGTGCCCCCCAGAAATCAGGCGGCTGATTCAGGAATAAACACACGCCTCAGGGGCAATACCGACCGGGCAATCCAACCGAATGTTCGCCATTATTTCCGACATCCATTCGAACCTTGAAGCACTCAAGACCGTGCTGGGCGACATCAACCAGCGCGGCATCGAGACGGTCTATTGCCTCGGCGACATCATCGGCTATGGGCCGGACCCGGCGGACTGTCTGGACCTGGTGGCCAAGACGTGCAAGTGGAGCCTCTGCGGCAATCACGACCACGCCGTCTTCTACGAACCGGCGAATTTCAACGTCGCCGCCGAGAAGGCCGCCTTCTGGACCCGAACCGCGCTGGAAGATGAGAAAGATGCGGACAAGCGAAATGCCCGATGGCGTTTTCTGGGCGGCCTGTCGCCGCGCAATGAGATGGACGGCCTGCTCTTCGTCCACGGCTCACCGCGCAAGCCGATCAACGAATATCTTTTCCCCGACGACGTGTTCACCGCGCCGCAAAAGCTGCTGGCGAACTTCGAGCGCATGGAGCAGCTCACCTGCTTCTGCGGTCATACCCATGTGCCGGGCGTCTTCGTCGATGATCCCTATTTCGAGCCGCCCGACGAGTTGGGCGACGACCGCCGCTACACGATCGGCGATGAGAAAGTCATCATCAACGTCGGCTCGGTCGGTCAGCCGCGCGATCGAGATCCGCGCGCGGCCTACGTGATCGTCGATGGCGACGAAGTCGAGTTCATCCGCGTCGAATACAACATCCAGGTGACGGCGAAGCGGATCCGAGATAACCCCAACCTCGACGACTTCCTCGGAATGAGGCTTTTTGAAGGAAAATAAGCGACACATCCCTCTCCGCCGCCGGGCCTTGCGTGCCGCCTCGAATTCCCGCATCCTGAAAGATTCAAATGGATAATCAGGCCAAAAGAACGATGATCGCCTTCAGCCTTTGCCTGCTCATCATGGTGGGCTGGTTCAAGCTGATGGAGGTGATGTACCCGCCGGTAAAGCCGTCGCAAGGCCAGACGACGACCGTACCGTCTGCGCCCTCATCCGATACCGGCATGGCGCAGATTGAAGATTCCGCGTCCCAGCCATCCGAGCAGGTGCCGAGTATCGCGAGTGTCCCGCCCGCTTCAAACGCGCCGGCCGCTCAGTGGGCTATCTCCTCCGCCGCGGACAGTGCGACCGTCGCGCTCGGCGATGACGATGCGTCAGAGGGCAATCCGTACGAGATGAAAGTGGTCATTACGCCGCGCGGCGCCGGCGTCGAATCGGTCACTCTTTCCCGGCATCGCAATCACGTCGCCAAGGATCGAAAGAATCCGGACGACGATCCATACGTGCTCCTCTCTCCCGTCGTTGATCCCAAGACCGATCGCAGCGTCGAGTCGTTTGTCCTTGAGCATGTCAAGATCAGAAAGAACAAGGACACGACGCTCGGCGAACTCGACGTATCGGCCGCCATGTGGCAGGTCGAGAAAAGCCCGACCGAGACCGGGCAGCAGGCCGTCCTGAGCACATTTATCACGGACGAGGGTCGTCCGGCGTTTCGTTTAAGCCGTGTCTATGAACTTGATAAGCATGCTTATCATCTGGCGATCCGGACCCAAATAGAAAACCTCACCGACCAGCCGCGGGATTTGATCCTCACCGTGCGCGGGCCCGTCGGCATTAAGAATGACGATCCGCAGCGCGAGTTTCGCCGCATCGTCTCGGCCATCGTCGATTCGGACGGGAAGATCACCGATGGCCAGCACGCCCTGCGATCCGACGTCTTCAAGAGCGATGGCGGCGAGAAGGAACTCCTGCCGGGTGAAGGTGAGCACACCCTCTGGACCGCCCTGGGCAGCAAGTACTTCGCATGCATCGTCTGTCCGCTGCCGTCTGACAAGGCGAAGCAGGCATGGTCCGACGCACTCGTGAAAGTGACCGGCAAGACCCTGTTCGATGATCCTTCAGCGGTAGACGATCTGACCTTTGAGCAGGTTCTCTCCACCGGCACCATTGCCCCTGGCGCGAAGATGATGCTTGCCGCCGACGCATTCTGCGGGCCGAAGAGCAGCAAGCTCTGGGCAACCATGCCCCAGGCCGCCGAGCGTCACTACGACATCGCCCAGCACGTCGATCAGTCGGGCTTCACCTTCCGCATCATCACCGTCGGAATGCTCTGGCTGCTGACAAAGCTCTACGGCGTCGTCGGCAACTATGGCATCGCCATCATCATCCTCGTCGTCATCGTGCGCACCATCCTGCACCCCATCACCAAGCGGGGTCAGGTCAACATGATGAAGATGCAGAAATCAATGGGGTCCATCAAGCCGAAGATCGAGGCGATCCAGCAGCAATACAAGAACGACAAGCAAAAGCTCAACGAAGAGACGATGAAGCTCTATCGCGAAGAGGGCGTGAACCCCGCCGGCAGTATCCTCGGCTGTCTGCCGATGTTCCTTCAGATGCCCATCTGGGTCGCCCTGTGGACGACGCTGAATACCAACGTCGACATGCGGCACCAGCCGTTCTTTTTCTGGATCAACGATCTGTCCTCGCCGGACGCCCTGATTCCTTTTAACTCCAGCTTTCACATTCCCCTGCTCGGCGCGATGACTGGTCCGATCACCGGGTTCAACCTGCTGCCGATCATCATGACCATCACCATGTACGCGCAGCAGAAGTTCATGCAGAAACTGACCAAGCCCGCCGTGCCGGCAGCCCCCAAGCTCGATGAGCAGGGAAAACCGATTGCCGACCCCATGGCCCAGCAGCAGAAGATGATGAACATCATGTCCATCTTCTTCGGCTTCCTCTTCTACAACTTCCCCAGCGGGCTCAACCTGTACATCCTCTCCTCAAACCTGCTGGGCATGGCCGAGCAGTATCGCATCAAGAAGCATATTCGTGAGAAGGATGAACGCGGCGATTTTGAATTGAAGAAGCGCCCGCCGGACGATGGTCGAACCGATGACCGCGGTGGTTCGGGCGGCGCCAATGGCAAGCCGCCGGGCCTGCTGGAGCGCCTGGCTAAGAAGGCCGAAGAAGCGCGTCAGCTCCAATCATCCCGCCGCGACGCGCAGACGAAGAAGCGCAAGAAGCAGCCCCGCTTCTGAAAGCCAATCGCCCAGGCTCAATTTAACTGGATGGCCGCGTCGGCGTTTATCGCGTAATCAGCTTACTGATCCAGCGCCCGCGCCGCCTCGCGGCCGCTTTCCAAGCCGACAAAGTTGAAGAATCGATCCTGCGGCAATCGAGGAATCGAGAACATCCTCGCCCGATAGATCGCTTCGTCGTAACGATCGCGCTCGCTCATCGCCCGGCGAAGTCGAGGCGATCGGGTCGGATCAACGACCGGATTGCGGGCGATGGTGGGAACGGACGGCGCCGCGGCAGCGCTGCCCGCGGCCTGCGGCTCGTCGTCAGAAGGATCCTCATCGCCTGCGGGGATGCCCTCCTCGTCGGACTCGGCGTCTTCATCATCAAAATCATCGCTGTTTTCGTCGTCTGATGCGTCATCTTCTTCGGCATCGGCATCATCAGCGTTCGCGTCTTCATCGTCGCTATCGTCGGGCGCTACGTCTTCCTCATCGTCCGAGGACTCGTCTTCGTCGTCAGATACGTCGGCGTCCTCGCTGTACTCATCAGCCGACTCATCCGACGCCGTCGCATCTTCGATCGGCTCTTCGGCGCCTCGGCGACCTTCAAGCGTCAGGTTGGACGGGGCGTTCGGCGGTTCGAGACCGACAACGACATAATCCGTGGTCGCGTCCACATGATCGACCACTTCGCCGCCGTATCGCTTCACCAGCGCCGCGATGGCTTCGGGCCCGCGAACGTCCGCGGTTCCGTCGAAATCGATGTCGAACTGACCGACGATGCAGAATCGCTGCTTCTTGGATCGGTCTCGGCTCAGCACGATGTTGCCGATGCTGTCGCCTTCGAGAATGGGATTGTCGGGAGACGGCGGCGTCGTGACCCGGCACTCGGCCGTTCGACGATCGACGCTCACGACTTCGATGTGCGCCTTGCCGCGGCCGTCCGCTGGAATCCGCTCTTCCGCCGAGTAAACGCTGAAGCTCATTCCCAGTCGCACGTTGTCTTCGCGGCCAAGATCGATGTGCACCAGCGAATCGCCCGGCAATGCGCGCATCACTGTTCCTACAGGCGTCTGGGCTATGGCCAGTTCCTGTCCGGCGTCGATGCCGGGACCGCGCAGCGAAGCAAGCGCTTCGCGCTGCTGATCCAGCAATGACTCACGCCGAAGGAGTTCGTCTCGGGCCTTTCGACGCATGTCTACAGATTCGCGCCGGAGGGCGTTCAGGGCGTCCTGCTTCGCGCCGATCTGGCTCGCCAGGGCCTGAGTCTCGCTGGACTTGATTCGCTCGAATTCGGTCTTGGCGTTCTGCAGCTCGTCAACCTTTGACTTTAATTTTGAAAGATCATCGGCCAGTTTTTTCTGCAAATCGGAATGGGCGGCCAGAGCGTCTTTCAGGTCGGCGTTCGCCTTATCGAAGCCGGCCATCAGCTTCGCTTTCGCATCAAGCTCTCCGAGGTAAAGCTGATAGAGTTGATCGATCACGCCGACCGAGCCGACCGTCGCCGTCATCTCGTCGGGAGCAGGAACCCGCCCGTCATCGCGAATCTTCGCGAGAGACGCTTCCAGCTTGTTGCGCGCCGAAACCGGGGCCTCGTTCGCGTCGCCGGTCATGGCGCCGACGACCAAGCCTGCCGATGCCTTCAAGTCTTCCAGTTCCTTGTTGATCCGTACCCGCGCCGCCACGGCCTGATCGGCGTTCTGGCTAAGCTGCTCCTGCTGGGTGATGAGCCATATCAGGGCGCCCAGTAGCAGCACGGCGACGATGATCGAAACGACCATGCCGATCGTCGTCGCGTTGGATCCTCCGCGTTGCTGGGGAACTGCTCCCGCCATGGCTTCTCCTCGTAATCGACGCTGTGGGCTTATCCGCAGTTATCTTCGGATACCGCCCCCCGGCAGTGTGGCTATTCGCTGTAGTCTCGGTCGCTCCGCTGGGGTGGGTACCGTCCGGTAGGCCAACTCAACTCTCGGCACAGCAGAGCATACTCAAGTATCTGCGAACCAACCCCGAATGTCAACGTCCGGACCCGTTTCCAGGCCGCTTTAACCGACCGCCCGCCCGGCCGTCCGCAAATCCGCAAGCTGATAGTTATCCGACTGTCGAACTTATGGGCCCGGCGCGAATCCGACTCACGTCCCGGCTTGACATTCCGTCGCGCCCCGCAGAAAACCGCCCCGCGAGGCCCACTCGAAATGCCGCGAAAAACCCTCTACCTCATCGACGGTCACGCTCAAATCTACCGCGCCTATTACGCCCCGTTCCGCGCGCTGACTTCACCGACCGGGGAGCAGACGCGCGCCGTCCACGTTTTCCTGCAGATGCTCCTGGGCCTCTTGCGCGATCGAAAACCCGACTATCTGGCCATGACGATGGACGTCGCCGATGAGACCGTCTTTCGCGTGGACCTCGACGCGAGCTACAAAGGCAAACGCGAGCCGCCGCCGGAAGACCTCCCTCCCCAGATCGACCGCATCGTCTCCATTCTCCAGGCCATGAAGGTGCCGATCCTCCGCAAGGAGCGCTACGAGGCAGATGACATCCTGGCGACACTGTGCCGCAAATACGCAGCCGATTTCGACATCTACCTCGTAAGTCGCGACAAGGACCTCGATCAACTGCTCGGCGAGCATGTCTTCATGTTCGACCCCGGCAAGGATCGTGTGATCGACGTTGCCGCGATGATCGAAGAAAAGGGCTACGGCCCGGACAAGGCCGTCGAGGCCCAGATGCTCATCGGCGACAGCGTGGACAACATCATCGGCGTCCCCGGCGTCGGCCCCAAGAAGGCCGCCGACCTGCTGGACAAGTACGGCACCGTCGCCAACATCATCGCCCGCGCCGACGAATTGACCCCCAAGCTCAAGGAAAACATCCTCGCCTTCAGACCGCGCATGGAGGTCGTGCGACAACTCGTCACGCTCAAGGACGACGTCGAGTTCGAATTCGACCTCGCCGCCGCCGATGTCTCTCGCTTTGACGCCGCCGCCGCGACGCCCATCCTCGCCGAACTGGGCATGAATCGCATGATCGCCCGGGTGACGACCGGCGAAAGCGGTGACGATGCGCCCGCCGCAACGCCCAGTTCCGCACGATCCGCCGCCAAAAAGGAGGAGCCGCCCGAAGACGCCGGCCTGTTCGCCACCGTCGCCGAATCTTCCGGCAAGTATCAGCTCATCGACACTGAGAAGGCCCTGGCCGATCTCGCCGCGAAACTCGCCAGGCTCCCGGCATTCGCATTCGACACCGAGACGACCGGTCTCGTCCCGGCCGCCGCCGACCTCTGCGGCATCAGCATTGCCTTCGAGGCCGATCACGCCTACTACATCGCGGTGCGCGGCGTCGGCCGCCTCATCCCGCAGGATGTCGCCGTCCGCCACCTGAAGCCCATCTTTGAAAACGAACGCATCAAGAAGTGCGGCCAGAATCTCAAGTACGACATTGTCGTCCTCAAGGCCGCCGGTATCGAAGTCCACGGCGTCGATTTCGACTCAATGATCGCAAGCTTCATTCTCGACCCGTTGCGCGGCTCGCACGGCATCGACAAGCTCGCCGAGGAACTGCTCCACTACCGCAAGATCAAGACCCACGACCTTATCGGCAAAGGCAAGCATCAGACGACCTTTGATCAGGTGCCCACCAACCGCACCTGCGAATACGCCTGCGAAGATGCCGACATCGCCTGGCGACTTTGCAAGGTCCTTCGCGGGCAGATGACCGATCCCACGCTCACCTCGCTCTTCACCGATCTGGAACTGCCGCTCGTCGATGTCATCGCCCGAATGGAATACCTCGGCGTCACCATCGACACCCAGCTCCTTGCCGGGCTCTCCAACGAGATGTCCGATCGCCTGGTCGGCCTGCGCGATGAAATCCACGGCATCGCCGGCCGGCCCTTCAACATCGACTCCACCAAACAGCTCGCCGAAGTGCTCTTCGACGAGCGCAAGCTCCCCGTCGTCAAGAAAACCAAGACCGGCCGCTCCACCGACGCCGAAGTGCTCGATGTCCTCGCCGAACAGACCAACGACCCCATTCCTAAACTCATCCTCGAATACCGCGAACTCGCCAAGCTCAAGGGCACCTACGTCGATGCCCTGCCGGAGATGATCTCGCCGAAGACCGGCCGTATTCACCCGAGCTTCCACCAGACCGGCGCCGTCACTGGCCGCCTGTCGTGCAGTGACCCGAACCTGCAGAACATCCCCATTCGCACGCCGCTGGGGGCGCGTATCCGCCGCGCCTTTGTGCCCGGCGGAAAGGATGAAGTACTGCTCAAGGCCGACTACTCGCAGATCGAGCTGCGCGTGCTGGCCCATTTCAGCAGAGACTCCGCCCTGGCCGAGGCCTTTCGCGAGGACCGCGACATTCACGCCTTCGTCGCTTCGCAGATTGAAGGCGTGCCCATCGAGGAGGTCACCTCCGAGCAGCGCTCCAGCGCCAAGACCGTCAACTTCGGCATCATCTACGGCCAGTCCGCCTTCGGCCTCGCCCGGCAGACAGGCATGAACGTCGGCCAGGCGAAGATTTTCATCGACCGCTACTTCGAGCGCTACCCGAGGATTCGCGGCTTCCTCGATGAGTGCATTGATCACGCCAAGCGCCATGGCTACGTCCAGACCATCCTCGGCCGCCGCCGCCCCATCCCCGACATCTCCTCGCGCAACCAGGCCGCCCGCAGCGCCGCCGAGCGCTTCGCGGTGAACACGGTCGTGCAGGGCTCCGCCGCCGACATGATCAAACGGGCCATGATTGCCATCGACCGCCGCATCCGCGAGGAAAAGCGCCCGTCGAAGATGATCATCCAGGTCCACGACGAACTGGTCTTCGAAGTCCCGGCCAAGCGCGTCGAAGAAGAAGCGGCGATGATCTCGCAGGAAATGTCGAACGCGATTGAATTGACGGTTCCGATCAAGGTGGACGTCGCCTGGGGGCCGAATTGGCTGGATGTGAAATAGGATGACTTGTTGATCGGGAGAGTTTATTCTGATGTATCGTGACTAATCTGGCCATTCGATAATCAACAGCAGGCACGAAGTCGACGCGAGGCCAAGTCAGTTACCCGATTACGGTCTCTCCTCGAGAACAAGAGACCTACCGTCGTCCAGTCAGAATAAGCCGGGATCGAAGTTGTGGCGCACAATGGCTCAAGGCAGCTTGTCGGATAATCCCGTAAAGCGACGATCCAATGCTGAGATGGCTTATTCCCGAGCTTCGCGGGTTCTATAAATCCCACAACCGAAGTAATGCGTGGAATCGCGCGTGTAGACCCTTTGCACGCCGGATAATCTTTTTTTATTTGGCGATCCTGGCCGTCGATATCGCTTTCGTTTGTTCGCTATCTTGGCTGGGCGTCCCTGTCCAATACAAAGGAATTGCCCGAGCCTTGTCCTTCGTGTTCCTCATAGGTGGACTAATCCTGGGGCCGATCTTGCTGGCTCGAAAGTCAATCAGAAAGAGTCTTCGAGCTGAACTCCTAGCCCTTCGTCGATGCCCGAGGTGCTTTTATGATGTTCGAGGAATAGAGAACAGTGTCTGTCCAGAGTGCGGGGGCTCGATTTCGTTAGATCCCCCAAACTTGGAATGATTTTTCGACGTTATTAATTCCGTTGGTCCAATCGTCATTTTCCAATAGAATGGTCGCGGTGTGTTACAGAAGAGTCTTGGGAGGGAAGTGATGAGCCGCTTTCTTCAGCAGCTCGATCTGGGCAAAGGCGATTACTCGAAGGATCGCCACGAATGGGTCGACAAGACATCGCTGGAAGATATCAAGAAGCTCTCCCGTAAGAAGGCCGGCGCGATGAAGAAGACCGCTGGAAAGTCTCGACGTACTCGCAACCGTGATTCTAAGTAATTGCTTCACCGCTCCCGTCCGTATAGCCTTCTAATCATGCGCCGGGAATCCTTGATATTCGCGCTTGCATTTCTGCTCCCGTATTCTAACGGCTCAATTCTTGCCGACGACACTACATCTGATCGGGCCGAATAGGTATTGATAATGCTGGGCGCAGTTCGCCGGCGGGCAGACGATCGAGGTGAAAGCCCCGCTGGACCGCATGCCGCTCTTTGTTCGCGCCGGTGCGATCATCCCCATGCTCCCGGACGAGATCGACACGCTCATCCCGCGCCACGCGGCCATGTCGAAAGACGTGATTGCCGTCGATGACCGCCGCGTGCTGCAAGTCCGACCCCGTCGATCAAAGCAGACAGTTCACCAAGATGGCAATGTCATCGGTAGTAT
Source organism: Planctomycetia bacterium (assembly GCA_015075745.1). Lineage (NCBI taxonomy): Bacteria > Pseudomonadati > Planctomycetota > Planctomycetia > Planctomycetia bacterium. The sequence continues at coordinate 2,567,975 of JABTTW010000001.1, forward strand.
TCGCACAGTCGCCGTTCATGTCCGAGCTCGCGGAACCCCGGTGATTCGCCGGGGTGGTGCGATACAGAAAGCCCAGACCTCTCTACAATCCACCAAGATGACCCAGGGAGGATCGGCATGAATCGCATTTTGGCTGTCACCCGTCTTGCGTTTCTCGCGGTGGGGGCGCTTACCGCCGCGGCCTGCGCCAAGCCCATGCTCAACCTCCAGGACTGCATCGCCGCGCCCGACGGCAAGACCCTCCTCGTCGCCGACATCAGACGAGAAACTTTCTTCGGTCTCGCCAAGGATGTCGAGGATCGACCCGTTAAGTTTTTCGCCGGGGACAAGGAACTCGGCGTTGCAGTCGGCCGTGAAGACGGCATCTCCATCCTCGAGTGCACGCTGCCTGATAAGAAAATCGAGACGATTCAGGCGACAGCCGATATCAACGGAGTCGAGCTTCGCGCCGAGGCCCGCGTGTTCCGCTGGGACCCGCGGCGCGTCGTGGTTGTTCTCGACATCGACGATACGATCTGCAGAACCGACATGGACGACGTTCTCTTCGATGAGGAGGATGACTCCAAGGCATTCAAAAACGCCCGCGAGACCCTGACGGCGCTGACCGACGACTACGAGCTGCTCTATCTCACTGCCCGTCCATCGTTCCTTCTTGAGAAGACCAAGAAGTGGCTGGCGATGCGCGAGTTTCCCGCTGCGCCGATCATTGTGTCCCAGCGCAAGAGCGATCTGCTCAGGCAGGGCGTCTTCAAGGAGCGAGTCCTCGATCGATTGAAACGCACCTGGCCGAACATCCTGATCGGTGTCGGCGATCGCGCGTCCGACGCCCACGCCTACGGTGAGGCCGGGATCCTCTCTATCATCATTAGCAAAAAGGGCGACAACGATTTCGGCCGGCATAGCCTGCTCATGCCCGACTGGGCGACGATCAAGGCGTTCTTCGCCAATAATCGCAAGGTGCTGACCGATCCCCGCGCGTGCAGGGACGCCGTTGACGGAAAGCAGCCGCTCTTGCTCGTTGTGAACCCATTTAATAAAAAAGAGAACTGACCTTTGGTGACGATCCGCCCCCGGATCAACCCGCCACGGAGAGACCATCCATGAAGCTTCGACGACTCGGCAACACCGGCATTCAAGTCTCGGAACTCTGCCTTGGAACGATGAACTTCGGCATGGCCGACTGGGGCGTGGACGAAAAGACCAGCCTCGATGTCATCGCCGCCTATTTCGACGCCGGCGGGAACTTCATCGACACCGCCGACGTCTATTCCAAGGGCGTCAGCGAGGAAATCTGCGCCAAGGGCATCAAAGGCCGGCGCGATCGCGTCATCGTCGCCACCAAGGGCCACTTTCCCGTCGTGAAGAAGTTCGGCGAGCCACCGGAACACGAAAACGCCACCGGCTCCAGCCGCCGCCACCTGACCATCGCCCTGCACGACAGCCTGCGCCGCCTCGGCACCGACTACATCGATCTTTATCAGGTTCACTGCTGGGACTGGCACACGCCCATCGAAGAGACCCTCAGCACGCTGAACGACTTCGTTCGCAGCGGCAAGGTGCGCTACGTCGGCCTCTCTAATTTCGATTCGTGGCAGATCGCCGAGAGTCGGCAGCTCGCCATGCGCTGGAACTGGGAGCCCTTCGTCACTGCCCAGATGCAATACAGCCTCGTCTGCCGCGACATCGAGACCGGCGTCATGCCCGTCTGCGAGCGATATGGCATCGGCATTCTTCCGTGGAGTCCGCTGGGCGGCGGTGTCCTGTCCGGCAAGTACGAGGGAACCGGCGCCGGCCCCAAGGGCTCGCGTTTCGGCGACACGCCCGACGAGCCGAATTCCTGGCGTCGGCAATTCGTGAACGAGCGAAATCTAAAAGTCGTCGAAGCGGTCAAGCAAATCGCGTCGGCCCATCGCACGACGCCGATCGCGGTCGCCATTAACTGGGTGATGAATCGTCCCGCGGTCAGCAGCGTGATCATCGGCCCGAAGCGGGTTGAGCAATTGACGGACAATCTCGCGGCCTGCGAGTTGAAGCTAAGCGGCGAGGAGTTGGCGAAGCTCGACGAAGCGAGTCGCCCGGCGCCGACCTACCCGCACCAGTTCATCATGAAAACCGCGAGGAACGCGGGGATGTAACGTTCGCCGCACCGTTAAGGCGGGGGGCCGCTGCGGATACCTCAAACCCGGGCTGGAGCCGGTAACGTGTCCGGTAAGCTTTCTGGTCCTTTTGGCGGCCCTGAAACCTCCATAACATGGTGTCGTATATATTGTTATGGACGGTGCATTTGAACCGATAGATACGGTGTGGTCGCTCCTGAACTTGGGCATGGCGCAGCATTGACGCCCTTTAGCAAGGCCTTATACTGGCGGGTCTTACTTGCAGGCTGGCGCGCGACCTCGAGCGATCTTCCGGCCGCTGTGACATGCTTCGGCGGCAAATCGGACGAGTGAATTTTTGTCCCTGCTGCTGTAGCTCAGTTGGTAGAGCGCGTCCTTGGTAAGGACGAGGTCACGGGTTCAAGTCCCGTCAGCAGCTTTCGCAGACGATTCTTCCGAGTTTCTCGGATGACGCGGCCGCTCGAAGGCGCGGCGGGTGCGTCGGCGGTCGGGCTGCCTTACACTAGTTGGCCGACTCGCGGAGTGCGAGCCGTTTACCGATGACCGCACCGGTGAACGCGGCATTATTCTGATGGTTGATCGTAGCGAAGCTTGAATCGGTCAGCCGCGTTCGACGAATCGACGCGTGGCGACCGTTGTATGGTGTTGACGGAAAACTGACTCTCAAAGATTGACTCAGACATAAGTAGGACTCGGAGGAATCGCTGGAATGGCCAAGGAAAAATTCGAACGAACGAAACCACACGTGAACGTCGGAACGATCGGCCACGTCGACCACGGCAAGACCACGTTGACCGCAGCGATCACCGCCGTACAGGCTGCCAAGGGTCTGGCGAAGTTCAAGGCCTACGATGAAGTCGCCAAGGCTTCTGAGAAGGACGGCCGCCGCGACCCCACGAAGATTCTGACCATCGCCACGAGCCACGTGGAGTATGAATCAGAGAAGCGGCACTACGCCCACGTGGACTGCCCCGGCCACGCCGACTACGTCAAGAACATGATCACCGGCGCGGCCCAGATGGACGGCGCCATTCTCGTCGTCAGCGCCGCCGACGGCCCGATGCCGCAGACCCGCGAGCACGTCCTGCTCGCCCGTCAGGTCAACGTGCCGGCCCTCGTTGTCTTCCTCAACAAGATCGACCTGCTCGACGATCCCGAGCTTCTCGAACTCGTCGAGCTTGAAGTCCGCGAGCTTCTCAATAAGTACGATTTCCCCGGCGACACCATCCCGATCATTCGCGGACAGGCCAATGCCGCCTTGAACAATCCGAAGGATCCAAAGGCGACCGAGTGCATCGGTAAGCTCATGGAAGCCCTCGACGCCAACATCCCCGACCCGGTCCGCGAGGCTGACAAGCCCTTCCTGATGCCGATCGAAGACGTCTTCAGCATCAAGGGTCGCGGTACGGTCGGCACCGGCCGAATCGAGCGCGGCGTCATCAAGGTCGGCGAAGAAGTCGAGATCATCGGCCTTTCCAAGGAAATCAAGAAGACCACCGTTACCGGTGTCGAAATGTTCAACAAGACCCTGGATGAGGGTCAGGCCGGCGACAACGTCGGACTCCTCCTCCGCGGTGTTGAAAAGGAAAACCTCGAGCGCGGCCAGGTGCTCGCCAAGCCCGGCTCCATCACGCCGCATACGAAGTTTGAGGCCGAGGTTTACGTCTTGACCAAGGAGGAAGGTGGGCGACATACCCCCTTCTTCACCAACTACCGGCCGCAGCTTTACGTCCGTACGACGGACGTGACCGGCAGCCTGAAGCTCCTGGGCGGCGCTGAAATGTGCATGCCCGGTGACAACGTGACTCTTGAAGTCGAACTGATCGCGCCGGTTGCTCTGGAAGAGGGCGTCCGGTTCGCGGTTCGTGAAGGCGGCCGAACCGTGGGTTCCGGCGTCGTCACCAAGGTGATTGCATAGCGAGTTGTTTGAATTCCAGTTATTCCGGTCAGGGTGGTGTCCGGAGGTTTTCCTCCTGACGCCCCCAGCCGGGTGCAGACGAGCATGAGCGGTGTGACCGATGGCCAAAGCAAGCAAAAGAGAATGGGTCTGGTTGGAGTGCACCGAGACCGGCGATCTGAATTACCGAACCCAGGTAAACGTATCGCAGGGTGTCCCGGAGAAGCTCAAGGCAGGCCTGAACAAATTCTGTCCGAAGCTCCGCCGCCACACGCTCCACAAAATCAAGCGGAAGTGATGGCGCGCCGCGTGCTCGCCCGCCCACTGAGTGTCCCGGCCCTCTTCGTGAGGGCTATGATCTCCGATGGCACGTTGCCTGAGGTGAATCGCTTGAGTTTGAAGGAGCGTAGCTCAATTGGTAGAGCACCGGTTTCCAAAACCGGCGGTTGGGGGTTCGAGTCCCTTCGCTCCTGTTGTCCGGGCGGCACGTTCGCCGCTTTGCCGCAGGTTGCGAAACCGAGTGTCCGATGAATAAGAATGATGACAAATCCAGCAGCCGACCACACAGCTCCGGCGCGACCGCTGTTGCTGAAAAGAGGCCCCCGATGAAAGACTCGTCCGGCGGCGACCGCAATGGGGGATACGCTGACGCTTCGCAATTTGCCGGCCAATCGCAGGCGCCGCGCCAGGACGGCGGCGGCTTCTTCGATATTTACAAGCCGTCGCAGGGCTACAACACCCGGGTCTGGACCGGTGTCGCCTATGGCATGATGGTTTGCTGGCTGGCTTACTGGCTGTACGAAAAGTTTGAGATCGTCGGCGAAGGCGCCACCACCAAGTACATTCAGGTCGGCGTCGCCGTGACCACGATCATCGGCTTCGGCCTGCTCGGCTACTGGTGTCTCGCCCTGAACCGGAAGATTTGCGACTTTCTCATCGCTACTGAAGGCGAGATGAAGAAGGTCAACTGGACGAGCCGCAAGGAAATATTCGGATCCACCAAGGTCGTGATCTTCGTCCTGGTCTTCATGAGCATTTTGCTTTTCGTGGTGGATATTATCTTCATGGTATTCTTCAGAACGATCGGCGTTCTGCAGGCCGGCGGCAGCATTCTCTAAGGCGTGTCTCGGATGACAGATGCGGAACTCGAAGGAGTTGAGGTCATGAGCGGCGAGTCCCCTCACGACAACCAACCGAACGCTGCGGACGAGCCGGTCCCGGCCCCCGCGGCCCCTGCGCCGAAGAGGCCGCCCGCGTCCGCCGGTGCGCTGCCCATGCACTGGTACGTCCTCCGCGTTGCCAGCAACTGCGAGGACCGCGTCTGTGAAGCCCTGTCCCGCAAAGTGAAGATCGAGCGGCTTGAGGACCGCATCGGCCGCGTCCTCGTCCCCACCCAGCGCGAAAAGCGGATGCGGGCCGGTGTCGCACGCGTCTTTGATCGCAAGCTCTATCCCGGCTACGTCTTCGTGGAGATGGCCACCGAAGAGGACGGCAGCATTCCCGAAGACGTCTGGTTTCTGGTTCGTGAGACCATGAGCGTCGGTGATTTCATCGGCTCCGATGGCAAGCCCACCGCGATGAAGCCCCACGACGTCGAAAAAATGCTCGCGGTCATCGAGAAGTCCGCCGAGCAGCCCACCCTGGCCGGTATGGCCGGCATGAAGAAGGGCGACCCCATCAAGGTCAAGGAAGGCCCATTCGAGAACTTTGAAGGCGAAATTGACGAAGTCTTCCCCGACAAGGGGCAGGTTCGCGTCATCGTCACCATCTTCGGTCGGGCGACACCCATCGAATTGGAATACTGGCAGATTGAACAGGCCTAAAAGGGCCGTGTCGCCGACGACTGGCGATTAACACCGAGGCGGTAGCAACGTGGCAAAAAAGAAGAAAACTCCGACAGCGACATTCAAGGTTCAGGGTGCGGGAGGCCAGGCGACGCCCGCGCCGCCCATCGGCCCGGCATGCGGTCAGTACGGCGTCAACCCCGGCCAGTTCGTCATGCAGTTCAACGAGCGCACCAAGCACCTCAACGGCATGCCCGTCACCGCGGTGGTCAACGTTTATGCCGATCGGACCTTCGACTTCATCGTCAAGAGCCCGCCCGCTTCGGTCCTGCTCAAGGATGCCGCCAAGATCGCCAAGGGCAGCGGCGTCCCCCATAAGGAAAAGGTCGGCAAGGTCACCGATGCTCAGGTCGAGTCCATCGCCAAGCAGAAGATGCCCGACCTGAACTGCCACGACATGGTCGCCGCCAAGCGCATCATCGCCGGCACCGCCCGGAACATGGGCATCGAGATCGTCGGCTGACAGCCCCCATTACACCTGGTCTTTACACAATTCGTGCCGGCTGATCGACTCGTAAACCGGGCCGTCGCCGGTCTGCGTTGATTGGTAGAACGTTAACGCGGAGACGCGCTGGGCCTGCGCTGCAATCGGCGGGGGATGGTGCAGCAGCTTTCGCACTTCGTCAGACAGCCTCGGGTTCTTGTTCCGCGCCAGCGTCAGATGCGCCGAGAACGGCCGTTCCTCCCGTGCGAAGCCGATCTCTTCCAGTGCTTCCTCGCAGCATCTCCAGCATTCCGCCAGTCCCCCGGTCATGTCTTCCACCCCCAGCCACAGCACCTTCACCGGCCCGTGCGGCGGGAATACGCCCAATTTCCCGATGTTGATGTCAAATCCCCGGCACTGCTTCGCCGCCTGATCGAGCGCCGCCTGAATCGGCCCCACCTGCGCCGGCTCAATCTCGCCGAGGAACTTGATCGTCAGGTGCATGTTCCGTGGCCGCACCCACGCGAGCTTCGGGCAGCGAATCTGCAACTTCCCCGCCAGCGCCCCAACGCGCTCCCGAACTGCCCGATCAAGTTCCACCGCCACAAAAGTCCTCATGGTCTGCAATTCTCGCTCTGGCTGCGACTATAAACGATGTGGCCGTATTGACCGGACCGGATGTGTTATCCTCGGAATTCGCGATCGTACGCACGTTCCGGCCGATCGGCCACCGGAGCCATTGGATATGTCATCCATGCTGAGCCTGTATCTTCCGGAGTTATTGATTGTGGCCTGGGTGCTGAGTTTGTTTTATCGCACCGACCGACGGCTGCGGCGGATCGAACTGGAGTTGGAACAACTCAAAGAAACTCGACCTTGACAGCCTCTGTTTGCCGAACACGGATCGCTTCTTAAACCGCGTATGCTTCGAGCTCGATCTCCGGGATATCCGCGAAGTGTTTGACGTTTGACGTAACGAGCGTCTCCTGATGGCGAATCGCCACGGAGGCGATGAGCGCGTCCATGTCCCCGGTGGGACGATCGATCTTCAACAAGCGCCCCTGAATGAGCCCAAACAGCTCGGCACAGGCCGGGTCGAAAGCGAGAACCCTGAATCCCTCGAGCGCGGTGTTCAACTTCTCCCGCTCCAGTTCGGCGTCGTTTGCGCGATGCACGCCCACCATCAATTCAGCAACGTTGAAGCATGTCGTGGTCAGAGACTTGCCTTCAGCACAGAGTCGGCGAATCGCGGATGATGCCCGGCGCATCCCGACTCGCCCGCCACGTCCCATGAGGTCGAGCAGCACGCTTGTGTCGAAGCAGGCCATCTATCGCTCCCGCTTCGACGGGCGCCGGCGATGTCCGATCTGTTCTTCGACGGCCTTGATCGCCTGCCGGCTCATCGGGCTCTTCGCGACGCGGTGGAGCCAGGCCTCGACGTCGATCGGTGGGCGGACGACGCGTTTGATCACCTCGCTGAATGACTCACCTTCGCGCTTGCACTTCTTGAGTCGGTCGTAGGCATCCGTATCAATGGTGATGGATTTGACGGCCATGGCAATCTCCGTGTACGTGTATGTACACTTATTCTAGCATTCATCATAAATCGTCGTCAATGCTTTTCCACTCATCGGCCCTCATTGCTCGCCTAGTTTTGAAGCCCTCTACACCTGCCTCAGAACGATCTCCGCGATCCGCCGGCCGGCCCTGCCGTCGGTCAACTCACTCCGCCGAATCGGCCGCGCCGGGCTCGTGCGAAAGTCCTCAAAGGTCGCCCGGATATGTGATGCCGTCGGCTTCACCAATCGGTTGGTCCCCTGCGTCAGCGTATAAGGCCGCTCCGTTGTCTCGCGCAGCGTCATGCAGGGCACGCCGAGAATCGTCGTCTCCTCCTGAATGCCGCCTGAATCCGTCAACACCAGCGCTGCGTCGGTCATCAACTTGAGAAAGTCGAGATATCCGACCGGCTCGATCAGTTGCAGCCCGGCCATGTCTTGCACCCGTGCCATCAACCCGAACTCTTCGAGCCGCCGCGTCGTTCGCGGATGTGCCGGAAAAATCACCGGCATGTGTCCGGCAATCGTCGCGATGCCCTCGACGATCTCAAACAGCGCCGCGGGGTCATCAACGTTTCCCGGTCGGTGGAGCGTCATCACCGCGTAGCGCTTTCCGGCGACGCCGATGTTCCTCAAGATGGCCGACTCCCGCGCTCGAGGCAGATGGCGCAGCAGTGTGTCCGCCATCGTGTCACCGACCAAGTGACATCGCTCCCGTTCAAAGCCCTCTCGCGCCAGGTTCTCCATCCCGGCCGGCTCGGTCACGAAGAACAGATCGCTTACCCGATCGGTGAGTACGCGGTTGATCTCTTCCGGCATCGACCGGTCAAAGCTGCGCAGGCCCGCCTCGACATGGGCGATCTTCACGCCCAGCTTCGCCGCCACGATCGCACAGGCCACGGTCGAGTTCACGTCGCCGACCACGAAAAGCCATTCCGGCTGTTGCTCGATCAGCACCGGCTCGAAGCGCTGCATGATGTCGGCCGTCTGTCGGCCGTGCCCGCTCTCGCCGCAACCGAGGTTGATATCCGGCGTCGGCAGGCCGAGATCGCTGAAGAAGAGTTGAGACATCCGCTCGTCGTAGTGCTGTCCGGTGTGAACGATGTAACACTGCACACGGCCAGTGGTGCGAAACGCCTCAACCAGCGAGGCGATCTTCATAAAGTTCGGCCGCGCCCCGCAGACGATCATGCAGCGTATGGTGCTTTCCGCCATTTCGGGTATTCAAACACCGTAATCCCCAAAACGCCAATTCCCGGAGTTCTCGATGCGGCCGGTGACAAGTGGCACCGCGTCGCAAGAAAACAAAGGCTAAGGTTACTAAGCTTCTTGCATCTGGGTGAATCGTTGAGGTAGAATAACGCTACCCAAAGCTATAGAGGCTAGTAATGGGAATCAAGGGCCGCATTTCGTTACTTCACTGGTTGACCATCGTCTTGGGTATCGTGGCAATTGTCGATATCGCCGAAAGCTCGCCGTTAACATCTGCGGCCTTTTTCTCCACTAGCCCGAATATTTCATCAGGTCGGCGTTGAATAGGAATAGAAAAAGCCTCGAAGCCCTGTAGACTGGGGTTTCGTAAGAACATTCCGGTCCATAGGCAGGGAGGCTTTTTCGTGACAGACTGTAACAGCAAACCGATGTTCTTTTCCAGTCTCGGCCGCAAGAAAATCGTGGCCGATTTCACAGGCGGAACGCTCACCTCAGACGCCGGGGGTCTGCTGCTTCGGGAGGTCGAGCGGCGTCTGGGCCTGGTCGATCAACTGGCCGGGGTCATCAACGACCCGCGTGATCCGGCCCGAATTCAACATGACCAGCGGGTCATGCTGGCCCAGCGCATCTTTGCCATTGCGATGGGCTACGAAGATCTCAACGACCATCAAGCCCTGCGGAGCGATCCCGTGCTGGCGGTCCTGACCGGGCGGCCGCCGAGCGCGGATGAGCCGCTGGCCAGCAGTCCGACCTTGTGCCGGCTGGAGAACCGCGTCACGCGCGGCGACCTGGCACGAATGTCGCGTGTGCTGGTGGAGCAGTTCATCGCGTCCTATGAATCGCCGCCGGAGGAATTGATCCTCGACTTCGACGCGACCGACGATCCGATCCACGGCAACCAGGAAGGCCGCTTCTTCCACGGCTATTACGACCACCACTGCTTCCTACCGCTGTATGTGTTCTGCGGCTCGCGGCTGCTGGTCTCCTACCTGCGGCCCAGCAACATCGACGGGGCCCATCACGCCTGGCCCATCCTGAAGCTGCTGGTGCAGCGCTTGCGACAGGCGTGGCCCGGGGTGCGGATCATCGTCCGCGGGGATTCCGGCTTCTGCCGCCGGCGAATGATGAAATGGTGCGACCGGCACGGCGTCAAGTACGTGCTGGGCCTGGCCCGCAACACCGTCCTGGAGAAAGCGGCCGAGTCCTTCATGCAGGCGGCCGAGGCCCAGTTCGCCACCACGCAGCAGAAGGTGCGGAACTTCCACGAGATCGAGTACGCGGCGCAGACCTGGGATCGCCCGCGCCGCGTGATCGTCAAGGCCGAGCGGCTGGTTCAGGGGCCCAACGTTCGATTCGTGGTGACCAACCTGACCGACCGCACGCCGAACGATATCTACGACGGTCTGTACACGGCCCGCGGCGACATGGAGAACCGCATCAAGGAGCAGCAGCTCGGGCTCTTCGCCGATCGCACCAGTTGCCACGCCTTCCTGGCCAATCAGTTCCGGCTGCTGTTGTCCTCGGCGGCCTACGTCCTGGTGGAAACGCTGCGCCGCACGGCCCTGGCCGGCACCGAACTGGCCGAGGCCCAGGTGAACACCATTCGCCTGAAACTCTTCAAGGTCGCCGCGCGGGTGGTCGTCTCCGTGCGCCGCGTCGTACTGCGACTGTCGAGCAGCTGCCCCCTGCAGGACCTGTGGCGATCCCTGGTTCCACGACTCCGCCTGATCCCGCCCGCCCCATCATGACCCGAAAAACAACCTGATCACCGCTTGGGGGTAAGGGGGCCCTGCGCGCTCCAACCTCCACCTTCATCCCTCCGCTCACGCACAAAGCCGAAAAACTCCGTCCATCACCATTCGAAGATCACTGATGAAATATGCGGGCTAGGCAATACGGCCAACCTGCTTCCGCTGAAATGGCCTCGTCGGGCAGCGGCGCGTTGCTGGGAATCGATCCCTGCGATCCCTGCGATATGAATTGCGACACCTTTCACGATGACTTCGATATTCCAATATTTGTGGATGCACTGGTTCGGGGGACGTCGTTATGTTCAACCTGTACCGGAGACTTGGACGACAACGGGCTCTTCGACGGCCGCGACATTCAGATATTTGTGGAATGCATGTTAGGCAGAATGGGTCCCAGCGTCGTCATTCTGCAAAACGGGACCGTTGTCCCGAATCCCGCGTATCCCTATCGAATGGAAGCGTATGGCGAAGGCGATCTGCCCGATTTGCGCGCTTTCGCCGACGCCGCCGGCATCTTCGCAGGCATTGATATGAACGCCGACTGGAAAGATCGCGAATGGGAGATGATCCAGGCGATTCGGGTTTGGATCGTAAGAAATGTGAGAATGTCGGCGGTAGGCCAGAATAGCAAACACGACTTGACTGGTCGTGCAATCTCATTTTTCAGCTCTCTCGCCGAGCGTGGGCAACTCGTTGCTTGGGGCGATGACGATCGATATGGAAACGTGAGCGGGGTGTCCGACTTGAGTCCGAATAGCGGTTTCGTGGCCGTTGACGCCGGCATACACCATAGTCTTGCGCTGCGACGCACCGGCGAAGTCGAGGCCTGGGGTCGAAATCAATTCGGTCAAGGAACGGAACCGATCCTAAACACGGGCTATATTGCTATTTCCGCAGGAGCAAACCATAACCTCGCGCTCAACAGAGACGGCACGATCTTCGCATGGGGTCAAAAAGAATCCGGCCAATGCGACATTCCGGAACCAAACGCCGACTTCGTCGGAATTGCCGCGGGGATCAAGTTCAGCATGGGCCTCAAGAGCGACGGCACCGTCGTCGTGTGGGGTATTCTCCCGACCGACGTCTTGCTCAACGAAGAATGGCAGGGACACTTCATCAAGGTTGCGGCAGGCGGCTATCATTGCGTCGGACTGCTCGACGACGGAACGGTCGTTGCTTGGGGGGACAACAGCACCGGACAGTGTGTGGTGCCAACCCACTTGGGCAGCTTTCCGCTGCAAGATCGCATTCTCGACATCGGTGCCGGCAAACGGCGCAGTTACGCGACGGTTGATCTTGGATCCGGGATCGTGTCCTGGGGGGCGCCGCTCGACCAGGGATTTCTCCCCGGCGGTCGCTTTCGATTTGTTTGGCCGAGCCCGACTCATAAGTATCTGCTTACTAGCAGAGCTACCGTTCCGAACGATCAGGTGGTGATTGATCGGCAGATCACAGTACCGACTCCGAGTTCCAATCTTGCACTCGCATACGACTCCGATCTCGAAGTGGTCGTGAAATTTGGAGGGAGTTTTGGCTTGCCTGGCCCGGGCCTCGACGAAACATTTGAATGGGACGGGCGAGAGTGGGACAACATAGCTCCGACGATCAGGCCATCCATCCGTTCCGGTCACTGCATGGCCTATGACGCCCTGCGGAAGCGTGTCATCATGTGGGGCAGGGACGGTAGCGCTGGCGGCCAGGCCCGCGATGCCTGGGAGTGGGATGGAAACAACTGGGCAGGGCCGTTTGCCGCGAGCGGTGCCTCGCGCCCATCTGCCTATCGGGACTGCCGAGCGATATGGGATCCGAGCCGCGGTACCGCACCGGCCGGTCGAGTTACCATTTTTTTTGGTCGAGGTTCCTCGACCGTCTATGAAACGGCCTTCGATTACGATCCTGTTACCCACACATTCGAATCGCGGGACATCGGGGGATCGCCGGGCGCCAGGTATTCGTTCGGCCTCGCCTATGATTCCGTTCGCGATAAGATCGTGAGATTTGGCGGCGCGAATAGCCTGCACATCGCCACCAACGATACACGCGAGGCCCCGGCCGGCGGGACGGGAACAACGACGTTTTCTCTCGTAGTCCCGGCCACTACCACACCGTCGCCCCGTTACGAGCACGCCATGGTGTATGACGCCGCCCGCGCCAAGATCGTGATGTACGGCGGGCAAAACGGCAGCACATTTTACGACGATACGTGGGAGTGGGATGGCGCCGATTGGACACTCAAATCGCCGGAAAACTCCCCTGGACAGTTGGCCGGGCATGAGATGGTCTACGACGAAGAGCGCCAAGTCGTCGTTTTGTTCGGAGGCATTCGAAATGGCGGGGTCAGTGTCGAGGCCTCGAACGAAACGTGGGAATGGGATGGCACGGACTGGAAGCAAAGAAACCTGACGACGATTCCGGAGGGCGCCATCCCGGACGTGTCCTCCACCGATTTCGTCTATGTGGGCTACGCGACCGGATCGCAATTCGGCATCGGCCTGCTTGACCAAGTCTGGAGTTGCGGGGCAATTCAGCAGATGTTTTCCGGCCTTTGTGTCGCTCATGGAATCCCGGCCCGCCGTGTCGAAGGATGGTCGCTGGGCTGTGCGGCAGATACGATTGTGGAAGCCTTCTCAACGCGGTGGAACAAGTGGATTCTGTTTTGGCATTACACGGGGAATTGGGTCGAAAACGCCGCTGGTATCCCGCTAAGTCAGGCTGAGATGCGTGCGCACTATGCCGCTGCCGATTACAGCATTAGTCCCGGTTATGAACTGGAAATCGGAAGACGCGGCTGGAGAGCGACGGCCCAAAACGACTCCGGACTGGTTTTTCAGCCGAACGCCGTCTGTACGGCGCCGCTGCATCCGAGGATCGAGGCCAGGTGGTGGTCCGACACACTGAAGGTCAATCCGGTTTCTCCCGCCGATGATCACGATCATTTTGAGCGCAACTTCACGACAAGTCTAACCAGAGCTCACCAGCCAAATCCAACTGCGAATATCGTTCTATTAAACGACTACACCGATATTGACGCGATTTGTGGAACCAATCTAAGTAGCAATCTGATGTCGTTTGACGGTGATCCGAACCTGACCTATCCAATAAATAACGTCCAAGCCGAGGCCGAATTGGTGCAAGAAACGCCTCCCAAAGTGCGAATCACCTTACAGCACAACATGGTCGTAGGAACCGGGGAATTTTCGCACTACGAGAAGAGCCTGGATAACGGCCAGACATGGACGGAGTTGCAAGCATTGCTCGGAGTCTATGACTGGTACCCAACCGGCTCCGCCATATTGATGATCCGCGGCGTAAACGACGCCGGCGTGCATAGCCCGGACGTCGTTATCCAGTTTTCAGCCGCGGGGGCGACCGGGACCTAACTCTTCCAGGTGGCTCAAGCCCACGATCCTAATCGTAGTCGCTACACGCCGGGTCCATTGGATCCTGAGTCGCCACTCCAGCTATCGGGCCAGTTCCTGCATGAATGGCACCCACAGGAAGCAAGATCGTACAGCCGCTGTTCGTCGCGATGCCGTGGCCGGTCAAATAGTACGACCCCGGCTGCGAGATCTTAAACAGGCTGTCGGCGTCGCCCGACGATCGGTCGCCGAATCCCCTGGTCGTGTTCAGCTATCTTACTGTTTTTCACATGCTGATTCAGCGTATCGGCGGCCTCTTCTGCGAAACTTCTCGTTAGAAATAGTTGAGAATTCACATAGCATCGCCGCAGTCGCGTGCGGGCTTCACCCTCAAACACGATGCGGCCTGGCGTGACCGCGCGGCGGGCAAGTCGGCGATGGCGAGTTCACTTCGCAAGCAGAGTGATTCTTATACACATCGCCGGGCGAGCCGCTATAATCCCAGTCATCGGCGTCGGCTGGAACGGATGCGCTGCAAGTCGGTCGACGCCGCCCCCAACGAATCTCAATAATGGCAGGGGAATGCCCAAGCGAGAGGACATCCACAACATCCTCGTCATCGGTTCGGGTCCGATCGTCATCGGCCAGGGCTGCGAATTCGACTATTCGGGCACGCAGGCCTGCAAGGCACTCAGGGCTGAGGGCTACCGAGTCGTCCTGCTAAACTCCAATCCGGCCACCATCATGACCGACCCGGAGACGGCCGACCGGACCTACGTCGAACCCATCACGCCGCACTTCGTCCAGCGAATCCTCCAATTGGAAAAAGATCGCGGCCAGCCGATCGACGCCCTGCTGCCCACACTCGGCGGGCAGACCGGTCTCAACTGCGCCATGGAGACGCACGAACTCGGCATCCTCGCTGAGTTCGGCGTGGAGATGATCGGAGCGAGTCCGGAGTCGATCGCCAAGGCGGAAGACCGCACGCTGTTCAAGCAGGCGATGCAGCGCATCGGTCTCGATCTGCCCAAAAGCGGCACGGCCCATAACATGGACGAGGCCCGGGCCATTCTCGCGGACATCGGCCTGCCCTGCTGCATTCGCCCGGCATATACACTGGGCGGAGAGGGCGGCGGATTTGTCTCGACGATGGATGCGTTTGTCGACATCGCCGCGAGGGGGCTGGCCCGGTCGCGCATCGGTGAGATCCTCATCGAAGAGAGCTTATACGGCTGGAAGGAATTCGAGCTGGAGGTGATCCGCGACTGCAATGACAACGTCGTGATCATCTGCTCCATCGAAAACATGGACCCGATGGGCGTCCATACCGGCGACAGCATCACCGTGGCCCCGGCGCAGACGCTGACCGATCGGGAGTATCAGCGGATGCGCGATGCGGCCAAGGCGGTCATGCGTGAGATCGGCGTGACCTGCGGCGGCAGCAACGTGCAGTTCGCCGTCGATCCCCTCACGGGCCGGCAGTGCATCATCGAGATGAACCCCCGCGTGTCCCGCTCCAGCGCGCTGGCGAGCAAGGCGACTGGTTACCCGATCGCCAAGGTCGCGGCGAAGCTGGCCGTGGGCTACTCGCTGGATGAGATACCAAACGACATCACGCGAACGACGCCGGCCAGCTTCGAGCCGTCGATCGACTACTGCGTGGTCAAGATACCGCGCTGGACTTTTGAGAAGTTCCCCGACGCCGACGAAACCCTGACGACACAGATGAAGAGCGTCGGCGAGGCCATGGCCATCGGCCGGACCTTCAAAGAGGCGTTTCAAAAATGCATCCGCAGCATGGAGATTCAGCGGGCCGGTTTCGGGCTGGATCGCAATGACCGGTGGCTGACCTCGGCGCATGAGCGCTTCGCCGGAGGCCAGGCCGACGCCTATCGCACCTTGCAGAATCGGGAAGAGGTCGCAGATGAGGCCATCATGCTCGGTAGCCGACAAGGTGAAGCCCCGGCGGACGTGGATGAATCGACGGCCACACACTGGCCGATCGATCGCGCCGCCCTTCGCCAAAAGCTCTCGACGCCCTGCCAGGGAAGACCCTACTACATCCGATACGCCTTCAAGATGGGCTGGACCATCGAGCAGGTGCACGAGCTGACACGGATCGACCCGTGGTTTCTCGACCAGATGCAACAGCTCGTCGAGTTCGAAGCCGAGCTGCTCGAACATGCGCCGCAGGTCGTCGCAGCGGCGGCCCACGGCGGCGTCGGCGTCGGGACCGACCTGCTGCGAAAGTCGGAAATGCTCGGCTACAGCGCCGCCCAGATTGCCCTGGCCCTGCGCACCCCGCTCGGTCGGGCAGATCAGATGGAGCCGCGCGAGGAGGACGGGACCTTTCGCATGGTCGACACCTGCGCCGCGGAGTTTGAGGCGGTCACCCCCTATTACTACTCAACCCATGAGGCGCCGACCATGCGCGTCGAGGACGGTCGCGTTGTCATCGGCGTTGAGCACGAGATTCGACTGAAGGCCGAGCCGCACGTCGTGGTCCTCGGCGGCGGGCCCAATCGCATCGGCCAGGGCATCGAATTCGACTATTGCTGCGTTCACGCGGCGATGGAGGCCCGGCGGCTCGGCTATCGCACGGTGATGATCAACTCGAATCCCGAGACCGTCAGCACCGACTATGACACATCCGACGTCCTGTTCTTCGAGCCGCTGACCCATGAAGACGTCCTGCGCGTCCTGCGATCCATCGTAGCCCAGGCGCCGCTCCGCGGAGTCATCGTGCAGTTCGGAGGCCAGACGCCGCTGAATCTCGCCGAGGCCCTGAAGGCGGCCGGCGCGCCGATCATCGGAACCCCGCCCGAGTCGATCCATCTCTCCGAAGATCGCGATGAGTTCACCAAGCTCCTCTCTGAGCTCGGCCTCCTCCAGCCCGAGAGCGGCACGGCCCGAAGCGTTGAGCAGGCTCACGACATCGCCGAGCGGCTCGGGTTTCCCGTGCTGATTCGTCCAAGCTACGTTCTCGGCGGCCGGGCCATGGAGCTTTGCAATAACCACGAAGACCTGGACCGCTACGTTCGCCGGGCATTCGCCGCCACCGATCGCGTCTCGTCCGGCGTGAATGCCCCGCCGCCCGTATTGATCGACAAGTTTCTGCTCGATGCGACGGAGATCGACGTCGATGCAGTCGCCGACTTCAGCCGGCCCGGCGACACCAAAGGTGACTGTGTCGTCTGCGGGATCATGGAGCACATCGAGCACGCCGGCATCCATAGCGGCGACAGCACCTGCGCCATTCCGCCGCACTCCCTTTCGGCCGAGATGGTTCGCGAGTTGGAGCGACAGGCCCAGCTCCTCGCCCGGGGAATCGGCGTCCGCGGCCTGATGAATGTCCAGTTCGCCATCGCCGAGGGGAAGCCATACGTCCTCGAAGTCAATCCGCGAGCGTCGCGCACCGTGCCGTTTGTCAGCAAGGCGACCGGCGTGCCCTGGGCGAAGGTCGCGACAAGCGTCATGCTCGGCCGCTCGCTGCGCGACGTGCTCTGGGACTACGGTGTCGGGCGACGACCGCGACCGACCATGACCGCCATCAAGGCGCCGGTCTTTCCGTTCAAGAAGTTCCACGGCATTGACGCGGTCCTGGGGCCGGAGATGCGCAGCACCGGCGAAGTCATGGGCATCGACGAGTCGTTTGGTCTCGCGTTCGCCAAGGCGGCGATGGCCACCGGCCTGTCGCTGCCGATGTCCGGCAACGCCCTCGTCAGCGTGAATGATCCCGACAAGCCGCGTGTCCTGCCGATTGCCCGTGAGTTGAAAGAGATGGGGTTCAAGCTGTTCGCCACGGTCGGCACCCATCTGGCGCTGAAGAGTGCCGGCATCCCATCGGTCGTCGTCAGCAAGCAGGCCGGCGCGCCGGAGGGATTCCTGCTCGATCTTATCAATCACGGCGTCCTCGATCTGCTCATTAACACGCCGATTCACTATGGCGCGTCGTGGGAGGAGGGCCGCTGGCGCGCCGCCGCGACGGCTCGACATCTCCCATTGATTACCACGATCGCCGGCGCTCAGGCCGCCGTCGCCGCGATTCGAGAAATGAAGGCCCGCGGCGCGGACCGCGCCCTGGGCGTCCGCGCACTGCAGGACTACGGAGCGGGGCTTCGATGAGAACCATGCGCTGCTATCTTGCGCTCGAAGACGGGACGGTGTTCGCCGGCGAGTCGTTCGGCGCCGAGGGGACGTCTACCGGCGAGGTGGTCTTCAACACCTCCATGAGCGGTTATCAGGAGATCCTCACCGATCCCTCGTACTGCGGGCAGATCGTCACCATGACCTCGCCGCTCATCGGCAACTACGGCGTGAATGTCGAGGACATCGAGGCGGCGAAGCTGCACTTGTCCGGCTTCGTAGTCAAAGAGCTGGCCCGGCGCTATTCCAATTATCGCGCGAGCGGAAGCCTGCATGATTATCTGCACGCGGCCGGTGTCGTCGGCATTTCAGGCGTCGATACGCGGTCACTCACCCGACGATTGCGAGATCGCGGGAGCCTGCGAGGCGTCATCTCCACCGAGCTGTCCGACCCGGCGATTCTCGTTGGCAAGGCGCGCGCTTCGACGCAGATGGAGGGCCGCAATCTCGTCGAGACAGTGATGCCTCGCGGTGAAACGCGAATTGAGCCCGCCCGCGGCCCGGCGAAGTATCGCGTCGTGGCGGTGGACTGCGGCATCAAGCAGAACATCCTCCGCGAATTGGCCCAGTTGGGCTGCGAGGTTCGCGTCGTCCCGCCGACCACCACCGCCGAATGCATTCTCGAATCTCGTCCGCACGGTCTGCTGCTCGGCAATGGTCCCGGCGACCCGGCGACCGTCGGTGAGGCCATCGCGACCATGCAGGCCCTGATCGGCAGGCTGCCCATCTTCGGCATCTGTCTCGGCCATCAGCTACTTGCCCTTGCCCTCGGAGCCAGGACCTACAAGCTCAAGTTCGGCCATCACGGGGCGAACCACCCGGTGCAGAATGTGGACACCGGTCGGGTAGAGATTACCAGCCAAAATCACGGCTTCGCCGTCGATGTCCCCAGCCTGGAAAGCGTCGGCGGCCGGGTGACGCATATCAATCTTTACGACCAGAGTCTCGAGGGCTTCGCCCACGCCGACCATCGCGTTTTCGCGGTCCAATACCACCCCGAGGCCGCCCCCGGCCCGCATGACTCGCAGTACCTGTTCGAGCAATTCGTGCGAATGCTGGGCGATTGACCCCTAGAGGTTTCGCCTCAGGCCATCATGCCAGACAGGGTCTTCTCGACTTCGGCGCTGTCGATCGTCTCACCGGCGTTCAGCCGCCTGATGATTTCGGCGATGCGCTGCTTGCCCTCGTCCTTCTTCAGGTCGGTCAGGAAACCGTCAAAGAAGTGCTCACCGGATAAGGCCCGGTTGATCTCCGCTTCCTTATTGTGCTCGTCGAGCTCGGTGAAATAAACAACGCGATACTGCCGCCCATAGTCGGCCTCGCGGTAAATCTCAAACATCGTCTTGTCGGAAGGCGTCGCCATGGCAGAAGGTTATTGGCGTCCGGCGCGGCGGGCAAGCCCATCGAAGTCAATGGGCGTACGATAAGCCGACTCACCCGGGACTCATGCCCAAACAGGGCTATCCGCGATAGACCGTGCCGATATGATCCGCGAGTTTATGGACCATCCCGGTGCGAAAGATCCAATTTCCGCGAAAACACCGCCGCCATCCACACTCGGTCGCTATGACCTCATCTTCGTTGGCGTCATCTTGCTCCTAAGCGTCGGGCTTTACCACTCGGTCCTTACCCAGGGCCTGATGCGCGACGACTTCTGCTGGCTGAGCCTGGCCCGCGAGGGGTTGTCGGACCCGTCGATCGTTTTTTCCCGCTTCGTCTCCGGCTTTTTCCGCCCCGTCGTGCATCTGTCGTTCATCCCCACCTATGCCGTCTTCGCGGAACAGGCGTGGCCGTACTACGCGACGAACCTGCTGCTCGATGCGGCGTGTGCATTGCTTGTCGCGTGGCTCGCGCTGCTTCTCACGCGATCTCGGGTGGCCGCCTGCGTCGCCGCCGTCATGTTCATCACCCACCCTCACCATGCCGAAGTCGTGGCCTGGGTGTCAGCCCGAACATCATCGTTGATGGCAATGTTCAGCCTGCTCGCGCTGATCGGATGGATCCGGTTTCGTACGCATGGAACAAGGCGCTGGGCCGTCGTCACGACGCTCGCCTTCGCCGCCGCGCTCGGCTCCAAGGAAGAAGCCGCGATTCTCCTGCTCCTCATCGTGCTGCTCGAATGGATCGCCGTTCGCAGCATGACAAATGCTCCGCTGATGGCCGGCCACCGACTCCGTCGCCCCGCCGTCGTCGTCTTCGCCATGTGCTGCGTGATCTTCGCGGCATACCTCGCAGCGCAATACGCCTTTCAATCGGCCAACCCCATCGTGACCGGCGGCGGTTTCTCATTGCATCGCGAAGGATTCACCCGGGCCCTGTCGCGCGTGCCGCGCCTGTTCATACACAAGCACATCGCGCCCTCCGCCTGGGCCGTTGCATCATTCCTGCTTTTGTGCGTGTTCGGGGCAGTCATCCTCAGGAATGCCACGCGTAAATTGCGCCGCGCGGCAATCTTCGGCCTTTCGCTGGCCTTCGTCGCCGTATTGCCGACAAGCTTCTTCACGGATGACGCCTATCCGATGCGATACGACTATCTCGCCACCGGCGGGTCGGCCATCGCCTGGGGGGCCGTCGTCGCTGCTTGCATTGGGTGCCTCCGCGAACTGCGACGCTTATGGTCCATTCGCATGGTCGCCTATGCGCTGCTCTTCACCTTCGGCATGGCGATCCCGACACAGGCCTATCGGCTCAGACAAACTCTCCGGCCGTTCGAATCGGATGCCCAACTCGGCGGAAGAGTTCACGCGGCGATGCAGGCGATCGCCCCTGAGCTGGAAAATGCACGGAATCAGAAAGTGGGCGTAATTCTCGAAGACCCGCCGCTGCCGCCGCTGGACATGCAATGCCTCTGCCACCTCGTCGGCGGCATCCCGCGCGAGGTCGTCAAACCGGTGTACAACGAAGATGCGGAAAAGTCGCCGACAACGAATGAACCACGCATCGGCTGGCGCGATTCGTCCGGTCAATTCTTCGCGGAAGTACTCGGCAAGCCCGCCGGCTAAATGGCTCTAGACGCCGACCACAGCCGTCGTCTCCACCTGCCGGGCTGCGCCGTACTTCGCACGCAGCTCGCGCTCCAGCTCGGCGATCTGCGCATCGATCTCGACCATCTTCTGCCCATCGCGGACCAGCTTGTCGCGGTGCCGCCGCAGGAAGTAGGCGATCGTCTCAATGCGAATTCTGATGGAGCCGGTCGGCTTGTTCTCGTCGATGTCCTTGAAGCAGAAGTACGGCGTGCCGCTGTTCTCGATGATCTCCTCGATCACGCTGTAAATCGGGGCATCGTGGCCGCACTTGAAGCTGGAGAGCTCCAGGGCGATCAGGTTCGGATGCCGCGCCGCGTACTTGGCCGCCCACACCTTGCGATTCGTGTTCTCGCTGTAGGCGTTCTTCCACGCGTCCTCGATCGACAACACGCTGGCGAATTCACCGCGGCGCACTTCCTCGCCGAAGAGCCGATCGAGAATCTCCGGATCGCGCGGCAGCACGTCCATCGTAAAGACCGGGTAGCCAAGCTTCTGCAGTTCGTCAGGAATCTCGTGGCACACGCCGGGATCGTGGTGATACGGCCGCGTCAGCAGAACCACGCCGATCTCGTTATTCCTCTCCAGCCGCTCCAGGACGTCGCGGGCCTGATTGCGCAGGTCCTCGTTAAAGCTGTCGTAATACTCCCACGCGACCTTGCATGCCCGGGCATTCTCTTCCATCGAGACGCCGAGCTTGTCGGCGAATTCCTGGTACATCTGCCGCACGAGCAGCGGCGGCTCGCTGAAGTTCACGAAGGTGTCCAGATACTTGGTGCCATGATCGGCAAACAGATCGGACTCCTTGGTGAACGCAGCCTTTACGGCCTCCGGCGTCGCGGAGACAGTGGGGCAGGCGCGGCTGTCTTCAATGCCTTCGAGGAAAGTCGGCAGGCAGTCGATCATCGGGAAGAAGATGTAATCAAGCGGCTTGTCCTTGTGCTTGTGATAGAGCAGGTTGTGGACGTGCGGAATGCCGATCTTGCTGGGGAAGCACGGGTCAATCGCCCCGCGCTTGGCGCCTTCCTTATACATCTCCTCGCTGGTGTAGTCAGACCAGATCAGGTTCGCAGCCCGCACGCCGAGCGACTGGAAGTACGCCATGAACCACGGGCCCATGGAGTACATATTCAGGACCTTGGGCATGCCGATGCGGATCGACTCGCGCTTCTTCATCAACTCGGCGCGGCGCTCGATCTCCTTCCGCTTGAACATGTTGGCCAGCGTGACCTTCGGCATCGGATCGCTGATGTTCGGCACCGTGACCGGGGCGAAGGCCTCTCGGGCCGAAATCTCCGCGAAGTTCGGGTTCGCCTTCTTGGCCGCGTCGAGTCCGGCCTTGATCTCGCGCATGTCGTTGATGTCTTCGACGGTGCCCTTCTCGCAGGTGGCGATGATGAGCCGCTGCTCGCCCGCCTCGAGGGCGACTTTGGACTTGGTCTTGGCCGGCGCCTTGGGCTTCGCCGGGTCGGTCGTCGGTGCCTCGGCGGCCGCACCGTGCTTGATGCGCGTCGGATGGCCGGCCTCGGGGCCCATTTTCACGATTTGCGTCGTGAGACTGACGAGGACGCCGTTACCGCTCGGCGTACCGTTGCCTTCGTGTTCGTGCGCTTCCGCATCGCCCGTCTTCACGTCGATGAAGGTTCGCAGGCACTTGTTCTTGCAGAAGTAGCAGCGCGTGTCCTCGTTGCGCGTCGTGCGATACGTCAACTGCTGAACGCGCGACAGCCCGATGAACTGAGTTCGAACGCCGTTCTCAACGTACAGCCGATGGGCCTCGACCGCGCAGCCGATGGCGCCGGCCTCGCCGCAGAACTTGTGAACGATGATCTCCGGCTGGACATCCATTCCCTTGAAGCGGCTGGCGATGAAATCGACCTGCGATTTGACCGCCGCGAGGTTGTGCTGCGTGCCGCCCTGAAGAACAAACGTATTGCCCAGCTTGGCCAGATTGGGAATCTGAGAGACGTAGAGCCAGATGTTCTTCGGCAATACGTCGCAAAGCCCGGCCATGATCTCGTTCGGGGCCCAGCCCTGCCGTTGGAAATCGACGATGTCCGACTGCATGAACACCGCGCAGCCGTAGCCGAACGAAGGCATCGCCTCGGCACTGAATGCGATATCCGCAAACTCCTCCACCTTGAAACCGAAGCCCTGGGCCGTGCTCTGAAGGAAGTAGCCATTGCCCGCCGAGCATTGCGTGTTGAGCTTGAAGTCCTTGACCTGCCCGTTCTTCAGAACGATCAGCTTGATGTCCTGCCCGCCAACGTCCACGATGACGTCGGTATTCGGGTAAAAGTGAAGGCCGGCCTGGGTATGGGCGACCGTCTCCACCAGCGCGACATCAGCCTTAAGCACGTCCCTGAGGATGTCCTTCGCGTAACCCGTCGTACCGACGCCGAGTACCTCGAGCTTGCAGCCCTGATCGACGATCTGCTTCTCCAGCGCGGCAAAGATGTCCATCGTGTCTTCGATGGGGTTGCCCTTGGAAAGCTGATACGCCCGGGCAATCACGTTCTTGTCCATGTCGACCAGCACGCCCTTGGTGCTGGTGCTGCCGCCGTCCAGACCCGCGAAGGCCTTGATGGTGGTTCCCGCCTCAAAGGTCGGCGCCGTCCAGGATTCCTTGCGATACTGCTCTTTGAAGTCCGACAGATCGGTGGAGCTCTTCCAAAGGCCCTTGCTGCCCGCCGACTTTTTCTCCTCGATGCGGCCGACCGAGATGTACCACTCCAGTTCCTCTAACCCGCGAAACACGCCGAAGTCCGGGCAGTCTGCCAGCTCGATCTTGGCGTATTCGACGGCCCCAAGGGCGGCAAAATACTGGGCGTTTTCCGGGACGACGATGAGTTCCTCAATCGGCTTGGACTCGTCGAAGGCCACCTTGCGCTCGCGCCAGATGGCGGGAATGTTGTGTCGCCAGCAGTCCATCATCCCCTTGATGTAACAATTCGGTCCGCCGAGCAGCAGCACCTGCGGCCGCAGGGTGTGACCGCGCGTCAGCACGGCGAGGTTCTGCTGGATGATGCTCTCAAAGAGCGAGGCCATCAGTTCCTCGCGCGGGACGCCCTGCTTCTGAAGGCCGTTGATGTCGGTCTCGGCGAAGACGCCGCACTTGCCGGCGACGGGGTGGAGCTTCAGACCCTCGTATCCCATCTGGCAAAGCTGATCCGCCGGAATCTTGAGCTTGGCGTTGATCTTGTCGATCACCGCGCCGGTGCCCCCGGCGCATTTGTCGTTCATCGAGGGAATTTTCTTTTTCTTACCCGTCGATTCGTCGGTCTTGAAAACGATGATCTTCGCGTCCTGCCCGCCGAGCTCGACGACGCTCTGCACGTCGGGGTAAAGCTTCTCGACGGCGAGGCTGACAGCATTGACTTCCTGAACGAATTTCGCGCCGATCCTCTTGCCGATCGAGGAGCCGCCGCTGCCCGTCATGAAGATGCGAAAAGCGTTTCGGGGAACGTCGGCGAACTGCTGCTTGATCGCCGCGAACATCTCGATGCACTTCTCGGGCTGCTTGGTGTCGTGTCGCTGATAGTCTTTGGCCAGAATCTCATCAGTGATGGGATCGACAACGACGAATTTGACGGTGGTCGAGCCGACGTCGAGGCCGATGATGAGCCCCTGCGGATACTTCTCGGTCCCCGCAAACGGCAGGTTCTCGATGACCGGCTTGGTCTTTTCAGCCTTGACCATGCCGACGTTGAGTTGGACGAAGCCCGTGGGCGTGTCCTTCGGCTCGCTCTTCGTCGAGCAGCAGCCTCCCGATGAACAGCCGCCGCCGGAAGTCTTCGCGCTGGGCGTCGTGCCGCAAGAACCTCCGCCGTGACCGTGATCCGCTTCGTGATGAATGCTCATGATTGCCTCATGTTGCTTTTTGATTTAGCCGGCCCTGCACACGAGAGGTCCTTGCCGATTGCCGTCGGCGGTAACGTCGCGCTCCAACCTGTGCCTTCCAAAACCCACTGAGCGTAGCTGCTGCTGTTGGGCCCGGGGAAGAGAACGTAGGTATCCCGGCAGGGATAGCTCGGCGATTGTGAGTAAATGAAGTCCACCACAGGCTCGGCCGCCGCGCCCTGTAGCTCGGCGATGATGTAGGCGCCGTCTGAAATCACATCACCTTCAGCCGGGAATAGATTCTGCCGCACGTAGCCGTAGGGCTCGCCCGCCTCCGGCCAGACCTCCCATCGGTCAAAGCCGCGGCTTTCCGCCCGCTTCACGACAAACCACGGATGACTGGCGAAAAGCCCTATGCCCGGCACCGGAGCGGCGTAGAGCCGGGCGATCGCCAGATCGCTCTCCGTCAGGGCGGCAAGTGCCGCAAACGCGCCCTGGTCTGGCGCCGCGCCGCATCCCAGTATGGGTGCCGCCGCGCCAAACAAGAGCAACCGTTTTGCCGCCAGCCGACCGCGAAACCACAGTGAAAGAGCCGATTTCATTCGTCGACTCCCGTGGTTTGTATGCCCCGTGCGACCTTATTATGATCGCTCGAAACGAGACAATCTCGGACGGTGAGAAATGTCGTGCTACTTTCGTGTCGCTTCCCACGCCGAGTTTGAAGACCTGCAGGCATTCGGGAGATTCCGGGCAGGCCCGACATCAGCCGAGGGCAAGTACCTTTGGAGCCAGATGGAGCACGCGCGGGCCTTTCGGAATCTGCTCTTGGCGAATGGTTGGGAACGGGAGTGTATAATACTGAAGGTCGAAGTGGCTGATGAACGCGCTGGCCGATTCGCTCGATTTGCGATGATGGATGGAATCGGCCCGGCGAGCTTTGCAGAACTCGACGACTTGGAATCTGCTGTCGTGACACGGGTGATTGAATGAGCGAACGAGCCATGATCCGCTGGCTGCCGAAGGAACGAGGGGGTCGCTCTGCCCCTCCTGCCGCGAGGTATCGTTCCGCTGCTCGGTTCGAGGACTCTCGGGACCGTTGGCCCGAGGCTGTCTGGAGCATCGTCGTCGATCCAATCAAGCCATTCGGCACGGATTCCATGGCGACGCTTTCGGAAGTGCAGTTCCTTTCCCCCGACGCCCCGAACGAACTGCTCGTAGCCGGCGCGCGGTTTGAACTCTGCGAAGGGTCTCGCGTCATCGCAAAAGGAGTTGTGCTGCCCTCAAGAGTCACAGTTCCACCTCAACTGGACGACTTCGCCATCTCACTTCTTGGTTGAGCCGAACGAGCCATACACTCCAATGCCCTGCATGCGAATGCAATAATCGTTGTCTACGCCGCATCCTTCACCAGTAGCGCCAGGCTCGTCACATTCGACCCCAGCTTTGTCGGCCAGGGCAATTTGCCCAGCGGGATCACGCGAACCGGCACGCCTTCATGTCGGATCCGCTTCACACCGAGAAACGGTCCCGCCAGATACTTGTTGTTCGACCATAGCGGCTTCAGGTCAGGGAAATAATCGTGAAGGAGAATGACGCCGCCCGGATTCAGCAAATTCAGGGCCGCCGCCACTTCGCGGTACACCGTCTTCGCCGCGTGGTCCCCATCGAGAAAGATGAAGTCGAACTGCTGTTCGCACCTTTCCATGAAATCAAGCGATGGGCTCTTCACGAATCGCACCAACTTGCTAAGGCCGAGTTCCTTGATCAGTTCCGCCGGAGAATACCGCGTTCCATACTGCAGCCACGGCTTCGACACCGGATCGTTGACGTCGCCGATGTCGACCGTGATCAGTTTTTCTTCGTCGCCGCCTTCCGACTTTCCGAAAGTCGAAATCGCCGAGGCCGCGTGCATCGTCGAAGCGCCGATGTGCGTCCCCACCTCCAGCATCCGGCCAGGCCGGAAATGCGAAACAAGGTAGTAGAGCGCCCGTCGATCACCCGGGTTCACGCCGCCTGTCCCATCCGGCACCCCGAACTTGCGAAACTGCGACTCAGCCTTTTCCCAAGCCGTCTGCGTCTCGCGATGATTCAGAATCTCTCCCGGCCGTACGTCCGAACCGGCTATCAGATTGTCGACCGTGAACTTCACGGTTGACGCCTGCCTCAGGCCGTCCTCATCCTTTCGTCGCAGCACCCAGTTCTGCAGGGACTGCGGTACAAACTTCCCAATAAGTCGCTTCATCGAACCGCCACATCCTTTCAATGGCCGTCGCTGCAGCACCGCGATGACTCGCTGGAATTCGGCTGCAGGCCTTAAGTGGATGTTACGGTCGTTTCACCGCTTCCGACAATCCAAACACCTCCGAAACCGGTCCCGAACAGGCGTCCCGGATCCCCTGCGGATATCCCGCTCAAACGCCGACCAGCTCCGCCGCGCGAGACTCGGCCTCCACGCCCGCCGCCTTCATTCGTGCGCCGACGTCCAGGACAAAGTTCGCGGCCTTGCTGACGAATCCCTTGTGGTGCCCCACGTGCTGGAGCGGTCTTCGCAGTTCGCGATTCTCCGGCAGGTCAACAAACTCCCGAATCTGCTCCAGCGAGTAACCCGACGCCGCAACCGCCCGCTTGAACTCGTCCTTGCACTTCAGCTTGGCTTCGCCCAGCGCCATCTGAACCCGGCTGTGGGCATTGATGTCGCCCTCGCCCGACGTCTCGATGGGGATGTAGATCATCTCCTTGAAGTGACTCGTCACCGCCGCCTGGGCCCCATCACTCTGCGTGCTCGGCATGCAGCCGAAGGGCTTGAGCGAGAGCACCATGTGGGCAAGGTCTTTGTTTGAGTAATAGATGTTCTTGGCGACTTCCAGGTGACCCTCGCCGCCGCCGGCGCGACTGTTGTAATAAGGGTGCCCGGCGCGCGTGAGCTCAAGCTGTGGGGCCAGCTCGTGCACCGTGCCGCCGATCCCCTTGCGGAGCTTGTTGTACTCGTTAATAAGAATCTTCTCGGCCAGGGTCAGCGTGAAGACCTGCTTGCGCGCCTCGATCTCGCTCGCCAGATAAGCCTTGACGTTCCACTTCGGAATGTTGGTGCCGTCCTCGCGCAGGCCTTTGCGGTCATTCGCCTTCAGGCCCGCCTGATGCAGCATGTAGCAGATCCACGTCGCCACCGGCTCGACCAGCACTTCGGCGCCCTCGCCCTCGAGGAACGGGAACATGCGGAAGTTGCCGTCGCCCTCGGTCGTCTGGGCCCAGAACTCGCCCGTCACCTTCACGATCGGCTTGGGCCGCAGGAAATCAACCTCGATCTCCTCCTCGATCAGCTTGCGGCACTGCTCGAAAACGTCTGCGTAATAGGTCCCCTTGAGCTGGTCCAGGAACTTGGCCGCGTCGGCAGGGGTCTTTACCGGGGCGATCTTCGAAAGAAGCTTCGAAAGGACGCCGCTGTTCACGTCGTCATAATTCTTCGAGCGAACGGCGTTCTGGCACAAGTCCATGCACTTCTGCATGATCTCGTTCGTCTTGCCCGGCTCCAATTCATAAGGCCGAATCTGGTAGGCGACCTCATTGAGGATGTCCCCCATGAACATCGCATTGAGCAGGGTCAGGAAGAAGTTCAGGTTGAACTCCAGCCCCGCCTCCACCGCCGCCTGATCGAGCCCGCCCTGCTGCTGAAAGAGCATGACCCGGAAGCCGTCAAACCCGCTGTTGCGCAGGGCCAGCCGATACTCCGCCTCATACATGCCGAAGCGGCACGGTCCGCAAGCCCCGGCGGTCACAAACAGGTGATCGCTGAGAATCTTCTCAAGCGGGATGCCCTCTTCGTCGCGCATCCGCTTGAGATGATTGACCAGCGAACCGACCGTGAAATAGGTCGGATTGCATTGACCGTTGTTGCCGAATTCCTTACCCGCCTGGAAGTCAGCCTTCACCGGCGTCGGAATGAGTCCGACCTTATACCCCAGACCCTCAAGCCCGGAGACGATGAGTTGCTCATGGCGCAGCGTCAGGCCGCCAAGCCAGATCGTCACCTTGCCGCGCTCGGTCTTGGTGAATTCCCGCTCCCTGGGTCGCTTGAAGTGACTGATGGGCCCGACTTTCAGGCCGGCCTCTTTCATCATGCGCTCGCGCTCGGCGTGAAGCGTGGCTTCGACCGAGTCGCCTAACAATGGGAGCGAGATGCCGCCGGCGCTCGCGGCCTCAGTTTTTTCCGAGTGGCCTGTGCGTGCAACCATGATCCTGTCTCCTTGTTTCCTCGTATCCGTGTCGGACTCGTTGCCGTTTCGTTATCGTGGCGGTTTCGGCGATCGTGAATCGTCAATGTCCCAGATTGCCCTATTCTGGAACGCCCGGCCGTACGTTAGTTGGCACTAGCTTGTGCCTTGCCCAACCGGGATATCGGACTGGACTAGGTATGGCATTTCAACATTCTGTCGATCATAAGTCCAGCGTTTTTTTAAGTTAATCGCACGGGCAACATCCGGCCTCTCACGTTCAGTAAGACTAACGCAAAAGTTAGTGATGACTAACTTGCCATTTCGGGGAAGCCTATTCGCAAACTTGCTGAGGCGTTTCTCCCCACAAGCTTCGATGGCCAGAGAGCTTAGATACAGGACCGAATCAGTCCGCTTTCAATCCGCGACATAAAAAACCAGAGCCGATCGCCCCGGCGGATTCAATGCCCGCGCGCCAACTAAGAGGGATGTCTCCCAGTCATTCCGTCAGGGTGCCTTGGACAAGGTTGAAAACGACGGAATTCCAGATTCACGAATTCGAAAGCACGCCCCGAATGTGTCGGGCGAGACGCTCCGCTTGGCGTCGGCGATGGAACGCATCCAATCCAGATGGTGCGCCTCCCCCCGATCCCTCAGCGACAAGCCGCTCCGCATGCTCAAGCGCCCTTAAGAACCCGTCGTCATCCCCCAACCTGGCAAAACAGCATCGATCCGCCGCAAACTCCTCCAGCAGCCGACGGTCATTCGAGCCAGGCTCCTCCTCAAGGCAGATGATCGGCCTCCCCGTCTGCAGATACTCAAACAACTTCGCGCTGTATCCCCACTGCCCGACGTAAGCGCCGGAGATTAACAACAGCGCATCGGCCGACTGCATCCACTGCCCGGCGACCTCGCGCGAGGCCAGACCGGTCGTCTCCAAGATGTCCGACACGCCGAGTCGCTGGACATATGCGCGTGAAAGATTTCCGACGAAGACAAAGCGAATTCCACCCCGCCTCCCGCGAAGCCTCCGCACCGACTCAAAAAACAAATCCGGTCGATTCCGCTCAATGACCGTCCCGACGTGCGCGATGACCAGTCGCTTGTCCTCCCTGTCCCTTCTCGCCGCAATGACCCGCGACGGGTCCGACGACCCAGGGCCCGCCTCGCCGTCCGCGCACGGATCAAAACCGTTCATCACCACACCGACGCGTCCCCGCGGCACGCCATGCTCCGCCGCAATGGCATCCGCCATCGCCTCCGAGACGGCCACCACGCCCGCCGCCGCGCGAATCGCTTCTCGTTCCAAAGACTGATGCCGCTCCGCCGCCTGTGCCGACGTCGGTTCATAACCGCCCGGCCCCAGCCATCGATCCCGAAAATCCAGCACCAGCGGAACCCCCGTCTTGCGATGGATAGCAAGTGCCGCTACTACGACACTGGCCGGTGGAAAAGTGGCCAATATCGCGTCGAATTGCTCCTCGCGGACCAGCCGCTCCCCGCGCCGGGCCGCGCCGGCCGCCCAGTGCCCGAACCGATCGGGAAACACCAGATCACGCACCCATCGCGAAATCCGCCCCGTCTCCCGTGGGCCGTCATACTCTCCAAACGTCGCCGCGCTCGCCCCCAGCGGATCGGCCACGCCGATCACGCGCGCTCTTCCGTCAACGATGTCGTCCTCCTCGCGCTCCGCCGTCAGCACGCACACATCCACGCCGAAATCAGGCAGGTATTTCGCGAACGAGGCGATCCGCTCGGCCGCTGCCCCAACAGCCGGGGGGTACCAGTATGAGACCAGCAGCACTTTCATTCGGCGTTGCATCTGCGCTCCCGCTGCCCCATTGAAACATCCGCCCCGCCTCGTGTCGAAGCCCAGTCGGTCGGTTGCCGCGTCTCTCGCCTGCCGCTCACCAGCCGTTAACATGCCGCCATGTCGATCGACGCCCCGAGTCCAGGTCCGCTCGCCGGTCGTCATGTCGTCATCGTCCCCGCGTGGTGGCCGTCGCCCGAAGATCGGCTGGCCGGCGTCTTCTTCCAGGATTACGTGCATATGTTCGCCGCGGCGGGGGCCCGCGTCGGCGTCGTCTATGCCGATCTCGTCAGCCCGCGAAAAGTGACTCGCGACGCCCCCGTGTCGCTGATCCCGCGCACCACCATCGAGCAAGTGGGCGATTCCCCCGTCCTGCGCATGCGCGGCCTGCACACCGCCTTCGGTCGGCCGTGGATTCAGATGCAGCGTTTTCGCCGTTGGCTGCGAAAGGGATTGGTCGCCTATTCTGCCCGTTTCGGTCGGCCCGACGTGCTGCACGCCATGTGCGCCATCCCCAGCGGCTGGGCCTGCACGCACCTGTCCGACCCCCTCGCCCGCCGCGTCATCATCACCGAGCACACCGGCCCGTTCTCCCTCGCACTCACGCCGGCCACCGCCGAGCCTTTCGTCTTCGAGGCGATTCGCCGCGCCGTTCACGTCGTTGCTGTCAGCGAGCTGCTCAAGTCGCAGATGATCGCCGCCGGCGCGACGCGGGAGATTCACGTCATCGGCAATCCCGTCGCGGATGAGTTCACGACTTCGCCGATTCCGTCCGCGGAGCCGATGAGCCCCGCGAAGGGTCCGCTCCATGCCCTCTTCGTTGGCCGGCTCACCCCCGAGAAGGGAGTTTACGACTTGATCGATGCCGCCCAGAGACTCGCCCCGCGCTGCGATGTCATCTGGCGCCTCATCGGCGATGGGCCGCTGGCGCCGGAGTTGGAACAGACTGTCCAGCGGCCTGACCTGGCAAATCGCGTCAAGCTGCACGGCCCCCTCGATCGGCCGCAGATCCGCGATCACCTGCTTAGCGCCGACTTCTTCGTCCACCCCAGCCACGGCGAAACCTTCGGCCTCGCATTCGCCGAAGCCCTCTGCATGGGCCTGCCCTACGTCGCAACCGATGCCGCCGCGCAGGCACTCTCCCCACGCCCCGAAGACGGTGTCCTGTATCGGGCAGGCAGCCCTGCCGACCTCGCCGCCGCCGTTGAGACACTCATTTCAACCAAACCTTCGTCTGGCCGAACCAATCGCGCCGCCCACTATCGAGCGAGGTTTTCCGCACAGGCCGTTGCATTGCAATACGCAGAGTTGATCGCCTCGCCGTCGATCCAAAACCGACGCTGAATTTCAGCGACCGATCACGTCGAGGCACATTCATGCGAGGTCGGGGCTCACTGACGTGCGTCGCGACCGGCCGAGCATAGCTGGAAGCCATCGCTCCATGGACCGATCTTTAGCCGGTCGGCTTTTGCTACCAGCTTTAGCGGGTGGACCCTGTCTCATTCTGCTTCTTCACGAGCCGGCTTCAGCCGGCTTGCTCACGAACTAGGCAACTCGTCCATCAATCAATCCAGGTAAGGCGCGGACAGTGAGCAAGAATCGACTCGTAGAAGGCAAATCCTCTATGTCCACCTGGAAATCACCAGCGCTGCGAGTTTCTTACCAGAGGTCTCGGCCCCTAAGCCCCAGGACGGTCCATCCGCGCTTTTTCACCCAAAACGCGAACCGCCCCAACACGTGCCCGCCACGCGACTTGCAAACGTCCGCGCTCGCTTGTGTCACCTTATGTCACCTTCGTTTGGGCGATCAAAACCACGCGTCAGACGTGTTCCGGCGGTTGAATCTTGGCCATCTCTCCTGCGGCCAGCTTCTTCTGATACTCCCGCCAGGTAATGTCCGGGATCGTCCCCGCAACCTGTTTCATCGAAATGCACCCTTCCACCGGGCACACCAGCGAGCACATGTTGCAGCCCACACAGGTGTCCTGCTTGATGGTGAAAACCCCGACATATCCATCCCCCGAGCCGGGCAGAACGTTGACGTCGCCGCTCTTGGTGAAGTTCATGTTGGGATTGACGAAGGCCTGGCCGTTACCGTTGCCGCCGGTCGCGTGTGCGACCTTGCCGTACTTCTTGACGAATTCCGGCTCCTCGACGCGTTCCCACTTGATCGACTGGTGGCAGCCGTCTTCGCAGGCGATATAGCAGAGGCCGCAATGAACGCACTTGGCCTGATCGATTTCGGCGACGACCTTGTGCCCGAGGTTAAGATTACCCCAGTCGGTGATGTTCGGCAGCGCCTTGCCCTGGAAGTCGGAGATTCTCTTGAAGCCCTTTTCGCGCATCCAGTTCTTCAGGCCGCTCTCCATGTGCTCGACGATGCGGAAGCCGTAATGCATGACGGCCGTACAGACCTGCACGCACCCGGCCCCGACCAGCAGAAACTCAACCGCATCCTGCCATGCCTGAATCCCGCCGATGCCGCTGACCGGGATGCCCACCTGCGGATCAGCCGCCACGCTGCTGACCATGTTCAGCGCGATCGGCTTGACCGCCGGACCGCAGTAGCCGCCGTGCGATCCCTTGCCATCGACGGCGGGACGCGGCGCGAAGCTGTTCAGGTCGATGCCCATGATGCTGTTGATCGTATTGATGAGCGAAACCGCATCGGCGCCCGCCTTGGCCGCCGCCCGGGCCACCATGCGCGGATCGGTGACGTTCGGCGTCAGCTTGACCATCACCGGAATCTTCGCCACCTCTTTGCACCAACGGGTGATCATCTCCGTGTATTCGGGAACCTGTCCGACGGCGGCGCCCATGCCGCGCTCGCTCATCCCGTGCGGACAACCGAAGTTCAGCTCGACCCCGTCGCACCCGGTGTCCTGCACCTGCTTGATGATGTCGTGCCAGATTTCCTGCTTCGACTCCACCATCAGCGAGACGAAAAGGGCGTGATTCGGGAACTCCTTTTTGATCTGCCGGATTTCCGCGAGGTTCACTTCGAGCGTGCGATCGGTGATGAGCTCGATGTTATTGAGTCCGACAACCTTGCGTCCGTCGTAGTCGATCGCGCCATAGCGGCTGGAGACGTTGACGATCGGCTCATGGGTCAGCGTCTTCCATACTGCGCCCCCCCAGCCGGCCTCGAAGGCCCGGCGAATCTGGTAGGCGCTGTTGGTCGGCGGAGCCGATGCCAGCCAGAAAGGATTGGGAGCTTTCACGCCACAGAAAGTGATGGACAGATCGGGTGAAGACATCGGTCGCACTCCTGAATCATTCCGAACGAGTGATCGGGGTTCTCATTGTAACACTAAACCGGTGCCTGCCAGTGCGGGATTTCCAACTGGGTCCGCCCCCCGTGGGAACTGTTCCCATATTCGACTTCCCCGCCCGGCATTTGGAATCGGGACAGTCCTCCGCTGCCGAATTCGCCGCCGCATTCTGTCCTCCGGCTCGGATCGTTGCGGCCGCACGCGTGCGCCTCTGGACAGAACAAAGGCCGCGGTTTATAGCCCTTGCTTCAATGATGGCGGCAACGCGTCGAGGGACCTGATGAAGCTGATCGTGCAAATCCCCTGTCTGAACGAGGAAGCCACGCTCCCCGCGACCCTGCGCGACATCCCGCGGCAGATTCCCGGCATCGACAAGGTCGAAATTCTCATCATCGACGACGGCTGCACCGACCGCACCCTGGAGGTCGCCAAAGAGATGGGCGTCGAGCACGTCCTCAAGTTTCCCGGCAATCGCGGGCTGGGGCATGCCTTCTCCGGCGGCATGGACTACTGCCTGCGCCACGGCGCCGACATCATCGTCAACACCGACGGTGACAATCAGTACTTCGGCGGCGACATCCCGCGTCTGGTCCAGCCGATCCTCGAGGGTCGGGCCCACATGACCATCGGCGACCGCGAGCCGGAAAAGGTCGCCCACTTTTCATTCATCAAAAAGAAGATGCAGACGCTCGGCAGCAAGGTGGTGAGCTTCCTCGCCGGCATGCCGGTGCCCGACGTGGCCAGCGGCTTCCGCGCCTACAGCCGCGAGGCGGCCATGCGGCTCGTCTGTTCAACCGACTTTGATCACACGGTGGATCACGCCATTCAGGCGGGGCGAAAGCGGCTGATCACCATCAGCATGCCGATCAGGACCAACGAGAAACTCCGCGAGAGCCGGCTGTTCTCCAACATCGGCGTCTTCATCACCCGGTCGGTCGGCATCATGGTGCGCGTCTATTCGTCGTACCAGGCGATGAAAATCTTCACCATCGCGGGCCTCACGACCTTCGGCCTCGGCTTCGTCATCGGCCTGCGGTTTCTCTATTACTTCTTCTTCACCGAAGAACACGACCTGCACGTCCAGTCGCTCATCCTCTCCGCCGTCCTGCTATTAGCGGGTTTCCAGATGATCCTCACCGGCATCGTCGCCGACCTCATTAACTCAACCCGCGCGATTGTCGAAGATGTGTCCTACCGCCTTCGCCGCGTGGAAGATCAGAAGTCGCGGTCTGATTGATGCCACCGGACAACTCACGACCCGGCATCGACCGCCGCTTCCCATTCGGTGTTCAGTTCGTCGAGCGACGCCTTCAGCGCGTGATACTCTTCGTGAAGTTGCTTCGACCGTGCCGCGTCCTTCATCAGAACCGGATTGGCGAACGACGCCTCCAAATCCTTGAGTCGCGTCTCCTGCTCGATGATCTGCGACTCCAAATCCTCTATCCGCTTGGCCGCGTACTTCGACCGCGACTTAGGCCGTGACCCCGATGAGGAACCGCCCTGTGACGCGCGGCGCTGCGCCGCCTCACGGGCCGCTGCCCGCTCACGCTCCTTCTCCGCACGGGCAACCTCTTCGCGCTGCGCCAGCAGGCTCGCGTAGGTTGACCAATTCCCGGCGACAAGTTCGTGCTTTCCTCGCTCGGGCAGCACCAGGAGCCGCTCCGCGACGCGATCGAGAAAGTAGCGATCGTGACTGACCATCAGGATGCTGCCGGGAAACAATGTCAGCGATTCTTCCAGTGCCTCACGCGCCGGAATGTCCAGATGGTTGGTCGGCTCGTCCAGAATGAGCACTTGCGGACTCTGCCAGACCAGTCGCGCCAGCAGGACGCGTGACTGCTCACCGCCGGAAAGCGAACCCACCCGCTTGAATACCGAATCCCCTCGAAACAGAAACAACGCGAGATACGACCGGGCCTCAGCCTCCCTGATCTCGGGTCGAACCTGCCGAACCGCCTCAATCACCGTCAGCGACGCATCAAGGTCGCGATGCTCCTGGTCGTAGTAGCCGACGGTGAGATTCTGGAACAGCCGGACGGTTCCGCTCGTCGTGGGCGTCTGCCCCAGGAGCATCCGCAGCAGTGTCGTCTTGCCGACACCGTTGGGCCCGATGATGCCGATTTTCTCACCCCGGGTCATCTCAAAGTCCAGATCGCGGATGAGCACCAGATCGCCGAACGCCTTGCCGGCCTTTTCGCAGCGGATGACCATGTCGCCACCGCCGACCTGTTTGCCGAACTGAAGTTTCAGCTTCGCCGCGTCACTCTTGGGCTTCCCCAGTATCCTGCCGTCGGCCTCCATGCGATCCAGATATTTCTGCCGACCGCGGGCCTGCTTGGCGGAGTCCTTGGCGAATTTCACCTTGGCGATGTAATCGCGCTGGTGTGCCAGCCATGCGGACTGCTTCTCGTAGTCGCGCACCGCCTGAAGCTGACGAATGCGCTTGGCCTGGGCGTAGTTCGTGTAATTGGTCGGATAGACCTCGGTCTTGTGGTCCTCGACCTCAATGATCTTGGTGACGACACGGTCGAGCAGGTAGCGGTCATGGGAGATGATGACCGCTCCGCCGTGATAGCCGGCGAGGTACTTTTCCAGCCAGCGCGTGGCGTCGATGTCGAGATGGTTCGTCGGCTCGTCAAGCAGCAGGAAGTCGGAATTCGAGAGCAGCAGCCGCGCCAGCGCCGCGCGGCACTTCTGTCCGCCGGAAAGCTGCTCGACGAGTTGGGCATACTCATCCGGCGAGAACGAAAGGCCCCCGAGCACCTCGCGCATGCGGATCTCATAGTCATAACCGCCGGCCGCCTCGAAACGGGCGCGAAGCCGGTCGTACTTTTCCATGAGCGCCGGTTCGTCGGCGGTGCCGTGGGCGTCGCTGATGGCGTGGGACAACTCGGCGATCTGCGACTCCAGCGCGCGGTGGTCATCAAAGACGCTCGACACGACGTCGATTAGCCGCGCGCCGGGCGTGAGATTCGGTTCCTGCGGCAGGTAGCCGATGGTCGTTCCGCTGGAGATGGTCACCGTCCCCATGTCGGGCGGCTCGTTGCCGGTGATCAGGCGAAAGAGCGTGGTCTTGCCGCTGCCGTTGGCCCCGATGAGGCCGACCTTCTCGCCCTTGTGCAAATCGAGCGTTACGCCGGAAAGGACTTCATTTCCGCCGAATGACTTGAAGATGTTCTGAAGCGCGACCGCAGCCATGCCATAGGGTAGCAGAGAATCCGCTTCGGACGAAAGTGCGTGACATGCCGGACTTGGATCGGCGCTGGTTTTGAAGCACGCAACTCGATATGGGTTCGCCCAGCTATGCAATCGATTGGCATGGACTATACTTCCTTCCCAGGTCGGGACGGCCCAAACTGCATAATTGGCAACCCATGCGGGAGTGGCTGCGAGCGAGGAAAGAAACATGGCACGCATCATCCCGCTTTTCCTTTTCGCGGCCGCCCTGACGGGGTCCTGCGACAGTTCGCACAAGGCTCCTCCCCCTTCGCGAGAGCCTCCGGTCGTCAGCATCGCAAAGCCGCTTCAGATCGACTATCAGCCGTATGCCGATTTCACGGGCCGATTAGCCGCGGTCGAAGAAGTCGAGGTGCGGCCGCGCGTCGGTGGATTTCTGGAAAAGGTCAATTTTCAGGTAGGCAGCGACGTCGGCGCGGGAGATGTCCTGTTCGTGATCGACGCGCGACCATTCCAGGCCGAAGTGGATCGCGCCGCCGCGGAGGTGTCTCGAGCTGAATCGGCATTCAAGCAAAGCGAGATTGAATACAAACGCATTGAAGACTTGTATCAAAAGGAATCCGCGACGCAGATAGAGTTTGACCGTCTCATGGCGGCGCGCGACATGGCCAAGGCCGAATTGGCCGCCGCGAATGCCGCGCTGGCCAGGGCTCAGCTTGACCTCGAATGGACGAGGGTCACGGCACCCATCTCGGGCAGGGTCAGTCGCAATTTCGTCGATGCCGGCAACCTCGTCCAGGGCGGAGTTGGTATCGGCACCCTGCTGACGCGGATCGTGACCATGGACCCGATTTTCGTCTATCTCGATGTGGATGAGCAGACCATGCTGAGGTGCCAGAGGAAAATTCGCGAGGGAAAGATGGAGACCTACCGCGAGGGCATCGTTCCCGTTTCACTCGAACTTGCCAATGAGCAAGGATACCCGCACGAGGGCGGTGTCGACTTCGTCGATAACCGGGTTGATGCCGATACCGGTACCCTTCGCATTCGCGGGCGATTCGACAATCCGAAGCGGATTCTGGGTCCGGGTATGTTTGCCCGCGTTCGTCTCTTCATCGGAGAACTCCAGAGGTCGCTTTCTGTGTCGGAGCGCGCGATCGGCTTCGATCAGGGCGAGCGTTTTCTGCTCGTCGTCAACGCGAAAAATGAGGTGGAGTACCGCCGAATCAAGATAGGCGGCCTCGAAGAGGACATGCGCATCATTATGGAAGGGGTGGCTCCGGATGACTGGGTCATCGTCAATGGCCTGCAAAGGGTACGCCCCGGCGTCAAAGTCACACCGCAGAAAGTGAACATGCGGACGTTTGCTCCGGTCGAGAGCCCGTCCGCGCCAGACCCGGCGAAGGCCGCATCGCCCGCAATTACCAGCCAACCTGTGTCGGAAAACAACTAGGAGACCGGGTGTGTTTGCGAGGTTTTTCATAGACCGACCGGTCTTCGCTGCCGTCATTTCGATCGTGATCACGATCGCAGGCCTGGTGGCGCTGTTCACGCTGCCTGTCGCACAGTATCCGGAGATCACCCCCCCGACGATTCATGTGTCCTGCGTTTATCCCGGGGCCAGCGCTCAGGTGGTGGCGGATACAGTGGCCGCGCCCATCGAGCAGCAAGTCAACGGTGTCGAGAACATGCTTTACATGTCCTCGCAGTGCACCAATGACGGCACTTACAGACTGACTGTCACTTTTGAAGTAGGCGTGAACCTGGACATGGCCCAGGTCCTGGTGCAGAACCGAGTTTCTCAGGCGCTGCCCATGCTGCCGAGTGAAGTGACCGCCATCGGCGTGACGACGAAGAAGCGATCGCCGAATATCCTCCTTGCAGTCAACATTTACTCGCCGGATCAGCGATTTGATCAGCTCTATTTAAGCAACTACGCGACGATTCAGGTGAAGGATGAACTGGCCCGCATCGAGGGGGTGGGCGATGTTTCCTTTCTCGGTCAGCAGGACTACAGCATGCGGCTGTGGCTCGATCCCGATCGCATGGCCGAGCGCAGGCTGACGGCGTCCGACATCGTTGCGGCACTTCGCGAACAGAATATCCAAGTGGCCGCCGGGCAGATCGGTCAGCCGCCGGTGCCGGCTGGTCAGGAGTTTCAGTACGTCATGACCACGCTCGGCCGCCTGGTTGAGGCCGAACAATTCGGCGAAATCATCGTGAAGACAGGCGACTCCGGGCAGGTGACGAGGCTCCGTGACATCGCCCGAATGGAGCTCGGCGCCCGAAACCAGGATCAAAGCGCGACCCTCGATGGCAAGCCCTCGGTAGGACTGGCGATATTCCAGTTACCCGGCTCCAACGCGCTGTCCACGTCAGACGCCATCCGGGAAAAGATGGAGGAGCTGTCCAGGCAGTTTCCCGTGGGGCTTGAGTACGCGATCGTCTACGACACGACGCCCTTTGTCCGCGAATCAATTCATGAGGTGGTTATCGCCATGCGGGACGCGATCATCCTGGTCGCGATTGTGGTGATCGTCTTTCTGCAGAACTGGCGATCCACCTTGATTCCTCTCCTCGCCGTACCTGTTTCGCTCATCGGAACATTCGGTCTGATGGCCGTCGCGGGTTTCAGCCTGAACAATCTGACCCTGTTCGGTCTTGTCTTGGCGGTGGGCATCGTCGTCGATGACGCGATTGTGGTCGTCGAAAACGTCGAGCGGTGGATCGAGAGCGGCCTGTCACCTAAAGAGGCCTCCTACAAGGCCATGAATGAGGTGACCGGCGCGATCATTGCCATCGCCTTCGGCCTTTCGGCGGTGTTCATTCCGACAGCGTTCGTCTCAGGGATCACGGGACAATTTTACCGGCAGTTTGCCCTGACGATCGCAACGTCCACGCTTATTTCGGCGCTGGTATCGCTGACACTCAGTCCGGCCCTTACTGCGATCATGTTGAAACCGGAGGGCGCGAAACGTGACATCCTGAGCCGAATCATCGACCTGGTGCTGGGTTGGTTCTTTCGCGGGTTCAACCGGACCTTCGACTGGACGACTCACACTTACACAAGACTCGTTCGGAGATGCATGCGGGCTTCGGTGATCGCGATGCTCGTTTACTTCGGCCTTCTTGGCGCCACCTACTACGGATTCACGCACGTGCCGACCGGGTTTATCCCCAATCAGGACAAGGGCTACCTGCTCATCAATGTTCAATTGCCGGACTCCGCATCGATTGAACGCACCCGATCTGTCCTGGCACGGGTGGAGCAGATCGCTCGCGAGACACCGGGTGTCAAGCATTCGGTGGGCGTTTCAGGTCAGTCATTTCTCCTCAATGCGAACGGGTCGAATTTCGCTTCGATGTTCGCGGTCCTGGATAGTTTTCATAATCGCAATTCTCAGGAGCTCTCCGCTGATGCGATTGCGAATCAGCTTCGCCGTCGGTACTTCGCTGAAATCCAGGAGGCCATGGTATCGATCTTCGGCGCGCCACCTGTGGATGGACTTGGAAATGCCGAGGGATTCAAGATCATGATCGAAGATCGCGGCGGCGCGGGGCTGCCGGCGTTGCAGGCTCAGGCGGACAATGTCGTGACCGTCGGCAATCAGCAGCCGGGCCTCGTCGGTCTCTTCACTCAATTTCGAGCGGACACTCCGCAGCTTTACGTCGACATCGACCGCACCAAATGCAAGACCCTTGGCGTTCCGCTGGACGAGGTCTTCAATACGCTTCAGGTTTTCCTTGGAGGGTACTACGTCAACGACTTCAACCGATTCGGGCGCACATGGCAGGTCAACCTACAGGCCGCGGGGCCCTTTCGTGCGGACCCGGAGGACGTCAAGAAACTCAAGGTTCGTAACGGCGCGGGTGACATGGTGCCGATCGGTACGCTTGCAACCGTGCGGGATTCCAGCGGCCCCGTGCTGATAACACGATATAACATGTATCCTGCGGCGACAATCAACGGCGCGTCGATGCCTGGCTACAGCTCGGGCGAAGCGATCAGCACCATGGAGGCCATCGCCGGCAGCGAACTACATCGCTCCGTCTCATTTGAATGGACCGAGCTGACCCTCATAGAAATTCTCGCGGGCAATACGGCGATCTTCATCTTTCCGTTGTGCGTCCTCTTTGTTTTCCTGACGCACTCCGCCGAGTACGAAAGTTTCGCTTTACCGCTTGGCATCATCATGATCGTGCCCATGAGCATGTTGTGTGCGCTGATCGGCGTCTCTCTACGCGGCATGGATAACAACATCTTCACGCAGATCGCCTTCATCGTGCTTGCGGGTCTTGCCTGTAAGAATGCCGTATTAATTATTGAGTTCGCCAAGCAGCAGCATGATGCGGGCATGTCGGTATTCGAGTCGGCGGCCGAGGCGGCACGGCTGCGGTTGCGGCCGATTTTCATGACTTCGTTTACCTTCGTTCTCGGCGTCGTGCCGTTGATGATCGCGACGGGGGCGGGTCATGAAATGCGACAGACGCTCGGCACGGCGGTGTTTTCCGGCATGCTCGGCGTGACTCTGTTCGGCATTTTCCTCACTCCGGTTTTCTACTTTGTCATTCAATCCGCCGCTTTGAAGTTGCGGCCGGGTCATGCCCATGGACCGGTGGAATCGAGCGAACCGCCGGAAGTCGATGGCGCCACGAATCACAGCGAGTGAATTCTGAAATGATTTGCGTGTGACGCGGGCCGCCGTGTCCGAATGACCGGTCAGATCGTCACGATGTCGCCTGAGCAGTTGACGCGGCCGTCTTACTCATTCTCGATTCATCGCGCGGACTGAATCGCAATCTTGGGGCGAATAACACAAACGCCGCGATCGTGAGGCCGCACGACATCAGGAGGAAGACGGGCCGCAGGCTCGGATCGAGGAAGAGCGAGATAAGCCCCTTTGAATCGGCCCAACTCTCAGCGCGAAGGGCCCAATACGGCCAATCGGCGGGCAGGTGAAGCGCCGTTCGCGAAGCCTGTGCGTGGGTCAGACTCTCAGCCTGTTGGGGAAGAAATGAGCCATCGCCGAGGACGGGCAGGATGACTTCGTTCGGCCGTTTGTAGTGGAGGTCGAGGACGGCGAGGCGTTCGTTGACAACGGCGTCGTTCTTGAAGGCATACATCAGCTCGTCGCGGCGGGCCACTTCAGCTTCCAGGGCGGCGACATCCGCGGCGAGTTGGGTTTCTTCGGCCAGCAGGTCGCAGTAGTCCCGGAGGATCGGCAGCAGCACGGTCGGCGCGAAGACGACGAACGAAAGGCCCAGGAGCAACAGAAACATTAACCGATGACCCAGCGGAGAAGTGGGCGCCGGTTCCAATGGTCGCGACTGCGAGCTCTCGATCATCTGATCGGGCAAAGTTCTAACCCTTGTTCCAGTATTTGCCGCCGTAGACCGCCTGGTCGCCGAGGTGCTCTTCGATTCGGAGGAGCTGGTTGTACTTGGCCAGCCGATCGGTCCGCGACAGGCTGCCGGTCTTGATCTGTCCGGCATTTGTGGCGACGGCGATGTCGGCGATGGTGGTGTCTTCGGATTCTCCGCTGCGATGACTGATGACCGCGGTCCATCCGTTTCGGATGGCCATGTTGATGGCGGCGAGGGTCTCGGTCAGCGTGCCGATCTGATTCACTTTGATGAGAATGCTGTTGGCGGCCTTTTTGTCGATGCCCTGCTGAAGCCGCTTCGTATTCGTCACAAAGATGTCGTCGCCGACGAGTTGCAGCTTATCGCCCAGCCTGGCGGTAAGCTTGCACCAGCCGTCCCAGTCGTCTTCGGCGAGGCCGTCCTCGATGCTGCAAATCGGCCACTGCTTGGCCTTCTCCGCCCAATAGTCGGTCAACTCCTCGGAGCTGACGACGCGGTTGGGATTGCTCTTGTAGAACTTGTATTTGTTCTTGGCGCCGGCCTCGTTGGCCATTTCGGTGGCGGCCGGGTCGAGGGCGAACCATATCTGCTCGCCGAGCTTGTAGCCGGCCTTTTCGACGGCCGTGGCAATGACTTCAAAGGCCTCATCGTTTGACTTCAGGTTGGGCGCGTAGCCGCCCTCATCGCCCACCGAGGTGTTGTGGTCCTTCTCGTACAGGACCTTCTTCAGCGTGTGAAAGATTTCCGCGCCCCATCGCAGGGCCTCACGGAAATTCGGCGCGCCCCACGGTTGAATCATGAATTCCTGAAAATCAACGGTGCTGTCGGCATGCTTGCCGCCGTTGAGGATGTTCATCATGGGTACGGGCACGACATGGGCATGGCACCCGCCGAGATAGCGAAAGAGCGGCAGGTCGCACGACTCTGAGGCGGCCTTCGCCACGGCCAGGGAGACCGCAAGGATCGCATTGGCCCCGAGGTGGCTCTTGTTGGCTGAGCCGTCGAGGTCGATCATCGCCGCGTCGACCTCTTCCTGATCCATTGCGTCCATGCCAATGACGCACTCGGATAGCTTGTTGTTGACGTTTTCCACGGCCAGAAGGACGCCCTTGCCAAGATAGCGATTCTTGTCCCCGTCGCGCAGCTCCACCGCCTCGTATTCGCCGGTTGAAGCGCCGGAAGGGACGATCGCCTGGCCGGCAGAGCCGTCTTCCAGGACGACCACCGCCTCGACGGTCGGGTTGCCGCGGGAGTCGAGAACCTCGCGGCCGTGGACGTGTACAATTTCGGTGCTCATATCGCTGCCTTTGCGCGCGCAAGGGGTTAGAGTTCTATCGTCCGCGACCAATCTACCGCTGTACGGTCTTGCGGCGTACCGGGGTCGCACGGTCGAGACCCGCTCTTTCAAACGGATCAGGCGGTCAATGTAGGCCCGGGTACGGCTGGTGACAAGAACAGGCGCAATTCCCGCCGGTTGGCGGGCCTGGCTCGATCGGGTCGCCGGCGACTGAGGAAATATGACTCGGCGCGAAGGAAGCCGTTGCGCGGTACGCTTCGCAACGATAAACGGACACACGTGTCCGTTGTTTTGGAGTCAATCATGAACGTACTGCTCGTCTGGCCAAAGACGCCGGACACGTTTTGGAGTTTCAACCATGTCCTGCCTTTCATCTCTCGAAAGGCCGCCCACCCGCCGCTTGGTCTGATGACCGCGGCCGCGTTCCTGCCGCGAGATTGGGCGATTCACCTCGTGGACCTGAACGTCCGTCCGATGAGCGACGCTGACATTGCATGGGCCGATTACGTGATGATCTCGGCCATGATTGTCCACGTTGAGTCCGCGAAGGAAGTCATCGCTCGGTGCATCA
Source organism: Planctomycetia bacterium (assembly GCA_015075745.1). NCBI lineage: Bacteria > Pseudomonadati > Planctomycetota > Planctomycetia > Planctomycetia bacterium. The sequence continues at coordinate 2,612,845 of JABTTW010000001.1, forward strand.
AACAGGGAAAGCCGGTCATCGCGGGCGGCCCGTTGTTTACGACCGGTCACGAGCGTTTTCCTGAGGTCAATCACTTTGTTCTTGGCGAGGCTGAAGAGCTGATGGCGGACCTCGTCGCCGACATGCGCTCCGGTACGGTCAAGAAATACTATCTGGCGAATCGCAAGCCCGACGTCTCCCAGACGCCGCCGCCTCGCTGGGACATCATCCGCATGAAGGACTATGCGACCATGTCGGTGCAGTATTCACGAGGCTGCCCGTTCAACTGCGAGTTTTGCGACATCATTGTGATGAACGGTCGTGTGCCGCGCGTCAAGTCGCCGGAGCAGATGGTCGCCGAGTTGGATTCGCTCGTCACGGCAGGCTGGGACGGGCCGGTTTTTGTCGTTGACGACAACTTCATCGGGCACAAGGTCAAGGCAAAATCACTGCTCCGAGCGATCATCGCATGGCGTCAGAAGCATCGGATGAAGATCACATTCCTGACCGAAGCTTCGCTGAACGTGGCGGACGATGGGGAACTACTTGAATTGCTGGCTCAGGCCGGCTTCAAAAAGCTCTTCATCGGGATCGAGAGTCCCTCGGAGGAGAGCCTCGGTGAGTGCTCGAAGGTGCAGAACGCGGGGCGCGATCTTGTCGCGGATGTGAAGAAGATTCAGGCGGCCGGCCTGGAAGTCATGGGCGGGTTCATCGTGGGATTTGATAACGACAAGGAGAGCATTTTCGAGCGGCAGTGGCGGTTCATTCAGGAGGCGGGCGTCGTCACGGCGATGGTGGGATTACTGACTGCGCTGCCGGAAACGCAACTCTTCAAGCGGCTTCAAAAGGAGGGGAGGCTTTTGGGCCACAGCACGGGCAATAATCTTGACGCCGTGCTGAATTTTGTGCCCAAGCTGGATCGAGAGACACTGCTGCAAGGCTATCGCGATCTGGTGTGCCGGCTCTACATGCCGCGGGAGTATTACCGACGCATACTTACGTTTCTGCGACAGTACAAGCCCACCGGCCCGAAGACGCCGATCACGGTGCTCGACGTACGAGCGTTCCTGCATTCAATGTGGGCGATGGGCGTAGTCGGGTCGGGCAGGTTCGCCTTTTGGCGATTCGTGACGCGGGCATTTATCTTTCATCGACGGGCATTCGCCGAGGCGATGGGGATGGCCATCATGGGGTACCACTTTCGCCGCGTGGCACGGTCGATCTAGACTCGTCAGCCGCGAAACGAGGATGATGTTTGGGCAATAGAAAAGCCCACGGATTCGAATCCGTGGGCTTGGGTGTACGAACGTCTTATTGCTCGTTGTGAAGCGGCGTTCCTATTTTTTCTTGCCGTGGTCTTCAAAGTAATCCACGAGTTCCTTCGCGGCTGATTCGGCGAGATCATCATCGCCGGAGCCCGCTGCCTTGCTCTTGGTAACGATCTGCACGCGCCCGATGTCCGCGCCGTCCGCCTTCAGATAAAAGAGCGTCACGACGAATTTCTCCGGCATCAGGCCGCCGACACCGCCGCGGTGATACCACATGATGGCCGGCTCGATGGTCAGCATGGGCGAGCTGCCCTTGAACGGCGCGTCCTCCTCGGTGACAAGATACTTGCGCAACTGGGCGGACAACTGCGTCTTGAACTCAGTGCTCACCAGTCCGCCGAGCTCGGTCCGCGGCGGGGCGATGGTCACGCCCTGATAGCTGGCGAAACTGCCTCCCGACATCCCCGGAACGGGCTCGGACTTGGAGCTGGAACCCTTCATTTCGTTGACAGCGCGTCCGACGACCTTCGTACAGCCGGTATTCGAGCTCAATGCGGCAAGCAGGACGAAAGCGGCAATCGATTTCGGCTTCATTCTTTTGCTCCAAAAAAAGCTAGGTCTTGAAATGCAATTGGTTTCTACACAGGCCGTACGAACGAAACGGCCTAGACACGATCGCCGGTATTCTAGTCCGTCGGCATTCTCGGTCAAATCAGAGTTAGGCGGCACCTGTCAGAGACTCGTACTCCGATGGTCGAAGGCCAATACCTTGATGGGAACCACGGACTGTCGCTGCCGTTGTGGCGATTTCTCAAGGCTTCGTAGAGGATGCCGACTGATTCGGGAGCCCTGCCAAGCGGCTGGGAAATCGTGCCATGCTGCGACAATACCTCAACCTTCCACGCCCGGTCCACATTTTGTGCCTGGGCATGTTCATCAATCGCGCCGGCTCGTTCATCATTCCGTTTCTGGCAATCTACATCGCGCAAAAACTCGGCTACGGTGTTTCATTTGCCACCTGGACCATGGGTGCATTCGGACTCGGGTCGATCTGCGCCTCCCTCGCCGGGGGGCACCTTGCGGATCACATTGGCCGCAGGGTGGTGATGTTGGCCGGGCTCTTCGGCGGGGCGGGTGTCATGATTGTCATGAGTCAGCTCTCCAACCGATGGGCCATCATGGGCGCTGCGTTCTCGCTCTCGCTGATAGCCGACACGTACCGGCCCGCGGCGTCGGCGATGATTGCAGACCTGACCACGGCGCATGAGCGCCCTCTCGCGTTCGGGCTGATGTACGTGGCTATCAACCTCGGCTTCGCCATCGCCCCGGTCGTGGGTGGGTTTCTCGCGGAGAAATCATTTCAACTGCTGTTCTGGGGTGACGCTCTAACGTGCTCGGCCTATGGCGTGATCATTTTCCTCTTCATCCGCGAGACGCGACCCGTGTCGGGCAAGGCGTCTGCGGATGGCTCGCAGGATGATGGCGCACAGGTGCCGCTGCGTGAGGCGGCAAGGCACATTCTCCATGACGGTCCGTTCCTGAGGTTTTGTGCAGCCTCATTGCTCTTCGCGATCGTTTTCATGCAGGCGATGTCCACGCTCCCGCTCTATCTGGCTGGGCTCGGCATAGGCGAGAAGGACTATGGGCGCATCATCGCGTTCAACGGGGCGATGATCACACTGCTGCAACTGCCGCTGACTGCGCGATTGAACAGATACAATCGCGCCTACATTGTCACCGTGGCTGCCGTGATAACGGGCATCGGCTTTGGGCTCAACGCCCTGGCGACGCTGCGATGGCACTTCATCGTTACGGTGGTTGTCTGGACGTTCGGTGAAATGATGCAGTCGCCTTACATGCACGCCATCGTCGGCGACATGGCCCCGGTGAAGTTGCGTGCTCGATACATGGGCGTATTTACATTGATGTATGCACTGGCGATTTCGTTCGGTGTCCCCGCCGGCGGACAGGTGCTCAGCCGTTTTGGCGGGGAGGCTCTTTGGGTATCAACTCTGGTGATCAGTCTGCTGGGGGCCTGTATCTACTGGAGCATTCGCAATGAGATCGGCAAAGTGCCACCGGCCCCAGTCGAGGGGACATAATCGCTGGGAAAGTGGTAACACTTATGGTGTACCGACCGAGATATCGCGCTTGCGGGAATATTTCTTCCCATTAGACATGGCGACATTCACGGTGACTTCGTAACGACCGCTTTTCGCGTACACATGTGTCGGGGATGGCTCGATCGATTCTTCCCCGTCGCCGAAATACCATCGCTGGCGGGCAACTGGTGGCACGGCATCAAGTCGAAACTTGATCGTCGTTAATGCGTCCGGGTCTGGCACGCTCGTCGTGATACGCACCCACAGCCGCTCCTTGACCACCTTCTTGAAGTACTTCCAGGCAAGTTCGGGGTCGATGCGCCGATGCGTGCCGGCAATCTCCAATGCGTCGACATACATTCCGTGATCGCGAAGCCACTTGATGCACGCGACGCTCTGATCCCGCAGGAGGACGTCGCCCTGGCCATAGACGATGCTGATCGCCTGCCAGCGATCCAATCGATCCTCGGGAACATCCATGAATCGGGGATCGAAGGAACCCTGGCGAATAAGCAGGGCTCTGAAAATCTCCGGGTGGCGCAGGCCGGTATGCAGGATGGCAAAACCGCCGGCCGACCAACCGGTCAGGAATACCTGATGCTCAGCGATCTTGTATTGTCGCTTGATGGTGTCGACGACTTCCAGGATGAGCTGCTCGTCTTCGCGTTGAAGAGCTAACTGACGATCGGGCGACGGCGGCAAGTCTCCCCGGACACCGCTGAGGGTAGGCGCGACAACGATGATGCCCTGGTTCTCGGCGAACCCCGCCCACTCCCGCATCTGCAGCGGCGCGGTGTCGTAGGGCCAGGTTCCATGACAAAGGACGATGAGCGGCCAGGAACGTGCGTCGCTGTAGGTGCTGGGTACGAATCGCAGGTAAGGAGCCTGAGACTTCTCGGCCTTCACTTCAACGACGGGGGCCTGGCTGGGCAGGGTCTCCAGCGAAGGACAGCCGACGATAAGCGGCGACAGGAACAGAGACAGGCCGGCGCGGAATAGACTTCGCATATGGGACATCGGCCTATATATAAAGTGCTTGCGGCAATCCCGCCATCTTGATGCCCGGCAAGTTCGTTCCTATACTTTAGAAATAACAATCGACTGTGTGACCTCACCGGAGCCTTGAGCGGGGGGAGATCCGCTTAGGCAGGAGCAGCAACCATGCCGGCTAAACTTGAAGGCCGTTCGATACTGATCGTCGATGACGACCCGGACATCCTGTCCACCGTGCGGATGGCCTTTGAAAGCGCGGGCGCGAAAGTCATGACCGCAAACGACGGCAATAAAGGCGTCGACATGGCTCAGCGGCTCGATCCCGATCTCATCGTCCTGGACATGATGATGCCGAAGCGCAGCGGCTTTCTGGTCTTGGAGATGATCAAGCCCGGAAAAGAGACCGGCGTCCGACCCTTTGTGATCATGATCACCGCGAACGAGGGGAAGCGCCACGAGCTTTATGCGCGCCACCTCGGGGCCGATGAATACTTGAACAAGCCGTTCAGCATGGACCGCCTATTGGAGAAGTCCTGCGAGCTGCTTGGCGGTCAGTTTATCCCGCCAGAAGAGGCCTACCTCCGCCACCATCCCGAAGCCCGACCCCGCAGTCGCACCGACTAAGTGCGCAGGTTCAATGCATCGGGCATTTCTCCAACGATCCTAACTGCACCGAACTATGGGTGATTCGAAACTCGATTTCACGGCTCAACGAAATTGATGGCCGTTGCACTTTCGTATTCGGACGCTTCTCAGTTCTTCGAGTTTGTGGCCACGGCAAACGTTCTTCCACTTACGCTGCGTGGATGTTTTAGTTCGCTTCCGATTTTCCGAAGCTTGTCGATTCCACCTTGTTCGAATTTGTCGGCAATGAAGACTTTCATAAGGCGCCTCGATGCAACGTGTTCTTCCATTGGGAGACGTTAGCAATTGCCATGCCAGGACGCAGCATCGCGAATAGGAAGCCTGGCAGCGGAGAATCGGACGCTGATTAGGGCCTTAATGCATGGGCAAATTCGGCCTCAGGCAAACGGCGGGGGAAGTTGCCGGTTGCGAAGTTCTCGAATTCCGGTCATTCTAGAGACGGTGTAGACGCGTTCTCCTGCCCGGTGAGCTTCGCCTACCTAGGATTCGTAAAGGTTCACTATGAGTTATGTCCGCCTCCTCGCCCATGATGCCATTCATGGCCTACGGGGGTTTTTGGTGTTGGATGCCTTTGTGCGGCTCTTTATATGGGCTGCGTCGATGGCCTTTTGCGCAGCGCTCTTTACGCATTACGGTCTCTGGCCGTCGGAGACCATCATCGGAGCGAATCTCCCCACGGCGTGGGCCTGGGCGGGAACTTTGGTCAAGTGGATTATCGCCTACAACTCGATTTACGTCTTGATGCTGATTGTGCTGCGTCTGCCGATTCCGACCCCGCGCGAGGGTCGTTACTCACTCAAGCCGGGAAAGATCCCCAGTATTCAATTGGTCTGGTCGTGCCTGATCGCGACGCTCACCAAGGCTCGCTTCGAGGCGCCGTTCCCCGCGTTCCTGGTTTTTCATATGGCGAATTTGCCGCCGCTGTCCTGGCTAATGTCGATGATCTTCGGCCCGCGGAGCAAGTCCTGCTATGTAACCGATCCGCGGATTATCGACCCGCATCTCGTTTCGGTAGGGCGCAACGTTGTGATTGGGATCAACGCCATCATCGCGGCTCACTATCAGGAAAAGGACGCTGTCATCATCAAGCGAACGATCATCGAAGATGACGTCATCATTGGTGCATCGGTTCTGATGTCCGGGGCTCACATCAAGCGCGGAGCAACGATCGGCGCCGGCGCGGTGGTGCTGCCGGGCACGGTGGTTGGCGAGAACGAACATTGGGCCGGCAATCCCGCGCGTCGGCGGAAGGCCTCGCAGGATCAGAAGGCAACGGCCGAGCCATTGACCGAATCGTCGTACGCCGTACCAGACTTTTCCCATCCACAGGGAGAGCAGGGCACGGCGATCATCTCCGAGGCGCGCTCGGTGCCGATGGCATAGTCACCGGCGACTGCCGATTTGAGCGTACAGCGCCGTCCAGTTACATTTTCCATTGATGTCCGACACGGCATTTATCCTGATCGTCGAAGACGAGCGATCGCATGGCGAGGCGCTCAAGGAAGGCCTTGAGCGTAGCGGCCACGCGTGCCTGCTCGTCGAATCGGGCGAGCAAGCCATGACTTCGCTGGCCCGCAGACTGCCGCATGTGGTGATCTCCGACTATCAACTGGGCGGAACCATGAACGGGCTCGATGTCATTAAGAAGGCTCGGGAACTCGGTCCGTGGATGCAAGGCATCCTGATTACGGCGCACGGCGATGAAAAGCTGGCCCGGGATGCCATCATCGAGGGAGGCGCGTACGACTACCTGACGAAGCCGCTGGATTTGGAGGAGCTTCGCGGGACCGTGGGCCGGGCGGCGCGGCAGGCGCTGACGCTTCGCGAGAATCTCGCGATGCGCGAGCAGCTCAACAAGGCATATTCGTTCGAGGGCATTATCGCCGCTTCGAGTGCCATGCGGAGCGTCCTCGATCGGGCCCGACGGCTGGCTAACACGAAACTGACCGTGGTCATCTACGGCGAATCCGGAACGGGCAAGGAGCTGATCGCCCGGGCGATTCACAACAACTCGGATCGACGCAAGAAGGCATGGGTTCCGGTGAACTGCGCGGGAATCACCGAGAGCATCCTTGAGTCCGAATTGTTCGGTCACGTGAAAGGGGCATTCACCAACGCCCACGCCGACCGGGCGGGGCTTTTCGAAGTGGCCGACGGGGGCACGATTTTTCTCGACGAGATCGGCGACATGCCGAATCCGATGCAGTCGAAGCTGTTACGCGTGCTGGAGAACGGAGAGATCGTGCGTGTCGGTTCGAGCCGACCGATCAAGGTGGATGTCCGCGTGGTGTGCGCGACGAACCGCGATCTGAAACAGGCCGTCGCCGAGAAGACCTTTCGAGAAGACCTGTTCTTCCGCATCAATCAGGCGGAGATCAATTTGCTTCCGCTTCGCGATCGGCGGGACGACATTCCGCCGTTGGTGCACAGCTTCATTCAGCAGTCGAATTTGCTGCATCGCAAGGACGTTCGCGGCGTGACGCCGGACTGCCTTCGGATGCTGGAGAACTATCGCTGGCCGGGCAACGTCCGCGAACTTCAAAACGTCGTGAACCAGATGGTGGTCTTCTGCGATAGTGATACGCTGGACCTTGCGGACCTGCCTTCGACGCCTCCGATCAATGTCTCAACGGATATTGTTCCGCTCAAGCCGAGGGCGATGAATCTGACGCTGCGCGAGCTGGAAAAGCTGGCAATCCAGCACGCCCTGGCCCAACACGGCGGCAATCGTGAGAAGGCGGCTAAGCAGCTCGGAATCGGCGCGCGCACGCTCTATCGAAAGATCAAGGAATATGACATCCGTTAGCGGCGGGTCGGCGTGTCGCTTCGTCGGGGATTGAAGCGTCCTGTCGGTTGAGCCGTTGCCATTTGAGCCCATGTCCCATGAAGAATTGGTCGCAGGAAGATGAACGATTCATGCGGCGGGCCCTGGCGATTGCCCGGCGGGCAGAGGGTCGCGTCGAGCCGAATCCCATGGTGGGCTGCGTGCTGGTCAAGCGGGGCCGTATCGTCGGCGAGGGCTATCATCGGGTCTTCGGTGGGCCGCACGCGGAAGTCAATGCCATTGCTTCCGCCGGCAGGGCAGCGAAGGGGGCAACCGCCTATGTCACGCTTGAGCCTTGTTGCCATCATGGCAAGACGCCGCCTTGCACTGAAGCGCTCATCCGATCGGGCGTCGGGAGCGTCATCGCGGCAATGAAAGACCCCAACCCTCTTGTTGCAGGCCAGGGACTTCGCCGGCTTCGCGCCGCAGGCATCACCACCCGCGTCGGCCTGCTGAAACGGGAGGCGGAATTGCTGACCGCGCCTTTCATCACGTGTCAAACGCTGAGGCGGCCGTACTTCATCCTCAAATGGGCTCAATCGCTGGACGGCAAGATCGCCACGCGCACCGGAGACTCTCAATGGATTACATCGCTCGCGAGTCGCCGCGAGGCGCACCGTCTGCGAGCCCGCGTCGATGCGGTCATTGTTGGCGTGGAGACGGTGCTTGCCGATGACCCCGAACTAACGGCACGCCACGCGCCCCGACGGCGTACCGCCACGCGTGTCGTTCTCGACTCTCGATTGCGCACACCGCCGGCGGCGCGAATGGCGCGAACGGCGAACGTGACGCCGACGCTGATTGTCACCAGCTCGGCCGGGATCAAACAAAAATCAAGAGCGGCGGCCCTGAGGGCTGCCGGCTGCGAGGTGATCGCCATCAAGTCAACGCAATCGGGAATCTCTCTTCCCGCGCTGGCCCGCGAGCTTTATCGGCGGTCCATGACAAACGTGATGGTCGAAGGCGGCGGTCGGATCCTTGGGAGCTTCTTCGATTCGGGACTGGGGGATGAGGCCATGATTTTTGTCGCTCCGCGCTTGATCGGCGGGGCGGAGGCTCCCGGGCCGCTAGGCGGCATTGGCCCGAAAAACATGACGGATTTGGCCGCGCTGGAGGTGGTCACCGTCCGTCGCCTGGGGGTCGATCTCTGCTATAATGTGAGATTTCGCAGGTAGTATCGTTTTGCCATGAGTCGCGGCGCATTCCTGGCGGCGTGGCGTCGATGGTCAGTCCCGCCGATTCGTTTCGCGTGGACCGCTGAGACGAAACGGCTGATTTGCACGGAGAAAGTCATGAAGAGAGTGAAGCTGGTCGCGGCGATTTGTTGTGTGCTTGCATCGCCCGCGATGGCGGATGATGCAAAGCCGAACCCCAGGGCCGTTCTCGAACGTGCCAACGCAGCGGCAGCAAAACTCAATGCGATTTCGTATGATGCGAAGTTCTACGGTGAGGGGGTGATGGCGAAGAACATTCCGACGATGCAGGGACACGTCATCGCCCATCGTGGTGCGATGCCGACAAGGCCGAAGGTCCGGCTGGACGGCGAACTCACCCCTCCGGGCGGAGATACCCCGATAAAGTTCAAATTTGCCAGCGACGGCATGAAGGCGTTTCGAATTGATGACGAGAAGAAGCAGTTTCTCACCGGCGATGCGGCGACACTTAAGTCAACAGAGATGTCGGGGCTTATTCCTCCTAAGTACTTCGTTGATGCTCCGTACAAAGGGGAGCTCGATCTTCAGGACATTACGCATGCGGGCGTCGAAAAGATAGACGGCGTTGATTGTGACGTCATAGAGATCATCTACGACGCCTCAACCGGCCGAAAAATGACCTATTGGCTGGGCGCCAAGGACGGTCTATTACGCAAAGTTCAGAACATCATGGCGGTCCGTGTGCCGGGCAAGACGGAGCCGGAAACCGGACGCATCGTCTTTGAGACGTCGCGTTTTGATGCGCAGCCAAAGATCGACGAACAGACATTCGCCTTGTTCGCTCCCGAGGGCTATCAGTCGCAGGTGATCGCGACGCCGGAATTCGGCCCGGATGGCCTGCTCGCGGCAGGAAGGCCCGCACCGGACTGGGAGCTGAAAGACTTCGACGGCAAGACCGTCAGGCTCAAAGACCTTCGCGGCAAGGTCGTGCTGATGGATTTCTGGGCGAGTTGGTGCGGTCCGTGCAAAATGGTCATGCCCGGCATGCAGGCGATTCATGAAAAATTCAAGGACAAGCCGGTCGTCATCTGCGGCGTCAACTGTCGCGAGCGAGCCGAGACCGCGCCCGCGGCGAGGCAGTTCGTAAAGGATAAGAAGCTCACATACACCCAACTCATCAACGGCGATGAGGTCGCCAAGGCTTACCATGTACGCGGCATCCCCTGCATGTACGTGATCGGCCCGGATGGAAACATCATCTATGCGACCTCCGGCTATCAGCCGACTCATGAGCAGATGTTCACGAAGTTCATCGAGGAGACGCTCAAGTCGATGCCTTCGGAAGCGGCAACAAAGGTCTCGGTTAAGTAAGCCCCCAAGAATGCCCCATTAATGCCCCTTTCGTGGCAACGTCGTCATGCCGTGCTGGGTGTTTTCGCCCTTGCCGCACTTTTGCGGCTACCGGCGCTGGAACGCTGTCCGCCGCCGCTCCAACAGGACGAGGCATCCCGAGCCTACGACGCATGGTGCCTCTGGGAGACGGGGGGCGATCGCCACGCGGCGCGATGGCCCTTTTTTCTAGAGAGCTTCGGTCCGGGCGATTTCACCGCCGCGCTGAGCACTTACATCACCATTCCATTCGTCGCCCTCTTCGGGCCGGGCGCTTTGGCTGTACGGCTGCCGGACGCGATCTTCGGCGTGCTATCTGTCGTCCTGCTATACGGCTGGCTCAGACGCCAGTATGACGAGCGTTTCGCACTGGTCGCAGCATTGTTCCTGGCGACGAGTCCCTGGCACATTTCGATCTGTCGAACCGGACATGAATCAGGTTATGCGCCGTTTTTTCTGATCGCAGCGCTAAACGCAGCCTATCGCGCGGGGCTACTGCCGTGCGGAGATTCGAATTCATGGCTCCAGGTGCAATCGCCCAGATCGGCCCTCGGATACTCGTTGCTGGCCGGGTTCATGCTTGCAATGCTGGCTTGGCTATACCCTGCAACCCGATTGCTCACGCCGCTTCTCATTCTCGCCTGGCTCCTCTTTTCCACCCCTCGCCCTAAAGACATCGCCGCGACAACCAGAAAGTCGATGATCGCAGGGTTGGCGGGGCTCTTCATCGGCGCGTGTCCGCTCTGGATCACCGCCGTATTCCATCCTGAGCGCCTCGCGGCCCGAGCCGGCGTCACCGTTTTTATGGATTCCGACGAGCCGCTTTCGGCTCGATTCGTCAATATAATTGAGAGCTACGCTGCCAACCTCTCTCCGCAGTATCAGTTCCAATCGTTCGATGACATCTCAGGCGCGTATTACGACGGGGTTGGGCTTCATCTTCTTGTCTTTGCGCCGTTCGTGATCGCAGGGCTGATTCGGGTTGTCTTGGACGCACGAGGCCGCGCTTGGAGCCGCTTCCTGCTCGCTTGGTTTGTCCTCTACCTCGTACCGGCTGCAATTTGTGTGGATTGGAACCCGCACTCGTTTCGCACGGTGGGCGGCATCCCGCTATTTGCCATCATCGCTGCGACTGGCTGGCGATGGCTCGGTGAGATGCTGGTGCGCTACAGGCCCGTGTTACTCGTGCCAATGCGGAATCTGGCTATCGCCCTGATCGGGGTGAACCTGATCTACTTTGCAAACGCTTACTTTCGCGTGCTGCCCGAAAATCTCGAGCGCGGATATCAGACGGCCCTGGTAAACGCAATTGAGTTTGCCGGGGCGCGCGCGAAGGACGCCGACTTCGTGCTGGTGACACAGCGGGCCATCCAGCCGAGTATTTACGTTCTGCTGTATGCGCCGATTCCCCCCCGTGACTATTTGCAGCTTCCCGTCATCCGGGCCGGCGGCCTTCAGGGTTTCGACGAGGTGGTGCGGGTCGGAAAATACTATTTTCCGCCGAGCGGCCGGGGCGATCCCAAACTCGCAGCGAAATTCTCCAAGGTATGGAATGAACTGCCTCCGGACGCTCAGGGGCTGGTGATCGAGGCGAAGGGCAAATTCGGCGGCGGCAGGGTACTGGCCCAATTTGGTGAAGCGCCGGAAATCCCGGACGGCAGTACATTGGAGGTCCGCTGGTGGCAAAGGTCCGAGGACCCGGCCCCGCGAGACGATGCCTCAAAGGTCGGGAATCCGTGAATAGTATGCCCCGCGAATTCGTTCTAATATCTGTCGCCTGAGCCGAGCTGATAAGACATCGACTCAACGTCGAGCAGGGGAGTCATCCATGAAGTTGCATCATTGGACCTTTGGATCGCTCATTGTCGTCATGAGCCTTCCGGCGTTGGCCCGTGCCGACACCCTCCCGGACGTTCAGGAGATTCTGGAAAAGGCCGACGCGAACACCAAGGCTCTGACCGCAGTGAGCTACGAGGCGGAGTATTTCGGAGAGGGTCATCCTGACGTCGTTAGTCGCGTGACCCGAGTTCGTGGAAAGGCGACTGCTTTGGAGGTCAAAAAGGATCTGGTCGGAAGCATATTTGGTTCGTCCGGCAATCAGATGCGTTTTGAGGGCGAGTTCCAGATGCCGGGCACTGACGACTGGATTCCCTTTCAGGTCGCCACGGACGGTCGCAAGGTGACGCGCATTGATCCGGCGGGCATGTCGTTCACCACGGCAGCTCTGCCGAATGGGAGGAAGCTTCTGAATCCGGCTCAAAAAATACTGATGCTGGAGTATATCCACCCGAAACCGTTTAGTGATGAGTTGAACGCGATCAGCTCTGCAGTAGAGGGCGAAGCGGAAATCGACGGCTCAGATTGCTACGTAGTGTACGTGAAATATCAGGACCATTCCGAGTCGCGGTGGTTTTTCGGCAAAGAGGACTTTCTGCCTCGACGTGTGGAGCGGATTGTGCGCGGAGATGCCAAGGGCGCGGAAGTTCTTGTCGTGAAAAACCTGAACACGAACCCCGCCATCGAGAAGGCCACATTTCGGCTGTCCCCGCCCGAAGGATACATCGAGCGGAAATTCGACAACGAGGAGGAAGCGTCTGCGGCTGAGCAATTGTTGCCGATCGGTTCGACAGCGCCGGATTTTGAGTTGAAGACGCCGGAAGGCAAATCGGTCAGACTGAAGAGCCTTCGTGGAAATGTCGTCGTACTCGATTTCTGGGCGACCTGGTGCGGACCCTGTAAGCAGGCCATGCCCGGTGTGCAGAAGCTTCAGGACCGTTACAAGGACAAGCCGGTGAAGGTCATCGGGATCAGTTGCTGGGAGCGCAAGACGGCAGACCCCGATCAATACATGAAGGACAAGGGCTACACATACGGCCTCCTGCTGGGCGGCAACGAAGTGGCCGACCTCTACAAATTGGACGGCCTTCCGACTTTCTACGTCATCAACTCCGCCGGCAAGGTTGTCTATGCCTCCACCGGTTTCCTCCGCGACAAGGAAGAGGAAATCTCCAAAATCATCGACAATTCGATCGAATAATCCCTGCCCTCGGTGATGGTTGGGGCAACCCTGCCTTTTCTAAGGCCCGACCAATAGTTCGTCGTGCAACGATCGAGGTCGCCGCCGTCTGCTGCGCCCGCTGCTTGGCGAACACGATCCGCCGACGCTAAACTTGCCCGTCCGAAGGAGTGCAGGCATTGGCTAGGTTTGAATTCACCAAGATGCACGGGATCAGCAACGACTATGTTTATGTCGATTGCTTCAGGCAATCGCTGAACGGAGTCGATGTTCCCGCCCTGTCTCGCCGGATCAGCGATCGTCACCGGGGAATCGGTTCCGACGGATTGATTCTCATCACGCCGCCGTCGAAGGACGTCGCCGCTGACGCGCGTATGGAAATGTACAACGCGGACGGCTCTCGCGGGAAGATGTGCGGCAATGGCGTGCGCTGCGTGGCCAAGTACGCCGTGGATCACGGGTTGGCGGACGCCAAAGATGACAAACTGCGCGTGGAGACCGATCGCGGCGTCCTGACGCTCGTCGTCCTCCGCGGGCCGGGCGGCAGGGTCGAGCGCGTTCGCGTGGACATGGGGCCCCCGATTCTTGAGGCCGCGGACATTCCCGTTGAATTTCCAAGGCATCACGCTGGACCGATCGTTCGCTATCCCCTGGGCAGGTACATTCCGCTGGGCCAGCCCGCCGCATGGATGGAGGACTGCGGCTTCGAGCCTTTCATGACCTGTGTGTCGATGGGCAATCCACACATGGTGGTCTATTGCGGGAATGTCGCCGGCGTGCCGCTGCAGATGCTCGGGCCATTCTTCGAGCGGCAGAACATCTTCCCGGAGCGAATCAACGTCCACTTCGCCACGGCGCAGAGTCGAACCGAAGTGACGATGCGAACGTGGGAACGGGGAAGCGGAATCACCCAGGCCTGCGGGACCGGGGCCTGCGCCGTACACGTTGCGGGCGTTCTTGAAGAGCGGTTGGACCGTTCGACAACGGTTCATCTGCCCGGCGGCGACCTGAGTTTGGAGTGGCCCAGGGGCGCCGAGTCCAGCGTCTTCATGACCGGTCCGGCGGAGGAAGTCTTCCAGGGGGTTTGGGAAGAATGACGACAGACTTAATCATTCATCGGATTGGGCTGGGCACCGACCTTCATCGCCTGGTTGCGGGCGGACCCTTGCGATTGGGCGGCGTCGATATCCCGTTTGAATACCAGGCGGCGGCGCACAGCGATGGTGACGTCGTTCTGCATGCGGTCACCGATGCACTGCTTGGCGCGGCAGGGCTGCCAGACATCGGCGAGCGGTACCCGGACAGCGATCCGGCGAACAAAGGGGCGGACAGTCGCAGGTTTATCGCCGAGGTACTTGGAGATCTTCGCCGTAGCGGGTTCGTCCCTGTGAATCTCGATATCGTGATTCAGGCCGAACGACCGAAGCTTTCGGCTCACAAGGCCTCCATTCGTGACTCGGTTGCCCAGCTTCTCGGCCTCTCGCCCGATCGTGTGGCGGTCAAGGCGAAGACCAACGAGGGCCTCGACGCCATCGGGCGAGGCGAGGCCGTCGGCTGCGTGGCCGTGGTTGGCCTCATGTCGATCTCTTGTTAGATTAGCGTTCGGTCGAGGCGGGATGAAGCGGCGCGGCTCGCCTTCGCCGCTCTAAGTTCGCCGATCAGTTGTTACCCAGGTGACCCACAAACATGACGCTTCGCTTGTACAACACGTTATCCGGAGAAAAGGAAGTCTTCGAATCCGTCGAGCCCGGCAAGGTGGGCATCTACCTGTGCGGGCCGACGGTTTACAAGCCCGCCCACATCGGACACGCGGTTGGTCCGGTGATTTTCGACGTCATAAAACGGTACTTGAGCTACAAGGGGTTCAAGGTTACCTGGGTCGTCAACATAACGGATGTTGAGGACAAGCTGATCGCCGCATCGCGCGAGGCGGGTCGAACAGTGCCGGACCTCGCTCGGGAACTGGAACGCGAATATGTCGAGGCAATGGCCCGACTCGGCGTTCGGGCGATCGATCACATGCCTCGCGCCAGCGAGCACATCGGCGAAATCATCGCTCACATCAAACGCCTGATGGGTAACGGCGTCGCCTACGAAGCGGGCGCTGACGTTTACTATGACGTGGCCAAGAATGCAGAGTACGGAAAGCTGAGCCACCGCAAGCCCGAGGAGCAGCATGCTGGTACGCGTGAGGGACTCGTGCATTCCGGAAAGCGGAATCCGGGCGATTTCGCATTATGGAAAGGCGCCAAGCCGGATGAGCCTGCCGACGTGCAGTACGACTCCCCCTGGGGCAAGGGCCGACCCGGCTGGCACATCGAATGTTCGGCGATGGCGATGAAATATCTCGGCCAGACGTTTGATATCCACGGCGGTGGATTGGACCTGAAGTTCCCACACCACGAGAACGAAATCGCCCAGGCGGAGATGGACACGGGCAAGCCCTTTGCCCGGTATTGGCTGCATCACGGATTGACGCGATTCAACACGAAGAAAATATCGAAGAGCGACGCGAGCTTTGAGCCGGTCATGGAGTCGCTTCAGTTGCGCAACCTGTTGGCGAAACACCCTCCGGAGTTGCTGCGATTTCTCATTCTTCAATCGCAGTATCGCTCGCCGATTGATTTCTCCGAGGAGGCTTTGCGCGCCGCGAAGACCGCACTCGACACGTTCTATCGTTTGCTGGAGCGAATCGAGCGAACAACCGGCGTCGATCCGTACACCTTGAAGGTTTTGGCGGAGCAGGTGCGCGAACAGAATCCCCTGCCGGCCGCCGAAGACCTGATTCAGGAAACCGTGCGTCAGCAGGTCCGATTTCTGGAGGCGATGGACGACGACATCAACACCGCCGGCGCGATCAGCGTTCTGTTCGAGTTGGCGGGCATTCTTAACCGCTTCCTGGACGCCTCGCGCCTGGAGACAAAGGAAGACGAGAAGTTGCGCAAGGCGGGGCAGGGCGCGGCGGGGACGTTCATGATGCTGGCGCGACTGCTCGGGCTCTTTATCGAGAAGCCGCGGGGCGAAGAGTTGGACTCGAAGGGCGATGCCGCGGGATTGCTCGATCTGATCATCGAAGTGCGAAAGATGTCGCGCGACGCGAAGCAATTTCAGATCGCCGATCGGATTCGTGACAGATTGACGGAGCTGGGCTTTACGCTGGAAGACGGCCAGGATGGCACCCGATGGCGACGCGCCTGATCACCAGGCCTGTTAACCCGGCCCGATCTGATGATGCTGCGCTCGACGCCGCCTCAGCGGGGAAGCCCCCACTTCTGATTCTCGGAATCGATCCCGGCCTGGAGCGCACGGGTTATGCCGTCCTGGAGCGTACGGACACGGTCCGCGACGCCGGCTTGATTCGCTCCAATCCACGGGCCTTACTCGCATCGCGGCTGGGAGAGATCGCCGCGAGTCTCGACGAGGTCATCGACGAATGGCGACCGCAGCTCGTCGCCGTGGAGGAATTGTTCGCTCATTACAAACATCCACGCACGGCGATTCTGATGGGGCATGTTCGTGGGGTTGTGCTGCTCGCCGCGGCAAGGCGGGGTATTGGTGTTCTCGGGCTGCCGTCTACCCACATCAAGAAAGCGCTGACGGGAAACGGCCACGCTGGAAAAACGCAGGTGCAGCGTGCGATTCAGGCGACACTGAACCTGAAGCGTTTGCCGCAGCAGGCCGACGTCGCCGACGCACTGGCCATCGCGTGGTGCGCGGCGGTCACGAGTTTGAGACGCGACGACGGCTCGGCGGGGAGATCGCAACGATGATCGTGCGAATGCGCGGCCAGTTGAGCGAACTCGACGAGGTATCGGTCACCCTCGATCGCGACGGCATCTCCTACGAAGTCCTGGTCCCGGGCTATGCTGTGCCGGAACTTGCCGCGAGTCGCGGTCAGTCAATCACCCTGCACACAATTGAGTATCTGGAGGGAAGTTCCGCGGGGGGAAATCTGACGCCAAGACTGATCGGATTCCTTCACCCCGAGGACCGCGAGTTTTTCGAGACCTTTCTGACCGTCAAAGGCGTGGGCGTGCGAAAGGGACTGCGGGCACTCGCGGCTCCCGTGGCGAGGATCGCGGCCGATATTGAGAATGGTGATGCCGTCGCCCTGGCACGGCTGCCGGGTATCGGGCGACGGATGGCGGATCAGATCGTCGCGGAGCTCCGCGGCAAGGTGAAGGCCCACGCCTTTGCGGCGGCAACGTCCCCGGCGGCCGCGATCTCTGGATACAGCGCCGAGCAGCGCGATGCGATCGAAGTTCTCGTGGCCTGGGGAGATTCGCGGGCCGACGCCCAAAAGTGGATTGCGCGGGCAGCGCAGCTCCATTCCGACTTGTCCACTCCCGAAGCCTGGGTGAAAGCGGCGTATCGAATCAAGAGCGGGGCGGAGGGGTAAGTTCCGATGAGCCGCGAACGAATGATGAGCAACGAGCCGGGTGACGCCCGCGAGGAGCAGTCCAATTGGGCCCTGCGACCACGCCGACTGGATGAGTGCATCGGCCAGCGGCAGGTGATTGCCCAGCTTCGTATTGCCTTGGATGCAGCGAAAGGGCGACGCGAGCCGTTGGAGCACGTGCTTCTGGATGGGCCGCCGGGTTTGGGAAAGACAACGCTGGCCTATGTCATCGCAGAGGAGATGCAGGTTGCCGATCGCATTCGCATCACCAGTGGTCCGGCGATCGTGAAGACGGCCGACCTGATGAGCGTCCTGACGAATCTCTCCGAAGGCGACATTCTGTTCATCGACGAGATTCACCGGCTCAACAAGGTCGTCGAAGAATTCCTGTATCCCGCGATGGAGGACTATCGCGTCGATTTCACGATTGAGGGCGGCATGTCCGGCCGGACGGTGAATTTCCAGCTCAAGCGTTTCACCCTGATCGGCGCGACCACACGGGCGGGAATGCTGACGGCGGCCATGCGCGATCGATTCGGCCTGCGGTATCACCTTGAGTTCTACGAACCGGACGACTTATTGGAGATTGTGCGTCGCTCCGCGAAACGGCTGGAAATCCAGACCGATGAGGAATCGATGCGGATGCTGGCCGAGCGGTCACGGGGCACGCCGCGCGTGGCGAATCGGCTCCTGCGCCGCGTGCGCGACTACGCCCAGGTCCGCGCCGACGGAAAGCTGACGATCGGCGTCGTGGAGAAGGCGTTATCCATCGAGGAGATCGACGGCATCGGCCTGGACCGGCTCGATCGCGCCTTTCTCGCCGCCCTCATCGACACCTATCGCGGCGGTCCCGCCGGCATCGAGGCCATCGCCGCGACAATGGGCCAGAGCCGCGACACGCTCGAGGATATGGTCGAGCCTTTTCTTCTGCAGAGGGGATTTGTCACCCGCACGCGCCAAGGCCGATGCGCCACGCACCGGGCATATCAGCACCTCGGCCTGCCGCCGCCGGCCGATGCAACCAGCGCGGAGCCGAGCGATGCCGACGACGGGCTCTTTAGCGGTTCTGCTTAGCGCGCCGACTCGCTGACGATCTTGCCATTGATAACGACGCCGATGCAGTGCGTCGTGTATTCGAGCGGATCGCCGTCGAACAGCGCCACGTCAGCATCCTTGCCGGGCTCCAGAGTGCCGACACGATCGGCGATGCCGAGGATCTTCGCGGCATCGATGGTGATCATCGAGAGCGCATCGTTGAAAGAGTTTCCATTGGCTGCTGCGATTCCGGCCTCGAAGAGTACCACCCGCGTCTTGGGCACGTAAGATTCGTATCCGCTCTGGAGGGCCGTCGGGACGCCGGCCGCACGGAGCCTCGCCGCCGTTTCGAAGCTGATGTTCTCCGTTTCCCCTCGGCCGCTGCGCGCCATCGTCGGGTGAATGATTACCGGCACGCCGGCGGCCTTGATCTCGTCGAGAATCAGATATGCCTCCGCGGCCCCGTCGAGGACGAGCTTAAACCCGAACTCCTTCGCGACGCGAATCGCGGCCAGCATATCCGTAGTTCGATAGGCCGTGACCATGAGCGGCAGCTCGCCGGAAAGGACTCTTCCGAGCGTCTCAAGGCGCAGATCGCGATCGGGCCGCTTCTTCTCATCTTCCTCGCCCATCTTCTTCTGATAGGTCTGCGCCTTAAGTAACTCAGCACGCAGCATGGCCACGGCCTTGGACCGCGTGCCGGGGGACTTGGCATCTCCCCGCCCATCGACGCCAAGCCTTGCCGCGACCATCGCCACCGGCTTGATGAGCGCCTCGTCGACCGTGTTGCCTGTGGTCTTCACGATCATCGTCTGACCGGAGACCAGCGCGCCGGGGGCGTGGCCGGTGTGAATCGTAGTGATGCCGAAGCCGCGCAGCCATTCGATGAGGAGCTCGTTCGGGTTATAGCTGTCGATGGCGCGCAGCTCGGGCTGAATCGCGTCCGTTAGATCGAGCTGATCCTGATCTTGGTCTTGATTCAAATAGCCGGTCAGGCCGACGACAGTGTGGGCGTCAATGAGGCCCGGCGTCACCACGGCGGCACTAAGCACCCGCGCACCCTGTGGAACCGGGATCGAAGCGGCAGCGCCAACTCGGGTGATCTTGCCGTCTTCCACGATAACCACTCCGTCGCTGATCGCCGATCCGGCCATCGTATGAACGGTCGTCCCGCGGATGACAAGGGTCTCTGCACTCGTCGTGGAGCAGATTGAAAACAACACCGCCGCGATGAGGGAAAATCTAATCATTGTTCGGGCCCTCGAAGCAGCAGAAGTGCATGACCTGATCGTGTCCTGCGCCATACCCGCCGACGGCATAGAGTCGATCGGCCGGGTTCGCCAGGTCAAAGACGCGAGTCCCCTCGACGTAGGTTTCGAGGACGTGTGTATAGACACTGAGCGGATCGCCGGAGAGAACAATGAAGTCCGCATCTTTCCCGGGCTCCAGCGATCCGATGCGATGATCCAGTTCGAGCATTCTCGCGCCGGCGATGGTCAGGGCTTCCAGTGCCTTCTCGCGCGACATGCCGGCGCGGACACCGAGGGCCGCCATGCGCAGGAAAAGCCGTGAGTCCGTGATGGGGTCATCCGTATGAAACGCGACCAATACGCCGGCCTTCTCAAGGATGGCGGCGGTCGTCATCACCAGATTCGCCGCCTCAATCTTCCCGCCGGGGCTGTCAACAAGAATCACGGAACACGGCGCCTTCGCCGCCGCGATTTCATCCGCGACCTTCCACGCTTCGCTGACGTGGTGGAGGACAACCTTGAAGCCGAACTCCTTCTGAAGCCGAAGCACGGTCATGATGTCGTCATTGCGATGGGTGTGATGATGGACGACGCGGCGACGCTCCAATACCTCGACCATCGCCTCCATCTCCAAATCGCGCTCAGGCATTTTCTCGGGGTCGTCCTTCGCGTCGGCGATTTTCTGACGATAAGCCTGCGCCTTGACGTACTTCTGTCGAACCAGCGCCGCAGACTTGGATCGTGTCCCGGGAAACGGTGGGCCCTTCTGCGAATTCGTGCCGTTGGCCATCTTCATGCCGCCGAGGATTTGCCCCTGGGCGTCACGGATGGCCAAGTCCTCGATGGTGTGACCGTCTTTGTCCTTGACGTAAATCGTCTGTCCGGAAAGCAGATGCCCCGACCCGGGCATGATGTTCATCGTCGTCAGGCCGCCTGCCTGGGCCTTCTGAAAGCCGGAGTCGCGAACATTGATCGAATCGAGCACGCGTACGTCGGGCTGAATCGGCGCGCTCGAATCGCCGCCCCAGCCGCCGCCGACGTGGCTGTGCGTGTCAATGAGGCCGGGCATGATGACCTTGCCTCGAACGTCGATGCGCTCGGCGTCATCGGGTATGCGCGTTGCACCAGCGGCGCCGACAGCAACGATCTTGCCGTCCTCAATAATGAGAACGCTGTTCTCGATCTCCGGTGCGCCGATCGGAATCAGCGTGGCGCCGATGAACGCTTGAGTCGCCGCCCGAACCTCGCCTGCAACGCAGCAGAAAATCAGCCAAAAAGCGATGATGCTTCGCACGGTTTCCCTCTCCTCCCACGGTGTGATACGCAGAGAATCTGGTTCGCGATCTCCCCTCGGGCCAATGAACCCATCTTAGCGGAACCGAGGGAATGATTCATAGATGGGCGAATGTGCGCTCGGCACAACAGGTCCGAGAAACCCGTCAGACCGCGCGCGTGCTTAGCGACTGGTTCTCGAATGCTGCGATTACTTGTCGTCCAGAATCTGAGATCCGTACAAGGTTTGATAGAGCTTGCAGCGCTCCATGAGTTCCGGATGCTTGCCCGAATCGACCACACGGCCTCGGTCAAGAACGACGATGCGGTCCGCCTGGAGAATCGTCGAGAAGCGGTGGGCGATGATCAGTGCGGTCCGACCCTCCAGAAATCGCTCCACCGCGTCGTGAATCTTCTGCTCGCTCTCGCTGTCGATCTGACTGGTCGCCTCATCGAAGATGAAAATCGGCGCATTGCGCAGAATCGCCCGGGCAATGGCGATGCGCTGCTTCTGACCGCCGGAAAGCTGCGTGCCGTGTTCCCCGACGTATGTGTCGTACCCTTCGGGCTTCTCGCAAATGAACTCGTGTGCGTACGCGGCCTTCGCCGCATCGACGATTCGCTCGTGGTCCGGGTCGGGGCCGGGCGGAAACCTCTCCGGGTGCCGTCGACGCAGGACAAGCCTCCGGAGCAACCGGTCGTCGCCATAAGCGATGTTGTTGGCGAGGGTGTCGGCAAAGATCACGCTGTCTTGCGTGATAAGGCTGATCTGCCTTCGGAGTGACCACATCGAGTAATTCGCGATGTCCCTGCCGTCAATAAGAATGCGGCCTTCCTGCGGATCAAAGAATCGCATGAGCATGGCCAGAAGGGTTGTCTTGCCGGATCCGTTAGGCCCGACGAAGGCGATTCGCTCACCGCGCTTGATCGTCAGACTGATTCCATCAAGCGCGGGCCTTTCGCTGCCTGGGTAGGTGAAGTGAATGTTCTGCAGCTCGATGCTCTCGCTGATCGTCGGCAATACGTCGGCATCGTGACGACCGGATTCTTCCGTGGGCAAATCGATAATCTCGAAGACGCGGTCCAGCGCGGCGTTGGCCTGCTGAATGCGGTTGTAGAAAGATGACATCTTTCGCACGGGATCAAACATGCCCGCCATGCACGCGGCGATCGTGGCGAACTTTGCAAAGTCCATCCGATTGTCGAACATCAGATTGGCGAAATAGGCGATGGCCCCGATCGCAACAAAGACGCCCATCACTTCAAAGGCAGGCCCGGTCAGCGCGTCGGTGCGCTCGATCTTCATCTGCTGCCGCAGCATGTGCATGTCGACGGCGTGGAGATGGCGGCGCTCGTAGCTCTCCATCGTGTAGCCCTTGACCACGCGAATCCCGCTCAAAGCGCTCTCCAGTGCGTTGAGCATCCGGCCGTATCCCTGCAGAAGACCCTTGTTCGCCTTGCGGATCATCTTGCCGAATTTGCGGATCAGAATACCGGCGAGTGGAGCGACGGCGACGGTAATAAGCGTGATTCGCCAGTCGAGAAACAGGGCGAATGCGAATGCGAAACCGGCCTTCAGCGGCTCGCGCAGGCTCTTGGCAAAGACGAAGTTGAGGCCGCGATAGATGTCCTGGCTGTCCTGAACAAACCGGCTGACCGTATCGCTTACGCCACGCGAGGCGAAGTAAGAAACGGGAAACCTCAGCACCCGGTCATACATCTGCCGGCGAATGGCAACGACGGTGCGCCCCGCGACAAGGGCGATCAGATACTCACCGAAGAATCGGCACACGCCGCCGACCACCGTGATGACGAGAATGGTCGCGAAGACGATGGAGAGCGTCCGCATCTTCGCTTCCTTCGTCGTCTCGGCAGGCAGGAGACGTCCGATCCGAAGCAGCAGGTAATCGAGCGATTTCAGATCCTTCAGTTGCACCGTCGCGGAATGCGTCTCTCCGGTTCCCGGATGCAGCACTTCAATCGTCGCGTCCGATCCCTTGGGCAGGGCCGTCACCTCGCGAAACGCCTCCGGTCCGGAGAGCTTCTGCCCGTTGAGGCTCACCACCGTGTCACGATCCCGCACCCCTTCAGGTAGCTGCTTGGCCCCCTTGGTAGCCACGATCTGGAGTTGCCCGTCGGACTCAATCAACAGAAAGCGAAGCCGCTTCTCGCTGATCGTCTGATCCACCCAGGTCGGAAGGCTCTGGTTGTCGGCCATCAGCTTGATGACCGGCAGTAGCGTCACGATGTTCAGCGAGTACGTCATCGCGAAGATGACGATGCAGAACAGGCCGGGATACAGAGTACGGAAGTACGGCCGGGAAAAGCGCAACACGCGCATGAAATGAATCGGTGAGCCGCCCTTGCGGGTGGTATCAGACTGGTTGGCGCTTGGGCCTCCGGGCATTCGCGTCTCGGCTCCTTCCAGCACCCCTGGGCCCCCGCGGGTGGACGGGGCATTCTAGGGTAAGACCGCTTCCGCCGAAATGCGACGAAGCATTCCGCGCAACGGCATCTGGATTGGGCGGTCGCGATCCGATATTTCCGGACGATCTGGGGAATAAATGACGAAACTACGCGATTTGTTCGCCGGTCCGACGTGTATAGGTGACTTCCTCCGGGGCGAAGAGGGCAATCCCCTCGGCGCGCAGGCGCGGGGCATGGTCAGCAAGATACCGATCAAACGCCTCCCGCGAATCGAACCAATATTGAGCGACAAGTGTGGCGGCCGGCGAATCGAGGCGTATGACCTTCCCGTCCAAAGCCCCCGCGGCGACGACGTCCGCGATGTGCTTTGCGCGCAGCCACTCTTCCCAGCGAAGCGCCGCATCTTCGTGAGTGAAGGTAGCCTGGACTTCGTAAAGAATCCGCCCGGTCATGGATTAAGGAACGCCTGAATGAACAGGGGAATATCCGCGCCGTTCGCCGACGCTGAGCCGTCGAAGTCGGATCGCTCGACGTGACACGGCTCCGTGTCGAGATCCACCAGCACCTGCGCGAAGGCGTCAACATCATCCATATCCACGTCGTCGTCGCAATCAACATCGGCATTACCGCCGGGCACCATCACGACAAGCGTCAGCATGAGTGAGTCACTCGCCTCCCCGGGGATGTCCTCATCGCTCACGTCAATCTGTACGAGGCTCTCATAGGTGCCGGGTGCAAGGCCGGTGGTGTCAAACGAGAAGTCGATCGTCGATGAAACGGGGCCGATGCCGCTGGTCAGTGTAGGACTTCCGCCGCCAAACGGGGCCGCCACACCCGTGACGCCGTCGATGTCGAGCGTGGCCTGGTCCTCGTCGTGACCGAGATTAAAGATTTCGACGGGCAGCGGGTGGACGCCTGAGTTGGCCTGGAGCGACTGCGAAATCAGCTTTGCGTTTACTTCAGAGGTGTTATCGAAAGAGGCACTGGCAGGGCGTAGCACGCGAGTCTCCATATTGAAGTCGGGGTCGAGCACCTGCGCCGCCTGGCTGGCGGAAGTGACATCAACCGATCCGGCAAAAAGGCCAACGGTGCTGGTATCGAGCACAAGTGGCACGATCTCGGCAGGGTCGAGCGCCGGAATGACGCCGGTTGCCGAACCCGACAGGATGCCGGAGCCCTCAATCTCGTAATCGAGTTCATCCGCCCCCGCTGCAGTGATGGCTTGGGCGACGTTTCCTACTTGCACCTCAGCGTTGACCGCGGCCCCCACAATCACGCGGCCGCAGTCGCAACTAAACGACGCGCTCAGCACCGCAGGTAACTGGTAATCCACCACCACCGGCACGTGGTCACTCGCGGTCTTCAGATTCGTTGCCAGCGCGTTCGATCGCGGGATGTCCAGCGGATAGTAGGTGTTGTTCCCTGCGTTGATGTCCGTGTCGTAGTGGTTGCCATCATTGCCGAGCGCGCGACATGTTCCAGGAATCAGCGCCAGTCCCTCTCCGTCGTTGAATGCGGCGGTGATGTGCTGATGATCGAATCGGTCGTCCATTCCGCCGGCGACGAGTGAGCAACCATTGCGGCAGGGCGCCTGGGTGTGCTTGATCGCATTGCCCGCTCCGGCCCACGAACCGGTCCCCAGCGGGTCGAATGATTGGCCGTTGCCCGGTGTGGAAAGAAACTTCAGGTAGGCGGATTCTAGGTTGTGATAAACATTCCAGTCGCCGGTGTAGATGATGTGCGTCCCAGCGGGAAGCGAATCGGCATTGGAACGAACCGCGGTCGCGCCTGAAAGTCGTTGCGCGGCATCGCTGGAGTTGGGTGAAGCCTTGAGATGGCAACTATAGATATAGAAGGTCGCCGCGGGTGAGTCGTAGTCGATCAACCTCAGCTTCCAGCGGTCGGCGTTCCGGCCTGCGCCGGTGGAGATGTCCACGTGTCCCGCGACTTCTTCCACGAGCATGTCGGAGCGGTAGTACATCGCCTGAGCGCCGGCCGAACTGGACTCGCTGGTATTCGGCGGCGTGTTGATAGTGAAAGTTCCCAGGGCATAGGTGACGCCCGGCGGGGCGACGGTGTTGAGCATGGCGAGGAGAGGCGCCGCATCGGCACTACCCATCTCCTGAAATGCATAGACGTGCGGGGCGACGGCGAAGCCGGGTTTGTCGTCATTGTTCAGTGCCACGAAGACGGCCTGAAGGGCGGCCTGATTGCCGTTGAGCCGTGCGACGTTGTAATTGACGACTCTCAGTTGTGCTTGGGCGGCGGGCGTGAGAGCGCCGATGAGCAACGAGGCGATAAGGGCCGGGGCGATGAACTTTTTCATGGGTGTGTACTCAGTGATGGCCGCCTGATCGCCCTCCTCGGTCCAAGCGCCGGCATGCAAGACCATTATAACAGTATTGGAGACCTTTGAGGCCAGATTCAGTCTTTCGGACCTCAACAGGATTTTGTGAGGACAGTCCGGGATTGAGGCAGATTTCGATTGACCCGTAAAGGTTCCTATAGATACACTTTGGGTGTGGGCCTGAAGTGGTCGCGTTTGGTCCTCCAAAAATGGGCGGACGACCGACTCGATTCGCGAGGGTCCGCGGCGGAGCAGCGGCCCAACGGCCGCTTTTCCGCACTGGGCCCGCTGGCGACGGTCGGCGGGCGGGTTTCGGCCCGACGGCGCCAGTCACATTTGTTTGCCGGGCGTCTGCCGGGGAGTCGGCCCTTTGAAGTGGAGGTGATCCGTGGACATAGGTAAACGTTGGAGGCTGCTGTAGGGCAGCGAACGTGGCTGCTGCCAGCAGCCTTACTCAGCTTCGCCCGCCGGAAGTCCATGCGGACTCCGGCGGGCCTTTTTATTTGCCGAGTGATGGATGGGCCTCAAGCAGCGAGCGGCGCGCTTAGGCGCCGGCGAGGGCCGCCTGGAAGTCCTTCTTGCTGGTGAGGCCGACGAACTTTTGTGCCACTTGCCCGTCCTTGAAGATCAGCACGGTCGGGATTGCCTGAATGTTGTACTTGACCGGCGTCTCGCGATTGGCCTCGGTGTCCATCTTGCCGACCTTCACGCGGCCGGAATACTCCGTGGCGAGTTCGTCGATGGTCGGGCCGAGGGCTTTGCAGGGCATGCACCAGTCGGCCCAGAAATCGACAAGGACCGGCTGGCCCGATTGGAGTACTTCCGATTCAAAGTTGGCGTCCGTGAATTCGAGTGTATCTGGTCCGGCCATTTCTTAAATCTCCTGTGTCGCGTGACTTCGTCCGGCCCCCTCTGGTCCGCCGGAACATGGGTAGGGTCAGACGTCGTGCCTGTCCGCATCATATGTTTAGATGGCGTCCATCGCCGATCGGTTTCGGATTCTAGTAGGATGGGTACACAAGTCAAAAACGGCCGTTACGCAAGGCCCAGGCGTGATTCGTTGACGACTGCACGCCCCGAAATTAGAATCTTCAACCAATTCAGAAGTCAAGAACCCATCCAAATGTCGCACTCGAATCAAGGGAGATGACACCATGTCCAGAACGTGCACCCTTAAGGGAAACCCTTTGGATCTCGCGGGACCGGAGCTGAAGGTCGGCGATACGGCCCCGGACGCCGTGCTGAAGAAGTCGCTGGTCGATGATTTCAAGATCAGCGAGTCTGCCGGCAAGGCGCGGATTTTCAGCGTGGTCCCCTCGCTGGACACGCCGGTCTGTGCCGAGCAGACGAGACGGTTCAACAAGGAAGTCGCCAACCTGCCCAACGTCGACTTCTACACCATCAGTTGCGACCTGCCGGTGGCGATGAGCCGCTTCTGCGGCGCCGAGGGCATCAACACCGAGCGGATGAAGACGCTTAGCGATCATAAGGAGACCTCCTTCGGCCAGGCCTACGGCGTCTTGATTCCCAAGCTGCGGATTCTTTCCCGCGCCGTGTTCGTCGTCGATGCGTCGAACAAGCTGCGCTACGTCGAGTATGTACCGGAAGTCGCCAGTCATCCGAACTACGACGCCATCCTTGCCTGCGCGAAGGGGCTGTAATTTTTCGATCGGCCGGGCGAGAAATCGGCCGAGACGAGACGCGCGAGCTTGACAACGGTCGGCAGGTTTGCCGGCCGTTTTTTTTGCGCCGCGAGCGGGCCGGGAGATCGCCGGATTCGAAGTGACATAAGGTGACACAAGCCTCTTGCGGATTGTGGTAACGCTTGTGGCGGGCGCGGGTTGGGGTGGTTCGCGATTTGGGTGGTTTTGCGTGGAAACGTCGAAACGTCGAAACGTCGAAAAGTCGAAACGTCGAAACGTCGAAACGTCGAAATGGTGAGCGGCGGCGGGGTTGCGTGGGGGCATTCGAGAGGGTCCAGGCAAATGCAGAGGCGGCGGTGCTGATTGGGTCGCCGGTTGGTGTTGATGGCGATTGGGGGGCCGGATTTTCTGGGACCGCTTGCTGACGCGCGCGGCTCGGATTGGGGGGGCGGCGAGCGAACAAATCGATGGTGACAATAGGCGAAAAACGTTTTTTGGGGGCGAATGCAACTCGCGTGGTGGACATGTGTTGGGGTGGTTCGCGAATTAGGCGGTTTTTCGTGAAAACGCTTAAGGTGAGACACGACCGGTGTATGCCCGAATGTGCATGGCAAATTTCGGGAAATTTCGCTTGTAAGTCTTTGAAAAATGAGCCGGGAAGGTGACCCAAGTGAAACGCGAGCTGCGCGCGGGCGAGCATCCGCGACAACTCTTCGGAATTGTGTCTCGCGACGGGGGTTGCTGGTTGGCCGTCGCCAAACGGCAAGCCGCATCGAGGCCTGCCGCCGGGGGATTGCTCACGCGGTGACGTCCTCGCTTGCGCTTCGGGCTGGTATGGGCTTTGGATGGGTGCGGATGTTCGCATAGCAAAGGAAATGCTTGCTCCCTGTGCGCGCGGATTTTTTTCTTGAAGCGGGCGGAGTTAGTGGGTGGAGGAGGGGCGCCGGTCAATGACCGCCGGGCCGATGGCGGTAGAATGCGCTTTCGAGTGGGAGGTGCATCTTCAATCGGGAGGCGCGATCACATGGGCAAGCGGCAGAGCGGCGGGGGGTGGCAGGCGATCGGCTACACCCTGAGCGTTGCGCGGCGCGTGGGGTGGCGGCGAATGTGGCGGAGCGTGCGCTCGAAGAACGCGTGCAAGACGTGTGCCCTGGGGATGGGCGGGCAGCTCGGGGGCATGCGCAACGAGGCGGGGCACTGGCCGGAGATCTGCAAGAAATCGTTGCAGGCGATGGCCGCGGACATGCAGGACGGGCTGCGGCGCGAATTTTTCGACAAGTACGGATTCGACGAATTGCAAATGCTGACCTCGCGGGAACTGGAGGCGGCCGGGCGCATCGTGCAACCGCTCCACGCCGGGCCGGGCGAGGGACGCTATCGGCCGATCGACTGGGACGAGGCGCTTGCCCGGGTGGCGGAGAAGCTGAAGGCGACCGATCCGGCGCGCAGCTTTTTCTACATGAGCGGGCGATCTTCGAATGAGGCGGCCTTTTTGCTGCAACTGTTTGCCCGACTGTACGGGACGAATCACGTCAATAATTGTTCGTATTACTGCCACCAGGCGAGCGGCGTGGCGCTAAGCGACTGCATCGGCAGCGGGACGGCGACGGTGACGCTCGACGATCTGGAGCATGCCGACCTTTTCTTTTTGATCGGGGGCAATCCGGCGTCGAACCATCCACGGCTGATGCGCACGCTGATGAATCTGCGCCGCCGGGGCGGGCAGGTCGTGGTGATCAATCCGGTGGTGGAGCCGGGACTGGTGAACTTCAGCGTTCCGTCGGACGTGCGGAGCCTCTTGTTCGGATCGCAGATCGCCAGCGACTACGTTCAGCCGCACATCGGCGGCGATATCGCCCTACTGACCGGCGTGGCCAAGGTGGTGCTGGAGCGCGGGGCGGCGGATCGTGCCTTCATCGAGGCGGCGACCGACGGGGCGGCGGAGTGGGAGGCAAGCGTGCGCGGTGCTTCGTGGGCGGAGATCGTCGGCCGATCGGGCGTGGCGCGCGAGGTTATTGAGAGGATCGCCGAACGCTACATTCAATCGAAGGCGACGGTCTTCGGTTGGACCATGGGGATCACGCACCACGAGCACGGCGTGCAGAACATCCATTCAATCGTCAATCTCGCCCTGCTGCGCGGGATGGTCGGCAGGCCGCACGCCGGGCTGCTGCCGATTCGCGGACACAGCAACGTGCAAGGGGTCGGCTCGATGGGGGTCACGCCGACGCTGAAGGCGGCGGTGTTCGATCGATTGCAGAATCATTTCGGTGTTATGCTGCCGACGTGGGCCGGGCACGACACGATGAGCTGCATGCATGCGGCGGAGCGCGACGAGATGGATGTCGGCGTGTGCCTCGGCGGGAATCTGTTCGCGTCGAACCCCGATTCGACATTTGCCCGACGGGCGATGGGGAAGCTGGACCTGGTTGTCTATTTGAGCACGACGCTGAACCTGGGGCACGTTTGGGGGCTGGGTAAGGAGACGATTGTGCTGCCGGTGCTGGCGCGCGACGAGGAGTCGCAGCCGACGACGCAGGAGTCGATGTTCAACTATGTGCGACTGAGCGAGGGGGGGCCGGCGCGGCACGACGGGCCACGGAGTGACGTGGGCATCGTCGCGGCGCTTGCGGGGGCGATTCTCGGCGATGAAGGGCCGATTGACTGGGACGAATTGCAGACGCATCGCACGATCCGCGAGGCGATTGGCAAGATCGTGCCGGGATTCGAGCGACTCTCGGAGATCGACGAGACGAAGCGGGAGTTTCAGATCGCGGGGCGGACGTTTCACCAGGCGCGCTTTGCGACGGCGAGCGGCCGGGCGAAGTTTCACGTGACGGCGATGCCGGACGCGACGGGCGGTGACGGGCAACTACGCATGATGACGGTTCGCTCGGAGGGGCAGTTCAACACGGTGGTCTATGAGGAGGAGGACATCTATCGCGGGCAGGACCGGCGCGACGTGGTTCTGATGAACCCGGGCGATATGGAGCGGCTGGGCCTTCGCGGTGATCAGCTTGTGACGGTGCGCAGCGAGACGGGGGAGATGGCGGGCGTGCGGGCTCGGCCGTTCGAGATTCGCGCGGGGAACTGCCTGATGTACTTCCCGGAGGCGAACGTGCTGGTGCCGACACGGAGCGACCCGCGGTCGAAGACGCCGGCGTTTAAGTCGGTGATGGTGAGGGTTGAGGCGGCGGCGGGCGGGCTTGTGCTGCTTGGCGTGGAGAGGGCCGTGCGCAAGCGAGCGGGCAGTGACCTGAAGGCGTGCTGAGGTGGATCGCCAGTGATTGATTCCTGGTAGAATAGCCGCGGAGGTCGGTGGGCATTGGACGTTCTTGAACTGACATTCGATCAACTCCGCGCGGCGCGAGCCGTGTCGCCTGGGAAGCTTGCGGAGCTGCGCCGCGCGTATGCCCGATTGATGCGCGGGGAGGCGGAGGTTGAGGGCGATTTGACGGCGGCGGTTGCGCCGGTGGTTCGCGAGCAGCGCGACGGCGAGCTGATCAAGTTTGCTCAGCGACTGCCTTCGGGACTGGAGACGGAGAGCGTCATCATTCCGATGAAGGGCCGGCAGCGGGCGTGGCGGACGCTCTGCGTTTCGTCGCAGGTGGGCTGTGCGATGGGCTGCACCTTCTGCGAGACGGCGCAACTTGGGCGGCTGGCGAATCTGTCGGCGGGCGAGATCGTCGGGCAGGTGGTTGCGGCGCGGCGCGTCTTTGACGCCGATATTCGCAATGTCGTCTTCATGGGGATGGGCGAGCCGTTTGATAACTTCGAGAACGTCATTCAGGCGGTTCGCGTGCTGACGGACCCGATGGGGCTTTCGCTGGGCAAGGCGCATGTCACCATCTCGACGGTCGGTCGCACGGAGGGTATTCGCCGGCTCGCCGCATTGGGCTGGCGGCGGATTAATCTTGCGGTGTCGCTGAATGCGCCGAACGATGAGATTCGCTCGCAGATCATGCCGATCAATCGCGTCGAGCCGATGGCGATGCTTCGCGATGCGCTCGTGGCCTATCCGCTGCGAACGTGTCAGTTTTTTATGATGGAGTACGTGCTGATCCCCGGTGTGAACGACGCCGCGGAACACGCGCGGGAGCTTGTTGAATACCTGCGGCCGATCAAGTGCTGTTTAAACGTGATCCCGTATAACCCGCGTCGCGACTCGCCGTGGCCTGCGCCGCGCGAGGAGGACGTCGTCCGGTTTATTGGGCAGGTCGAAACCGCCGGGCAGTTCGTCAAACGGCGGCTGACCAAGGGGCGCGACTTCATGGCGGCCTGCGGGCAACTTGGCAATCGAGAGCTGAAGCGACCACGGACGGGCGAAGCGGTGTCCCTTTCCATCGCCGGTGCGATATGAGTGCGCGCATTCGAAAGTTTGAGCCTGCCGATCACGCCGAGTGGCTTCGCATGCGCTGCGCGCTTTGGCCGGAGTGCCCCCTGGAGGAGCATCACTGCGAGATGGCGAACCTGATGAGTCGCCTCGCCGATCAGGTGGTGTTCGTCGCGGTGCGGCCGTCCGGCGGGCTGGGGGGCTTTGTCGAAGTTTCGCTGCGCTCGGCGGCGCTGGGAGTGGAGTCGGGCCCGGTGGGATTTGTGGAGGGGTGGTTTGTTGATCCCGACATCCGCCGCGAGGGCATCGGTCGCAGGCTCATCGAGGCGGCCGAGGAGTGGGCGCGGGAGCGAGGGTGCATTGAGATGGCGTCGGATACGCCGGTGGACAATACGGCGAGCATCGCGGCGCACCGGGCGGTCGGCTATCAGGACACGGAGCAACTGGTTCACTTCCGCAAGGCGCTTTTTCCGCGCGGGCCGAACGAGGTCGCGGACGGCAGCGGTATTTAGCCGGGTGAATCCCGCGAATCTGTGCGCCGCGTCTTAAGTTCGGTATCATCACGCTTCGGTCATCTCGACGGAAATCGCGGAACGGAGCGGCATCATGAAAGTCCTCATTGCGGATAAGTTTGAAGCCTCGGGGATCGACGGCCTTCGCGCCGCCGGGTGCGAGATCATCAGTCAGCCGGGCCTCAAGGGCGATGAACTGAAGGCCGCGATCGTGCAGAGCGAGTGTCAGGCGCTGGTGGTCCGAAGCACCAAAGTCACCGCCGACATGCTCGACGCCTGCTCGCAGCTCGGATTGATCGTCCGCGCCGGGGCGGGCTACAACACCATCGACGTTGCCGCCGCCTCGCGAAACGGCATCTACGTATCCAACTGTCCCGGAAAGAACGCGGTCGCCGTGGCCGAGCTGACATTCGCACTGATCCTCGCGCTGGACCGCCGCGTCGCGGACAACACCGCCGACCTCCGCGCGGGTAAATGGAACAAGAAGGAATACTCTGTCGCGCGCGGGCTCAAGGGGCGGACGCTCGGCGTTGTCGGGCTGGGGCAGATCGGACTCGCGGTCGTCGCTCGTGCGCTGGCGTTTGAGATGGACGTTGTGGCATGGAGCCGATCGCTGACTGATGAGACCGCCGGCGAACTGGGCATCACGCGCATGGACAGCGCCGCAGAGGTCGCCGGGGCCTGCGACATTCTGAGCATTCACATTGCCGCGGCCGCCGACACGAAGGGCCTCATCGGCGCGAGCGTCCTCGATCGGTTGAAGCCGGGCAGCTATGTCGTCAATACGGCGCGGGCGGATGTGCTCGACTATGCGGCGCTGGCGAAGGCGATTGAAAAGAATCAGATCCGCGTGGGGCTCGATGTGTTCCCCGGCGAGCCGGAGACGGCGACGGCGGACTTTCAGGCGGACATTCTCAAGGCCGGGGGCGTGGTCTATGGAACGCATCACATCGGGGCGTCGACTGACCAGGCCCAGGAGGCCATCGCCGCCGAGACGGTCCGCATCATCAAGACGTTTAAGGAGACGGGGCAGGTTCCCAATTGCGTGAACATCGAAACGAAATCGCCCACGTGCTGCCAACTGGTCGTGCGGCATTACGACCGCGTGGGAGTTCTCGCCTCGGTGCTGGACATGCTTCGCCGGGCGGAGATCAACGTGGGCGAGATGAGCAACACCATCTTCCAGGGCAGCAAGGCGGCGGTCGCGGTTATCAGACTGCACCAGAAGCCGCAACCGGAGCTACTCGCCGCCATCGCCGATATGAAGGAGATGATCATCAAGGTGGACCTCAAACCGATCGTCTAACAACTGCCTGGGTGGGGGAGCCGGAACGACATGTTCAAGATTCTAGTGGCGGACCAAATCGCGGATGAAGGGCTCGCAGCCCTCCGCGCGAGGTCTGATATCTCCTTTGAAATAAAAACCGGCCTTTCGCCCGACGCGCTCGGCAAGATAGTCGGCGAATTCGACGGGCTGATCATCCGCTCCGGCGTGAAGGTCACACGCGAGGCACTGGCGAACCCCGGCAAGCTGCGCGTGATCGCGCGGGCGGGCGTCGGGGTGGACAATGTGGACGTGCCCGCGGCGACGGCGGCCGGCGTGCTGGTGATGAATACGCCGGACGCCAATACGGTCTCGACCGCTGAACACGCGATCGCCATGATCCTCGCCGCCATGCGCGGCATCGCCGGGGCGCACTCGCACGTTATTGAGGGCAAGTGGGAGCGCAAGCAGTTCATGGGTCGCCAGGTCGCCGGAAAGACGCTGGGAATCGTAGGGTTCGGTCGCGTCGGCTGCGCGGTCGCTCGACGGGCGCTGGGGCTCGACATGACCGTCATCGCCTTCGACCCGCTGCTTTCCGCAGAGAGCGCGTTGGACGGACGCGTGCGCCTGGTTCGCAGGCTTGAGGACCTTCTTCCGCTGGTCGACATTCTCACGCTTCATGCCTCGGTGAGCGCCGAGAGCAAAAAGATGATCGGCAAGCCGCAGCTTGAGCGCATGAAGCCTGGGGCGGTGTTGGTGAACTGTGCGCGGGGGGCGTTGCTCGAT
Organism: Planctomycetia bacterium; assembly: GCA_015075745.1. NCBI lineage: Bacteria > Pseudomonadati > Planctomycetota > Planctomycetia > Planctomycetia bacterium. Next base: position 2,647,483 of record JABTTW010000001.1, read on the forward strand.
GAGGCGGCGGTCGCCGAGGCGCTGAATGCCGGGCGACTGGGCGGCGCGGCGATTGATGTTTTCTCCACGGAGCCGCCGGCGGGCAACCCGCTTCTGACGGCGAAGAACGTGGTGCTGACGCCGCATCTGGGCGCTTCGACGGAAGAGGCGCAGACGGCGGTTTCCACCGAGGCGGTGGAGTCGATTCTCAACTATCTCACGAATGGCGTCATCCGCGGGGCGGTGAACGTGACCGGCATGCCGTCGAATCTGTCGGCGCGCGACCGGGCGTACATGGACCTGACCGCGCGCATGGGGACGATCCTTTCACCTTTCTGCGCCGGGGGCGTCGAGCGCATCGAGCTGGTCACCCAGGGCGGCGATGCCTTGAGGGCGCTTTGCCCCACTTTGGCGCTGACCGCGCTGACCGAGTTGATGAGCCCGCACATTGAAGGCCGGCTGAACCTGGTGAACGCCGCCGATTTCGCGAAGGAACGCGGCATCGCGGTCGGCCATACCGGCCAGTCAGGCCGCCGCGACTACTACGAAGTCGTCACGCTGAAGATCGCACGCGGCACGGAAACGCACATCAGTGAGGGGGCCGTTTTTCAGGACGGCCTTCCGCGCATCCTGTCGATCGATGGCTATGGGATGGAGATCGTGCCTGAGGGGCTGCTGGTGCAAATCTTGAACAACGACCAGCCGGGCGTCATCGGACTTGTGGGCACTTTCTTCGGCGACCACAAGATCAACATCGCCGACATGGCGCTTTCGCGCCGCGGTCGGCTGGCATTGATGGTGCTGAAGATCGACGGCGAGCTGCCGGATGCGGTGCTCGACGCGCTGCGGGCCAAGGGTCCGCCGATTTTGTCGGTGCGGGCGGTGCAGCTTGCAGCGGTTGGTTCGTGAAGACCTTCCGCGGACGGCGGCGCGGGCTGCACTGCGAGAATCTTTGCGATCTCGCGGATTCGTCGGGCTTATCGAACTGGGAATTACCCACGACTACAGCAACGGCCGTGCGAGAAGGATGGCGATCGGCCCTTTTCGAGATGGCTCACGGCTCTCCGATGAACCGGAGGACAGGTCGGGGGCGTCCTACAACTTGAATGTGAAACGCGCTGTCGCGAACGTGCTGATGAATGATCGGTACTCCATAGCCGCAGTCGGATGCGCATACGGCCGTTGCAATCGGCGCAATGAATTGTGCACGCGCTATCGTCGTTTCGCCTCGCGGAAATCGGGCGGTTTGACGAGCGTGAAGACCACCAGTTCCTCTCCGGTCACGGTGCTGATGTCGTGGTGCAGGCTCACCACTTTGACACCGGTGATCTGCTCGACCATCGCCTCCATGACGGACCTCGCGGTCTCGATCAGGTGAACGCGCACCTGCTTGAGCAAGTCTCTGCCCTTGTCAACGGCGAGCGTTTTGACAAGTTGCTGTTCGGCGGCGGTCAGGACGCCTTTGAGTCGGACGATCAGAAGATCGCCAATGAGGTAAGCGTGGATCTCCTTCGGTCCCCGGCCCATGTATTCCTGCTCAAATCGATTGATCGCGTCGCAAATCGCAGCTTCGAGTTCACCCAGCGTTTTCATAGTGTGTTTAACAGTAGAGGGTTTCAGCGCGTTGTTGGGGACCGGGGAACGCCACGAAAATCACGGTTCCAAGCGATTTCGGAGAAATAGTAGTCGAACTTCGGAATTCCGCCATGAGCTTCCGAACAAAACCGATATTCGCGCGGCCGGCGGCCTGGACGAGTGCTCTCGTAAGTGGCACATTTTGGCGGGTCGCGAACCGCTCCCATTCCGACTGCAAGTCGAGCCAGAGCAGCACAATCCGTTTCAGATTTGCGGCGCAAAGGACAACGCAAAAACACGGCGCCCATGGATGCGTCGATCACGTGTGATGGGGACATGATCACGCCACTTGTCAAAATCGGTCCTTGCTTTGTTCCGGGGAGTCGATATAGTCCGGCCTGGAAGAGATTGGCGAGGAACTTCGGCCGATCTCATCAAATTCTGAGTCTTGTTCGTCGGATGACTTATTAAGGAGCAGGTCGCGCAGGCGACAGGCTCGTTGCAGAGTAAGCCGACGTGTTTGAGCGCCTCCGGGCGATCAAACACGTCGGCTTTTTTTTGTTCTCGATTTCACAGGTCGATTCGCACTGTTCAAGTTGGAACATCATGGACCAGCCCGAATCGGACATGGCGAAGTAAACCCCCGAGCGGCCGGACCGCAACGGCGGGATTCTTCAACAGTCAACGGCACAACAGAGCGCGATGATGCAACAATTGGAGCCGCGGCCGGCGTGTTCATTTCGGGCACGACGGTACAGGCATGACTACCCGCTCAAGGCATTGATGCAGGCATTGGGGGCGTCACCCGCGCCCCTGCGTCCGTGTCAGAATTGAGGCACTCAAATGTTTGTACTATCGAGAAAAAGTAATGAATCGGTGGTGGTTGGCAGCGAGAACATCCTTGGCCGGGTGCTGAGGGTCACGGTCCTCGAGATTTTGGATGGATGCGTGACGCTGGCGTTCGACACCGACGAGGATGTGGTGGTCAAGGCATCCGACTCGCAGACTGAATCCCCAAGTGGTCCGCCGATCGAGCGCCAACCCATGCGTGTCGAGATCGTGGAGGGTCGCCGTCGATGGCTTGAACGGCCGAAAAGCACTCCTATCGGAATGCTGTCGCCGTTTTGCAACCTGTGGCGAAAGACCACCGGGCTTGACGATGTCGACGAACCGGCGAGTTTGCAACCAGGATTTGGCCGGGCTCAACACCGCAAATGTCTTGTGCACTGATAGGGAAGCGTCATGAACGCTTGCCCGTTTACTCCGATTGGAGTCGCGAAATTGTTTTTGCCGCTTCGCGATGCCGCGCATCACTGAAATTCGCCATTGGTTCAACCGGCGAAACGCATTGTGCACGCACTATCGTCGTTTCGCCTCGCGGAAATCGGGCGGCCGGACGAGCGTGAAGACCACCAGTTCCTCTCCGGTCACGGTGCTGATGTCGTGGTGCATGCTCACCACTTTGACACCGGTGATCTGCTCGACCATCACCTCCATGACGGACCTCGCGGTCTCGATCAGGTGAACGCGCACCTGCTTGAGCAAGTCTCTGCCCTTGTCAACGGCGAGCGTTTTGACAAGTTGCTGTTCGGCGGCGGTCAGGACGCCTTTGAGTCGGACGACCAGAAGATCGCCAATGAGGTAGGCATGGGTCTCCTTCGGCCCCCGGCCCATGTATTCCTGCTCAAATCGATTGATCGCGTCGCAAATCGCAGCTTCGATTTCACCTGACGTTTTCATAGGGAATCTGATCCGAATCAAAAATACAGTGGAGAGCTTGACAATGAGAATGTGAGCCAATTCACCAAACCATTCGTCAAGCCGACGAGATTGAAGCCATTATAGTCGAGCCTCGAATGGACGGCAATTGCCTTTTCGAACGGCTCGACTATGATGGTTACACATAAGCGGCGTAAGAAATTCGCCGTTTTTCACGAAACCAATCAATGATTGTCGGATGACTAGACAAGGGGCAGCCCGGCTTTGTCGGGCGGTCTGTTGAAGAGTAGGCCGACGTGGGTATGCACCTTTGGGTGTGAGTCCACGTCGGCTTTTTTTTATTTGATGATCGACAGCGGAAGGGGAAGCACATGAGAGTACATACCAACATCGCTCGAAGGGTCCAACCCTCGCATACCAGCATTCTTCTGGATTTAAATACACAGTGCGATCTGTTCCTGTCCAACGGAGCGCTGCCGGTTGTCAACCGGGCAGAGGCCATATCCAACATCGGGCGGATCATGAGTTGGGCACGAATCAGATCGGTGCCCGTCGTGTCGAGTCTTGAGAGCATCCGCATCCAGTCGCATCCCAATGGGTTGCCAGCGTATTGCGTCGATCGTTCCCTGGGCCAGCGCAAAGTACCCGTGACGCTGCTGCCCAAGCGCACCGTGGTGCATGACAATCATGCGGTCGATGTTTCTCCGAATTTATTCAAACGCTATCAGCAAATTATCCTCTTCAAGCGCGCGCGAGACTTTCTATCGAATCCCAAGGCGGATCGACTCTTTACCTCGATATCCAGCCATCACGTATTTGTCATGGGGGCTGTCGCCGAGCAGTGTGTGACGGTTACGGTGATCAGACTGCTGGCTCAAGGGCATCGAGTCGCAGTCATTACCGATGCCTGCGGCGCATGGGACGCTGACGCCGGTGCGCAGGCCATGCGCCAGATGGACGCCAAGGGGGCTGTCCTGGTATCGACGGATGAGACGGTCCGCGGCGCTGCTGATGAGCGTCTGCAAGATTCACTTTCCGATGATGTGGACAGAGAAATCGAGTCATGTGTCACCAACTCACAACAATCTGCCGAGCCATTCTGTTGGACGTAGGTCATGTTGATCCAGTTTGGTTACCCATTGGCTCCGTCCTCCCCCGCGGATTGGGGTGCGATAGGCCGTCCAACAGTACCGGTAGGTGCGTTTTCATCCGTTCAGGACTTCCTTACCCGCCTCTCCTATAGTCGATTGATCGGCTTGACGAATGAGCCTTCAGATCTGTCCCGATGACTCATCGACGAGGGCAGTGGCAGCTTTTATTCGCGTGCCGATCCGGCCGGTGTAGCGAAGAGAACCAATTCAATGCGGCCCTGAAAGTAAGCAGGAGCCGATGAGCCCAAGTCGCAAGGGAGTGTTTGGCATGGGAAAGAAACTTTACGTCGGGAATCTGGATGTCAGCGTTGGCGATGCAGAGCTTGAGCAACTGTTTGGCTCGCTAGGCAGGATCGAGAGCGCCAAAGTCGTCATGGACCACGACACGAACCAAAGCAAGGGCTATGGAATCGTGGAGATGTCCACTGAGGTTGAAGCGCTGGCGGCCATTTCGACCCTGAGCGGCCAAGAGCACGCCGGCAAAGCGCTCAAGGTCAGCGAGGCCAGGCCGAAGCCGAAGGCGTTGGCGGTCGGGGAGCCGGTGGTGAAGTCCGGCGCCAGAATCCCCCAATGGTAGCGCGTGCAGCGCGGAATCGGAGCTATTTCGGAGAGATTCCCCACTCCTGTGTGCCCCGTTGACCAGTGTCTGCGGGTCGGCGAATTCATTTGTCGGACCGGATGATCGCTAAAGCCAATGGGGACTTGGAGATGGATGGTGATGAAGACCTCGGGAGATTCTCCTCACGTTGATACAGACGCAGTGGACATCGCGAAACAATTTCAAGTCGAGGTATCGCTTCTCGAAAATATCGAGCAGGCGATTCGATTCACGCTCGATTGGGACTCCGGGACACACGAAACGGTCCGGAAGCTGTCGACGTTGCGATTTGCGACGCAGACTTTCGAACGTCATCTGGCGCGAGTTCGGGCCCTGTCAGAGCATGGCGGATACATGCATCTGATTACAGACAAGAAGCCGCGATTGGCCAATGAAGTCACGGAACTCAAGAGTGCCCGGGACGAGCTGCAGGATCAATTTGAGCGCTTGATTGTTGCCCTGGAACACCTATCCGCGGGTAATCCGGCGCGGCTTGAGGAGATTTGTAGCGACTACCGGAGTTTCCTGGAGGCGCTGGATTTGCATGGTCAAAATGAGCGGGAGCTTTTTCATCGCGCTTGTTTCGAGGAGCTGGGCGGTTCGGGATAACATCCGGGGCGAGAGCACTCTGACAATTGGATTCTGCAATTCAACGCCTCATTGTGCCTTTTCAGTTGAATGACGAAGATCGACTCTTCCGGCTGTTGTTATTTGCGTGGATGTGCGCTATAGTTTTCTGGCAGCAAGGTCAGCGCGGAAGAATCGCCGGCCCCCGCTACCGCAAATCTTTGATCGTTGGATGACTTAATAAAGGGCAGTTCGGCAGTTCTGGACGGCCCGTTGAAGAGTATGCCGACGTGATTGAGTGCCTTTGGGTGCTCAACCACGTCGGTTTTTTTTCGCGCTGCGACGCGAGACGGTCGCGAAGAACGGGAGAACATCGTGGTAAGCCTGTCAGATAAATACAGTTCGAACCTGATGCGTTGGATCACTCGATTCAGGGCCAGGACGTTTGTTGGTTTGTCACTGATCACGCTGTTTTGCATTCAGTTCCAACTCGGCGCCGGGATCGTTGTGCCAGAAGTCCTGCGCGAATCGGTGGTGATGGCCGGGGTCACTGCCAATACGCCTCTGTTTGAATCGTTGATTCGGCGCGACCCATTGGGAGCGCTGATCGAGGCACGGACTGAGCACGTGCGCATCGTGGTCGATTATGAATGCGTCATGGTGAAGCAGGAACTTCTACCGTCCGGGATGAGCAAGGAGCAGGAAATCAAAGTCAAATTCAGGCATTCGCCCTACAGCGTCTATATGGAATGGGTGCGCAATCCGGGCATGGCTGTGCGTGTGCTCTACGTCAAGGGGCGATGGAGAGACTTGAAAGCAACAAACCCTGATGAACGTGAGCTGGCGATTGCCCAGCCCGGCGTCATCGCCCGACTTTTCATAAAGAGCGTTAAGGAACCGATTCATGGGCGGCTGGCGAAAAAGGCGTCTCGACGGTTTCTCGACGATTTTGGATTCCAGAAGACACTGGACCGGCTCATCAAGGTCAGCGAGCAAGCCAAGTCACGAGGTGAACTCACGCTCAAGTATTGTGGTGAGAGCCAATTCGATGGCAGGCCGGTATGGGTTATCCGACGGCATCTGCCGTACACCGCCGAGGGCGGACTTTATCCCGATCGCACCGCGGAGATTCTTGTGGACAAGGCGCTTCGCGTGGCCGTTGCCGTCTATTGCTATTCTGACGTCGAGCGGCACCCAAGCAATCTCCTTGCCAAGTACGAATATCGCAGCATTCGCATGGGCGCCGGCCTGACCAACAGAGACTTCGAACCCACCACCTACGGAATGTGATTCCCCTTCAAGAAAGAAAAGCAGGATGCACAAGGTGCACTTATCAATCGTTGTTATCGGCTTGGCGCTCTTCGCCGGCTGCGCCATTCCCCAACCGCGGGGCATGGGACAATATGCCCGTGTCCAGGAGCCGAGCACGTCGGCGTGGTATCACCTGTATCTGCCTGTCGACTATGTGAAGAACAAGGGCCGGCGTCCGGACCGCCATCAGCAGAAGTGGCCACTGGTCATGACTTTCCACGGCATGAAACCCTACGACAACGCGCTTCCACAGGAACGCGAGTGGGAAGAGCAGGCCGACATCTACGGATATGTCGTCTGCGCACCTGAGCTTCGGACCTGCGATTCCTTCGTTGAGTTTCCGCTGACGAAGGAACACGACTACGTGTTGGAGGACAAGCGGAATGTCATCGCCATCATGGACCACATCTTCGCCACCACGGAGGCCGATCCCGAAAGGGTGCTTTCGACGAGCTGGTCCTGCGGCGGCTATCTGGCGCATTATTTCGTAAACCGCTTCCCCGACCGTTTCGCGTGCATCGCGACTCGACTTTCCAATTTCTCGGCCGAACTCTTGGAGGAAGACAATGTCCCGCTCTATCGCGACCGGGTGCCCGTGGCGATTTACATCGGAGACGGCGACTTCTCGGCGTGCAAGCGCGAATCAGAGGAAGCCGCGGCCTGGTACAAGGCCCGTGATTTCCGTGTCGTGAGCGCCATGATGATCGATAACATGGGCCACCGGCGCATCCCACAGTTTGCGGCGGCATTCTTCGCGGGACAATTAGGCATCCAGCCGTTGCACCCCGTGAACGCCGCCAAGACCGTCTCCACGGAGTTAATGACGGATTACTACCCGCCGAGTGAGCTGATGGCGAGATTCTCGCCAGTTGAGCGAAATGCATCGTCTCCCAATCAAGGACGATCGCGCAACGTGCAGTCGCTTTCGAGCCGTTAATTCTGATAGGTCCCATTGTCAGCTTGCATCTGACGCGCCCTGAGGGGCGATCTTCGTTATTCACCCCTATCTCGCGGTTTTCAAGAATTAAAGGGATGAGGGAAGTAAATATAACGGTTTGTCGGCAATCAAGAACTTGCGCGCTATGATCCACTCGGTCACGGGGCTCTATTAGTCATTGTGATAGATGCCGTGACGAATTGACTCGAGGAATTCGGAAGACTAAATAAGGGGCAACTCGCAGCAGCGGGAGGCTCATTACTGAGTAAGCCGACGTGGTTGAATGCCTTTGGGCGTTTGAACGCGTCGGCTTTTTTTTTTGCTTAAGAGTTACCTGGATTTCGGTGGCCAAGGCAGGGCACCTTAACACGAATGATCAAAAATGATGGATGCATCACATTCGGAGATCGCACGCGAGATCGCCTTTGCAGCCAGCGCGTTTGAATTGCTGGTGACGGGCCACTCACCCAAGTCGGTGACCGTGGTGCTCAGCGATCGGACGTTGGTGATCACGCTGCACGGAGCTCTGTCGCCCGCCGAGCAGGTCCTTGTCAAGAGCCCTGCCGGCGCCGCGCAGGTGCAGGCATTCCATCAACAGTTGATCGCCACCGCAACTGATCCGTTCCTGCAAGAGATCACGAGAATTACTGGAGTGGGGGTGCTCCAGGCGACCTCCAAAGTCGCGGTAACGACCTCCGCCGTGGTGATGTTGTCTGCGCCTGGAACCAAGGTCCATGTCTTTCTGCTTGGCGGAAGCGTGCCGGTGTGTACCTGGAGCGGAAATGGACAGGTCGAGGCCGCTTAAACAGAGAGATTCAACGAGAACGAATATGACGGACAAATCCAAATCAGAAATTCAAAAAAATGACCCGGATCGGGTCGCGAATGGTGACAGCCCGCCGGGCCAGACCCAGTTGACGATGGCCCAGCAGATAGCCCGGGCGGCGAGCGCGTTCGAGCAGGAGAGGACCGGCATCATCCCGACTTCGGTAACGGTGGTCCAATGCGATGGGACATTGGTCATCACACTTCACGGCGCCTTGTCCCCGGCCGAACGGGCATTGGCAAATACCGCTGCCGGGGCTGCGCAAGTTCAGGAATTTCACCGGCACCTGTTCGCCAACGCCTCCAACTCGCTCAGGCAGGAGATCAAGAGGATTACTGGGGTTGATGTGCGCGAAGCCGCCGTGGAGGTCGAGCCGACATCCGGGGCTCTCGTAGGGGTATTTACAACCGGGACGACTGTGCAGGTGTATTTGATGGCCCAGGACATCTCCGCGGAGTCCTGGAACCGGGGCATTCCCGACAAGATCGTGTGAGAGTGCTGTCTTGAAACGGGAAAGATCGCCGTGTTCGTCATAACGAGAAGAAATGCAGTGTCGGTGATCTTGGATGGACTTGATAGCCAATCCCAATCGCTCAAGGTCACGGTGCTCAAGATTGAAGGCGGGAAGGTGCGGTTGGGCTTCGAGGTCAATCGGGGTGCTTCCATCCATCCTGCGGAGCCCAGGGACTGCGTCACTGCCGGCCTGGCAATGGAATACGCGAATGGAGGTGCGTGTGACGGCGATTTCGCCGCTGGAATGAATTAGGAATGAACCGAATGTGAAACGCCAATGTGACCGGCTTGCTCGACACCGACCGCTCCGGCACGCAAACAGAAAGACATGTATGCAAAAACCACGAAATTTCCTGAATACGGCCTGTGTTCTCGGGACGCTTGCCTTCACGGCTCAGAGCCTCCGTGCGGCTGACTTGTATCCCATCACTCGCGATGACAAGTGCGGCTTCATCGACAATACGGGAAAGGTTCAGATCCCCGCCACTTTCAAGGCCGTCCGTCCTTTCTCAGATGGCCTTGCCGCCGCGCAGCAGGATGACAAGTGGGGGTTCATCGATACTGAAGGCCGCTGGGCCATCAAGCCGGAATTCGAGATGGCAGACGATTTCTCTGAAGGCCTCGCCAAGGTATGCAAGAAGACCGGCGTGCTTGGGTTGGGCGGCAAGACGTGCGGGTTCATTGATCAAAAAGGCAAATTCGTCATCGATTATTCCTACAGCGACGCCGGCCGCTTCTCGGAAGGCCTGGCGCGAGTGGAAAAGGACAAGATGTGGGGTTTCGTCGACAAGACCGGAAAGATCGTAATCGAACCGCAGTTCAACGAGGCCGCGGATTTCGCGGACGGACTGTCTTGCGTCAAGGCGGGCGGAGAGTGGAAGGGAATGTACGGTTTCATTGATGCAAAGGGCAGGATGGCGATTAACCCGACGTTTAGCGCCTCTGCCAGCTTCAATGAGGGCCTGGCCAACTTCGAGAAGGACGGCAAGTGCGGCTACATGGACAAGAGCGGCAAGGCCGTCATCGAGCCGCAGTTCGAGGGAGCATGGGGCTTCTCTCATGGTCGAGCCTGCGTGAAGGTCGGCGGCAAACTCGGATTCATCGATAAGGCCGGCAAGATGGTCATCAACCCGGTGTATGAAAACGCCAAGGCTTTCAACGAAGGCCTCGCCTCCGTGCAGCGCGAGGGCAAGTGGGGTTACATCGGCACCGATGGCACAACGATGATTCCGCTCACTTATGAAGAGGCGGGCGATTTCACGAACGGTCTCGCCCAAGTCAAGTCACGCGGCGTCATGAGCTGGGTCGGAAAGAACGGACAGACCGTCTGGAATCCGACGACCAAGTCCGCCTCGCTCGGCGGTTGATATTCCGGCTGCTCAGGTGCGAGAGGACATGCGACCCTCATGGCTCTCTCGCACCTACAGCCGTTGTCTCGGTCTGTGCGTCTTAAAAGGCAATGCATCGCGTTTCAACGAATGAATCTGTACTTGAACGGGAATCCCAATGCAGGATCCGGTTCAGTGCAGGGGAGACATTGACCATGTTACGGCTAGCTGTCATTTTTCTGGTGGTCGCCTTGATCTCCGCCTTTTTTGGCTACGGCGGCGTTGCAAACTATTCCTATGAAGGCGCGAAGATCCTTGTCTTCGTCTTTCTTGTTCTTGCTGTCCTGTCTTTCCTGCGAGGAAGGTACAGAAGGCCGTCGATCTGACGGTGAACCGCGCTCGGTCCATTGGGGCAGACTGGCGGCATTCGGTCGGGCTTGGCCGCCAGCTCTGAGGGGAGATGATGGCGCGAGTCCCTGGATGGGATGAACCTCAAGAAGGGGTTCGCCCAAGTTGCAGCTGCGTAATTTAGGAACTGAAACCCTTTCGGTAGTGATTCTTCGGAACATTGCGGAAGAAATGAGTTGACCATGTTTACCATGAGATGGAAGCCCCCGCGCCCGATTACAAAGTGGGCTCCAGCTATTGCGATTTTGGTATCAGCGGCCGGTTGTGGACCGACTATCAAGACGGTCACGCCGACCGGCAAGCAGCCGCTGGAGTCTGTGCTGATTGAAGGTGACGGAGAGCGCGGCGGCGTGAAAGGTCTGGATCATGCCACGATCACAGTTGACGGTGGGACGGTCGGCACGCCACTGTTTTCATATCCTAGACCAGAAGTCTTCATCCCGGTACGCCGGGGAGATGGCCGCACGACTACGGGCACAGTCGAGGTGTCGGCTCGAAACGCTGCCGGCGTCGGGAATGTTGTCGCCTACACGGCAGCCAACGTGCCCGTTAACGCGCCGACGGTGAGCATCGACGTCATCACGCCGCCCACCCGGCTGCAGTTCTCCAACGAAATCACGATGACCATCGTTGGCGGAGGGATATTCCCGGGTGCGCGCAACTCGGGCCTTGATCGCCCGCATGCAGGACCGCCGGAGGTGCAGGCAGTACCCGCGGATGGCGGGGCGAATGTGTCGGCCGTGAAATCGATCTGTCTGACGGCCAACTCAATCCAGGTGTTCTTTGCCGACACGCTTCCGCGTGGCACCTACAGAATCTACCTGAAGAATGACGATCGCTACGGCGGCGCAAGCGGAACGTCGGATGTGATGTTCAAGTGGAAGTAGTCGCCGATTCGAGGAGTTCCGAGGAATTGTGGATCTGATCGAGGCGATGCGGAGAAGACCTGTGGACTAAAGAAGTTCGTACGCGATCGGTAGAGGATCCGCGAACACAACAAGCATCTGCAGGAAGTCGATGGGCGGAAGGCTACTGCCATGGCGGAGCCCCAAACATCACCGAACCCATGATGACTTCTGCTGCTCGGCCCGGAAGATGCGAAATGCAGCGTCAATCAAACAAGAGAGAAAAAAATGTATACCTGTAGTTTATGCGTATCCCGCAAGGTCCTAATGGTGCCTGTTGCACTTGTGCCGCTCATTCTAACGGCCAGTTGCGGATTGCTCTTTCTTTCGGGAGTCCCCGGCCCATTGGGCGGATTCCCCGATACCGTTTCGCCAACCGTCAATTCGACAGTTCCTGCGAACACGGCAACCAATGTAAAGCTCAATCAGAAAATAAGCGCGACATTCAATGAGGCGATGGACCCCGCCACGATGACAAACGTCAACTTCACCGTGACGGCGCCCGGACCAACAGCCGTTCTCGGTGACGTGACCTATGCAAACAATGTCGCGACTTTCGCGCCGTCAACTGCCCTTGCCCCCGGCACCACACTAAACGCCGAAGTTACGATTGGATCCAAGGACGTGGCTGGAAACGCTTTGGCGCAGAATTTCTTATGGAGCTTCACAACCGGAACAACGATCGCTCCAGATCCGGAGGCTCCCAACCAATCACCAGTCGACCTGCAATCCACTGCTGGATTTGCAGTCCTGGCTGGCTCCGCAGTCTCCAACAACGCGGGTGCGACCATCCTTAATGGCGACCTGGGGGTCAGTCCAAGCGCCACGGTCAATGGATTCCCTCCTGGCGTCGTGAATGGAACGATCCACGCGGCCGATCCGACCGCCGATCAGGCGAAGCTCGACTTGACCGCTGCATTTCTTGACGCCCAGGGACGATCAACAGACTCTCAAACTTTGCCCGGAAATCTGGGTGGACTTACCTTTGCGCCGGGCCTGTATACCAATTCGACTTCGGTTCTGATATCGGGATCGGGACCGGGCAACAATGTCACGCTCGATGCCCAGGGCAATGCGAACGCAGTCTTCATCTTCCAGATGGGCTCAACACTAACTACGGGGCCCGGCAGTCAGGTGATCCTGAGCGGCGGAGCCAAGGCGGCCAACGTGTTTTGGCAAGTCGGCACATCGGCGACGCTCGACACGACTTCCATCTTCAAGGGGAATCTTCTGGCTCAGACATCCATCACGTTAAATACCGGCGCCACGGTCGAGGGCAGGGTTTTGGCCCAGAACGGTGCAGTCACTTTGGACGCTAACACGATCACAACACCCACACCGTAGCAGATGAGGCAGCGAAGAGATGTCAGATGAGCGTGGCATCAGAAAGAGAAACGGAGTCATGAACAAAAACTGGCTTGGCGCGGTAGGCGCCGTACTGGCAATCGTCATCATCCTGTGGCTGATCGGCGGGGGCAAGATCAGCTGCCGCGATAGCTTCTGGGACAGTGACAAGAAGGTGATCGAAATCACCCACGATTGACGGCTCCGCCCACTACAGCCGAACGATCAAAACGAATGCATAAGGAAACATGTCAAAGCGAATGGGTAGAGGGCCGCCATTACAAACCAGACGATTGTACGTCGTGGTTTTATTTGGTGGATTCCTGAACCCCTTGCCGCGCCTGTCGCTGGTGCGGGAATTTGGAGACAGACCATGACAAAGCAATTAGCAATGACGACAACGGTGATGACCATGAGCCTCCTGTGCCTGGGGTGCGGGCGCATTTTTTCTGAAAGCATGGGCGCACGAGGAGCCTCGGGGCGCGTAGTCGATAGCAGTACATCGCAGGATCTCTCGAAGTATAAGAGCCTGAACTTCGAAACCATCACGGTCGCAAAAGGGGTGCAGGCTCCGACGGAGATGCCCGCCTTGATCCGCTCGGATTTCCTGGCAGTGGCCGATGAAAGAGGACTCGGGCAGGAAGGAGAACCCGGTCTCCGGCTGTCCGGTGAGATCATTCACTACGAAACAGGCAGCAAGCTGGACACGGTAACGGGCCCGTTGGAACAAGTGATTCTTCGCACGACGTTGACGGATGTGCAGAGCGGTGAAGTTGTGCAGGAAACGAATCTGGTTGGCCGTTCGAAGGCCTCATCGTCCAGCGGCGCTGAGAGCTTGGCTGGAGGCCTCGGTAAGGCACTGAATACGTGGCTCAAAAATGGCGGCGTGAAGAACAGTAATGAGAAGAGTGAGGGTTGAGTTCGCGTCGCTCATACGATTCATGATTCACATTTTTTCCGTAAGCGGTGCTGAGCATGCTTGACAAATCACGAACCCGCCACGTTCGGCCTCTTTTTGTGTCCACTTATCCGCCGGAAGAATGCGGACTCGCCACCTTTACGAAGGACTCCGCCGACGCGGTGGATCTGGTGGCGCTGGGACCGGTGTCATCGGTCGCCGCGATCCAGAAAACATGCGCACTCGACTACGCAAGTCCGCGCGTCGTGGATGTCATCGACAACAGCCGCCCCCATGCCTACCGCATGGCCGCGGAGGCGGTTAACGCTGGACCGTTTGATGTCGTCAGCCTGCAACACGAATTCGGGCTCTACAGCGGTGACTGGGGAGCGGACATACTGGACTTCGTGCTCGCCTGCCGCAAGCCCGTTGTCACGACATTCCACACGCTGATGACCGAGCCGAAGCCGCTTCCCCGGCGTATCATCCGAAACCTGGCGGCAAACAGCCGGGGAATCGTCGTGATGACGAAGATCGCCGCGAAGCTATTGGTCAGCGTTTACGGCGTACCGTCTGCGCGCGTGCGAGTCATTCCACATGGCGTTCCCCTGGTCTCATTGGACCACGACCGGGAGCATAAGGTCCGGCTGGGCCTGCCCGGCAAGAAGCTCATCTGCACCTTTGGTTTGATCAGCCGGGGCAAGGGGCTGGAACACATGATCAAGGCCATGCCGCGGATCGTGGCTGCTTTCCCGGATGCAATCTATCAAATCATCGGCGTCACTCACCCCCAGGTCAAACGACAAGAGGGCGAGGTCTATCGCGAATATCTTGCTCGCATGGCGGATGCGTTGGGCGTCGGCGCTCACGTGCATTTTGTGAATGAGTTTCTAAGCCTGCCCGATCTCCTGGAATATTTGCAGGCGTGCGACGTTTATGTCACTCCCTATGCTGGCAAGGACCAGATCGCCAGCGGCACCCTGGCGTATGCAATGGCCGCGGGACGCGCCATCGTGAGCACGCCCTACCTATATGCCGAGGAGGTGTTAGCCGATGGACGGGGTATGCTTGTGCCACCCGCGGATCACGCCGCTCTCGCCGATGCGGCGCTGCGACTCCTGGGTGACGAGGCGTTACGAAAAGAAATGCGCCGGAAAGCCTATGAATACGCCAAGCCAATGCGCTGGCCAAGCGTGGGCCGCGCGTATTTAAAACTCTTTTGCGAGATTGTAGCGTCAAGCTCAGCCAGAACCGCTCGAAGCCAATCGGCGACGTCGGCAACTCTGCATCAAAAGAGTCCTTCGGCTGCGGCTCTCAACTTAGGAATGTAATGGAATTCCCGAACACAGTCTCGCTTGATCACCTGGACCGGATGACGGATTCCACCGGGCTTATCCAACACGCCATTTACTGCGTTCCGAGGCGCGAGAGTGGATATACGGTCGACGACAACGCCCGTGCGCTGCGACTTTGTACACGGTTGTGGTGTCAACATCCGGACGACCGCATGTTGAGCCGAGTGACGGTGTATTTGAGCCTGTTGGAGTACGCGCGTCGCCCCGGTGGAGGGTTTCACAACTTGATGAGCTACCAGCGCCATTGGCTGGACACGGATAGCGAGGGAGACTGCCAGGGCCAGGTAGTTCGGGCATTGGCCGAGGTGCTCGCCAGCAGTCTGCCGGAGGACTTTCGTATTCTTGCTCTTGAGCTCATCGAAGGAGCTCTTCCCACACTGTCAGAACTACGTAGCATTCGGGCGGAGGCGTATGTGATTCTTGCCTGGGGCCGTCTTCGCGATGCGAATCTGGATGGCCTCGAAAAACTGGAGCGCGTGGCCCACTCAGCGGTCCGGCGATTGCTGGATTGCTATCACCGATCTTTTCGTCCCGGATGGTCCTGGTTTGAGTCGCACATGACCTATGCCAATGCAGTATTGCCGCATGCGCTGTTCGTCGCCGCGCGGCACTGGCCGGACGAACCATTCCTCGATGTTGCGAAGGCGTCATATACCTTTCTCGATTACGAAACAACGTCGAAGAACTTCTTCCAGCCCATCGGGAACAACGGCTGGTACCCTCACGGGGAGACGAAGGCAGTCTACGATCAACAGCCCATTGAAGCCGTCACCATGGCCGACGCCGCGCTTGCCGCATTCGGCCTCGTCGGCGAGGACAAATACCTGGCATCCTTTCATCGGGCGCGCGATTGGTTTCATGGCCGCAATAGTCTGGGACTGCCGCTCGTCGATGCCCGATCGGGCGCGTGCCGCGATGGCCTGCATTCCTCCGGCATGAATCGAAACCAGGGAGCGGAGTCGACCCTTGCGTACCTGCTCACAGAGGTAAGTCATGGCGAACTCCAGCTCATGGCGCCACGGAACGGTCAGGCCACGGGCAGCCCGGGACAACACATGCCGAACACGCATAAGAATCCCATAGAGAAGGAAGTCACAAATGCATCGAGCGTCAAATCGCCCTAGCTTGCACACGGTACTTTTTACGCGTCATAGCGCAAATCCCATTCTCACTGCCGCCGACTGGCCTTACCCGGCGCACTCGGTATTCAATGCCGGCGCATGCCAGATCGGCGACGAGACGATCCTGCTCGCACGGGTCGAGGATCGCCGCGGTCATTCACACCTGACCGTCGCGCGCAGCAACGACGGAGTGTCCAACTGGCAGATTGACACCAGTCCGAGCTTTGCCCCGGATTTAGAACTTCATTCCGAAGAGGAGTGGGGTGTGGAGGACCCTCGCCTCACCTGGATGGAAGAACGCCAGGAGTGGATCATTGCCTATACCGCGTACTCTCCGAGCGGCCCGCTGGTCGCGTTGGCCCGAACCAAAGATTTCACGTCATTCTCCCGTTTGGGCCCCGTCATGCCGCCTGAGGACAAGGATGCCGCGGTGTTCCCTCGTCGTTTCGGAGGCAGGTATGCAATGATTCACCGGCCGGTTTCCTCGGGAAGCTCCGGCGCCCACATATGGATCTCGTTCTCGCCGGATCTGATCCACTGGGGAGACCACCAGGTTTTGCTACACGCGAGACAGGGCGCCTGGTGGGACGCGAACAAGATCGGGCTCTCTCCTCCCCCGCTCGAAACTCCAGAAGGATGGCTGATCCTCTATCACGGCGTTCGGCATACGGCAAGCGGTTCCATTTATCGACTTGGCCTGGCCCTGCTGGACCTCGAAGATCCGCGCCGCGTAATTCGCCGTAGCGATGAGTGGATCTTCGCACCGGAGATGCCCTATGAGTGCCACGGGGATGTAGGCTACGTGGTGTTTCCCTGTGGTTGGATTCTGGACAAGGCAACTGGCGTCATTCGGATCTACTATGGTGGAGCTGACTCGTGTCTGGCACTGGCGACGGCTCAGGTATCAGAACTCTTGAATTACCTGAAGAAATGTCCTGGGCCGGTGAATATGACGCGGTGATTTGATTCGACCGCGTTCCACCGTTTCGAGAATCCGGGGCGATTCGAGCCGATTGCCTGATGGAAAAAGGCAGCGGTGGTTTCACCATAGACGAGGCGTCGATGAGGGACAACTGAAACGAGTGCAATAACCGAGGCCGCGCGGAGGATCGCCGCGGATCGGAGAAGGGGAAGGAATTCGATCTCCTTCGCTTTTGCAGCCTGTGCCGAAGCCGCCGTTTAACGCCCAACATCGAGAGCGACTGCGACTTCGCGCGACTCGCTGATGTATTGTCCCCTTACAGCTTTTGCCATTTCTTGATGCGTTTTGAGGACAGTTTATGGGCAGTCGCGTTCATGTAAGCACTCAAGCGAACAATCGCGCTTCAATTTCCCAGATCGTTCGTTCCCATGCGGCTGAGTGATTGGCGCGACCTTGATGCGGCGCAAGCAGGTGGAATAGGGACGCCCGCGTACATTGATCCGCCGGACTGATCCGCGATTGTTTGGATAGCTGGGTCATCTAGATTGATGTCTCCAAAACCCCTACAATTACGCGGAAGCCGAGCGCGAGTTTGAAGAAGTCAGCCGGACGCCGGCGGCAGTGAGCCTTTGCCGCGATCGCTCGCGATGGCCTTTGCGCCTCCGAGGAGTGACGGACAATCTTGTCTTGAAAAGCCTCCTCGAAGAAATGGCGTTCTCCGGCGGAAAGCCGGTTGACGCTGCGCCACAGGCTGAGAATCGCATGCCGGAAGTAACAGTCTGATCAGATCGGCTGGAGCGCATCAAGCGCGGCGGATCTATCCAAGAAGATGCAGGAGGCGTACATGGGCCACTCAATCAAACAAATACGTCGGAAGCGAGGACTGCTCGGAACCGGAGATGCGTCGGGCGACGGTGGCGTTGCTCCCAAACATCGAGCGTCCGGCTTGTCGCGGCCGGGCACGGGTCGACTCGGACGGGCGCTGGCGAAGGCGAGGAAGGAGACGCCGGGCACGCCCAATGAACCGAACAAGCCAAAGAAAAAGAAAAAGAAAACCTCATCGGCGGAGGCACTCAAGGAATGGGAAAACGAAGGCGGACAGACGCCGCCGCAAAGCGTACGACCACCTTCGAAAGCGGCGGCCGCCAGGAAGTCCGTGAAAAAGAAAAAACGAAAGCCTGCATCATCTTCTCCCAATCCACAATCCGTCTCCGCAGCAGATCGCGCGCGACAACGCAAAGCCAAGGCCGCCGCCAAGCTCTCTCGGGTCAAGCGCTCCGGTCTTAAGAACCGCGTGCTTGGACACGTGTCCGCCCGGGGCAAGCGCGCCCAAGCCCGTCGCGATGCGAAGAACGATTAAAAGCTAGGCACTTCGATTATTGAGGAACACACGTCATGATGATACAAGTCAATACGGGTAGACAGACCCCCGACTCCGCCGGCCTGACCGATTATGTTGAAAAGTTGATCCACGATGAGTTCGATCGCTTTGCGGACAGAATCACCCGGGTCGAAGTCCACCTGACCGACGTAAACAGCGCGGCCAAGTCGGGCGGCGACGATAAGCGATGTCAGATCGAGGTGCGCATGTCCGGCCTGCAGCCGTTAAGCGCGACCAACCACGCCGATTCGCACGAATTGGCGATGAATGGCGCCGCTGGAAAAATGTTGAGACTAATCGAAGCCACGCTGGGAAGGCTTGACGATCGTTGAGATTTGACGTGCGGCGGCCATCTGAATTGCTCGAATTAAGTGACAAACTGCACGACGACGACAGCCAGTAAGCGATGCCGGAGAACACGGGACACGCCCAATCGAGACGCAGGCGTGTTGAACAGTCAAAATCGGAATCGACAGTCAACCTCGCGTTTGATGTTGAGGCCGGTTTCGCAGTCAATAACCGTGACAACGCGGCAAGCTCCTTCTTTAGGCAAGCTTGCGACTTGCTTTGAGAATCATCGGAGAGGGAGGGATTCGAACCCCCGGTACCTTGCGGTACAGCGGTTTTCAAGACCGCCACCTTCGGCCACTCGGTCACCTCTCCAGCGGACCGTCGGCGGGCGCGCCGGTGGGCCTGAATCGAAATCGCGCCGCCCGATGGTCATCGGGATTGTACACCTCAAGATTCGGTTGGAAAGCGCGGGGCCCGTTTCGTCCATTTCCCGAGTGCCGCCCTCCCAAAATGATAGCCGTAGCCAAGCCAAATGCCCGGCGGGAAGCCCTATGACATGGGTCTCTCGTGGCCTTTTCCGCCGGTCCGCCGCGACACGGCTCGCCGCGATTGTCAGGTAAATCGCGGGCACATTTCCAATGGGGCGGGTAGAATCACCCCGTAGAGAGGGTCGGCTCGTGAATTCGCTTCCACAAGATGACGAGTCTTCACTGAAGACCTTGGTGTCCCGCGCGGTCGACGGGGACGCCGATGCCCTCTCTACCATGCTTGGTCGCTACGGGCCGGAGATCGAGGGCCGGCTTCAAATCTCGCGCAAATGGCGCACGGTTCTCGAGCCGGGCGATGTCATGCAGGTGACCTACCTGGAGGCCTTCATGCAGATCGGCCGGTTCCGGCCGGATCAGCATGCAAGCTTCCCGGCATGGCTCAAGCGCATCGCGGAGAACAACCTGCGCGACGCCATTCGGGCCCTCGAACGTCAAAAGCAACCGCAGCCTCACATGCGCGTCGAGGCGGCGGTGGGCGCGGAGTCCTTCGTCCAGCTCTACGAGGCCCTGGCGGCGACTTCCACGACGCCCAGCCGCGTCGTCGGAAAGGCGGACACCAAGCGGCTTCTCGAAGAATCCATCGATCAACTCCCCCCCGATTATGCCAGGACGGTGCGGCTCTACGACCTTGAAGGACGCCCGATCGGCGAGATTTGCAGACAGATGGGCAGGTCAGCGGGAGCGATTCACATGCTTCGGGCGCGGGCCCACGAACGACTGTGCGAGCTTCTTGGCACCGCCTCGGCGTGGTTCGGATCGAACGCGTGAATCGGGCCGCCGGTTTGTCGCATGAGAATCAGGAGGGCGGACCGGGATTCGGTCGCCCGTAAGGTCACCAAGCGTGAGCGAGCAAACTGGATCATCAGGACGTCACCAGGCGTGGATCAGCGCTGCGCGCGAGCAATTCGCGGCGGCCAAGGGGGTCGGCGGGTCGTCGGGCGATCGCGCGGCCATCGGCGCACCGGGCGGCACCGCGTCGACGACGGGCGGACGGCGAATCTCGGCTGCGCCCGAATTGCCGGGCTATTCGGGACTGGTCGAGCTTCATCGCGGCGGACAGGGCGTCGTTTATCGCGGGGTGCAGAAATCGACGGGCCGAACCGTGGCCATCAAGGTCATGCGCGAGGGGCCCTTTGCCGGGGAGAGCGATCGACTTCGATTCGAGCGCGAGGCGGCGATCCTGGCAAAGCTCCAGCACGATCGCGTCGTGGGGATCCTGGATCGCGGCGAGGAGGCGGGGTGCTACTACTTCGTCATGGATTACGTGGACGGCCGGTCGCTTGACCGGTATGTCCGTGAGGAGCAACCCAGCCTCCGTAAGCGGCTGGAGTTGTTCGCGCTCATATGCGAGACGGTCAGCGCCGCGCACGTCAAAGGCATCATCCACCGCGACCTTAAGCCGGGCAATCTGCTCGTCGATGAGACGGGGCAACCGCGCGTCCTCGACTTCGGCCTGGCCAAATTGACGTCGCTGGATGACTTCACGGTGACACCCGCGCAGACGATGACCGGGCAGTTCATCGGCTCTCTTCCGTGGGCGTCACCGGAACAGGTGGGCGGTGAGCCGGATCAGATCGACACGCGCACCGATGTCTATTCACTCGGCGTCATTCTGTTTCATCTACTGACCGAGACATTTCCCTATCGCGTCGTGGGCCGTCCCAAGGATGTGATGGAGAACATTCTGTCCGTCGTGCCGGACGCTCCGTCGCGTGTGGCGAAATCTACTTTCCAGGTGACAGCGCCCGGCGAACGAGTTGACGCGGATCTCGACACGATCGCGCTGAAGTGCCTTCAGAAGGATCGGGCACGGCGCTATCAGACAGCGGCGGAGCTGGCCCGTGATGTTCGGCATTATCTCGGCGGCGAACCGATCGAGGCCCGGCGTGACAGCACGTGGTACCTGCTGACCAAGTTGGCGGCGCGACATCGCACGCCGGCCGTCGTCGCCGGGGCGTTTGTCCTGCTGCTCGTCGGTTCGGGCGTCGTTTCGCTGGCCCTCTGGCGACAGGCGACGCAGGAACGCGATCGAGCGATCAAGGTCGGCGACATGGAGGCGTCGGCGCGGCATCGGGCGGACGCGGAGGCGGCCAAGGCGCAGGCGGTCAGCGGATTTCTGGAAGAGATGCTGACGGCGGCCGACCCGACGGTGGCGCGCAACCCCGATCTCACCGTGAAAGAGGCGCTCGATGTGTCGGCGAAGAAGATCGACGAAGGCTCGCTGAAGTCACAGCCGGAAGTCGAGATCGCGGCGCGCAACGCCATCGGCAAGACCTATTTCGGACTCGGACTTTATGAGGAGTCGCTGGCCCAGCATCGCCGCGCTTTGGAGATGGCGCGGCCGGACGGCGAGGGCACGGCGGCGATCGTCGATGAAGACATGCTGGCCGAACTGCTTCGCAGGCTCGGCGAGACTTTGTCCACGATGGGCAAAATCGAGGAGGCGGAAAAGGTTTTCGGCGAGGCGATTGAGATCGGACGACGGCTTCACGGCGACCGAAGCACCGAAGTCGGATTCTGTCTGAACGAACTGGCGATCATCCGGAAGACCCTCGGCGACCGGGAGGGGGCGGAGAAGCTCTATCGTGAGACCCTTGAGATCACGCGGGTAACGCCGGGGCCGGATAGCGCTGAGTACTGCGTCACGTTGAACAATCTGGCGATCCTCGTTTCCGGCCGCGGAGATTTCGACGAAGCCGAAAAGATGATGCGCGAAGTGCTCGAAACGCGCCGCAGGGTGCTCGGCGAGGACAGCCCGGAAGTTGCCAACAGCCTGAACAGCCTCGCCAATGTGCTTCAATCCAAGGGCGATGCCAAAAGCGCCGAGGCGATGCTGCGCGATGCATTGGCCCTGCGCCGGCGCGTGTTTGGAGCGGAGCATCCCGCGGTGGCGACGAACATCAACGATCTGGGCGTGATGCTGGACGGGCTGGGTCGCCACGACGAGGCAGCGGAGTTGCTGACGCAGAGCCTGGAGATGCGCCGCAAGCTCTTGGGCCCCGAGCACACGGAGACCGCCGTCAGCATGAACAACCTGGCGTACGCCCTCTTCAACAACCACGACTACCCCGGGGCGATCAAGATGTTCAGCGACGCCCTGGAATTGATTCGCAAGGGGTTTGGCCCGGTCCATCCCTATGTTTCCGGCGTCCTGTGGAATCTGGCGGATGTCTATGAGGCGATGCACGACGACGAGGCCTTCGAGAAAGCGACACGCGAGATGCTTGAGGTCGATACAAAAATCTTCGGCCTGGAAAGCGCCAAGGTCTGCAACGATCAAGTCCGCGTGGCCATGTGTTTGATCCGTACCGAGCGGCCGGCTGAGGCGGAGGGCCTGCTGCGACAGTGCGTGAAAGTTCGCGAGAAGGTGCTTCCGCCGGGGACATGGACCATTTACTCCGCGCGCAGCCTTCTCGGTGAAGCCCTCGCCGCCCAGAAGAAGTTTGATGAGGCCGAGCCACTGTTGGTTTCTGCGTGTGATGATCTTCAGAAAAATGAAGTCGCGCCGCCGATTCGCAAGAAGGAGGCAATCGAGCGCGTCATCCGGCTTTACGAATCCTGGGGCGTCGCCGCCGCCGACAAGCTGAGTCTGGCACAGCCGTGGCGCGACCAGTTGGCCAAGCTCGATGAGCCCTAGCCCGACCCTGCCGGCCGCCGGTTCAAAGTTGCACCCGTCGCGCTTATCATCTCCGCATGTCCACCGCCGCACAGGTTCGAGTTGATCTGCCGGGCCGCGCCTATGACATCCTGATCGGCGAGGGCGAGTTGGATCGCCTCGGCGAGCAAGTCGCCGCACGCATCGAATCGAAACGAGCCACCATTGTCACCGATAGTCATGTCGGGCCGCTTTACCTCAAGCGCGCCGCTTCAGGGCTGGGGCGCTCAGGCATCGATACGCACGCCGTCACAATTCCAGCCGGGGAAGCCTCGAAGTCACTGACCCAGCTCGCTCGCGTCTTTGACGAGTTAGCGGCGCGCGGCCATTCGCGCGACGAGGTGGTCATCGCGCTGGGCGGCGGGGTCATCGGCGACCTTGCCGGTCTCGCCGCGGCGCTTTGGAATCGCGGTATGCCCTTCGTGCAGTGCCCGACGACGCTGGAGGCGCAGATCGACGCATCCATCGGCGGCAAGACGGCGATCAACCATTCGGCGGGCAAGAACCTGATCGGCGCCTTTCATCAGCCGTCGGTGGTGTGCATCGACGTGACATGCCTGGGGACGCTGTCCGACCGCGACTTCATTGCAGGCCTCGCCGAGTCGGTCAAGCACGCGATCATCTGCGATCCGGCGTTCTTCGCATGGCACGAGACGAACGGGAAGCAAGTGCTCGCCCGCGAGCCGGCCGCGATCATTGAGTTGGTTCGGCGCAATTGCGAGATCAAGGCCCGCGTGGTTGAGCAGGACGAGCGCGAGTCTGCGACCGACGGCGTGGGACGCGCGGCGCTGAACTTCGGCCATACCATCGGCCATGCCATCGAGGCCCAGGCAGCATATGCCCTGCGTCACGGCGAGGCGGTGGCGCTGGGGATGATCGCGGAGATGGACCTGGCCGTCCGGCGCTGCGGGCTTGTCGCGGCCGATCGTGATCGGGCCATCGCGCTGATGGGAGCGACCGGCCTGCCGACGAGGAGCACGGCGCCGATCGACGCAGATGACATCATTTCACGATTGGGGACGGATAAGAAGAAGCGCGGGCAAATGGTCCGGTTTGTCGTGCCGCGCCATATCGGACAGGTAGCGTGGCTGGAAGGCGTGATCGAAGACGATCTCCGCCGCGCGCTCGCAGGCGTGTCGATGCCGTAGCACATCGCGGCGGCTGCCGATAATCCCGCCCTCGTTTCAACAAGCAATTCGAAATCCTGTCGAGCGGCCCAGGCACCCCAGTTTGCGGACGCACTTTTGCGCAGCGGAAGGCGGCGCGCCCGCACAGGCCGCAGATTCAGCGCGCGCGCAACAGCTTCACATCAGCCGCGTCCTAGCGACGCGGTGACGCTTCTTATTGAACACAACAAATCGGGGGGAGCCGAAGGGCGCCGTCGGCCCGGCAGTTGCCACATACACCAGCAAGACTGACCCACGCTGCCCTCAAGTGTTCATAGGCAGCCCGACCCGGCGAAGTCAAACGACCGCAGCAAAGGGCAATAACGCCCGAAGAATTGAAAGGGGCAAGACACATGAAGAATCGAATCCATCAGCTCTCACTGGCCGTCATCGCCTGCGGCTTCAGCGCTTCGACCGCCAACGCCACGCTCATCGACTACAACGGCATGGGATTCAAGTCGTCCATCAACTACAAGCTTGACGGCGATCCCAAGAGCGTCAAAGCGGGACAATTGCTTATCGACTTCGACGGCAAGGACGAGATCGCCTACTGCGTCGATCTTCGTCACACCATCAAGAGCGAGTGGCAGGCAACGTTTGTCAATGTCGATTTCATCAACGGTGGCAAGGCCGCCGCGTTCCTCTTCGACACCTTCGCCGCCGCCGTGGACAGTAATCTCAAGGCCGCCGCCCTTCAGGTCGCCATCTGGGAAGTCGTCGAGGACTATAGCTCGATCAACCTGGGCAGCGGCAATTTCAAGCTCACCACGACCGGCTCGATCGCTGCCCTGGCCCAGAGCTACCTGAGCGTCATCCCTGCCAACCTGAGCAACTACAACACCGACGCCTACATCATCAAGAGCGGCTCGAATCCGCGAAGCCAGCACCTCATCGTGCCGGAGCCGGGAACGCTGATCGCCATCCTCGCCGGCCTGCCACTGGTCTTCCGCCGCAGACGCGAACTGGCCGCCTGACCCTGATATCACCTTCTCCTGTTACCTGCCTACTGTTCGGACGCACACCTTTCCATCGGGCACTCGCAAAGGACGCGAGTGCCCGGTGGTTTTTTACGCGCTTCCGGGACGCCCAGTCGCCGATGTCGCAAGATTAAGTTGTGACCTGGGGCCCGGGATTTCGTATTCAAGGGAGGGTACGCGCGGGAGGCAGGCAGCCCGCCGAATTGTCATGCGAGGACTGAGTATTCATGATGGATGACGCCAGGGGAGAGCGGGGTGAGGGGCTTGGAGGATGGGTGCGCCGGCATCCGAAGCTGACGGCGGTTTTCTGCCTCTTTCTGCTCCTGCTGATGGGCACGCTCCTGTTTGACCGCGCGGCGGGCAATCGGCTTCAACACGAGCTGGACGCGATCAAGGCGCGCGGCGAGCCGATCAGCGTGCAGGATGTCAACGAGGCGAAGATCAATCTGCCGGACGAGAAGAACCCCGCGTTCACTGTGCTTTACCATGCCCAATTCCTGCAAAGGACCTGCAAAGTTTCTGAGGACGCCGACAAACGCCTACCGGAAATCGGGAGCGCGAAGCCGGAGTTCACGGGCGTTCCGCTTCCTGCCGAACAAGTTGAGGCACTTCGGTGGTACTTCGATTCGCGGATTAACGATGTCTATCCGCTCGCGGACCCCACCGACTCGCCATCCGAGGACGAATCCAGAAACACGACGCTTGCCACGGCCGTTGAGGAGATCGAAGCAATCCTGGCCGAGCCTGGCGGGCGATACCAGGTCACGGTCATCACTGACCTGCCCCCAATTTATGTACCAGTTGCTATGAGAGTCGAGTCCACTTTTCGATCCTGCGCAGGCGCTGATAGCGAACCGGCAGGAGGGGAAGAAGCCGGGGTCCAGGGGCAGAGCCCTTGGCGGGGGTTTGGGGGCAGGGCCCCCAAGGCTTCCGATCTACACTGGGCCGCATACGCCGCCGGCGTCTGATAGCCCAGCGACGAATGCGGCCGATGGTGGTTGTAATCATTTTGCCAGGTGGCCGCCAGGACCTTGGCCTCGCGCAGATCGGCGAAGGACTCGGCATTGAGCAGTTCATCGCGCAGCTTGCCATTGAAGCTCTCGGAGTAGCCGTTCTCCCAGGGGCTGCCCGGCTCGATGTAGAGCGTGCCAATCTGCGCCGCCTCCAAGTAGCTTCGCAGCGCCTGGGCGATGAACTCCGGACCGTTGTCACTGCGGAGGAACCGCGGCGCCCCGCGAATGAGGATCACCTGGGCGACGATGTCGATGATCACCGAGGCGGTCATGCCGCGCTCGACTTCCAACGCCAGGCACTCCCGGGTGTACTCGTCGACCAGCGTCAACCACTTCAGCGACCGATGGCCCTCATCCCGGTCATGGATGAAATCCCAGGCCCAGACGTGGTTGGGGTGTTCCGGGCGATGACGCAGAATCCCCCCGTCGCTATGGCCCAATCTGCGCTTCTTGTGCTGCCTTCGAGGCACTCGAAACCCTTCCTTCCGCCACAAGCGATAAACTCGCTTGCGGTTCACCTTCCAGCCCTCACCCCGCAAGAGCGCCCAGACCCGACGGTAGCCATACCGGGGATGGTGTCGTACCTGCTCATGCATCGCGCGCACCAGCATCGGCTCATCCTCCACCACGAGCGGCTCGTACCGCTGAGTGCTTCGCGGCTGACCAACCACCTCACACGCCCGACGCTCCGACACCTCGCATGCCGTCTGCGCCTCCTGCACCGCCTCCCTGCGGCGCGCCGGGCTCGCTATTTTCCCTTCAGCACTTCCTCCAGGATCTGCTTGTCCAGAATCAGGTCGGCCACCGCCTTCTTTAGCCGGCGGTTCTCGATCTCCAGCTCCTTGAGCTGCTTGGCCGCCTCGGCCTTCATCCCGCCGTACTGGTTCCGCCAGCGGTGAAGGGTCGGCTCGCTGACTTCCAGCCGCTGGCACACCTGACCGATGCTCGCCCCGGCCGTCAGCATCGCGTCCGCCTCACGCAGCTTGGCGATGATCTGCTCCGGGCCATGTCGTCTTCGCTTCATCAAGAATCTCCTTGCCCATCCGGGCAGTTAAGACTCTCATAAGAACTGGATCAAGTCTCGGGGAGCAGGTCATCACGCCTGCCATTAACACACTGCTGCCTGAATTGTCGAAATATCGGCAAGCTGCTCGATTTCTTGCGGCATCATGCGCACTGAATGCCGAGACAGGCGACATGACTGCATGCGCGAGGGATCTGGATGGCATTTATCGATTGGCAAGACTGTTTGACGGCGGGTATCAGTGGCTGATCGCCATGCTTGTTGACGTAAGCATTGAGGCGCATCACTTGTCATGGATCGAGCGCGTCATCAACCGCGTCGGACTGGATGCCACCCACTTGGCGACCATCCAGGGCCAGCTTGAGCGAACGCAAAATGGTCCCGACTTTCAAGGGTCGATGATGTCGGAGCGCGTCATGTTCCTTGATACCTATCAATGGGCGCGGTCGGGAACGGGAGGCGGCTTTGCCGCTCTATCGGGCTTGATAGCGGGCGGTCCGGGGACCGGCTCGTCAATTAACATTTGGGGGTACCTTCCCGCGCTGCCGAGCCTGGACGTGGTGTACGGGCTGGGCATGTACGCGGAACTCGTCGAAGCCACGCAGGAGCCTGGACCACAGTCACTCAAGCGAGCCAAGCAGGCCGAATCCAAAGCGATGTCTGCGCCGGCGTACCACGTCTATTCCCGGATCATGTTGCCGTCACTGTCGCGCTCGGTCGAATTGTGGCTACGCGGGGTCGGCTCCAAGCGGGCGATGATCGCCGCCCTGGCCTGCGAGCGGTATCGGCTGGCCAACGGCGAGTGGCCGGAATCGCTGACCGACCTCGTTCCGCATTACCTCAAGGCCGTCCCGGTCGATCCGTTCGACGATGCGCCGATTCGCTACGCCGTCACGCCCGAGGGGATCAGTCTCTGGTCCATCGGCGAGGACCTCAAGGACGACGGGGGCGACACCAAACGCCGCGAGAAGCAGACCGCCAGCAACAAGCCCACCGACTGGGGCTGGGTGATTCTCAATCCCGACCTTCGCGGCAAGCCTCTTCCGGAGCCGACGAAATAATCATTTTCTGAATTCGGCGTACTGCGTCATCCACGTCCGGCAGGGGCGCCGGACGCTACGGTTGCGCAATTGCGAGCGATTTATCCGCGAAGCTCCAGTCCGATCGCGCTAAGGTGCTTTTTGAAGCTGTCCTGAAACGTGCGGATGTCTTCTTC
The DNA here is from genome assembly GCA_015075745.1 of Planctomycetia bacterium. Lineage (NCBI taxonomy): Bacteria > Pseudomonadati > Planctomycetota > Planctomycetia > Planctomycetia bacterium. The sequence goes on from JABTTW010000001.1 coordinate 2,676,211, forward strand.
GCTGAGCGTGCCGTCGTCCTTGCCGATCTCGGCGCGGAAGGTGAGGCTGCGCTTGCCCTGCGGAATGGACCCGCCCTGGTAGGCATCGACAAACTCGACGCGTCGAAGCTGGGCGTGCGAATACTTCGCCAGTTCCTGCCTCACCGCTTCGTAGCGTCGGCCCGCGTCGCAGAGGGTTGAGAAGTCCAGCCGGACGCGCGGGAACTTCGGCAGCGCGGGCAGCTTCTCATGCCGACCGAGCAGATCGACGACCGCCGACAGATCGATCTCGCAAAGCGCCATCGAGACGGCCTTGAGCCGCTCGTCGATCTTCTGCTTGCACGCCAGCGGCAGGATCGTCGCCCGGCCTATCGTCCGATCGCCGGTGCGCACCTCGGCGATGCGCATCTCGTCCTCCCAGGGCTTCGCGCTGGTTGCCTCGGCGAAATCGATGGAGCCTTCGAACACCTGCATGGCCCAGCCGGCCAGCGCACCGCGCAGTCGATCCCAGACCGTGCCGTCCGCCTTCGCGCCTGACTGCGCCACGAGCAGGGCCATGTGCCGCCGCTGCGACTTCTCCACTTCCTTGATGCCGGGGAAGAAGGCGCTGCCGATCTCGATCAGGTTAAACCGCTCGTAGTGATGGCGGTTGCGGTCGGCCATGGCCAGCAGGCCCGGAGCAAGCGACTGCCGCAGGCGCGAGCAATTGTCCGCGGCGGGGTTTCGCAGGGTGATGCACTCGCCGGGCTCGAAGCCGAGCGCCTTGACCCAGTCGTCGTCGTACCAGATGTAATCGTGCACCTCGACGAAATCGCCGCCGACGCAGAAGTAGTCGAGCGTGCGCTGCTCCAGCGCGAGATCGGCGGACGGCTCGTAATAGCGCGCCGCCACGGTCGGCAGGACCGGGTCGATGTTGTTGTAGCCCACGAAGCGCGCGACCTCCTCGATGAGGTCCGCCTCGATGGCGATGTCTTTTGTCGCCCGATAGGACGGCGGCGTGACGAGCAGCTTCGCGCCGTTGCGCCGGCAGGTGAACTCCAGCTTCGTCAGAATCTTGCAGATCTCGTCGGGCGTTACCGGCTTGCCGATGAAGCGCGCGGCGAAGGCGCAGTCCAGCTCGATCGTCGGCGCCTTCTTCGGCGCGGGGTAGCAGTCTGACAGCGCGCTGGCGACTTCCAGGCCCGGCAACTCGGCCGAGGCGAGCCGGTGAAACCTCGCGATTCCCAGCACGGTGTTCGCCGGGTCGAGCGACTTCTCAAATCGGGCGCTGGCCTCGGTGCGATGGCCCATGGCCGTGGCGGCGCGGCGGATTGTCGCGGCGTCGAAGTTCGCCGACTCCAGCAGCACGGTCTGCGTCTTCGCGCCGACTTCCGTCTCGGCCCCGCCCATGATGCCGGCGATGGCGACGCTCTTGCGGTCACACTGGATCATCAGCGCACCGTCCGGCATGGTGCGCGATACGCCGTCGAGCGTGGTGAACTTTTCCTTCGGCGAGGCCGTGGCGACCTGAATGTTCGTCAGCCGCGCCCCGTCAAAGGCGTGCATCGGCTGGCCGAGCTCCATCATGATGTAGTTGGTCAGATCGACCAGCAGATCGATCGGCCGCTGCCCGCAAAGTGCCAGCCGGGCCTGCATCCACAGCGGCGATGGCTGCGCCGCGAGGCCGCGCATGAGCAGGCCGGTGTACCGCGGGCACTTCGCCGGGTCGTCGATCTCGATGGGAATCTCCGGCAGGCTGTCGGTCGGCAGTTCGCCGAGATCGGTCACGTCATATTTTTTCAGCGGCAGGTCGAGCATCGCGGCGACTTCGCGGGCGATGCCGTAATGGCCCCAGCAGTCCGGCCGATGCGTGATGGACTTGTTATCAATCTCGATGATCCAGTCGTCGAACAAGGCGGGGTCGATCGACGAGCCCGGCTTCGTGCCCGGCGGCAGGACGATGGCATTCGCCCCGACCTGCACGAGGCCCAGGGCCTGACCGGCGACGATCATGCCTTCGGACGGTCGGCCGGCGGGGTCGGTGGTGCCAAAGGTGTGGCCCGCGACCTTCGCCCCCGGTGGGCCGTAAATGACCAGCGAACCGGCCACAAGGTCGGGCGCGGCGGAGAGGGTGGCGTACTGCTTGTCGGCGATGAGCGTCACCTTCTGCAGCTTCACCTCGCCGGGCACGCGCTCGACGCCGTCGATCCGCGCCGCGACGAGGCCAGAGAAGTTCGCCTCGTGATGCTCAATGCCGTCCACCTCGGCGGCGGTGATGGTGAAACGAAGGGCCAATTCCCGCGGGTCAGTGCCGGACGGAACGGCGACGAAGTCTTTGAGCCAGTTGAGAGAGATCAGCATGGGTGCGTATTATGCGGAAGTGGGCGGGAAAGTCGATTCAAATGGGGGCGCTAGGATCAGGCGGCCGCGAGGGGGCGAACATCTTCCGCCGTAAGTGGTTTCTCGTGAAGGCTGTTTAGTACTTGATTGATGTCTTCCAGGCTTGCCTGCATCGGTGACGTGATCTCAACTCCAATGGCCCGACCATCGCCGGTGAAATCGACGACCAGCCCTTTGTCGCGCTTCTCAGTTCTTGCCGAAGTGTCCCCAGGCTTGCGATCAAGGTACAAGTACGCGGCAAGCGGCCGTCCTCGTCGAAATGTGCCTTCCAGGTACCTGTGCTTCATGGTTCTATCCGCCGGCATTCTCAATCGCGCACGCAGTCGCATTGAAAAAACTAAATGGAGTACCGGGGCGAAGCATCACTTCCTACGTCGAGCAGCCCGGTCCCTGCGAGTTCGTCGCGCGGTAGCTTTCGCGCCGTCAGCCCTCTCCTGCGACTACCAAAAGGATAATTCCTCATCGCGGGTCATGCTCTTGACCAACGAATAGACTTCGGTAGCGCCACGCCGCTGCATCGCAATGCAGTCAATCTTCTTTTTCCGCATACGTTGCACTGGCTCTTTTAGGCCCGTTCCAGGAGCCTGAAATACTCATCCCGATCAATCCCGGCGGTCCTCAGATTATTGCGGATGATCGAAACGGAAACTTCGTCGTATGTTGGAATCACGATAGGCCGCAGCACGCCCGGTTTGGTATAGCTCCGGTGGCTGCCTTCCTGTCTTGCAAATGTGAATCCCGCGGCCAGAAAGACCTTTTCCAATGTACGCCAATTCAAGGGAGTCATTCGCGGCATATTTAGACCGCCACTGCATGTCGTTCAACTCCCACCCAGACGGGTGCGATCCAAGTGCTGCCCTGTCGCGTGTACCCGCATTCCTCAAGAATCGTTTCCAAAGTCCCCGCATCGGTTGCAGTCTTGAGAAAGCACCGCACCGCCTCATCGACGGCCTCCCGCGCCGCCTGCGGCGAAGGGCCGCTGCTCATCACGTCCAGCGGGAGCGCGTGCGCGATGTACTGCGAGCCTTCCTTCCAGATGTTGATTGTGCAGTCAAGATTCATGGCGCACCTCCCTCTCAAGGTATTATACGGGGTTTCCGCTCAATCTCTGCGGGTTGACCATGCCGCGAATGTCGCCGCTGTTGAGAATCCGAATATCTCCCACCCCGTACTTCATCATCGCCAGCCGCGTCAGGCCCAGCCCGAAGGCAAACCCCGTGTACTCGTGCGGGTCGATGTTGCCGTGCCGCAGCACGTTCGGATGCACCATGCCGCAGGGCAGAATCTCCACCCACCCGCTTCGCTTGCAGGTGGCGCATCCGCTGCCGCCGCAGATCGCGCAGCTCATGTCCAGCTCGAAGCCCGGCTCGACGAACGGGAAAAACCCCGGCCGCAGGCGGACTTCCACATCCCGCTGAAACACCTCGCGCAAAAGCAGCTTCATGAACGCGATGAGATGGGCGATGGAAATATCCTTGTCGATCAGCAGGCCCTCAAGCTGATAAAACGTATTCTCGTGCGAGGCGTCGATCGCCTCATAGCGAAAGCACCGCCCGGGTGCGATGACCCGTAGCGGTGGGCCGAAGCGCTGCATCGCCCGAACCTGACACGGGCTGGTATGCGTGCGAAGCAGCCAGCCGTTGGTGAGCCAGAAGGTGTCCTGCGTGTCGCGGGCCGGGTGATCGGCGGGGATGTTCAGCGCTTCGAAGTTGTAGAACTCCGTCTCCATCTCCGGACCGCCGACCACGGCGAAGCCCAGGCTGGTGAAGATGCGCTCCACCTCGCGCTGCACGGCGGTGACGGGGTGAAGGCTGCCGCGCTGGGCGGCGGGCGGCGGAAGCGTCGGGTCGAAATCGGCGGACTGCTTCTTCGCCCCGGCGACCTCGCCCTTCCGCACGCCATCGAGCGCCGCGGCGAACAGCTCCTTGACCGCGTTCTTGGCCTGATTGATCGCCTGCCCGGCGAGCCCGCGCTGGTCCGGCGGGAAGGACTTGATGGTGCCGAGGGCCTCGGCGAGCGGGCCCTTGGTCAGCTTGGACTCCGCGCCGCGAAGGGCGTCGGCGGACTTGGCCTCGGCAACAGCAGCAGCGGCGTCGGTCCTGACCTGGGCGAGAAGTTTTTCGAGCGCGGCGAGGTCCATAAAGGGTCCTGAAAAGTACGATTCAGAGCGGTATTGATACGGGACGGGAGCGATGCGGGCAAGGTGATGAAAAGGCGGTCGGTGGATCAGCCGCGGCGCTTGCGTCGATCCGGCTGGTGGGCGTGTCCGTTTCCGATCACTTCGATGCCGGCAACGTGAAGGAACGGGATCAATGTGTACTTGTCAGACCTCGGCTCGGCAACGAGGATTTGCGACTTCATCACAACGACAAGGCTGGGATTGCGAACATCGTATGCAGCACCGCTGCTTGCCCGAATGCGAAACGGGTGAAACGGCTCCTTCTCGACAAGCTCACGAATCGAGGCGATTGTCATAGCAACATCATAGGTCCGCGGCGGTATTGCATCAATAACTCGACTTGCGGCATATATTTACAGTTTCCACAGCACGCGACGACTTGACATCAATCTGGATCCATTGCTATCATTTGCACAATGACGCAAATAAACAAAACTACCTGCGGCCCCCCCAACCGCCCCTGCTGCCAGGATGTCGCCGAGCTCATCGAGCCGAAGTTCTTCCGCGCCCTGTGCGACCCCAATCGCGTCGCCATCCTCGCCCGCCTCGCCCAATGCGGAAGATCCTGCACCGTCGGCGAAATCGCCTGCTGCTGCCCCGTCGACGTATCCGTCGTCTCGCGGCACCTGGCCATCCTTCGCGACGCGGGCATTCTGGAAGCGACCCGCCGTGGCAAGGAGGTTTATTACTGCGTCCGGTTCGACACGTTTGTGTCGACCCTCCGCGTCATCGCCGACGCCATTGAGTCTTGTTGTCCACCACCACAAAAAAAGGTTCCCCTTAAGAAGGAGAAACGCAAGTGAATACCCCGATCGACGTTCGAAAGATGGTCTCCGAATCCTACACCCATGCCGTCAACAATCCCGGCACCGGCTGCTGCGGCGGAAGTTGCTGCCCCACGCAAAAAGGCGCCCTCGCCAAGCTCGCCGGCTACGACTCCCAGGAGCTGGCCGCCCTTCCCGTCGAAGCCGTCATCAACTCCTTCGGCTGCGGCAATCCGCTTGCCTTCAGCGAAGTGCAGCCCGGCGACGTCGTGCTCGACCTGGGCAGCGGCGCGGGAATCGACCTGATCATCGCCGCGAAGATGGTCGGCCCGACCGGCCGCGTCATCGGCGTGGACATGACCGACGCCATGATCGAAAAGGCCCGGGCAAACATCGCCGCGGCGGGGATGAAGAACATCGAAATCCGAAAGGGCATCATCGAAGAGATGCCCGTCGAGTCGGGAACGGTCGATTGGGTCATCTCCAACTGCGTGATCAATCTCTCACCGGACAAGCCGCGCGTCTTCGCGGAGATCGCCCGGGTACTCAGGCCCGGCGGGAAGATGCGCGTGTCGGACATCGTCGTGCGCGAACTACCCGAAGCGGTGCGCAAGAACGCCGCGCTGTATAGTAGTTGCATCGCCGGGGCGATCGGCGAAGAGGACTACCTCGCAGGCCTCAAAGATGCGGGACTCCTCGATGCGGAGGTGCGCGATCGGCATTTATACGACGCGCCGCAGATCGAGGCCCTGGTCGGGTCTGAACTGGGATTGAATGCCGAGACAGCCGGCCTCGCGAAGACGACCGTCGGAAATGTCTGGAGTGCGATCTTCTACGCAAGAAAGCCCTGACCCACCGGTCGATGTAAATTCAATAGGAATTTCGCGATGAGCAATCAAACCGAGGTCCGTCGCTTGAATGTCTTTGAGCGGTACCTCACCCTATGGGTCGGACTCTGCATGGCCGTGGGCGTCGGGCTTGGAAAACTCGCGCCGGGCGCCATTGATTCGCTTCGGCGAATGGAATTCGGCGGCGGAAGCCAGATCAACATTCCCATTGCGGTGCTGATCTGGCTGATGATCTACCCGATGATGCTGAAGGTGGACTTCGCGTCGATCGTCGGCGTGGGCAAACGGCCGAAGGGTCTCATCATCACCTGTTTCGTGAACTGGCTGGTCAAGCCCTTTTCAATGGCTCTGCTCGGTTGGGTTTTCTTCAAAGTCCTCTTCCGGCCGCTGATCGGCGCGGAACTCGCGGACCAATACATCGCAGGCGTGATTATCCTCGCCGCGGCCCCCTGCACGGCAATGGTCTTCGTCTGGAGCTACCTGACGCGCGGCGACCCGGCCTACACCCTGGTACAGGTCTCGGTCAACGATCTGCTGATGCTCGTGCTCTTTGCGCCGATCGTCACGCTTCTGGTCAGCGGGGCGTCCGCGCTGACCGTCCCGTTCATGGTCCTCCTGTATGCCGTCATCTGTTTTATCGTGATTCCCCTGTCGGTGGGCGTCGCAACCCGCGTATGGCTGGTGCGGTCTCGCGGACTGGACTGGTTCGAAAAGACTTTTCTGCCGCGCTTCCACCCCGTCGCCGTCCTGGCCCTGCTCGCGACGCTCGTGCTGATCTTCGCCTTTCAAGCGGATAACATCACGAACCGCTCTCTCCACGTGGTGCTCATCGCCGTCCCCATTCTCATTCAGGTCTTCTTCAACTCGTCACTGGTCTATGGTTTGATGAAAATCTTCCGCGTACCGCACAGCATCGCCGCGCCGGGCGCCCTCATCGGGGCGAGCAACTTCTTCGAGCTGGCCGTCGCCACGGCGATCGCCTTGTACGGTCCCGATTCCGGCGCCGCCCTGGCCACGGTGGTCGGCGTGTTGGTGGAAGTACCGGTCATGTTGAGCGTTTGCGCATTCTGCAATCGGACGCGAGGGTGGTTCGACGCCGCAAGCCCCGAAGAATGTCCCACACCGGAGCAAGGATGCTGTGCCAATTGGCAAACGTTCGTTGCAGGCACGGCCGATTGAGCATTCGACCGCTGGTTGAATCTCCAGGATCCCTCTCTATGCCGTTTTCTGCTTGAGGAACCCATCATAGATCAGCGCGGCCACAACAGCCCCGACGATCGGGCCAATCCAATACACCAATTGCTGTGGCCAAAAGACATCGAGATTTCCGCTCATGGCCGCGACGATCCCGGGGCCAAATGTGCGGGCGGGGTTCATCGACGCGCCCGTTAGCGGACCTCCGACGAGGATATCCGCACAAACGATGAGTCCGATTCCGAAGCCGCCGATCTTGGGAGTGCGAGGATCAATTACCGTCCCGAAGACGGCCACGAGGAGCAGAAACGTCAGGCACGCCTCGATCAAGATAGCCTGCCCGGTCGTGACCGGATTCGCGTAGATCGGTGTGCCAAGGCTCGCCGCGAGGACGACCTGCTGATCGCCGACGGTCAGGCCTTTGAAAACGGCCAGCACCAGTGCGCCGGCGATTGTCGCGCCGATCAACTGGGCGATGATGTAACCAATCGCATCCGACAGGCTGATTCGTCCCGTCACCAGCATGGCAACCGTCACCGCAGGATTCACATGACCTCCGGATATATACATCGTGGCCGAGACCGCCACCGACAAGGCGATGCCGTGTGCAACGGCGATCCCCAGCAGACCCACTCCTGGAGCGAACTCCTGGTGGACCGCCAGGCACATCGCCCCGGCGCCGATGAAGCACAGCATGAAAGTCCCGACGGCCTCCGCGACGAACTTCGACGTATTGTTCATAAGGCTTGTCCTGCTCAATGATTCGAATCGTCAGACAGACAATACGGTGAAGGGTATGTGACCGCATCAGCGCGTGTCAAGATTGGTTCCACCGATGGCCGATCCGTGCCACGGGCACTATACTCCCGGAATAATATGCGCGGTTGGCACGCATGTCTTCTCCACGATTTCAACATGAGGTACCAGCATGGCACGGGTTTATCTATCGCACTTTGTCAGGGCCTTGATAGCCGTCAGCTTCCTGGGCCCATTCGCCGTCATCGCGGATCAGACCGCGCCGCCGACCGAGGCCGACGGCCCATCGCAAGTAGCGTCTGCCAACCTGAATCTCGAATACCAGTCATCCCCGCGTCGCTCGCGCCGCTCGCGCCGCCCGACGTCCTACAAGGTCGTCGACGTAAAGGGCGGCGGCACGCTTACCGGCACGGTCATCTACAAGGGCAAGATACCCGCCCCGCGCAAAATTCAAATCGTCAAGGATCACGAGTCCTGCGGAAAGCACCCCACCGAGGTGCCGCTGATGACCACCGACAGCGCGGGCCGTGTCGCACAGGCCGTCGCGTACCTGGCGGATATCAAAGAGGGCAAAGACTTCCCCGAGCCGGAGTCCAAGCCGCGCATCGATCAGAAAATCTGCGAATTCCACCCGCACATTCAGGTCGTCCGCGCCCGGCAGGAAGTCGAAATCCTCAACAGCGATCCCGTCGCCCACAACATCAACGCCTCGCAGCGCATCTACACCCTCTTTAACATCCTTCAGCCGCAGCAGGGCATGAAGGCCGTGCAGAAATTCACCAGGCCCGGAGTCGTCAATCTCAAGTGCAACGTCCACGACTGGATGCAGGGATACGTTCACGTCGCCCTGCACCCCTATTACCAGGTGACCGGCGCCGACGGCACCTTTCGTCTTGAGAATGTCCCGCCCGGCAAGTATGAACTGGCCGTCTGGCAGGAATATCTCGGCGAGCAGACGTTTCCCGTCGAAGTGAAGGCCGGGGAAACAAGCGACATGCAGATCGTGCTGAAGCCGAAGGACGGCGAAGAGGCAGACGCCAAGTAGCACAATTCGCATCCTATTGGAGCAGCGTATTCGTATTTCCATTTTCACCATCGCCAGTGAGGATTGAGCCAATGAGTCACGACAGCAGGACAATCAGAATGACAGTGATGGCGTTCGCCGTCGCCCTGGGCGCCGCCGCTTTGGATAGCCAGTCCGCCCGAGCCGCCGACAAGAAACTGGAACCGCTGGGCCCGGTGCCGATCCCCGCGGACAATCCCATGACCCCGGAAAAGATCGAATTGGGCAGGATGCTCTACTTCGATCCGCGCCTCTCCGGCGACAGCAGCCTCTCGTGCGCCAAGTGCCACGACCCGGCCAAGGGCTTTGCCAACGGGTTGCAGATGTCCGACGCCTACCCCGGCACCAAGCACTGGCGACATGCCCCCACCGCCCTGAACGCTGCCTACTCGAAGGCCCAATTCTGGGACGGCCGCGCAGACAGCCTCGAAGCGCAGGCCATCGGTCCGATCGCCGCGCCGATCGAGATGAACCAGAATTACACCCACCTCGTCGAAAAACTGAGCGGCATTCCCTGGTACCGCGACCAGTTCAAAAAGGTCTTTAAGAGCGACGTCAACATGGACAACCTCGCCAAGGCCATCGCCGCCTTCGAACGGACGATCGTGTCCAAGCCCGGCCCCGTGGACAAGTATCTGACGGGTGACAAATCGGCGCTGACCGACATGCAGAAGAAGGGCATGGGCCTCTTCACCGGCAAGGCCAACTGCATCGCCTGCCACCATGGGGCGAACCTGTCCGACGGCGAGTTCCACACCACCGGCGTCCCGGAAATCGAAGAGCTTAAAACGGAGTCCGATCGCATCGCCACGCGGCACTTCTTCGCCACCGATCAAAAGTATCCCAACCCGCGGAGCGTCAACGCCGACTACGGCCGCGAACTCATCACCAAGAGCCGGTCCGACCGAGGCAAGTTCAAGACGCCGTCGCTCCGCGAGCTGGTTCACACCGCCCCCTATATGCACAACGGCGCATTTGAGACGCTCGACGACGTCATCGAGTTCTACATGAAAGGCGCAGGCGATCATCCCAACAAGGACCCCCTGCTCAAGCCCTTCGATCTCACCGACCAGGAGTTTGACCAGCTTCTGGAATTCCTTGAAGCGCTTTCCTCCCCGAGTGTCGTGAAGGTTGAGAAGCCGGCCGAACTGCCCAAAAAGGACGACGGCACTCTGTAACTCCGCCGCCCTCTGACATGACATCGATTTCCCCGCGAGCCCAGGGCGCGATCCGCTCTGGGCTCTTGCGTGCGTGTCCCGCTTGCATGACGAATCGTCCTCTTGCAGTCTGTTGACCCGACATGACCTCGACACCCGCAGAGCCCTCCAGTGCCGTGACGCCAGGCGGGGGCATCTCCTCAATGCCATTTGCGCCGACGGTCCTCCCGAGCGACGGTCCCCTGGAGCGCGTCATGCTCCTGCACCTCGTGGGCACGTTCTGCCTCGGCACCGCCATCGCCACGCCGTACATCCTCCCATTCCTCGCGCGCGAGCGCTTCGGGGCCAACAACTGGCAGACCACCGTCCTGACGGCGGCCGTGCCGGTGACCCAGTTCGCGTCGATCTTTTGGAATCGCCTCTATGCCCGGGTCGGCACGCGCACGTACCTGGCAATCATCGCCACATGCGCCTGCATCCCCATCGCCCTGCTGGCCGCGGCCCAAAACATCTGGCACGTCATGATTCTCTTCGTCGTCGCGGCCTGCGGCGGAACCGCCGGCGTCGCGGCCATGGCCCCGCTCAACGGCGATCTATTGCAGACTTGTTATGCCACGGTACGCAGGGGCCGGATCTTCGGCGTCATCTGCGCCGCCCAGTTTCTCGCCACCATGCTCGCAGGGCTCGGCATGGGGCTCTGGCTGGATCACGATCGAGATGCGTTTCGTTTGTTCTTCCCCATCCTCGCGGCGTGCATGGCGCTCGGCCTGTTCTCGTACGCCAGGATTTCATCGAAGCCCTTCTGGATCGCGCGCCATCGTGCGCCTCAACTGATAAGCAGCTCATGGTTCTCGCCGCTGCGCGCCATGCGCGAAATCCTCAAAAAGGATCGTCGCTTCGCCGGCTACGAGGCGGCCTTCATGTCCTACGGCATCGGTTGGATGATCTGCACCGCCCTGATCCCCGCCATCGCCACCGACAAGCTGCACCTGAACTACACCGAATACTCCCAGGCGACGGTCGTCATCTATCAACTCACCACCATCGTCCTGCTCATGCCGATGGGCCGTGTCGCCGACAAGCTCGGTTCCATCAAACTCGCCGCGGTGTCATTCCTGTGGCTCACCTTGTATCCCATCGCCCTCATCTTCGTGCCTGCCGAGCCGACATTCGGGCTCTCCAGCGCGACATGGCTCAGCGCATTCGCGATGATCTACGCCATCGGCATGGTCGGCGTGCAACTGACCTGGACCCTGGGCCCGGTCTCGTTGGCCGGCAGCAGCGCGAAGGCCCCCGAATACCTCGCCATCCACTCCACCCTGGTCGGCGTCCGCGGCATCGTCGCTCAGGGCCTGGGAATGATGCTCTACGCCCTCACCGGCAGCTTTGCCTGGCCCCTGGCCCTTGCCTCCGCAGGCTTCGCATGGGGTTCCTGGCGAATGCGAAAACTGGCGGGCGACCATCCGTCGCACGGCCCGAAGCCCATCTGATCACCGGCCTCGACTCGGCAGCCCACGCAATAAAGCCTTGAAATGGCTCGATTTACGCCCATCGATGGAGAACCATGGGCTGCTGTTCGCGGCGCGCCAAACTTTTTCCAAGTCTTGGAATAACGCCGCCCCCATGCCGGTATTAGATTGGTAGAAGGGGTCATCCGCCCGGTGGCGGGAAGCCGACCTCTTCGTATTTGCTAATTCGTGTGTTCGATCAGCGGGTGATTGTTCGGCTCGCCCATCCGCTGATCATTGGCCCACTCGGTGGTCGGACCGAGTGGGTTTTTTTTGCGCGCCACGTTCCCGGAGGCGACGCGCCGCTTCATCCGCAATTCGCCATCCGATTCTGCGCGATGGGTTATCAATGCACATTAGGGTCGGTCGGCGCCGCGTCGATGCCGTCGATATAACCGTCCCCGTCATAATCCGGATTGTTGTCGTCCGGATCCGTGCCGGAGGGCAGGCCGTCGTTGTCGTTATCCGTCAACTCGCCGTCGAGCAGACCGTAGTAGTCGTAGTCGTTGTCATAGTCCGGATCGCTGCCATCGAGGATCGTGTTGCTGTTGGCGTCCGGATCGCCCGGATACCCATCGTCGATGTCATAGATGCCGTCGCCGTCGCTATCCGTCTCTGCTCCGTCCAATATCCCGTTGCCGTTCGCATCCGGATCGTTCGGGAACGGATCAAGAAAGTCGGGGATGCCGTCACCATCGGAGTCCGACTCGCCCGGGTTCGGGTCCTGCGCATCCACGATGCCGTCGCCGTCGTAGTCGCTCTCCTGCCCGTCGGGAACGCCGTTGCCGTTCGCATCAGGGTTGTTCGGATACTCGTCGTAGAAATCCGGAATGCCGTCGCCGTCCGAGTCCGTCTCCTTCCCATCGAGCACGCCGTTGCCGTCGGCATCCGGATTCGTCGGGTCCGGGTCAAGGGCATCGGGAATCCCGTCGCCGTCGGAGTCGGTCTCGTACCCATCGGCCACGCCGTTTCCATTCGCGTCCGGGTCGAACGGGCTTGAATCGAGAATATCGGGAATCCCGTCGCCATCCTGATCGATTCCGATGACATCCGGGTCCAGCCAGTTGGGAATGCCGTCATTGTCCCAATCGGTATCCATGCCATCGACGACGCCGTCGCCATCGGCGTCCGGATCGTTGGGAAATGGATCGAATGCATCGGGAATCCCGTCGCCGTCCGAATCCGGCAGGGCCCTGAGGGCCGCCCAGTTCATCGGCGGAACCGTGCCGCCGAAATAGGCGTTGATCGCCGCGGACCCGAGTTGAGAGAGTTCCTCCGTCGAACAGGCCGACAAAAGGATCGAAAATGACGCGGCGGCGAAGAGCCCCGCTCGCCCGGCCCGGCGATGCGCACCTACGGCAATACTCATGGAGATAGTCCCGAGAAAATCGGATCGCCGGACTCGCGCCTGCCTCGAGAGATAGTGGCGGGCGCCTGTGAAGATATCCAATACGGCCGGGCCTTCGGCAAGGGAGAACTCGCCGTTTATGTATCGGGCGACACAGGTCAGCCCTTTCTCGGACGGCGTCCGGCGATATCGGCTGATCCAAAGCGACCCGCAGCACCGCAATGATTCGGACCAAAGGCGCGGACAGTGAGCAAGCGTTAACTGGGGAGGAATGGAATCAACACATCCACCGCCGCCCGCTCCCCGGCGATCGGCGGCCTTCGATCACGAACCGGAATTCAGGCCCATGTCACCCAAAAACCGCCGGATTTGCGACTTGCCCCAACACATGCCCGCCACAAGACTTGCAACCGAAAAAAATCGACTGACTCACCTTATGTCACCTTCAATTTTGCTCGCTCGCCGCCCCCGATCCGAGCCGCGCGCGTCAGCAAGCGGTACCAGAAAATCCGGATATCCAATCACGATCAACGCCAATCGCCGACGCAATCAGTACCGCCGCCTTTGCATTTACCCTGGACCCCTTGGCCCCTTTTTTTTTCGCCTATTGTCACCTTCAATTTTGCAGCACTTGCGCGCGATCAAGGAAGCGGCTTGCCGTTTGGCGATGGACCACCAGCAATCCCGCCGCCCTAGCCGGCATGCGACATTGCGGCCTGCTCAACCGCCGCCGCGCCATTTGGTCGATCCTGATCGCAGTCCCCCTTATGAATGCGGGTCATCAGGAACGGCCGCCCCACCGCGTAGATCGTACTGCCCCGCGCCTCGGGCGGATGAAACACCGTCGGCAGGTCGTCCGGCGCAAGGGTCCAATTCTCGCCGGGACAGTCAAACCCCCAGCCATCCATCAGGAATCGCCGGCCATTCGCCCTGGCCGACTCCGCCGCATGGATCTTCGCAAAGGTTGGGTCCGCTCCCTCGGGATGATGACACACGTGTGTCACCACGCCCCAGTCGTTCTCCTCGGTGCGATAGACCACGCCGGACTGCGATTGATACGAATAGATCGGGTGCTTCCAGAACCTATGGTCGAACCACGCGTCGCCCGGGAGCGTCTCGGCCGAGTGCGGCCGCGCAGGGCCCGTTGTCCGCTGCGTTTTTTTCACCTCACCATCCGGAGAATAGACCCAGCGCCGCGCACCGCGCACGCAGAACCCACGCTTCAAATACACCGGCAGCGCATCGGGCCCCGCCCCGAATGTGCCGATCCATCCGTCGCACGCCTCGGCGATGGACTGCATCTTCGCCAGCAGCTTACCGCCCAGACCGGTGCCCTTGGTCTCCGGAAAGACGTGCCAAAGGGCCAGCCAATAGGATTGCGGTCGCGGATACGGGGTCACAATGGAGCCGAGAAAGCCGGTCATGCGCGTGCCGTCATACAAGCCCAGCACGCTCATCCCGCCGGGCCAAACCGATCGATCCACCCATTGCGTCGAGTAGGTGAATCGAAACATGGCATCGTCGGTCGCCAGCACGTGGCCGCGCCGCCAGTAGGTGTTGATGTAATGTTGAAGCTGCTTTGCATCTTCGCAGGGTCGAATCTCGCCGCCCATGACTATATGCCTCCCTGTCCGCGCCGCCCCAGTTCGTCCATCACATACTTTGCATCCACGCGCTCGTCGGTCCCGAGGGTCATCGTGTACCCGCAGCCGCGGGCAATCATCTCCGTCGTTTCGTCATACCTGCCGAAGGGGTACGCCAGCATCCTCGGCATGGCGCCGAACAGCCGGGTCATCGTCGCCGCCGCCCGCTGCATGTCCGCCGCCTGCGCCTTGGGGCCAAGCGATGTATATGGAACATGGTCGAAACCATGGCCGCCCAGCGAGTGCCCCGCCGCTTGCACCGCGCGAAGCTCCGCTTCGGTCATGAACCAGTCCTCCGCGCGCAGACCGACTTCGGCATTGATCTCCCGCAGAATGGCCCATGCCTGCTGCGGCGGCACCGCAAACGCCAGGGCAAACTTCAGCCGCCGCTTGTGCGGAACCTCGTAGTGATACAGCGCGTCCATCTTCGCGACATCGATCTCCACGCCGCAGATGTGCGGCTCGACCCGCCGCTCAAACTCCCGCCAGCCCAGATGCTCCGCAAGCGCGTGAAGCAGGTGCTGTGCGCACCACCGATCCGGCTCATCCGAGTACGGCCGCATGGGCGCGAAGAAAACCCCCGGCACGCCCAGCCCGTCAAGAATCTCCGCCGCAATGGCCTGGTCCTTCACCGCGTCGTCAAAGGTGATAAGGCCCAGTCGATCGTCGTCAGCGGCCCGCGCGGAGAACTCGTGCGCCGTCACGATTTCGTATTGCGACTTGATCGCCAGGATCTGTTCTCTGAAGCGCTGCGGCGTGATGCCGGTCACGCCGTCCGAGTCCCGCTCGCGAATGTAGTGATAGGTCGCGATGAAGTGCCCGATTGGCGCGCGGCGCAACCCCGCCGGACCAGCACCGGGACGCTTTGTCTTTTCCTGAAGTGTTTGCGCCGTCACACTTCAATTATCGGCACTCCTGCGGTCCCCCTCGGAGCCAAGTCTCAGCCCGCCCGAAGCACATTAGTAGTAGATTGTCCGCGTCCGATGGTGCCCGATGGCCACTTCAGGTGCGTGCGAGAGTTCCCACAGATACCAGTCCACCTCCCATGCCGCCGACTTCTTTCCCTGTGTCGCGAGCGCCTTCACCATTCGATCGACCGCCTGCACCGATGCGGCGCGAATCTCCATCTCCTCTTCGCTGCCCTCGGCGATCTCCTCCTCCCGCTCCACCCGAGCGGCCAACTCCTCCGAGAGTTTCAGGATTCCCAGGTGGCGCAGGGCCTGCGGGACGCGGTAGTCCGCGAAGGCCGTCAACTCCTCCAGCCCGGCCAGCGGCGGATGGTCGCGATGCTGCCATGCGACGGACAAGTCGAGGGCCGTGATCTGTGCCCGCTTCATGAAGTAGACGATGCTTCCGCGGTAGCTGCCCACGTCTCGAAACGAGTCGAACTCGGTCATCAACAACACGGCCAGCGGCCAGGCGCGCGATCTCGCGGATTCGACCGCATGGATGAACTGGCCGTCGAACCGCTCGAGCAGGACGCGGCCGGTATCGCGAATGATCCGCTCGCGCTCGTCGAGCAGCAGCAGCTCACCCTTTCCGCTGAGCACCTGTCGGATCTCGTCCGACGGCACCTCGATCCAATATCTGGCGTCGAACCATGCCGGCTCGTAGCGTACCGCCAGCAGAATCGAAACGAGCATGGCCTGGAAGCGTTCGTAGGTGGTCCCGCGCCACTCGATCTTCAGCGGACACTTCGACCAGAAGCAGAAGTTCAGGGCGTCAATGAGCAAGACGATATTGGCAAGCTGAGCCTGCGAGCCTTCCAGCTTTCCCAACAGGTCATGGCCCGAAGGGCGCAGTGCGTCGCGCGACATCTTCGTCGCCCATTGAGCGATGGCCGCATCGTCGATGGAAATATGCGACGCCCCGTCGATCACGCCGCGCGTTGAATCCAAAACCAGCATGTTTCCGACCGCCTCTCGAAAGTCATACGCGTCCGCGCTTCAGCGACAGAAAAACAGAAAGTCCCGTCTTGAAGCGCACGGACAATCAGGGAAAGTGCGATTTTGCAGGATATTGCGGCTCTGGCCAAGCCGGTCCGTAGCGCGGGAACGCTTACGAGCCCTCGTTGGGTACAAGACTATTCGGCAATTCGAACATTTGGGAATTGGAAGAATCGACGCACCCGTCATACATGAACACTGCGGAGCGAGACTCAAAATAGCCAACACTTCCAGATATTTCGAAGACCCTAGGAAACGATGATTCGGCCGGCCCTCGTTGCTTAATTTCCTCGCGGTTGCGGCGGGAATTGCGGCTGATTGCCAGATCATGATGAACCCAAAGGCGTCGCGTTCGATACCTGACCAGGCCCGCATTCTCCTAAGACCGTCAAATCTGCCCGTCCCGTCCGAATAAAGTGCCTGTTCCGGACCCATTCCCCGCATATCCAGTCGCTTCTGAGGAAAGAAAAACCTGTGTGAGGTCTGTCGGTGAAGGGTGTATTTCCTTCGGAGGTCCATCGGGTGGCCGGCAGCGAAGCCGGTTCCGACGGCGATGCGAATGGATATGAGGATTCTAAGAGGGATCGGCGTTCTGGCAATGCTGTTCGTGGCTGCGGCGGGTGACTGCCAGCAGGTGATGCAGCCACCGGTTGACCCGCCCGTCGATCCCGCTCCCAACCCACCGCCGACTCCGACGCACGCAACGCCGCCCGCGAAACTCGGCGAACTGCCGCTCGGCAGCGCTCCCGTCAACATCGCCCTCGACCTGACACGAAACCGCGGCTTCGTCGCAGACGGAAAGCGCGTCCGGCGCTTCGACCTTCAGAACCGTGTCTGGCTGCCGCTGGCATCCCCTAACGGTGTCTTCTACGGCCTCGATGTTGAAGACGACTTGATCGGTCAGATCAACCCCGCCACCGGAAAAATTAACCGTATCCTCGCCTACCCGGAAACGCTCTTCGTCCCGCCGCTTAACGCCGGATTTGCCGTCGGCATGGACTACAACCCGGACACGGGCAAGCTCTATATCATTGACATCTTCGCCCTCGGTCGTGCCGCCACGCTCTTCGAACTCGATCCGGCAACCGGTCAGCGAACACAGATTGGCGAAACGGGACTCGAAGGCATGGACGGTCCCCTGGGATCCATCTTCAGCCTGGCCCGCGACCCGGCCACCGGGCTACTTTACACCGTCGACGTGGTCGATGACCTCTGGAAAATCGACCCGGTCACTGCCACCGCCGAACACATCGGTCAGCTCAGCGCCGACCCACTTGAGTTCTCCAATGTCCAAGGGCTGAAGTTCTCCCCACTCGACGGAAAACTCTATGGCATCAATCCGCCGCTCAACGGCCCCGTACAGATTGTCACGATCGACATTCAAACCGGGGCAGGCACGCACGTCACTGAACTACCGCTCGGCTATACCGGAGGCAGCCTCGCCTTCAAGCCCGACGGCTCCATGTGGACCGTCAACCTCCTCGTGCCGACCATGCTCGTCCCGCGCACGGACTTTCTCTATCAGATCGACTACACAACCAACCCCGCCACGATTCCAGTCCAGTTCCCAACTCTCGAGTTCTCACTTTCTTCACTCGGCAACGACATCCACTTCCAGGCAATCAACAGCCTCTGCTTCGTCCCGCAAAGCAGTACGGACCAGATCGTCCCTACGTTCCAGAACATCGACGCTTTAGGGGTCGATCAGAACGGAGGTGTCCTCGCTTCCGCCGGCGCCGGCGTATTCGGCTTCGATCCTGACTTCGAAATCTTCCCCGCAGGCATAGGCGGCCTCGGCCTCGCCACTTTCCAGAGCATCACCGTGCATCCGCTCAGCAACATTGCCTATGTTCGCGACGGCAACTCCGGCAAAATCTATGAATTCATCCCGGACCAGAGCGGCGTCACGAACACAATCCAGTACCGTCCTTCCTCCTCATCTTACTTCCACCCGATGCAACCCGATGCCGGCATCGACACACAGACGAACAACCTGTACATCGTCGGCGACTTTCAGCTTCATCGCGTAAATCTGGGAACGGGTCAGACCGACGAAATCGACGACGGGCCCAATGAAGACCCGGTCGGCGTGATTGTCGATTCCGTCCGGCGACGGTTGCACGTCAACATGCAACTCGGCGGACCGGGCGGATGCTCGTCGATCCGCACCTACAACATCGACACGATGGAACAGCTCGCGGAAATCTGCGGCAGCAACTTTCAGATCTTCAACATTGCCTTCGATCCGGTGCGAAACCGCATCGCAGCGAACTGCCGCATCAGCGCCCCCTCCTTCGACATGAACGTACGCTTCTTCGACATGGATACGTTCACAGAGAATTCGATCGCGCCCCTTCTCCTACAGTCCGCGCCGGACAACACCAACCCGTCCGACGCCTTCCTCGCCATCGACTCCGTGCGAAACATCCTCCTCATCGCCCGGCCGGACACGCCCCCGCGACTTGAGTTCTACCAGATGCCCAATTAGGCGAGATCGCGCTCGCTACTCGAACACAAACTCCACCGCTTCGGTCAGCTCCTTCTCGGCAGCCTTCGGGTATTGGTGGCCCAGCCCCTTGTAGGACTTGTAGCGCACCGTCGCTCCCGACTTCTTGAGCACTTTCTCCGCGAGCCGGCTGGACTCGAGCATTTCCTGGTCGTCCCGGTCACCGACCATGATGACACAACGCATGTCGCCCAGGTCTTCGCCGTCCACCTCGGCTTCAAATGACTTGTCGAACTTGCCGGCGATTGAGATGACTCCGCGAATCATTCCCGCGTTGCGGATGCCGATGAGGTATGCCGCCCATGCTCCCTGAGAGAAGCCGACGATCGCCACCTTTTCCTCATCAACCTTGTACTGGTCCATGACCGACTCGACCGCCCGCATGACCTGGTCTTCCAGGTCATCGAGGCTCATGTCCCAGCGGTATTCTTCGTCGCCTAACTGGTAGGTCCCCTGTGGGGTCAGCAGGATGGCCCCCATCTGGTCCGCCACCTTCTGCCATCGGTCGCGCGTTTCATTCATGTTTCCGCCCCACGGATGCAGCGCCACGATGAGCGGAGCCTTCTTCGATTTGTCGAAGTGCTTCGGCAGGGTCACTTTTGTCGCCGGTTCGACTTTTTTGGCGGCGCTTTTGGTCAGTTCCTCGGCGAGCCGGATAAAGCGTTTGTTCTTGCGGATAAAATCGAGGTCGCTGTCGTCCTTCATCTGCTCGATCAGGTTTTCATTGAATCCGCCGGTGTGGACGGCTCGTTCAAACGCCTCGATCGCCTCGTCTCCGTGCTTCATGAGTGATTGCATGCACGCGACGTTGTAGGCCGTCAGGGCCTTCGTTGCGGCGTTCATGTCTTTCTGGGCGAGTTCTTCCGCCTTGAGTGCGATCTCCAGGGCCTGATCGTAGTTTTTCTCGCCTGCCGCCTGGATCAGTCTTCTGGTTAGCTCGTTGATTCGCATCGCGCGATCGCGCGGCGACATCTCCTCGACCTGCTTTTCATCCTTGTCGCTGGCGTCCGCTTTCTTCGCAGGTTTGTCATCCTTCTTTGCCGCAGGTTTTTCTTGCTCATCTGCATGGCCGCTGCCGTCTGCGCGCAGATCGGCGACGATCTTGCGGAATCGATCCTCGCCGCGAATGGTGCGAAAGTCGGCGTCGCTCATCAGATTGTCGGCGTCGCGGTAGCCCACGCGGATCGATTTCTCCAGCCACTCATACGCCTCGCCCTTTTCCCCCAGCAGGCAGTGCAGGCAGGCGATGTTGTAAATCGTGTCCGCGTCGTCCGGCACGAGGTCGTGCAGTTTCTTGGCGGTCTCCATCGCGTCCTTGTATTTGGCGGCGCGATACTCCGTCCGAAGCTTGCTTTGCAGCTTTGAAATCTCCGCGGGGTCCGCACCCGCTGCCGCCGGCCCAGCCAGCAGACCGGTGAGTAGAAGCGCCAATGCCAATACCCGCGCCCGCTTGATCCAGTGGGAAAAATTCATTGTCTGGTTCATGATGAGTTCCTCGAAGGTATGACGCATTCGCGTAACTGGCTCGCAACCACGGGGATTATACATCGGTCTACTCCGTATCGGCACCCGTGCCCTCAACCATGCCCGCCTGCTACAATAGGCAATATACTTATGCTCCACATCGGAAACATCCAGCTCGACGCACCCTTCGTGCAGGCCGCCCTGAGCGGCTACAGCGACGCCGCCATGCGGCTGCTCGCCCGGGAGTATGGCTGTCCGTACGCCATCAACGAGGTCGTCCTCGACCGCCTTGTGGGCCAGGCGGGAAAAAAAATGCGCCGAATGCTCGCCATCCCGCCGGACGACCATCCCGTGGGCGGCCAGCTTATGGGTAGCGAGCCGGAACAGTTTGCCGCGGCGGCGAACGATCTCGTCGAGGTCGGCTACGACGTCATCGACATCAATTTCGGCTGCCCGGTGCGCAAGGTGCTTGGGCGGTGCCGCGGAGGCTTTCTCCTTTCGGTTCCCGATCAGGCCCGTGACATCATCCGCAAAGTCTACGACGCCGTCGGGGACCGGGTCCCTGTCACGCTCAAGATGCGCCGCGGCATGGACGACACCGCCGAGAGCGAGGCGAATTTCTTTTCGGTCCTGGATGCCGCCTTCGAGACCGGTCTTTCCGCCGTCACCGTCCACGGGCGGACCGTCAGGCAGCGGTACGTGGGCCCGAGCAATTGGGAGTTTCTTGCCCGGGTGAAGCGGCATGTCGGCGACCGGGTGATTCTCGGCAGCGGCGACCTCTTTTCGGCGGAGGACTGTGTGCGGATGCTCAGCGAGACAGGCGTTGACGGCTGCTCGATTGCGCGCGGGGCCATCGGTAACCCGTTCATATTCCGCGAGCTTCGGGCCCTGCTCGATCAGGCTGCCCCAGTTGGACCGATGACATTTTCGGAAATTGCCCCTCCTTCCATTACCGAGCAGCGCCGCGCGCTGGCCCGTCATTACGATCTTGTTGCCTCACTCCACGGCGAAGAGTTAGCCGGTCCGTTGTTACGGAAATTTGGCGTTCGGTACAGCGAGCTTCATCCGCTCAGTGTCGACGTGAAGCGCGCCTTCCTCGCGGTGAAGTCCGCGGACGACTGGCACGCCATGCTCGATGAATGGTACGGCGATGAATCGCGCTACCCAGCGGTGACGCGCCGCCTTCGCCCCGAGGCCCTTATCGCGGCCGGGGCAACATGGGACTGCGAGCCTGCCGAGGCTTGATCAATAATCATCAGTCGGTGATAACCGAATCAACTCAGGCGAACGCCGAAGGACCCCAAAGCGTCGGCATCGGTCGGGAAGAATTTGAACATCTTGTCCAAACCGGTGAGGGAGAAGACCTTCATCAGTTCCTTGCGCAGTCCGGCGAAGACCATGGTGCCCTTGATATCCGCGACCTTTTTCTGGAGCGTGATGAAAACGCCGAGGGCGTGCGACGAGAGAAACTTGACGTTGGCGAAGTCCAGGACGAGCTTCTGCTTTTTCTGGACGTCGGTCAGTTTGTAAAGATCGCGGCCGATCTGTTCGATCGTGGCGGCATCGAGAATCGATGGATCGGTAAAGGTCACCAGCGTAACGCCCGCGTAGTCTTCCACGCGCAGATTTGAAGCAGCCACAGTCGAATACTCCCGTTTCAGCGAACAGCCCGAACCTCTATACGTCGCTCCGGCATGCCACTATCTTACGCCGGAGCACAGGCACAGGCGAGTCGGGGATTTCATGCAGACGATCCGCATTATTGGCATCGAAACGTCAAGCCGCCGTGGGTCCGTGGCCCTGGCCGAAGGCCCGAACGTGGTCGCGGAGGCAGAATTCTCGACGCAGACGCAACACGCCCGCGAACTCCTGCCCTCGCTTGAGGAACTCTACCTCCAAGTCGGCTGGCCCAGGGGCAAGGCGGACCATTGCTATGTCTCGATCGGACCCGGCAGTTTCACCGGCCTGCGGGTTGCCGTCGCCTTTGCCCGACATATGGCACTGGCCGGCGCGACTCAGATCGTGGCGGTGCCGACCCTGGCGGTCGTGGCGGAGAATTGTGCCGCCATGGGGCCGCCGCCGTCTCCGCTGGCGATCGTGCTGGATGCGAAGCGCGGGCAGGTCTTCGCCGCCGTGTTCGAATGGCGGGCAGGCGCATACCATGCCGTTGAAGCGCCGCACCTGGCGAATCCGCGGGAACTGATCGCGCGGTACGACGGGAAGATCATCGTGACCGGCGAGGGGATCGACTACCACAGGGAAGCCATCACCAAATCCGGGGCATCGGTCGTCGATCCTGCCTATTGGATACCTCGCGCGGCAAACGTGTGCCGACTCGGCCGGCGTCTTGCCGAGCAGGGCGCGTTCACGCCGGCGCGCGAGCTGATCCCGCTCTATATCCGTCGGCCGGAGGCTGAAGAAGTATGGGAGAATCGCCAAGCCGGGAAGGAGACGGGCGAAGCTGCTCGCTGACTAGAATCCGCCGAAGAAGAATTGCCGAATGGCCGTGTTAATCGGCAGGGTGACGGAGCTGAAGGCGGTTCGCATACCGAAGAGGGCGGCATCCTCGCGGCAGGTGGAAAGCTGAGCCGTCGTCCCCAGACAGATGGCGGCCAACATGATCCAGCGGCGTCGATAGGCTCGATTTAAGCGGTGCATGTGTCCTCTTGCCGATCCTCTGAGGCAAACCATCGGGCGGCCGTCCCGCCGCCTTCTTTATATCATCGGTCCGGGGCTGGGCCAAGCATGAAACGGCACGGGGGGGGCCGGCTTGGTTCGGCCGAGCCATCGGTTGTATATTGGACGGGTTTGACGCCTGAAGAAAGGGTTTCCCCGGATGAGCTATCCCTACGATTTCTCCAGCGACACGCAGACACGCCCCTCACCGGGTATGCGGAGCGCCATGGCCAACGCCGAGGTCGGCGACGAGCAGAAGCGCGAAGACCCCACGGTCAACCGGTTACAGGAAATGACGGCCGAGCTGACCGGCAAGGAGGCGGCTCTTTTTCTGCCCAGCGGCACGATGTGCAACCTCATTGCCCACGCCATTCATTGTCGACCGGGCGACGAAATCATCCTGGAAGCGAGTACGCACCCGGTGCATTTCGAGGGTGGTGGCCCTGCGGTCCACAGCCGGGCCTCGCTGCGGCTACTCGATACG
Source organism: Planctomycetia bacterium (assembly GCA_015075745.1). Taxonomy (NCBI): domain Bacteria; kingdom Pseudomonadati; phylum Planctomycetota; class Planctomycetia; species Planctomycetia bacterium. Next base: position 2,700,105 of record JABTTW010000001.1, read on the forward strand.
GAAACGGGCATTTTCACGGCCGAGCAGGTGGAGGCGGCGATTCGCCCCGACGATCCGCACTTCCCGCGAACGCGCCTGGTGTGCGTTGAGAACACGCACAATCTCAAGGGAGGTCGGGTGTGGCCGCTGGAGGCGGTTCGCGCGGTCGCGGCCTGCGCGCGCAAGCATGGTCTTCTCCTGCACCTCGACGGTGCCCGACTGATGAATGCCGTCGTGGCGTCGGGCGTTTCGGCGAGGGATTATTGCGAGCCGTTTGACTCTTGCTGGATCGATCTGTCGAAGGGCCTGGGCTGTCCAGTGGGCGGTGTGGTGGCGGGCAGCAAGGAGTTCATCGCACAGGCGTGGCGGTATAAGCACCTGTTCGGCGGCGCGATGCGCCAGGCGGGCATCGTCGCGGCGGCGGGCGTTTATGCGCTGGAGCACAACGTTCAGCGCCTCGCCGAGGATCATGCGAAGGCCAAAGCGCTGGCACGGGGGCTGGCCGGCATCAAGGGAATATCGGTCGATGTCGATGCGGTGGAGACGAACATCGTGGTGTTCGACATCGCCGGCACGAAGATGCCGCGTACGGAATTCCTCAATCGGCTGATGCCGCATGGCGTTCGATTCAGCGGATTGATGAAGCCGACCCAGCTTCGCGGCGTGACCCATCTGGATATCCCGTCAGACGGGGTCGATAAGGCGGTTGCGGCCGTACGAGCCTGCCTTGGATGACGCTTCCATATCCGCCTGCGCGGATATGCGCGTGACCGGATCATATGATTATCTTCGTGACCACGACCGATCAATAGAATTACAATATGTATTGAACGCATCGGCTTCTGGAAGGATATTATCTTGGATCATCCATTGTTAAATCTGGCTCGGCAGCGTGTCATCGTCATTGACGGGGCGATGGGCACGAGCATTTACGCGCACGATCTGTCCATCGACAAGGACTATCGCGGCTGCGAGAACTGCACCGACATCGTCACCGACACCCGGCCCGAGATCATCGAGGAGATTCACTCGGAATTTCTGCGCGTCGGATGCGACTGCGTGGAGACGAACACCTTCGGGGCCAACAAGATTGTCCTCGGCGAATTCGATTTGGCCGATCTGACCTACGACCTCAATAAGCAGTCCGCACAAGTGGCGCGGCGGGCGGCGGACAGGTTTTCCACACCGGACAAGCCGCGATTCGTTCTCGGCTCCATGGGGCCGGGCACCAAGCTGCCGACGCTGGGGCACACGACTTTTGACATTCTCGAGGACAGCTACGCCGAACAGGCGCGCGGTCTGCTTGACGGCGGCGTGGACGCGTTGATCATCGAGACCTGTCAGGACATCCTGCAAGCCAAGGCGGCCGTCTGCGCCGCGACGATCGCCATGCACGAGAAGTCGCGCCAGGTGCCGATCTTCGTGCAGGTGACGATCGAAGTCACCGGAACCATGCTCGTCGGCACCGAGATCGCGGCAGCACTGACGACGCTTGAGTCGTATCCGCAGGTTCAGGTCATCGGCATCAACTGTGCCACGGGACCACAGGAGATGTCGGAGCACGTTCGCCACCTGGGCCGGCACAGCTCGCGGCTCATCAGCGTTGTGCCGAATGCGGGGCTGCCGCAACTCGTGGACGGCAAAACGCACTACGCCCTGACGCCCGCGGAACTGGCGAAGTGGCTCAAGGAGTTTGTTGTTGCCGACGGGGTTAATTTCGTCGGTGGTTGCTGCGGCACGACCCCAGCGCACCTGGAGGCGGTGGTCGAGGCGGTGCGCGGACTGATTCCGGCACAGCGGCAGCCGCAGCGCCAGCCGAGTTGCTCAAGCATTTATCAGGCGGTGACGCTCCGGCAGGAAAACAGCTTTCTGATCGTGGGGGAGCGGAGCAACACCAACGGCAGCAAAAAGTTTCGAGAGTTGCTCGTCGCGGACGATATCAACGGCCTGGTCGACATGGGCCGGGAGCAGGTCCGCGAAGGGGCGCACATCCTGGACGTCTGCGTCGATTACGTCGGCCGAGACGGCGTACCGGACATGGACAAGGTCGTCTCGCGCTATGCGCAGGACGTCACCGTCCCGCTCATGCTCGACTCCACCGAGTGGCAGGTGCTGGAGGCGGGGCTCAAGCGCGCGGGCGGCAAGTGCATTGTCAACTCGGTGAATCTCGAGGACGGCGAGGAAAAGTTGGAGCGGGTCTGTCCGCTGCTGCGAAAGTACGGCGCAGCGGTTGTCGCACTGACCATCGACGAAGACCCCACCGAGGCGATGGCCAAGGTCGCCGACCGGAAGATAGAGATTGCCCGACGGCTGCATGAACTGCTGACGAAGAAATACGGCATCGCCGAGGAAGACATTCTTTTTGATTGTCTGACCTTTCCAGTCACGACCGGCACCGAAGCCGATCGACGCCTCGCCCTGGAAACGCTTGACGGCATCGAGCGGATCATGACGGCGTTCCCTCGCTGCGGGACCATTCTGGGATTGTCCAACGTCAGCTTCGGCCTTGTGCCGGCGGCGCGGGCGGTGCTCAATTCGGTCTTCCTGCATGAAGCGATGCAGCGCGGACTTACCGCGGCGATCGTCCATGCCAGCAAGATACTTCCTCGCAACAAGATCAGCGACGAGCGATGGAACGCGGCGCTCGACCTGATATACGACCGACGGCGAGAGGGGTTTGACCCGCTTCAGGTCTATCTCAAGATGTTCGACAAGGGCGAGAAAGTCGGCGAGAAGCGAAAGTCGCTGGCGGACCTGCCCATCGAGGAGCGGCTCAAGCAGCGGATCATCGACGGCGAGCGGATCGGTCTCGAAGCGGATCTGAACGAGGCGATGACTCGATACAAGCCGCTGGAGATCATCAACACCTTCCTGCTCGACGGCATGAAGGTCGTCGGCGAGCTCTTCGGGGCGGGCAAGATGCAACTGCCGTTCGTGCTGTCCTCCGCCGAGACGATGAAGGCGGCGGTCGCCCATCTCGAGCCGCACATGGAGAAGGTCTCAGGCCAGAGCAAGGGCACGATTATCCTCGCCACGGTGAGGGGCGACGTTCACGACATTGGCAAGAATCTTGTGGACATCATCCTCAGCAACAACGGCTTTACCGTGCATAATCTCGGTATTAAGCAGCCGATCAACAACGTGATCGAGGCATTTAACAAGCACAAGGCCGACGCCATCGGCCTCTCCGGGCTGCTGGTGAAGTCTACGCTGGTCATGCGCGACGATCTCGAAGTGCTCAACGAGCGAAGCCTGACCATGCCGGTCATCCTCGGGGGCGCTGCCCTGACGCGCGGCTACGTTGAGAATGACCTGCGCTCGATTTACAAAGGCCCCGTCACCTATGCGAAGGACGCCTTCGAGGGATTAGCCTTGATGCGGCGGCTGTCCGAGGGCCAGCCGCTCTTCGAACCGGGCGGGCCACAGGTAGGCCCCAGGCGCACCAAGACGACGGCGCCATCTCAGCCCGCAGGCCCGCTGCCCGAGCGAAGCGGCGTCGCGATCGACAATCCGATCCCTACACCGCCGTTCTGGGGCTCTCGCGTGATTGAGCGGATCAATCTGCAGACGGTCATGCCGTATATCAACGAGAAGATGCTGTTCGGCGTGCAGTGGCAGTACACGCCCGCCGGCCGGAAGAAGGACGCGTACGACGCTTACATTCGCGGCGAGGTGCGGCCGATTCTTCACGAGCTTGCCAAACGGTGCGCACAGGAAGGCATTGTCGTGCCGCAGGCGATCTACGGCTATTGGCCAGCCAACAGCGAGGGGCAGGACCTCATCATCTATGAGCCGCCGCAGAGCGCCGATGCAGTCGCACCGGGCAAGCGACCGGCCTTGAAGGAGATTGCTCGCTTCACGTTCCCCCGGCAGACTGAGCCGCCGTACTGGTGCCTGTCTGACTTCTACCGGCCGATCGGCAGCGGCGAGTACGACGTGGTCGCGTTTCACATTGTCACAGTCGGACGCAAGGCCAGCGACGTCGCACGGCAATGGTTCGCGCAGAATCTCTTCCGGGACTACCTGCACCTGCATGGCTTTAGCGTGGAGGCGACCGAAGCCCTGGCCGAGTACATGCACAAGCAGATCCGGATGGAGCTCGGCATCGCGGAAAAGGACGACCGCGAGGTGCGAAGGCTCTTTCAGCAGCGCTATCAAGGCAGCCGCTACAGCTTCGGATATCCGGCGTGTCCAAACCTGGGGGACCAGGCCAAGCTCTGGCCGCTCATGGAGCCGGGCCGAATCGACATTGAACTGAGCGAAGAGTTTCAGCTTGAACCGGAGCAATCGACCAGCGCGATCATCGCCCACCACCCCGAGGCAAGGTATTTCAACGTGCGCGGGGCCAAGACCGATGACCAGTTGGCGGCCCGGATCGGCAAGGCTTAGCGGACAGGGCCCGCCTTTTTTTACGGTGAATATTCACCGATTCCCGCATAATACATGGGTGGGACTGGTAATTGATTGGCGATGCGTCGAGGATGTCACTCGTTCATCGCGATTGGTGGAGGTTGATCCATGTTGATTGCAGATTCTGCCTGGGCCGAGCTTTTCAAGATGCCGAACATTGCCATCTTCATGGGCTGCATGATTCCCATCGTGGCCAGCGTTGCAGCCGCATGGCGGGGCATTGAGAAGACAAAGTCCGACAACGCGCTCAAGCGCTCCCTGGTCGAGCGCGGACTGGCCGTCGACGAAATCGAACGCGTCCTCACGGCAGGGCGGCGCGAGAGGAAATAGTCGGGGCTGAAGGTCGTGGGCGAAGCGAATCCAGCCTGAATCAGGGCGTCACGATGCAATCGACCAGCGCGCGGATGTCCTGCCCGTCGCGATGATCGTCGAGATTCAGGTCGGCACAACCGCAGGGCATTCCCAACAGAAGACAATCAAGAAGCGGCTCGATATCCAATGTCGAGCATGATCCGTCGTGATTCAAGTCGCCGTCGGCGCAGCTTAAATCCGCGAGCCAGGCTTCGGGCCGCCCGTTTTCGTTTACGGCGTTGCCCGCGATTTTCAGCCCGTCGCCCGAGATGCCCACGGCCTCGGTCAGTGTCATGTCCGTGAGATTCAAGGCGAAATCCCGCGAGAGTACGTCCACGAGATTTCGCATTCCATGCTGAGCGTCCCAGATGAACGGCCGCATGCCTGACGCCGTGCTCGCTGCGCCGACAACAATCGAGCCGTCGCCCGACACACCCATGGCCCGGCTGTCGATTGCGCCGCCCGGGAGGTCGCCCAGCAGTTGATATTCTCCGTTTTCCCAGCGGAATGCCTCGGTGCGGGCCGCATTGAACGTGGCATGGCCGACGATGACCGATCCGTCGTCGGAGATTTGGAGCGGCATGGCGAACTGTGCGCCAGTCGGTGGATCGATGAACTCGACCACGCCGAGCCGCCAGCGAAACTCGAACCCGACGATGGTTGAACCGTCATCCGAGATGCAATTGGTAAACGGCGGAAAGGCTCCCTTGGGGAAATCATCGAAGAGATCGTGCATCACTCCGTCGATCCAGCGGAACGGATGATCGCCGACGTCTCCGGTTCGGCTGATGCCGACCACCGTGCTGCCGTCGCCCGATACTTCAAATCCGTGGCTGTAGAAGATGTCGCCGGGGAGATCACCGAGGCCGGTCATGATGCCGGCTTCCCATCGAAATGCCTCGGTGCCGTTCGGCGAGAGACTCATTCCGGAAACGACCGACCCATCTCTGGAAACGCCGCCTGCTTCACTGTACTCGGTGAACTTGTTCTTGAGATTGCCGAGAGAGATCATCGTACCGGCCTGCCGGCGATAGGCGGTTACATGGCCATTCTCAACGGTGTTTCCAACGACGGCTGATCCGTCACGCGATATCGCGATGACGTTGCTGAAAGCATTCGTCTGGTCCAGCGACCCGAGCGGGGTAAACGATCCTGCACGCGCCCACGAAGCGAATGTACTCAATGACACAACCGCCGCAAACCTTGAGAGCGGTCCAGCAGAATTGAAAAAATGTATCATCGGCGGTTCCTCCGAAGTGAGGCGCACAAAGGCCCGGGCGAGACGTCTCAATTCGTCAGTCTACAATCCTGCTCGTTGAGATGGAATAGCGGGGAGTGGAATCCCGAAAAAAAACTGGGCCCAATCCGTATCAATCGGCGAATGCCGCCACGACCAGCGTGTCGTTCTGCCCGCCGAAGCCGAAGGAATTGGACAGGCAGTTGCGCACCTTCGTCTTTCGGGCCTCGTTGGGGACGTAGTCGAGATCGCAGTTGGGGTCCGGCGTTGAGTAGTTGATCGTGGGCGGAAGGACCTGATCGCGAAGCGCAAGCAGGCAGGTGATCAGTTCGCAGGCGCCCGCCGCGGCGATCAGATGGCCCAACATGCTCTTGACGCTGCTGACCGGAACTTTCTTGGACAGATCGCCGAAGACGCCGCGAATGGCCTTGGACTCGATCTTGTCGTTCTCTTCCGTGCCGGTTCCGTGGGCGGAGATGTAGTCGATGTCGGCGGTGGTAAGGCCGGCGTCCTGCATAGCGAGTCGCATGGCGGCCATGGCGCCGCGACCGTCCTCGTGAATATCCGTAATGCGGAAGGCGTCGGCCGTCGAGCCGTAGCCCTTGACCTCGGCGTAAATCTTCGCGCCGCGGGCCTTGGCGTGAGACAGTTCCTCCAGAATAAGCATGCCGGCGCCTTCGCCGAGGACGAAGCCGTCGCGCGTGCGGTCGAACGGCCGCGAGGCGGTGATGCACGAATCGTTTCGGGTGGACAGTGCGGTCAGCCGATTGAACCCGGTGACACCGAAGGGGTGGATCATCGAGTGGCAGCCTCCGGAGATCATTGCGTCTGCATCGCCCCGGCGAATCATGTTGGTCGCCTCGCCGATGGCCTGGGTGCTGGCGGCGCAGGCGGTCAGCGTGTTGAAGTTCGGCCCTTCGACGCCGAAGAGCTGGGCGATGTGCGCCGCAGCCATGTTTGGATCCTGCTCGGCCTCGACGATCTTCTCCAGGCACTTGTAGGCGACGTCGGCCCAGCGCTTAGCATCGAGTGTGTTCTCGCCGTAGTTCCAGCCTTCGACCGCCGCGGCGGTGAAGTTGTCGAAGTCCATCGGACCCTCGCCGCCGCCGAGATAGACGCCGATGCGGGTCTTGTCGAGCTTGGCAGCCTTTTCAAAGCCGCTGCTGTCCCAGGCGATCCGCGCGGCCGCGAGGGCAAAGCCCGCCTGGCGGCTGACGCCCTTGTGCATCTCGTAATCGGGGCCGATGAACTTGCGCAGATCGAAGCCCTTCACCTCGGAGGCGAACTGGGTCGGGAAAGTGCCTGCATCGAAGATCGTCGTGGGGGCGATGCCGCTCTCGCCGCCGAGAATCCTCTTCCACGCCGTCTCGATATCGTGACCGAGCGGTGTGATCCAACCCATGCCTGTAACGACGACTCGCCGCGTCATGCGTGATACCTCCGAATGAGCAGGGCGGCGGTTTGTCCGCCGGAAAGGGCGCTGGCCACGGAGAGCCCGACTTCGGCGTGGCAGTCGGTCGGATCGCCGCGGACGACATTGAGCCCACAGGCCGGATCGACGTTTGTTGTGTTGAGCGACGGCGGAACGATCCCGCGCGACATGGCGAGCGTGAGCATCGCCAGATCAATCGCCCCGCTACCGGCGCCGCAGTTGCCAAGCGATCCCTTGGTCGCGAGGACCGGGACTTTGCCGGCGTCATTCCCTAGAGCGCTCTTGAGGCCTGCCGCTTCGGCCGCATCGTGCTGAACGGTGCCTACGCCGAAAGCGTTGATGAGACCGACGTCCGTGGGATTCGCGCCGGCGTCCTTGAGAGCCTTGCCGATGGCCAGTGCGAGGCCGCGGCCGTCCGCCTGGGGCTCAAGCCAGTTCTTGGCATTCACCGATGCGCCGAAGCCGACGACCTCGGCGTAGATGCGAGCTCCTCGCGCCTTGGCACGCTCCAATTCCTCAAGAATGAGCAGTCCGCCGCCTTCGCCGATGACGGCGCCCTTGCGATCCTTGTCGAAAGGACGGCAGGCCTGCGCCGGGTTTTCGTTTGAGTCCGTCACGAGCCGATTGAGCAGCGACTGGCGCATCAACCCCATGGGATTGACTTTGCTTTCAGCACCGCCGCAGATGCAGATGTCGGCCGCGCCGCGCTCGATGGTGCGGTAGGCCTCGCCGATCGCGAGATGGCTGCTGGCCTCGCCGCATGTGATTGTGTTGCTCGGAGCCTGGCAGTCGTGAACGATGGTCACGTGGCAGGCCAACATGTTCGGAAGGAACTTGAGCAACCAGAGCGGTGTCAGGTTGCTCATCCCCTCGGTGCCCCACTTCTTCAGCGAGAAGCCCCGATCCTGCGCCGCGTCCGGTCGCTCTGCAGCGGTGGACAGCGCCCCGGCCAGTTCGTTCAGGTCGGCACAGATGAGGCCTGCGCCGATGTTCGCGCCGAAGCGCGTAGAATCGACATCCGCCGCCGGCGCCTCGCCGCGCTCAACCAGGCACTTGGTCTGCACGCCGGCATCTTTGACGGCGTGATAAGCGGCGATGACGGCAAGCTCGATGTCCTTGGCCATCACCTTGGTGGCCTTGCGATAGCCCTTTGGGACACAGTCCTTGACGTTGCCGTTTTTGACTTCACCGGCGATCTGCGACGTGAAGTGGCTGGGATCGAACGCGGCGATGCGATCGATGCCGCTGCGCTTTTCGACCAGGGCCTCAAACGTCTCGACGGCGCCCAGGCCCAACGGAGAGGCGACCCCCAGTCCTGTGATTACGACACGGTGCTTCTTCATGGCGATCCTGTAGCTTAAGGGGCTCAGCAGGCCTTACTTCTGATCGACGGTCACATTATATGTGCGAAGGAGTGACTTGAAGTCTTCGGTGAAGACAAAGTTCTCCTCGGGGAATGACAGGCCGCTCATGTTGTTGTCGATGTGGGAGAAGACGATGTCGATCTCCGCCAGCGGCTCGCCATCGACAAAAACCCGGCCCACCGTGCTCGCCGCCTCGGCAGAAACTTGCTCAATTTCCGCCTCGTAGCGAAGCTGCTCGCCGGGGCGCACCTCGCGCTCGAAACGAGCCCGCTTCACCTTCGCGAGGATAACCTTTTCCTGAAACTGGCGGGCCTCACCGACGAGAATACCCGCGGTCTGGGCCATGCCCTCGACAATCAGGCTGGCCGGCATCACCGGGTATGCCGGGAAATGGTCGTGCAGGTGCTCTTCGGCGAGGCTGACGTTCTTAATGGCGGTAGCGCGCCTGCCGGATTCAAAATGGGTGAACTTGTCGATCCAGATCCAACGCAACGCAGGACGCCCCCTAGGCCGCCATCTTCGTCGTCACATAATTGACAATCGTCTTCACGGTGAACAGGTTCGGCATCTTGGCGACGTCAGGATCCGTCTGAAACTCGGTGAAGTCGGCATGCGGCATGGCCTTCTTCAGCGTGTCGAGACCCTTGGTGGTCATCTTGCCGCCTTCGACGTACTCAGGATTGTTCAGGATGTCGTCGGGGAAGAGCTCGCCGCGGGGAATCTTGATTGAAAAGGTCTTCTCCAGACGAAACACGATGTCGAGAAAGTCGATCGACTCAGCGCCGAGATCGCCCGTCAACGTGGCGTCCTCCTTGATTTCGTCGTCGTCCACGCCCAGCGCGTCAACCAGAACTTCCTTGACCTTTGAAAACACATCATCTCGACTCATCGCCATCTTCAGCGTCCTCCCTGGGACTTTCTCAATTCGTTAGAGGCCGACGGCCAGCGCTGCCGCCGTCTTCGTCGCGGCTGGTCCTCCGACCAGATCAAACACCCTGCGTGCCGCGACCACTAGTTTCTCGTCAACGTCGACCAGCGCCGGATTCTTCTCGGACAGGTTATAGTGCCGCAGCGTCAGGCGGGCCTTGACCATCTCTTGTCCGTCACTCATCCCGAAGGCCTTAAACTGGCTCAACCCTTCGGAAATCTCCATCGCCTCGGCTGTCACTTCGAGCGTCCGGCCCGGGGCGACGAAGCTCTTGTAATTGATGTTCTTGGCTTCTTCCAGTACGACCATGCTCTTGGAGAAGTCCTGAGTCGCCCGAACCAGCCACGCCGCGGATTGAACCATGGCCTCGAGCATCATGACACCCGGCATCACCGGAAAGGTCGGAAAATGGTCCGCGAGGTACTCCTCCGCCAGCGTCAGATTTTTTCGCGTAACGATACGGCTGGGTGGCTCGATGCTCAGGATGCGATCAATCAGAATGAACTTCATACCGTGCCGTGTTCGCGATCCGCGAGCTGTTGCTATCTATTGTGCCGGCGACTGTTTACGGCACAGTAACCGTCTCATGAAACCTTCAGCCTGTTGCCTAAACTTGGCTTTGTAGCGGCTGGCGAGCCTTCTTGCAAGCACCCTCGGACGGAGGCGGTACACACGAAATGGGTACATGGGCCAGGGTGGAGCCTCGGACCGCTCGCGAATGCTCCTAACTGTTGATTGAGCATGACTTTGAGGCGCTACACCTTACGGCCCGCGCCGCGGACGGTCGAAGATAGGGGCCGACGGGTAACAGTCCATGCGCCACCCCTCGCCTCGCCGTAGCCAATAGTTTCCCGTCGGGTCGGTACCGCCCGTTTGCCCGCTCAGGCGGATCGGACCGGCGTGGCCGTCGGCAAACGCAACATTGAACACGTTGGACTTTCGGTGCCACCCTAGAACATCACGGTTCGGATTCCACTTGGCAACTTCGGACACCGTCTCTTCAATCAAGACCGTCATCCCAGGGTCGGGGACCTTCGTACTTGTCCGAAGGTAGGGGCCGAAGAAATTCTGCTGGAATGGAATTTCCTGGGTTCCGGTGAAGTCGATGTGGTTGTTCAACCGGTAGCTCGTACCCGTGATTTGATAGACGTTGAGGTGTGAGCGGCTGGGATGCAGGAAGTACGGCTCGAAATTAACGCCGCCCGATCCGACGTCCTCGATGGGACGATCATTGGGACACTTAAATAATGCCAACTCCGCGCCTGCAGCATCGACATAGACATATTTATTGAGCAGGCGGTTTTCCTTCACAAAGTCAGCTGAGCGAAAGACTCCCACGCCGGTATTGCCGCCGTACTCGTACTCGCCGTCGTAAAGCCAGCGGGTCTCAGCCATCGGATGCACCGGCGTCGTGTAATGCTGCTCGTCCTCGTCGCTGTACATCGACAGGCACTGGCCGATCTGCTTGAGATTCACGAGGCACTTGACCTTGGTCCCCTCGCTGCGCGATGACGACAGCGCCGGGAGCAGCAAACTGATCACCAGGGCGATGATCGCCAGGACGACGATCAATTCTATGAGGGTAAAGGCGGAACGACGGGCGACGCCTCGGACCCCGCGAGATGAGGGCGAACGCGCTGGCATTTGCAGAGGCGGCATGGGTGCCTCGCTCGAAGGGGCTGCCGGGACGGGCATCAACTGCTGACTTCGGCTCGCTCCTGTATCATATCGGAAATCGCCGCCGAGTGTACACAGCGGGCGATGTTTCGACGCAAAACGGGAACGCCCAGGGGTCTGGCGATTTGGCGGGAAAATGGCTCATCACCGGCGCGGGAGGCCAACTCGGCAGTGTGCTGATGCGTGTGCTCGCACACCGCGACCTTGAAACGATCGGGCTGACCTCCGTTGAAGGCCCCCAACCGGACGTCGCGAGCTGCATTCGCGGCGATCTGACCGACGCGACGGACCTCCGCGAGATTGTCCGTTCGCACCGCCCGGCCGTCATCGTTCACGCGGCGGCAGTGACGAGCATTCAGGCTGCCTATGAGAAGCCGGATGTGACGCAACGCGTCAACGTGGACGCAACGCGGACGCTGGTAGAGCTTGCGGCAGAGATCGGCGCGCGAATCGCCTTCACCTCAACCGACCTGGTGTTCGATGGTTCCTCGGCGCCCTACCACGAGACGGATGCCGTATCGCCTTTGTCGGTCTATGCCCGATCGAAGGTGGAGGCGGAGAAAATCGTTCTCGCTTACGACCGGGGAGTCGATATTCGACCGGCGCTGATGTACGGCCTGCCCGTGGTGAATCGGCCGACGACGTTCCTGCAACAACTCGAATCGCTGCGGACGGGCAAGCCGCTCAAGCTCTTTGAGGACGAGTTTCGCACGCCGATCTGGCTGGAGGACGCGGCCGAGGCGACGCGCGCCGCCGCCGCGTCTGACTATCACGGAGTCCTGCACCTCGGCGGGCCTGCGCGGATGAGCAGGCTGGAGATGGGTCGCGTCATGGCGGCGGCACTGGGAATCACAAATCCGCCTATCGTTCCGACCCGCCAATCAGATATGCAATTCGCGGAACCTCGCCCGGCGAATGTGAGTCTCGATTCATCGAAGTTCGCCGCTGAATTCGGAACCCCACCCGGCCGTACAATGAAGGAAGCGATGAAGTCGATCGCGACGGCGCTCACCTAGCCAATGATAAACCGACGACGCTTCACGTAGTCCCAGACGACGTAGCGATCCAATTCCCGCCCCCCGACGAAGAATACGCGGCCACTGGTGCTCTCGGCGAGGCGATAGGCGAACTTCACGTCCTCCTCGGTCTGCGACCAACTCGATAGCAGGAAAATGTTGATGGTGATGCCCTGCTCGCGACAGAGAAGCCCCTCTCGAAGCGTGCTGTTTTCGGTTCGCGAGTCCGGCGGATAAAGCAGGTACAGCCACTTTTCCTCGAAGTGCGCCGTCGGAAGGCCGTCGGTGATGAGGATGATCTGCCGGTTGGGCGTGTCCTGCACCTGAAGCAGTTGCCGGGCCATCTGCAAACCGTGTTGCAGGTTGGTGAAGTGCGGCGGGATGTCGCGCTCGGTGAGGCGGTCGTCGCTCATGTCCGCCTTGAGCCGCACGAACGGCTTGTGGATCGTCACCGGCTTGGGCAGAAGCTGTGGCACCTCGGAGATGTGCCGGCGCTTGGCGAAGGTGAACATCTCCACGAAGTCGACATAGTCGCCGGGATACTCGCTGCGGATGAGCCCGTGCAATGCGAGCGCCATGCGCTTGACGTTGACATATTGCCCGTTGAATCGCATCGAGCCGCTCATGTCCATGCACAGTACGGTCGCGCACTTCGGCGTGTTGCGCGTGACGTGAATCTCGATGTCCTCAGGCATGAGCCGGATTCGCCGGGCCGGGTCGGCACTCTCCGAACCCGACGGCGTGATGCCGACGATTGCCTCGGCGCTCGGCGCCGGCTGAAGCGTCGTGCGTTCGCGAATCATGGCGTTGATCATCGACTGTCCGACGTCCATGTTCGCCAGGCTGTCGCCGAATTCGTACGACTTGGTCCGCTGCGTCTCGACCACGCCGTCACCCACGATCGGCTGCGCGTGCCGCCCGCTCTTGGCCGCCTGGAGATCCGCGAAGATGCGATCGAGCAGCTTCGACTGGAAAAGTTTGAATGCCTTCGGCGTAAGCTGGTATCGGCCGTCCTGCTGTTGCAGGCCCTGCTGCTCGGCAAGTTGCCGAAGCATCTCCTCCACCTGCTGCCGCATGCGTTCGAGCCCTTCGATCTGCTCCTCGTCGGCGAAGCGCCCCAACTCATCCATGTTGATGAGATAGATCTTCGCGTTCTTCGCCGCTTCCCTGAGCTGCTCGATCAGGCGGTCGATCGTCTCCAACTCTTCCTTGATCTCAATCGCCTGCTCGACCGACATCGGACGCCGGCCGGTGAATGCGTACTTCGCGGCCAACTGCTCGACCTCGTAACGGGCCCCGAGCTTGTCCATCAGCGAAACTAGCTGCCGTGCAAACTCGCCTCGCTGATCCTCGCGATACCACATTCGCTCGAGGTCGGCGATCTGACCCTCGCGCACGGCCTTGTCGAATTGCTGCCGTCGATTCTTCGGCGGCTCCGTCTCTCGCGCCGCCTGTTGAAACTCGCGCTCGGCGTCTTCGCGCGCCGCGGTGGTCTCGTAAGTTTCAAGAATCTTCCGCTTGCGTTCCTCAAGCATTGCGATGAGCGAACTGATGCTCGGTCCGAGCCCCGTGATCTGCGAGGGGTCCAGCTCGATCGCCTCGGCCAGCTCCTCTTCGGTCAGGTTTCGAAGGCTGCCGTATTCCAGGAGATGTTCAAATGCGGGCGTGACCAAGTCCGGGGGCGTCGCCGAGGGCATCGGAAACCGCTGAGGGTCGTACCCAAGATAGGTATGTACGATCCCACCAGCGTGACGCCGCGGATTCTCCGAAGGTTGCTTTGAGTCAGCCATTCATCTCTCCCGGACGACATTATACGTTCCCCGCAAGGCTCGAAGCCTGAGATGTCCGTTCTTTGACGCAGAATGCCCCCTGCCCTATCTTTTCGACCCAAAGGATGCGATCCGTTCAAGTGCTTTGCTAAGCCGTTGTCCTGACGATTTCCCGGAGCCCGATTTATGAAACTCGCCTACAGCAACGTTGCCTGCCCCGGTTGGGACATCGTCACCCTGGTCGAGAAGGCCAAGGAGTATGGCTATCAAGGCCTGGAGCTGCGCAGCCTCGACGGTCAGATGCACCTTCCGCTTGCGCCGCAGCTCGCGTCGAACCCGGCCAGGGTCGGCAAGTTGATGCGCGACGCCGGCGTCGAATTGGTGTGTCTGGCGACTGCCGCCGCCTTCCATATGCGAAATGCGCGGGAAGTTGCGGAGAATCAGGCCCAGGTGCGCGAATACATCGAACTGGCAGGCAAGCTGGGCTGCCCCTTCGTCCGCGTCTTTGGCGCCGAGATTCCCAAGGCACGCTTCTGGCTCATCGGTAACGAACGGCGCGAGGTCGTCCTCGGTCGAATCGCCAAGGCCATCGGCGAAATCGCTGACTTCGCGGCGGCCCATCGCGTGACCATCCTCATTGAAAACAGCGGCGACTTTACCGACAGCTCGGCCATGTGGTACCTCGTGGACGCCGCGAACTCACCGGCGGTTAAGTGCTGCTGGAACCCGATGGCGGCGCTGACGCGCGGCGAACGACCCACCAGTTCCATCCCCCGCCTGGCCGCCCGTATCGCGCACATACATCTGACCGACGCCAAGTTCGATGGCCGGGCGTTTGACGGCCACGTCCTCCCCGGTCAGGGTTCCGTCGAGATTCCGAGGCTCATCCAATTGCTCAAGGGTATCGGTTATCGCGGATACCTGTGTTTTGAATGGCCCAAGTTGTGGAACCCCGGCCTCGCCGATGCCGATCGCGCGCTGCCCGCCGCGGCGAAGTACCTCCAGCCGCTTCTCGACGAAAAGACCATCCCGATGACGGCCTACAAAGGCGACAAGTACGCGCCCCGGCAAGGCCACGAGCTTCTCGCCGCCGAATGACGGCGACGTCCCGGCGTACCGCGTGCTAACATTCGCTGATGCTCTTCGCTCCGACGCTCCTGCTTGTCGCAATCGCGCTGGGTGATCCAACCGTCGGCGGACCGCCGGTTGACACGGAACTCGCGCGGACTCTCCTGAGTGACTTGGGAATCCGGTTCAGTGCCGACTACGGGAAACACTTCAGCGTCATCTCCGACTCCGCCGACCAGTCTGCAAACATTATGAGGACGGCGGACGACGTCTATCAGCGCGTCATTGAGTTTGCCGGTCGCCTCGAGCTAAGCACGACACGCCCGGGAAAAAAGATGACCGTTGTGTTCTTCAGCAAATGGGAGGACTACAGACGCTCCGGAGCAGCGTCGGGATTTTCGGTGAATGAAAACGCTCCCGGTTTTTTCGATCATAAGTCCGGGGTCTGCTACGGCTATGACTATGCCAATTCCTCCCTGATGCGGGAGAAGCGGGCGGTGCTGAAAACCGCGCGGGCGAAATTCGACGCCGATCGAGACGCCGGCACCCTCAACAGCCTGACGGAGGAGCAGATCGGTCAGCGGCTTGCGGCCATCGTGCAAATGACCAATGCGCTCTTCGAACACGAGAGTCTCATCAACCAGACTGTTATTCGACATGAACTGGCTCATCAATCACTGGCAAATCTCGGCATTCAGACGCCGCGCATGAAAGACCTGCGCTGGCTCTGCGAGGGGCTGGCGACGCAGTTCGAATCCGTCAGCGGCATCAACGCAAACCGACTGGCCGACTTTCGGGACATCGACTGGTCCGATCCAAAGCTCACCGTGCGTACGCTCATCACCGACTCGAAGCTCCTCGGCCCGGGCGCCGAACAGCCGTCGGTGGGTTACGCCGCCGCCTGGGGACTGGTGCATTACCTGATCAACGAGAAGCCGCGCGAATTCGCCGCGTTTGTCCGGCTTTTTCAACAGCTGCCGCCCGATGGAACATCGCCGGCCGAATCGGACAAGGCCGCGTTTGAGAAGTGTTTTGGCAAGCCGGACGCCAAGTTTCAACTCACCTGGCTGGAGTACATGTCGGCGCTCAAATAATTCCTGATTGATAATTGCTCTTGCCCGATTGAGAATCGAGGCATGATCGCCAAGCTCATTGATGGAAAGGCCCTCGCGGCGCAAATCAAATCGGAAGTAGCCTCACGCGCCAAAGCCCTTGCACATCGCGGCCACAAGCCCTGTCTTTCAGCGATCCTCATCGGAGACAATGCCTCGGCTGCGAGCTACGCGCGATCGCAGGCAAAGCACGCCGAGGAGGTCGGCGTCGAGTATCAACTGACTCCGCTACCCGCCGGCACAACCGAAGCCAAGGCGATCGACGCGATCAGAAAGCTCAACGAGGACGCAAAGGTCCACGGCATCATTCTCCAACTGCCGGTACCCCAGCCGCTCGACGCGTTCAAGCTCCAGCGTCAGATTAGTCCAGACAAGGATGTCGAAGGCGTCGCCCCCGCCAATCTCGGCCTGCTCGCCATGGGCCGCAAGGCCCTGGTCCCCTGCACCGCTGCCGCCGCCTTCGCTTGTCTCCGCGCCCACATGCCCGACCTCGCCGGGCGCGATGCCGTCGTCATCGGCCGTAGCGTCATTGTCGGCAAGCCGCTGGCCATGCTGCTCTTAAGCGCAAATGCCACCGTCACCCAGTGCCACACCCGGACGCGAGACCTCGCCGAGCATACGCGCAGCGCGGAAATCCTGGTCGTCGCCGCCGGTGCTCCGAGCCTGATCGGTGCCGAACATGTTGCACCCGGCACCATCGTCATCGACGTCGGCACCCATCGCGTCAAGCTCATCGATTCGGATGGCGTCGAGCGCACCCGCACGATCGGCGATGTCCGATTCGACGAAGTCGCCCAGGTCGCCTCGGCCATCACCCCCGTCCCCGGAGGCGTTGGGCCAGTCACCGTGGCCATGCTCCTGCAGAACACGATCGAGGCCTGCGATCGACAAACTCACGGGTAAATGGGTGCTTTGGCTCAGTTCAGCGGTCAAACATCGGGCGGCGGGCACTCGCCTAAGATTGATACCCCCCGGGGCGTGGATATAATCACCTGAAGCGTTCCTCACAGCATCGCGCACTTGGAAAACAATCCTGCCGGAGGTCGCCATTGCCCCTCGCCGATGATCGCCCCACGCCACAGTCTTCCGCGCAAGGACTCGTCGCCGCCCGGCTTACGCCTGAATCCGCTGCCTCCCGCACCGCGGAATCTCAAAACGCCGCCTCCCTGTCGCCTGGCGTGGGTGAATCCGCTGCCCCAGGCCGTTCACTCGCCCCGGTCAGTACACTGGGCTCGCTCGGACTCAGCCTTGTTTCACACGCAATCGTCGCCGCCCTTTTCGGCCTCGTGACATGGTCGGTCGGCAGCATTGTTCGCGCCGCCCCACCGGAGATTCACGCTCAGATCGTCGCCGCTGATGTGCCGGCAGGAAGCGGCGGCTTCCGTTTCCCGGGCAGCGCCCTGATTGACCGGCCCGACTCCGCCACCGCAGCCGGCGCACCGGCCCCCGCTGCCTCACTCGCAGACCTGATCGCCAACCAAACCCCACCGGATGCCGCCTCGTTATCCGCTTCCGGGACTTCGCTTGCTCGCCTCGCATCAAGACCCATCAGCCGTACCGATCTCACCGGCACCGGTACCGGCGGCGATAACGGTCGAGGAACCGGCCTCGGCGACCGCGACCTTGCCGGCGGCGGCCCCGTCGGAAGCCTCTGGGGCGTCGGTGAGGGTCAGAAGGCCCGATCGATCGTATACGTCATGGATCGAAGCGGCTCGATGGCGGACACCTTCAAGCTGCTCCAGCGCGAACTGATGCAGGCCATCGGCTCCCTCGAGCGCGACCAGGAATTCAATGTCATCTGGTTCAACGAGGGCGACGCGACGCTCATGTTCACCAAGCTTGTACCCGCCACGCTGGAGAACAAGCGAAAGGTCTTTGACGCGATCGCCGCCATCATCCCCAGCGGGCAGACCCAGCCGCTTAGTGCCATTCAGACAGCCCTCAGCTACAAACCCGATGTCCTGTTCCTGCTCTCCGACGGTGACTTCGGCGAGCAGAATCGCCGCATCACCAGTACCATCAAGCGCAAAAACAAGAATCGCGAAACGATCATCAACACCATCCTCTTCGTATACGACACGATGGGCGACGGTCAGCGCGTGCTGCGGAGCATTGCGGAAGACAACGGCGGCGTTTACAAGCACGTCCGCCAGGAGGATCTCTAACTCGGAATGATCAATTGGCCGCTCTCAATTGAAAGTTCCGATGTCCGTCACAGAATGCGATTCTGCGACGATTGGGCCCAGTGATAACTGCCTCATGAGGATTCGTATGACGACCGTGCGGGCATTGATAGTCATCGCAGTGATACACGCATTTGCCGTTCCCCTTCACGCGGCCGATGTCCCCGTCGAGTCGGGCCGATCGTTCCTGCGCGTGCTGAGGGACGGCGCGGAGTGGCCGGGCGTCATCATCCTCGCCTTGTCGCTCGCCGCCGTGACCATCATCATCGAGCACTTCTGGACCATCCGCCGGTCCACCATGTCTCCTCAGCATGAAATCGAAAACACTCGGCAGCACATCGAGGCACGCCGATTCAAGGAAGCCATCGAGGCCATTCAGGGCAGCCGCACGATGTTCGCCGACGTCATGTCCACGGCCCTTCGCCACGGCCGCCACGGCTTCGATGCCATGCACGAAGCCGCCGACGAGCGTGGCGCCGCGTGGACCAGCCGTTTATTCCGCAAAGTCGATGCGCTCAACGTCATCGGCAACCTCGCGCCGCTCATGGGGCTTCTGGGAACCGTACTGGGAATGATCGAGGCCTTCGGCGAGATGCAGGCCGCGCACGGCGCCTACAAGCCGGAGAACCTCGCCGGCGGAATCAGCCTCGCCCTGGTCAATACGTTTCTCGGGCTGGCCGTCGCCATTATCGCGCTTGGCTTCTTCGGCGTCTGCCGCAGCCGCGTCGATGCCATGACCGTCGCCGCCCACGCCGCGGCGATTGACCTGCTGGAGTTCTTCCGCCCGGTGGCCGTCGGCATGCCGGCGAGCCCGCCACCCCCGACTTCCGCAGCGGCTGCGCCGTCTCATGCTGCCGTTCCTGCGCCGCAAACTGCAAAGCAGGAGGCGCGTCAGTCAGGCCTGGCCTCCAAGTCGCCGGACGCCTCAGCCCAGTCGAGCGGCCCCAGCGTGCCGCAGCCCACCGCGACGTCACGATAGGAGCCTTACTCCGTCATCATGCGCCGACCCCTCCATACGACCCCGTTGGAACTGAACCTCGCCCCGATGGTCGACGTCATGATGTGCCTGCTCATCTTCTTCATGGTCGCCACCAAGATGGTCCAGCAGGAGACCAGCAGCATTGACCTCCCCCCGGCGAGGTCCGCCCGTGAACTGGACGCCGCGCTGCTTGCAGACCGGCTGGTGATCAATATCCGCGCGGCCGCCGATCCTGCCGCCGCGCCGACCTACCTGATACGAGAGCAGCCGCTGGATGAAACGAGCGTCGTCGAACAAATCTCGCGCGAGGCCGCGGCGAACCCGCAGCTCAACTGCGTCCTGCGCGCAGACAAGTCCGTCCACTATCGATACATCGAGGATGTCCTCGCCGGTTGCCTCGCATCGGGCGTCCAGAACATCGCATTCAGCGCGGCCACCGAGGAGCCCACGCCATGATGCGATCGAAGTTGCACCGCGCGCGTCATCCCTCGTCGCCCTCGATCCCCAATCTTGCCCCGATGGTCGACGTCGTCATGGTCATTCTCATTTTCTTCATGCTGGGCACCAGCTTTGCCCTGTCAGAGGGCGTTCTCCCGTCCCAGCTTCCCGCCCAAGTCGGGCCCGGCGGCGCAGCCTCCGTCGCCATCGTGCCGCAGGTCCGCATCGCCCTGGTGACGCGCGAAGCGAGCGCAGCGTGCCGCATTCTCGTCATGGGCAAGGAATTGTCTGAGGAGGGATTCGAGGCCCTTCACCTGTTCCTACGGCAAAAAGTCGAAGCCGGCGCTGACCCCGCCGGACGCGTTCTCCTCGCGGTCGATCCGGACATTCGATACGAAGACGTCGTCTACGCCATGGACGCGTGCGTTCGCGCCGGCATGCCCAACGTGCAACTTGTCGTCGGGCCCGGCGAAATCGCGGCGGCTCGGCAGCCATGAAGCATCAGGCCACTCCTTGTTCAACTTCCGCCGGCCCACGTGGACGCCTTTTCACGCGGGTGTTTGCGTTCATCCTGGCCATGTCCGCTTTGAGCCCCGCGCGCCTTGGGGCACAGGCCGTTCTCGACGTACGCGCGGAGCCGGAGGACAAGCTCGCCGCCGAGGAGCGAAAACTGGTCCAGGAGCTGACGCGCCGCCGAATGCCCGAGCTCGTCGAAGCCCTCTTGCGAAACGCCCCAAAGACCTACTACGTGCACATTGCCCGCGCATACGCACAGGCAGCTCCCGAAGCGTCCGAACAGTCGATCAATGAAAAGTTCACCAATAAAGCGGCAAGCTACTATCGCAAGGCGATCGCGCTGGAGAAATCTTCCAAGTGGTTCAAGGGCCTGCGCCGCAGCTTCGAAGTCTGCGACTGGCGCATCGAATATGCCGAGTTCATCCTCCGCCAGCGCTGCGCACCGGACCTGGATCGATTTGAGATGACGAGCGGCCTGGACTTCAACCGTTCCCGGCTCGTCGATTTGCTGGAGGACGCGGAGAAACTGCTGGAAGCCGCTTCAGTCAGGCTCGACGATTTCAAGGTCGGCATGCGCACTCGCGAGCAGGACTTCCTCCTGCTTGGGCTCGGCAACAAGATCCCGCGCCTCGCCGCCAGACATGCCGTCATCAGCGCATGGACGAAACTCTACCTCGGCCAGATCGAGGGAGCGGCCGCTCCGTCGGGGAAGAACAGGCTCCTCTCCGCGCTGGATGCCTTCGATCGGATTACGTCCACTTCAAAGGACGATACCGGCAAGTACAACGCCGCCATTGGCGTGGGCATCGCCCTGCGCGAACTCCGTCGCTACCCGGAGTCCGAAATCGCCTTTAACCGCGTGATCGATTCGACGGCTGCCTCGGCTATTCAAACTCGGGCCCGACACGAAAAGGCGCGACTCTTTCTGGTTTCCGGCAATACGGACAAGGCTCAGAAGGAGTGGAATGCGTTGGCAGCCGCCGCAGATTCCGCCGTCGCCGCGAACGAGGCGTTTTACCTGGGCATTGCGCCTCTGATGTTTGCCTACTCGGACATCCTTGCTTCGCAGTCGCCGCAATGGCCGCCGTCCGAACAGCTCAAGCATCGCGAGCGCGCAACGTCCGCCCTGCACAAGATCGCACTGCAAGGCGGCGCCTGGCACGAACTGGCCGGCGTCTATCTCGGCCTGCTCGACATCCGGGGACAGGATTTTTCACGACTCGGCGACGATGAAGTCTTCAGCACGGCGAGCCGTCTCATGGAAAACGATCGCACGACGGAGGCGATCGAAGCATGGCAGACGTTGCTCAAGCGGCCGCTCGGCAGCGAGCGAAATGCCCATGTGCGATTCAACCTCGGCATCTGCTGCCTCGCGCAGGAAATGTATGCAGAGGCTGCCGACGCGATGGATCAGGCACTCGCCGACGGACTGCCGCCCAAGCAGTCCGAGCGGGCCGCCGAAGTCGCCTATCAATGCAGGCGCATGATCTCCGGAAAACATCCGTCACCGGATGCCCATCGAAAGCTCGCGGAATCCGCCGAGCGACTCGTCAACTCCTTCCCTGACAGCAAGCTCGCCGACGAAGGCCGGTGGGTCATCGGTTTGGCACTCAAGGAGGCCGGAGACGTGTTGTTCGCTCGACAAGCGTTCGCCCGGGTGCCACCGAGTTCGGAGCACTATTGGGACGCCAGACGGGGCGAGGCAATCTGCGCCCAAAAGCTCCACGAGAATGATCTGGGCCGAGGGACTCAGGCGTCTCTTCGCCGATCCGCTGAAGTGGCCGTCGATCTCTGGCGTCGATTCGCTGACGACTTGCAGGAAATACAAAACCGCACACCCGCCAAAGGCTCCAAAGACCCGGCCAGTCATCGACCGTCCGCCGAGTTGTTGGCTCAGTGGCAAACCGAGGCGCGCGTCGCCGCAGCCGCGCTCCTGGCCTCGGAAGCCGTCGGCGATTTCACGGAAGCATTAAACCTGCTGAACGGTGCGGCGTCCGATGCCAGATCGGTCGGGCTTCGTCTTCGATGCCTCCGTGCGACCGGGCAATCCGAAGCGGCGAAGCAGGAACTCTCGTCGTTCCTGAAGCACGCCGCCGAGGGCGGCTCTCCGGACGCAGTGCTCAACCTTGCAGTAGGGTTTGAACGAGAAATGGACTCGCTCATCGACCAGGGACGGTTGCCCGCCGCCAAGGAAGTCGCGCAGGACGCGGTCCCGCTTCTTATCCAGTTACTCCAACAGGTCAAAGAGTCGAAAGACGGAAAGCTCAACGCAACAGTCATAGAGACCAGCCTTGCCCGGGCACTCGGCATCGCCGGCGAAATCGAGCAATCGCGCGAGCGCTTCGACCGGCTGATCGCCGAATCACCAACCAACGGCGCAATCATCCTCGCAGCTGCCCGGACAGAGGAGCGCATCAGCACCGCCTGGACCGGCGAGAAGCGAGACGGGGCCGCCGCACGCGCCGAGTCACTCTGGGCGCGCCTGCTCCGCGACGCCGGTTTGCGAGATCGCTCTCCCGATCACTATTGGGAGGCCCGGTCCTATTGGTTCGCCCACCTGCTTCGCCACGGCCGCGCCGAAGACGTCATCAAAGGCATCGAGTCCGAACAGGCATGGCATCCGGAGCTCGGCGGTCCCCCCTGGAAGGACCGGCTGCTGACGCTGTCTGCCGAAGCGCGAAAGATGACGAGCGACCGGAAGCCATGATCGAAGAAGTACCATTGTCATGACGTTCTTGTTGTCACAAATATGGATCAGCCTTTTCCTCGCCATGGGCCAGCCCGCGCCCGCCGCCGACGCTTCAGGCGATCCCCTCGCCGAAGGCAAGCGGCTGCTCGAAGGCGTCCGTGACGGCGTGTTCTCGTTCGACGATCCCGCCTTCTATTGGTTCTGCCGATATGTCCACTCTCATCCGCCGCCCGTTGAGCCAGCCGATCGAGCATCCGGCACACCGCTGAACTGGAAGGTTCTCTTGGAGCGACCCTCCGACCATCGCGGGCAACTCGTCACCATTGAGGGCGTCGTCCTCTCCTATCAAGCCCACGATGTCACCAATCGTCCCGATCTTCCCCGCCTCTACCAAATGGAATTATCCCAGGTGGCCGGCCCCCTGCTCTGCTCGCTCGTTCTCACCGAAGACCCCGGCGACGTCCCGCTCCACAGCGTCATCAAGGCTCAAGGGTACTTCATCAAGATTCGCGGTTTTCGCGCCCGCGACGGCGCCGAAAATTCAAGCCCTCTTATTGTTGCAAACAATCTCTCCGAATTGCGAGCCCCCGCAGCGCGCGTCGCGAATCCGCTCGAGGATCGCCTTTCATCCCGGCTCGTCGGGGCCGTTGTCGCGATGGCGATGATCTGGTTCTTCATGCGACGACGACTTCGAAGCGTCGAGCCCCATGCTGGCGGGCCCGGCGCCAGGGTGCGCGCCGAGAGCCCGTCAGATCGTGACTTTGACTGGCTGGTGAAAAACGACCAGCCGCGCAAGCCAGATCGCGACGCGTGACAATCATTCCTGGGCGGACATTCCCGCCAGGTCCGCTCAAGCTTGCAACGGATCGCTCCCTCCGAGAAAATGCGGAACTGCCTCATAAACTGTCGCGGCGTCAAGACGCCCGCGAAGAATGGGGCTCACGCCGACTCATTCGGCCCGACACGAGAGGAACGATGCTGCGCAATCAACCACTAGGAATCATCACCGCCCTCTCCTGCGTCATGATGCTTGGCGGATCACGTTCATTCGCGGCGAGCCGTGCCGATGTCACCATCACCCCTTTGGGCGGTGGCGCGATCGAACAGGGCAAGACGACCCAATCATTTCGCATCCCCACGGACATTGACGGGGCCCTTCCTCAGGCCCTGGTCATCGTCGCGGCCCAGCCGCTGGCAGCCGTCGCACCGGCCGCCCCACTCGCCGATGCACCTGAATCCGAAGAGGACGTGCCCAAGGTCAAGGTCCCGGCCACGGTCAAACTCACCATCTCAGGTCAGCAGCTTCCCCCCTGGCAACTCTACAAATTCCCCAGCGCCTACGTGATCAGTCCGGCGACGCTCCGCGCCAACCCGCAATACGCCGCCGGCCGCGTGGCAATCGACTTTGACCTCGACACCGTCGCGGAGGCCGTGAACATCTCCGCCTTCGGCATGCCCGACCCGCTGATGTTGAGCGATTCTCTCGACGGCCCGATTTCCACATACCTGGACCAGGCCCAGGATCCGCAACTCAAGGCCTACTTCGGCGCCATGGCCAACGAGATGGCCGGTAACAAGGAACTGGCCCGCTCGACCTATCACCACCTCGCCGGGTCGCCAGACGAGCGGCTTGCCCGAATGGCCCGACGCGGCGTGCGTCTGCTGTCCTACGATCAGCGTCCGCACAAGCTCTCCGGTAATTTCCGCGAGCACTATCGCTGGGGACTCTTCCTGGGTCAGACCGGCGTCTTCGCTTCGGCGTTCAAAGAGTTCAATGAATGCCGGATCATCTACCAGATGCACTCCGACGCCCAGTATCGCGCCGGCGAGATGCTCGACCATATGGATGGCGACATCTTCAAGGTACAGGACTATATGGACCGCGCCGCTTCGTCCGCCTTTGAACGGCGCCCCGCCCAGTGGTCCGTCCTCATCGTCCTGATCCGCGGCGTAGGCGATGCCCGAATGCCCGACTCGCGGCTCCTCGATCTCAAGGCCTCGTGGATCATCGCCAAGGACATGATCCGCGGCGCCACATCGGGAAAGGTCGTTCCGCAGGCAGTCATCTATGAACTCGATAAGCCGGACTCGTTCCCACTGTCAACCTATCCCGGCGGTCTTGTCGGCCCCGCCGAGGACATCGTTGCCAAGCGCGGCTGGTTCGACAGTGTGATATTCATCCGTCCGCGAGCTGCCGACGATTCCGGCCCGCGTGTTCAGTCTGTCGGCGGCGACGTCGGCCCCAACGGCGCAGGCCTCTCCGTAGTCGGCACCGACGCAACCTGGCAGGACTTTCTCCTGGCCTGGTATCAGCAGTTCGCCTGGGCGGCGCGAAACGGCGGACTGACCGGCGGCATCCCCATGCCCGATGAACTGGCTGACATCGGCCACCATCCGGTCCCGGACATCGGCTATGCCATCCGCGCGGCACTCAAATATCATTGGCCGCCGGAAGTCCTTCCCTGGGTGAAGATGGTCCCCCGCCCCGGCGCGACCGAGTTTGTCCGCCTCTGGGATGTTTCCAGTTCGATGGCCTTCTCAGATTCCACCGCGCTGGAGAGCAGGTCAGACGTCGTAGA
Source organism: Planctomycetia bacterium (assembly GCA_015075745.1). Lineage (NCBI taxonomy): Bacteria > Pseudomonadati > Planctomycetota > Planctomycetia > Planctomycetia bacterium. Next base: position 2,725,832 of record JABTTW010000001.1, read on the forward strand.
TATGAATCGCCTCGGAGTTTCCGCCGGCGCATCGGATACAACGTTCGCGAGATGCTGGGTCTACTCACCCGTGGATCAGCAGGCTGGCGTCTGGCTCGGCGGAAGCGCTACCCTCGAAATCAACAGGAGCCCTGCCTTTGATACGAAATCCCAGGACGCCTCATCAGCGAAGCCATTCCTTCCCGACACCGCCGCGGCAATCGCGATGCTTCACACCGGCTGGAACGAGGTGAGAGTCACATTGCCGACGAGCTCGTCATCATCAACCTCTACGAACAAGTTCTCACTGCGTTTCTGCGGAATTGACGACCGACCCATCCCCGGACTCGCCTACGTCAACGTTGCACCGGATAGCGACCTCGCCCCCGCCGACGTGCCGCCCAAGCCCGGCGATCACTACGCATGGGACCGCGTCCGCCGCGACTGGAGCACATCGCTGCCGAATCTTTCAATTGAAGACTTACGACAGATCACGGGCATCACCAGCCTGACCCTCTCCGGCACGGCAGGCGAGCATGGCCACGCAGTCCTTAACGGCCTTCAGTCATCGTCCGGCGCAGTCGTTCGCATTCTCAATGGCGAATGGAAGCCCGGCGAAGATTCCGACGTCGTCCTGAACAATCTCCTCGACTGGGACCGCGAAGATTGCATGGCCCTTCGCTTCAAGAAGGACGGCCGCGACCGAGACCTCCTCTTCGTCAAGCCCGAGGCCCTCTTGGCCTACATGACCCTCCTCGACGAACCCGCCGCGGCCGAGCAACTCTTCGGCAAGTCCCCGGTCGAAGAGCGTCTGCTCGGCTACGTCGTCATCCCGACAAAACAATCGTCTCGCCGTCTCTTCGTCATCGACTGCCTGCTCGGCAGAGACGGCGCCTGGCCGCAGGACGAGGAAGACCTGCTCGGGCCGATCGCCAAGGAGTACATCCCCAATCCGCCCCGCATGGGCCCCGGCTTCAGGCAGGATAGCGAATAACATTAACAACCAGCCATCGGCGACGGACCGCCGATATCAATGCATGGAGGCGATGCGGTGTCGACCAGGACCGCCATACCTGAATCTCGTTCCAGAACCCTCGGGGCCCCGCTCGATCCGCTGCTCGCTGCGCCCACGATCACAACAGGCTTTTCTCAAACCCCCCTCCCGCAGATCGGCCGAGGTCACTGCGTCGCGGTCCTCGCCGTTCACCATGTTCACCCAGGCGGCCAGGTTCTCACCGGCGGCGCGGAAAAGTATGTCTGCGATGCCGTTGAGGCTCTGCTCTCCGTCGGCGCCCGAGTTCACGTCGGCTACAGCGGCGTCTCGGTCTATGGAGACTTGCTCGACAGGCATGCGCCCGACGCCCTCACCGTCGAGCACGTCGGATGGATCGACGATCAGCTCTCCGGTGACGACAAGCTCGGCCTGATGCGCCACCGCGAGCGCAGGCGTTGGCTCCGCGCCACCCATGCCGACACGCTCTTCGTCGTACAGCAGGCCTCCGGCGCGGCCTTCTTCGCCTCGCTCGTCGCGGCCCGCTCTCTGGGCCTTCGCGTGGTCTCTTCGATACGACAGATGGCGCCGAGTGCTGCCCAGCGCCGCCGCCCGACTTCTCAGATGGCCGCGATGCTGCGGCCTTCCATCCGACGCCGCGCGCTGCCGGCAAGGTGCTGCGACACTCTGATCTTCAACAGCGAGACGGTCGCCCGCGACTACTTCCACTCCTTTGCCTTTTCCGAGGATCGCGCGAGGATCATTCTCAACGGTCATCGCCTTCTGCCCGCTGCCGCAAAGCGCCGCCGAAATCTGGAACCGGTCCTCGGTGTCGTCGGCCGCGTCTCAAAGGAAAAGGGATGCGACATCGTCCTCGCCGCTTTCGGCCAAATCGCCAAACAAGATCGACATTCTCGACTCGTCTTCTTCGGCGACGGCCCGCTGGTGCCGGCGCTGCAGGCCGACGCCGTATCGCTCGGAATCGCCGATCGCGTCTCGTTTCTGGGCTACGTCGCCGACCGCGATCGTCTGTATTCGGATATCGACATCTGCATCCAGGCCTCGCGCCGCGAGTCCATGGCCAACACCGTCATCGAGGCCATGTCCCGCGGCATCCCCTGTGTCGTCAGCAATGTCGGAGGCTTGCCCGAAGCGGTGCGGCACCAAGAAACCGGCCTCGTCTTTGCCGACGGAAATGTCGAGCATTGTGCCGAGGCCGTCCTGGCATTGTTGATGAACGAGCGCAAGTGGTCCGCGTTTTCAACGGCCTCCGCGGCGCATGCCCGGCGAATGTTCTCGTGGGAGCGATTCGCCGTACAAACCACGCGCGCGATTCTCGGTTGATCCCCCCTGCCCGAAACGCTATGCCGAGTTGAACGAGTGCGCCGAGGGACACAAGTCCGCAAGCGTGCAACGGTCGCAGTCAGGCTTTCTCGCCGCGCACACCCGCCGTCCGTGCCAGATCAGCGCATGACCGACAAATGTCCAATCGTCTTGCGGGATTAATTCCATCAGGTCACGCTCGATCCGCACGGCATCCTTGTCATCCTTGGATCGCCAACTGAGTTTCAGCCGGTGCGACAACCGCCCGATGTGCGTGTCGACCACGACGCCTTCATTCTTCTTGAACCATGTGCCGAGAACGACGTTCGCCGTCTTTCTCGCCACGCCGGGAATCTCCAGCAGGTCATCCATGTTGTCCGGCACCTCGCCGCCAAACCTCTCACAGATCACCCGTCCCGCGCCGATGATGTTCCTGGTCTTGTTGCGAAAGAACCCGGTCGATTGAATCAGCTTCTCCAACTCTGCGGGCCTTGCATGCGCGAAGTCCGCCGCCGACTTGTATCGCGCGAATAACTCGGGCGTCACCTTGTTCACCCGATCGTCGGTGCATTGAGCGGACAAAATCGTCGCCACAAGCAGTTGCAGAGCGGACTCGTGACCCAATGCGCAGTCCACGTCCGAGTACAACTTATGAAGTTCGCCGACGATTTTTTCAGCCCGGTCGTGGCGTGAGGCGGCGGATTCCGTGCCGCCGAACTTCTTAATGCCTCCGCGCCGAGTTTTCGGCTTCACCGATTTCATGACGCACTCCCCGGCGAGCGCCTGTCGCGCTGCGGCATCGCCATTTCGATATTGAGGATGAGTACCAGCACCATCACCGCTTGCGCGATGCGAACGGCCGATGCGTGAAAGGCATCGAACGCGGCCTTCACCGCCGCCTCGGCGTCCGGCGCCGCAATGTCCGCCTGCATGTTCGCGATCTTCGGCGTCATCACCATCGCGCTGTACAGCATCAGTCCCGCAGCACCCAAGATGATCCCCATTCTCACCTTGTCCCGTGTGGCGCGCCGGCCCCTCAGCAGTGATGCGATCTGCCACGCGACAATAACGGCCGCGCAGGAAATCTGCACCGTATCAAACCGGGAAAAGTTCTTCGCCATCACCTTTCCCGCGATCATATTCGGCCGATCCACATCGACCGTGCGCATCACGGAAAAGGTCGTCGGCGCGACGATGGCCATCATCACAATCGCACCGAGCCAGATGCCCGCCGCCGTCTGCGCGATCGCCCGAGCAATCGTCATGAACACGTGGGGTCCACCCATTCTGCCGAGCCATCGGCCCAGATGTTTTTCTTCCAGATCGGCGCGTCCGCCTTCACCTTGTCTACAATCCATCGGCAGGCGTCGAACGCTTCCACCCGATGCGCACTCGCGACGACGACAAGGATCGACGCCTCGCCCAGCAAGATGCGCCCCAGTCGATGGTGGACCGCCGCATCCAGAACGCCAAATTTCTCGACCGCCTTCTTCCGCGCGGACTCCATCTGCTCCAGCGCCATCTCCTCATACGCCTCATACTCCAGCGCCGTCAGCGGCTTGCACCCGTCCAACTCCGCCCGAACGGTCCCCACAAACGTCGCAATGGCCCCCGCGTCCGGCCGCATCAACTCCGCCACCACCGCATCCGTGACAAGCGGCTCCCTCGTCAGTCCCACGCGCGGCGCAGGCGCGCCCCCCGACACCGGCGGAATCACCGCGATCTCATCGCCGTCCTGGACGACGTGGCTCAGCGGGACGAATGTCCGATTCACCGCCAGCCGAATCCCCAGTGACTGTCCCAGCTTCGGATATTTCTCCGCCAGCCTGCCCGCCACGCCGCCGACCGTCTCGCCCGCCGCGATCTCAAGCGAAGTCTGTTCAACCTCCGCTCGATCTTTCGCCGGGCCGTAAAACTTTACGATGACATTAGCCATAACGTCGCATCACCTTATTCCTTCTCCGTGTCGATCTCAAATGCGCCGGGATTCTGCCCCAGCCAATCCGCCTTGCGCCGGAGCATCTTCAGAAACTCAAAACCATCCAGCCCGGCAAAGGTTCCGCGCTTCAGGATCGGCGAGATGACCTGCGCGATGAGCGCCTCCTGCATCAGAAACCGCAGCGTGCGAATCTCCGCATGGGTCAGGGTGTTCATCTCGTCATAGCCGTGCAGAAAGCGAATGATCCTCGCCTCGTCGGCCCGAGCCTCCCATGCGGACAGGTCGCGCGGACCCGTAATCATGGAGAATTGCAGGCATCCGTTGGCGATATCCACCACGCGCGGGGCGACCCGTGCCGCGTCGTAGTCGATGACCGCGACCACGTGCTGCTTGTCGAAGATCAGGTTTCCGGGATGCCAGTCGGCATGGATGATCTGCGGCTCCCACTTGAGCAGGCCCAGCTCGTTGGCCTGCGCCGCCGCCATGGCGTACGTCTCGCGGAGCGAACCGATGGTCGCCGCGAGTTCATCCTCATGCCCCACCGCCGAAGGGCGCTTCGCGAGGACGGCCTGCATTCTCCCGATCGAATCATGCACCACCTTCGACCCATGATAGGTGCCCGGCGGCGGCGGATACTCCGGCTGATAAGCACTCACCAGGGCGTGATAGAGGCCCAGCGTCTTGCCGGACTCGTAGGTCGCCAGCATCCCGCCGTCGTATGGCTCACCATCGATGAACTCGTAGACCTCGTAGATGCAGTCGGCGATCTTGAGCATCGAGTTGTTGTCTGCCCGGGTGCCGATCAGGTGCGGCATCGGGAAGTGATGATTGGCCAGGTAGAGTTGCAGCGCGTGGGTGAAGGCGATCTTGTAGGGGTCGTCCTTGCCCTTGGGTCGGCGCTTGAGCAGGAACTTGCCACGGTCGGTGGTGACCAGAATCTTGGCCGCCTGATGCGAGCCGCGGGGGAAATCGCGGAGGTCCACGATCCTGCCGAGATCGTAGTGGCTCAGCACGATGGCCAGTTCCTGCTGATCGAAGATTGCCCGGGCTTCCGCCATGGCGGTAGTTTACGCGAGTCAATGATGGAGGTAACGGCCGGCGATTTGACGGATTTCCCGGCTCGCCGGATATTGCCGACGAACGGCGGATGCGATGGCGCACCCGCGGGAAAGGACACGGCGCATGGCGACGGAGATCATCGGGCTCATCGGCGGCACGGGCCTGGGTCATGCCCTGGCGGGCGAGATTCGGGGCGCGGCGGTGACGGTGGAGACCCCGTTCGGTCCGCCGAGCGCTCCGATCACGCGGGGGAAGTGGGAGGGTGTTGAGATCGCCTTCCTTCCGCGGCACGGTCCGAGCCACACCTTCGGGCCATCGGCGGTGCCTTATCGTTCCAATATCTATGCGCTGAAGTCGGTGGGCGTCACGCGGATCATCGCCAGTGGGGCGACCGGAAGTCTGCGCGAGGAGATTCGCCCGCGCGATCTGGTCATCGCGGACCAGGTCATCGACCGGACGTATCGGCGAAGCTCCAGCTTTTTCGACGAGCCGGGGATTGCGGCGCATGTTGAGTTCGCGGAGCCGTTTTGTCCGGCGATGCGGCGAATTCTCTTGGACAGCGGGGGGCAGGTGCAAACGACGTTGCACGACGGGGGGACTTATGTGTGCATGGAGGGGCCGGCGTTTTCGACGGTGGCCGAGAGCCGGATGCACCGCTCGTGGGGCGGCGACCTGATCGGCATGACCTGCATGCCGGAGGCGAAGCTCGCCCGGGAGGCGGAGATGTGCTACGCCCTGGTGGCGCTGCCGACCGATTACGACTGCTGGCGTCCTCACGACCCGGGGGCCGACCGAACCGCCCTGCTCAAGGAGATCATCCATAACGTCGAGGTCGCCACGGCGAACTCGGTACATCTCATTCGCGCCGCGCTTCGGCGATTCGTCGATCAAACTCCCGCGGCCTGCACCTGCCAGAGCGCTTTGGCGATGGCGGTCTGGACGAAGCACGAGGCCATAACGGCCGAGACCCGGCGGCGACTCGGACCGATCGCGGCGAAGTACTTCTCATGACACCATCGCCGCCTGAAACCACCGCCACCGCGCGCACGACCGCGCAGCATGTTCTTTTGTTCGTCGGCTCGCTTTCGTATGTTGGGTTCGTCCCCTTCGCGTCGGGCACGGTGGCGGTGGCCGTCGTCGGCGTGCCGCTGTATCTGCTGCTGGCGCTGTGGCTCAAGATCGGCGTCGGGGCGTACATCGGCTTCACGGTCGCGTTCACCGCCGTGAGCATATATGTCGCGGATCGCACCGACCGCATCCTCAACGAAAAGGACAGCAAGAAGAACGTCATCGACGAGATTCCCGGTTTTCTGGTAGCGATGATCGCCGTGCCATGCACCTGGCAGCTTGTCGCGGCGGCGTTTTTCCTCGAGCGGGCCATCGACATCGCCAAAATCTGGCCGGCGAACCTGATCGAGCGCAGGCTGCCCGGCGGATGGGGCGTGGTGCTCGACGACATCGTCGCGGGTTTGTACACGCTGGCGATCCTGCACGCGGCGGTCCGATTCGCACCGGGCTGGCTGGTGGGGCTCGGCTCGTAGGGCCCTTTCTGAGCGGGTTTTCGCGGCACATCCAAGGTGACATAAGGTGACACAAGCCTCTTGCGGATTGTGGTAACGCTTGTGGCGGGCGCGGGTTGGGGCGGTTCGCGTTTTGGGAGGTTTTGGGAGGAAACGTCGAAAAGTCGAAACGTCGAAACGTCGAAATTTTGAGCGGCGGCGGGGTTGCGCGGGGCATTCGAGAGGGTCCGGAAAAATGCAGAGGCGGCGGTACTGATTGCGTCGGCGATGGGTGTTGAATTTGATTGGGGGTCCGGATTTTCTGGTACCGCTTGCTGACGCGCGCGGCTCGGATTGGGGGGCCGGCGGGCGAGCAATATTGAAGGTGACACAGAGGCGCCAGAGGCCGTCCTGCGTGAATGCAAAGGCGGCGACACAAGGCGAAGCGTGGGCGGCTGGTTGACCGTCGCCAACCCACTTTGCTACGCCCCATAGGCAAGCCGGCAAGCCGCTTCGGGGCCCAGCGCGGGATGGGTGTAGGTCTTCGCATAGCAAAGGAGATACTTGATCAGCGCTCGCGCGGATTTTGGGGGAGGGGGCGGTGTTGATCGGCGAAATAAAAGCCCCCGGTCAATGACACCGGGGGCTCAGTGTGTCGGGGGTTGGGGTTTTGCGAATAGCGAGTCGCGCTACGCGGAAGAAAACCCTGGGTGAGTCACCGCGTCTTGTCGGGACAAAACCACCCGATTGCTCCTCTCGCCCGAGAGTTCACTCATCATCTATTCACGAACGGGTGCGGCGCGGCCGACGACCCATCTTTACCTGATAAACAAGCAGCGACAGAAGTAACACGGCCGTAGCCGGTTCGGGAATAGGCCCATAGGTCGGAGGTGAGACCACCGTGCCGTCGATGACCGATGCGAAGGACGTCGTGAATGCGGGGGCGTCCGTCTGCACGACCAGCAGGGCGCTGTTCGAGCCGGGCGAAATAAGGCCGGACCCAATCGGGAAGGAAATGAAACTGAAACCCACCACGTCGGCGGTCAGCCGGTCGACATACGCCGGCATAACCCCTCCCGGCGGCGCCTGGTAACTCGCATCGGTCAGGAAGCCCTGATACCCGTTGACAGTCAGGCGGGAGATCATGTTGACGCTGATGGCATCGGAGGCCAGCAGGTACGTGAAGGTGAGGCCGCCGAATGGATTGGACGGATCGCCGGCGATCACGGATGACGTCAGCGTTCCGCTGTAGTTAATGCTGGCGAAGGGCACGGGAACACCGCCGGCCACCAACACTCCGCCCGTCGGGTCCGGCTCCGCCGGCGCCGGGAACAGCAGTCCACCAACGCCCAAAGGCGCGGCGCCGGCCGTCACGGAAAACGAGAGCACGAGCGCAAGCGCAATCGCCGAGCACCGAACGGCGCCGACGCGCCCGAGCGCACAACGACTGATTGCTCTCGCCGCCATCGAATCGTGGAAGGACAACGGCTTTGAAAAAATGGACGGCGACGAATGTCGCCCCGATACAAGGCAACACGGATTGGCCCTTAGATACATGAGTGATCTCCCCTCCTTAAGGTGATCCCCGCCGCAGCGATTCGTGCGACGCGCACGTCTCTCCCCATGGCATTTCAATTCATACTACGAGTTCGACTACCGCGTTACTAGCTGACTATAGTGCTAGTACTGCCGAAAATCGGAATGTTCGCTACCAATTGTGACGATCAATCTCTTCGTTCGAAGCGCCCTACCAATCCATATAGATAGCCATCGATCCGCGCTATCGAGCTTGTATATCGGCGTCAAAACGACCACTGCAGGCTGCTGGAGGCGAATCGCCCTCTCTTTAGACAGCTAACAATTGTGTCAGAAAGGCGGCACCGGCAACGAGCCTGAAAAATCCAATGGGCGAATTCAATTTAGATACGACCAATAATTCGCGGCAATATCGGCGATCGCTCTTGTCACCGGTGGAACAGTCGCTTTACCGTGACCGAACAGCGTTATTTGCACGCGATCGCGTGCTTCCAGATGTGAAGGACCACATCCAGCTTATCGCTCGTGCCCGTCTTGCGGTGGAGGTTACGCAGGTGGAACCGGACGGTAGATATGGCAAGCTTTAGAGTGCGGGCGATCGTTTCATTTTTCAGGCCGCAGCAGATAAGGGTTACGATTTGGATCTCGCGCGGCGTGAGGTCAAAGCTGGCGGCGAAGCTGCAAATCGCCGGCTGTGCGCCTGGCGGCAGCCGGGCGCCATCATGGAGCCATCCGAAGTCGCCCATCGGAGGCAACCCCTTCGGCAATTGAGGACCGTTTGTCCTAAGACCTTCATTCATCCGTGTCACCCGGCCATGACAGGTTTCAACTGTATGCGCTGACCGGCGTCATGGCCGGTCAACTGAACGAATTCCGACGTTGTCCTCCCTCGCTGGATCGATCAGGATCAACTCGCCGTTGTCGAATTGTTCCTGCCGTCCTCACCATTCCCCGGGAAGCGCCGCGGCAGTCAGACTGCCGCGGCGAACCTCCCAAGGCCGAGAAAGGAGAAAATCGGATTCACTGGCGCACGTCGGTCTTATAGTTACAAGGTACGACCGCCGAGCGTCCTATCCTTTGCAGCGCAGGCACGAAGACTGCGCGTACGCACCGAAAAAACGATGAACTTCCGGCAGAGCGGGCCGGCGTTGCTTGCACCGGTTTGGCGCGGTTGCCATGAATCACGCCTGCATGGCGTCATGGCAAGCACGCGCAGCATCACTCGACCCCTCGGTCCCCTGGCCCTTCCTCTCTGGATGCATTCTCACCGGCGATTCGGGCTTGTTCACCGAGCTTATTTTGTGGGTGTCGCCCGACGGAAAAGACTGGTTCGAAAATCGGCACGCGCGCGTGCCCGCTAGAGAGCCTCCCTTGCTGCAAATTCGTAGTTGACCCATTTGGCGTTTTCGCGGACGGAAGCGACGCCAAACCACAATTGCAAGTCGCTGGTGCAATCTTCAACAAAAAGTCGGCGGGGCACAACCTATCGATCTCGATAGGCAGTGGAGAATGGGCCGCGTGGCGATGTTGTCAGCACGGCGCCCGATGCCGCAGGTAAGCCGCCCACCGGTGCTGGTTGTGTCGCTTTGTTCGGCCCAGCGGGGCATTAAGTTGAACTTCGCTTGATTGCCGGCCCGGTGACGTTGAACCTCCTTTTGAACGGCCCTGAACGCCCCCTATCAATATACACCTGGGAATAAACAATGAGAGTCTAAATCTGTGCCTTTTTGACCCGGGCGAAGGCACCGGCCTGGAAATCCTGCGGGGAAGGCCGTTGAAACGGCCTGAAGGCTATGACGGTGATGCGGAGCGCTCATGGCTTCGTTGTTGTCGCTTTGTTCGGTAGGTATATTGCCGGCGCATCTACGTCGTTCGGCGTCCAGAAGTCGTAACGCTTATCTTTTGAGAGGGTCCGGCCCTGCCGCGTAACGTCTATAGCGAGATTAATCTGCATATCACCTGGCACACTAAGGAGAGCCTGCGCGTGCTAGCCGATCAGATTGAGAACCGGGCGCACCACTACCTGCGGCATCGCATGTTGCAGACGCCGGAGGTGATCGTTCACGAGGTCGGCGGCGTCGAGGATCATGTTCACATCGCGGTGAGCGTGCCGTCGTCGCTGCTGATCAGCGAGTGGATCGGGGAACTCAAGGGGGCCAGCGCTCACTACATCAACAGCGAGATTGCCAATCGGAAGCTGCTGGCGTGGCAGGCGGGCTACGGCGTGGTCAGTTTCGGCACGAAGGATTTGCCGTGGGTGGCGGCGTACATTCGCAATCAGAAGGAGCACCACGCGCGGGGGACGACACAGGAGCGGCTGGAGAGAATCGATCGGTTCAACGGGTGAGGGGTGCGTTGCGAAAACCGATTCGGCGGAGCGTGGTGGAATGGCGGATTCGCGGGGTGGCGGATTTACGGAGTGGTGGAGTGGTGGAGATTTGGTGGTCGTCGGTTTGAATAGACCGTTGAAACGGCCTATGGCAGATTGCGCGTTGATGCAGCATTGTATAACAGGAAATGTTCCTTGCGATTCACGTCCGGCAGAGGCGCCGGACGCTACGCAGATGCGCAAGCCGCTTTAGCCCGATGAAACGGCCTGGGCACGATTAATTTGGAAATACGCCCGTTTACCACCGTGTTCTCTTCCCCGTTCGCGGAGTTTTCCCGAAGGGCATGGGTCTGTGTTTTCAGCCCCGTTCACGGGGCTTTCCCGAAGGGCTACTAGACCAGCCCTTTAGGGCTGGGCGACGGGTGCCGCGCTTGTTGCACTCACCCCCACCCCGGCCGCGTAGCGCCTGGGGTGAAATAGGGCGAGGGTCGGGCGGCTTTGTTGACCAGGGCTAAAGCCCTGGCCTAGCCCGAATATTTCATCAGGTCGGCGTTGAATAGGAATAGAAAAAGCCTCGAAGCCCTGTAGACTGGGGTTTCGTAAGAACATTCCGGTCCATAGGCAGGGAGGCTTTTTCGTGACAGACTGTAACAGCAAACCGATGTTCTTTTCCAGTCTCGGCCGCAAGAAAATCGTGGCCGATTTCACAGGCGGAACGCTCACCTCAGACGCCGGGGGTCTGCTGCTTCGGGAGGTCGAGCGGCGTCTGGGCCTGGTCGATCAACTGGCCGGGGTCATCAACGACCCGCGTGATCCGGCCTGAATTCAACATGACCAGCGGGTCATGCTGGCCGCCGCATCTTTGCCATTGCGATGGGCTACGAAGATCTCAACGACCATCAAGCCCTGCGGAGCGATCCCGTGCTGGCGGTCCTGACCGGCGGCCGCCGAGCGCGGATGAGCCGCTGGCCAGCAGTCCGACCTTGTGCCGGCTGGAGAACCGCGTCACGCGCGGCGACCTGGCACGAATGTCGCGTGTGCTGGTGGAGCAGTTCATCGCGTCCTATGAATCGCCGCCGGAGGAATTGATCCTCGACTTCGACGCGACCGACGATCCGATCCACGGCAACCAGGAAGGCCGCTTCTTCCACGGCTATTACGACCACCACTGCTTCCTACCGCTGTATGTGTTCTGCGGCTCGCGGCTGCTGGTCTCCTACCTGCGGCCCAGCAACATCGACGGGCCCATCACGCCTGGCCCATCCTGAAGCTGCTGGTGCGCGCTTGCGACAGGCGTGGCCCGGGGTGCGGATCATCGTCCGCGGGATTCCGGCTTCTGCCGCCGGCGAATGATGAAATGGTGCGACCGGCACGGCGTCAAGTACGTGCTGGGCCTGGCCCGCAACACCGTCCTGGAGAAAGCGGCCGAGTCCTTCATGCAGGCGGCCGAGGCCCAGTTCGCCACCACGCAGCAGAAGGTGCGGAACTTCCACGAGATCGAGTACGCGGCGCAGACCTGGGATCGCCCGCGCGCGTGATCGTCAAGGCCGAGCGGCTGGTTCAGGGGCCCAACGTTCGATCTGTGGTGACCAACCTGACCGACCGCACGCCGAACGATATCTACGACGGTCTGTACACGGCCCGCGGCGACATGGAGAACCGCATCAGGAGCAGCAGCTCGGGCTCTTCGCCGATCGCACCAGTTGCCACGCCTTCCTGGCCAATCAGTTCCGGCTGCTGTTGTCCTCGGCGGCCTACGTCCTGGTGGAAACGCTGCGCCGCACGGCCCTGGCCGGCACCGAACTGGCCGAGGCCCAGGTGAACACCATTCGCCTGAAACTCTTCAAGGTCGCCGCGCGGGTGGTCGTCTCCGTGCGCCGCGTCGTACTGCGACTGTCGAGCAGCTGCCCCCTGCAGGACCTGTGGCGATCCCTGGTTCCACGACTCCGCCTGATCCCGCCCGCCCCATCATGACCCGAAAAACAACCTGATCACCGCTTGGGGGTAAGGGGGCCCTGCGCGCTCCAACCTCCACCTTCATCCCTCCGCTCACGCACAAAGCCGAAAAACTCCGTCCATCACCATTCGAAGATCACTGATGAAATATGCGGGCTAGTAGCCCTGCGGGGAAGGCCGTTGAAACGGCCTAAGAGTACATGCACTAAAACCACTCTTCGACAATTCGAACACCATCTGTCGTTGGAAGATACTGGCAAACTGACACCACAGAGTCCTTCCCATCGTCGGTGTGCGACATGATATCTCTACCACGCTCCAAAAGACCTAAATCAACAAGGTGGTCTAACAGGAAGGGCGCTCCAACTACATGCCGTCTGCGGCAGGCAAGTTTCAGTGCGTTCACTCCGTAATGCGTCAGAGTCTTGACAATAAGGTGCCTCTTGCGGTCCCGGATTTGACCCTCAGTAATGTCACCATCCTTAGCGTGGAACCTCTGGTGACAATTGTGGCACAACACGATTCGATTGTCATACGTGTTGTTAGTGTGATTCCCATCGATATGGTGAATCGTGAGCGCGCGGGCTTCCCGCGAACCGCATAGAGCACAGCTATCGTCCGTCTCAACCCAGAGATAGTCCTCAATTCTCAACAACTGCGCCCTAGCAACTGGGTCTTACTTCTTCACCTCGAACTCCGCATCAATCACGTCGTCGTCCTTCTTCGCGCTGCCGGGGGCGGCGCCTTCGCCGCTGGGGGCGGCGCCTCCTGCCGCTGCGGAGGCCTTGGCCGCTTCCTCGTAGATGATCTTGCCGAGTTCCTGCGACGCGGACATGACGTTTTCTATTGCGCGCTTGATCGCGCCGGCGTCGTCGTTCTTGATGACCTCCTTGAGGTTGCTGACCGCGCCTTCGACCTTGCTGCGCTCGGCTGCCGGGACCTTGTCGCCGTGCTCCTTGAGGGTCTTTTCGGTCTGGTAGGCGACCTGATCGGCCTGGTTGCGGGCGTCGATGAGCTCTCGCTTCTTCTTGTCGTCCTCGGCGTGGCTCTCGGCCTCCTTGCGCATCCGCTCGACTTCGGCCTCGGACAGGCCCGACGAACCCTCGATGCGGATCTTCTGCTCCTTACCAGTGCCGAGGTCCTTGGCGGATACGTGCAGGATGCCGTTGGCGTCGATATCAAAGGTGACCTCGACCTGGGGCACGCCGCGCGGGGCCGGTGGAATGCCGGCGAGGTTGAACTTGCCGAGGGTGCGGTTGTCGCCCGCCATCTGGCGCTCGCCCTGGAGGACGTGGATGGTCACTTCGCCCTGGTTATCCGCGGCGGTGGAATAGACCTCCTTCTTGCTGGTAGGGATGGTCGTATTGCGCGGGATCATGACGGTCAGGACGCCGCCGAGGGTCTCGACGCCGAGTGACAGAGGGGTGACATCGAGGACGAGGATGTCCTTGACGTCTCCGCCGATGATGCCGGCCTGAATGGCGGCGCCGACGCCGACGGCCTCGTCCGGGTTGATGCTGCGGTTCGGCTCCTTGCCGAAGATCTCCTTGCAGAGCTTCTGGACGGCGGGCATGCGGGTGCTGCCGCCGACGAGGATGACCTCGGTGATGTCCTTGGGGCTGAGCTTGGCATCTTCCATCGCCTTGAGGACCGGCCGACGGCAGCGCTCGGTGAGCGGCTCAGTGAGCTGCTCGAACTTCGAGCGGGTGAGGGTCATGTTCAGGTGCTTGGGGCCGCTGGCGTCGGCGGTGATGAACGGCAGGTTGATGGTCGATTCCATGTTGCCGGACAGCTCGCACTTGGCCTTTTCGCAGGCCTCCTTGAGGCGCTGATGGGCCATCGCGTCCTTGCGGAGATCGACGCCGTACTGCTTGCGGAACTCCTCGGCGACGTGGTCGATGAGAATCTGGTCGTAGTCATCGCCGCCGAGATGGGTGTCGCCGTTGATGGCGAGGGTCTCAAAGACGCCTTCGCCGACGTCGAGGATGGAAATATCAAACGTGCCGCCGCCGAGATCGAAGACGGCGAGCTTGCCGCCCTTGTTCTTGTCCATGCCGTAGGCGAGCGCCGCCGCGGTCGGCTCGGGCAGGACGCGCTTGACGTCGAAGCCGGCGATGATGCCTGCTTCCTGGGTGGCCTTGCGCTGGGCATCACCGAAGTACGCGGGGACGGTGATGACCGCCGCGGTGACCTTCTCGCCGAGATAATCCTCCGCGGTCTTCTTGAGGTCCTGAAGGATCATGGCGGAGATTTCCGGCGGGGTGTATTCCTTGTCGCGAATCTTGACCTTGACCAGCTCTTCCGATCCGCCGGTGACGGTGTAGGGCACGAGCTTCTCCTCGGAGCCGACTTCGTTGTGGCGCCGGCCCATGAAGCGCTTGATGGAGAAGACGGTGTTGACGGGGTTGGTCACCTGCTGATGCTTGGCGATCTGCCCGACGAGGCGCTCGCCCTTGTCGGTGAAGCCGACGACCGAGGGCGTCGTGCGTGCGCCGAGAGAGTTGGTGAGAACCTTGGGCTGTCCCCCTTCCATGACGGCGACGACCGAGTTGGTGGTGCCGAGGTCGATTCCGATGATCTTTGACATAGCGGGTGCTCCTGTGTTGTTTTTTGGGGCTGCCGTCTTCGAGGTTTTCTGATCGCGGAGGCGGCGCGTCACTAAACCTGATTGCAAGCGGAATGCCACGGACGCGGGCGACGGAGGAGAAACATAAACCTATGTCTCCAAGCAGATTATAGATTTCTCGAAAGGGTGCGGAAGCGACAGGGTGTCCGCCATCTGCCAGTCTGACATGCCGGTATGGCCCGTGGCAGGTTCGGCAGGAGCGGCGGAAGTGTCTTTCGGGTGTTGAAACGCCTGCCGGTGGCGGGCCTTTTACCGATAGAATGAGACCGTTCGAGAATGCCCCAAATCGCTTGCCCGATCGCCCTTTTCGTCGGCGGGCGAGCCGCCCTGGATGGAGCCCTGGTCATGAGACGTTTTCTAAGTTGTGTCATCCTGCTTGCATCGGCCTCGGTCGCTTCGGCGGAGGCGCCGTTTTATGACGGGAGTTTTGAAGATGCGTGCAAGGTTGCCCGGGAGAAGGGCAAGGTCCTGATGGTGGATTTCTATACGACGTGGTGCGGCCCGTGCAAACTGCTCGACCGGCATACGTGGCCCGACCAGGCGGTGAAGAACTGGCTGAGCGAGCGGACGATTCCGCTGAAGATCGATGCGGACAAGAATCGGCCCCTGGCGGCGCGGTACAAGATTCGGTCGTATCCGACGATGGTGTTTATTCGTCCTGACGGGAGCGAGCTGGGGCGGACGGTCGGGTTTCAACAGCCGCAGACATTTCTGACCAACGCCGCCAAGGCCATCACAGGTAAAAATGCGAAGCCCGCGCCGACGGAGGAGCCCGCTGTCAAGCCGTCGGACAACGGCATGGCGAAGGGTCTGGACAAGATCAAACTGGCTCGCGAGCTTGCTTCGTCAGGCAAGCAAAAGGAGGCGCTCGACGAGCTACTGTGGTGTTTTGATCATGGCGAGGAGCTGGGATCGGGCTTCTCACGGATGCGGCTGACGACGGTACTCGACGAGATCGTGAGCCTGGGCAAGAGCTATTCGCCCTGCACCGAGGCGCTGGCCCGACGGCGCGATCAGATCGAAGAGACGGCCGCGAAAATGCTGGCCAGCGTCACAGCGACTTCCAGCCCGGATCGCGGTGCGCTGCACAAGGTGACCACGCGCGTTTTGGAGGCGGCGGCAATCAACCGCGTGTTAGGCGAGAGCAAGCGACAACTGGCGCTTTACGAGTCGCTCAACGCCCACGGGGAGATCGGGCTGGCGATTCAGCGGATGCTGTTTCCCGACGTGCTCGATCTGCTGGTTCAGCAGAAGCGCTATGACGACATCGTGAATCTTGCGGGCGATGTTTTTCAGCGGGTCGAGGCGAAGATCGCCCAGTACAACCAGTCGAGCAAGTACGGCTCCACGATGAACCAGCGGGCGCGCGACAATCTCGCCATGTATCTGAAGCAGCAGGTGGTGTTTGAGTCGGGCAAGTATTACGAAGCCCTGCTGGGGGTCGGTCGTTATAACGAAGCGCAGAAGCTGGGGCGGCGGGTGATTCAGTTCGACCCGTCGGCGACGGCGTTTACGACGCTGGTTCAGCATGCCATTACGGTGAAAGCGTACGATGCGGCGCGGGAGATGGTTGCCCTGGCCGAGGCGACGCTGAAGTCGGGCGAGCTCGGGCTGGTTCGAAAACTGGCGACGATGATCCCAGCGACGTGATTCGGCCCATCGTCGCTCCGTGATCGTTGAATATTCCCATCTGGCGTTTTCTTCGGTCGACGTTTCAATGTCGGGATGCCGCCCGGCGACACGAGAACTTCGCCATCCTCAAGCGCGAACGGCCCCTTGCGGCCGGCGGGTCATCGATTCTTCGCATCAGTGCCCGTCGTTCCGGCGTGGATGTGGATTCTCCTTGCCGCGCTGGCGATTCACGTTAATGGCGCGGCCAATCTCGCCTGTCTGAGCAGAGACGGGGTGCAATTCGTCACCTATGCGAAGAGACTGGCCGTCGAGCCGCTGGCGGTCATGCGCGACACGACCAAGCAGCCGGGCTATCCGGCGCTGATGCTGGCGGTCAACCGGATCACGATCAATTCGTTCTACAAGGATCACCCGATCATCTGGCAGGGGTGCGGGCAGTTTGTCGCAATTTGCGGCGGGGCGGCGGCGTGCTTGTTGATCTACTTCCTCGGGCGGCGGTTGTTTGGTGACACGCGGATCGCACTCGTCGCCGGGCTGATGGCGTGCGCCTGGCCGCAGGGGGCGATGCTGGGCGCGGATGTGCTTTCGGACATGCCGCACCTGGCGCTATTTCTGGCGGCGATGGTCATCGGTCTGTCGGCGATGGATCGGATGTCGCTACCGCGCTTTGCCGCCTGCGGAGCGGTGGCCGGCCTGGCGTACCTCGTGCGACAGGAGGCGCTGGGGCTGGTCACCGCGATGGCGATCTGCGCGCTGTGGCCCAGTGCAACGGAGCGATGGGCCCGGCGCGTCGCGGGGGTGGCGTGCATGGCCGGGGCGTTTGCAGTCATCGCCGCGCCGCACTCCATCGCCACGGGCAGGGTCATGCCGAACAAGAGCCTCGATGAATTGATGTTTGGCAGAGAGGCCGCGGCTGTGCGATCCTCGACGGGGGACACGCATGAGACCGGGCGACCGGAGATCGACGCCACGACGTCGACACGCGCGGCGACTCTGCGGCAGTCGGCGGTCTTCGCGCACCAGGTCGCGTGGTACATGGCCCCGGCGCGGATGGTCGAGGAGTGGTGCAAGAGCGGTCGATACGTCCTCTCGACGCTGGCGCTGATTGCCTTGATTCTCAAGACGGCGCCGCGTCCGGAGTCGCGCGGTACCCGACTGGTGGTGGTCGCCATCGCGCTGCAACTCGTCGCCGTGCAGCTTCGGGTGAAGTCGTACGGCGAGATCAGCTCGCGCTATCTGCTGATTCCCGCGGCGCTGACGATTCCGTGGGCCGCGGCGGGCATGAGCGCGCTGGTGACGATGATCGCGGCCGCGCTGGCCCGAGGAGCCGGTCAAACAGAGGCGGACCCGACGATCCTGGCGCGACGCCGGATTCGCAGCCTCTGGCTCTCGGCATCGCTCGTCGTCTTCGTGCCGCTGGTTTATTACGCGACGATGCAGATCAACGCCGACAAGGCGCCCTACAAGCTCGCGGGCTGGTGGCTGCGATCGAACACCAAACGCGCCGACCGGGTCCATGCCCACGATCGACTTGAGCAGGTCATGTTCTACGCGGGGCGAACGTGGCCGGAGACGACGTGGATTCATGGGGACGACGGTCGCACCGAGCCATCTCTGGATCGCCTGGATGGGATCATCCGCGAGACGATGCCGGACTATGTGGTTGATGCCCGACGAAGCCGCGACGGCGACAAAGCGGCGCAGGACGCCTACTTCGAGCAGCTTTCGAGCGGAGATTCAGACTCACTGGAGGTAATCTGGAAAAGCGGCGCGGCGAATCACGAAGTGATCGTGATGCGCGAGAGACAGGCGGCGGAAGCGGCGGAAGACAAGCCCACCAGCGAGTAGATGAGTGATGCAGCCGGCGGCTTAGGCCTTTGACTTCTTCCAGTCCGACAAGAACTTCTCCAATCCAATGTCGGTCAGCGGATGCTTGAGCAGTTTGTCGAAGACGCTGTACGGCATGGTGCTGATGTCGGCGCCGGCCTTGGCGGCCTGGGCGACGTGCAGCGGGTGCCGCAGACTGGCCGCGAGAATCTCGGTTGCAAAGCCGTAGTTGTCGTAGATCTGGCGAATCTCCTCGATGAGCACCATGCCGTCCTGACCGATGTCATCGAGGCGGCCGAGAAACGGCGAGCAGAAGGTCGCGCCGCCCTTGGCGACGATGAGCGCCTGAATCGGCTGAAAGATCAGGGTCAGGTTGGTCTTGATGCCCTCGGCGGTGCAGATCTTCAGGGCCTTCACGCCTTCAGGGATCGTCGGCAGCTTCACGATAATGTTGGGGGCGATCTTGGTCAGTTCGCGCGCCTCTTTGATCATGGCGTCGCATTCGGTGGAAACGACCTCCGCCGAGACGGGCCCGCTGATGATCTCGCAAATCTGGCCGACGAGAGTTTTGAAGTCCTTGCCCTCCTTGGCCACGAGGCTGGGATTTGTCGTGACGCCGTCGACCATGCCGAGTGCGGCGCCGGCCTTGATCTCGTCCAGATTCGCGGTATCGAGGAAAAATTTCATCGCCTGTTACCTCCGTGATGCATTCTCTTTTTGCGGGTGATGTCCGCGCGAACCATTGTCGGCGGAATCCTGCCGGACCACAGGGTGATTCTAGCGTAGGCGGTTCGACTCCACCACGCCCCTCGCCTTTGCGTGGCGCAGTGACCGGTCCGAGCGTCCTGTGCTAGGATAGCCCGAGCCATGCCCGAATTGCCGGAAGTTCAAACCGTGGTGACACAGCTTGCCGGACGGCTGCCCGGTGCGACGATTGCCCGCGTGCTGCTGGGCCGCAGGGACATCGTCCACTCGGGCCATCGCATCCTGACGCGCGAGGCGGTCGGCGGGAAGATTGAGTCCGTCAGCCGGATCGGCAAACGGATCGTGATCCAACTCTTCGGCGGCGCGGAAATCGTCGTGCACCTCGGCATGACCGGCAGGTTGACCGTGGAACCGATCGACGATGTTCTCGCACCTCATACTCATCTGCGTGTGCGCTTCATCGGACGCATGGACGAGCTGCGATTTCGCGATCCCCGGCGATTCGGCGGCGTCTGGTGCCGCGGGCGCAGTGACGACTCGAACGGCAACGGACTTCCGCAACTCGGGCCGGACGCACTGACGATTCGCGTGCCTGTCCTCCGGCAAATCCTGTCGCGGCGACGGCAGGTCAAGGCCGTTCTCATGGACCAGCGCATGATCAGCGGGCTGGGCAACATCTACTGCGACGAGGCCCTGCACAAGGCGGCGATCCATCCGCTGACGCCGGCCGATTCACTTTCGCCGAAGCAGATCAATCGCCTGGCGTGCAGCATCCGCTCGACGCTACAGGCGGCGATCAAGGCGGGCGGCTCGTCTTTGCGCGATTATCGCAATGCAAATGGCGAGCCGGGCTGGTTTCAGGTCAGCCATCGAGTGTACGGTCGTGAAGGAGAAGCCTGCCGAGCATGCGGCGCGAAAATCATCCGGAGCCAGATCGCCGGCCGCTCGACGCATTTTTGTCCGGCGTGTCAGAAGGAACCGGTGACGCGATGAGCGACGCGATCGCCGCGGCCACCTCCATCAAGCAGCCGCGCCCTCATCGAATGCGGTATCTGCTGCTGACGTTTATCGTCGCGGCGGTCAGCTTTCAATATGTCTCGATCACGCTGTGCGTCGGGCTGATCGCGTTTCTCGCGTATGAGTCGCTCTATCGGCGCAATCCGCGCGTCATCGCGCTGGTCGTCAGCGGGCTGATCTCATTCGGGGCATTCGAATACTTCGGGCGATACGTCCTTAAGTCGCAGATGTCGCGGTTCTTCACCGCCGACGCCGATCACCGGCTCCTCCCCAACAAGGCCCTGGGCATCAACAGCGACGGGATTCGCTGCCCGGTCGAGGCGGACGACTTTTCGGCCGACACCTTCAACATCATCGTCCTCGGCGACTCCTTCGTGTACGGGTCTAAGCTCAAAGCAGACCAGACCGTGCCGGCACAAATCGAACAAATCCTCCGGCAGCAGAATCCCGCGATTCAAGCCCGCTGCGTCAACTTCGGGTGGATCTCATCCTCGCCGGGCCCATCGTATCGCCTGCTTCGCGACATCGGCGCGACCTACAAGCCGGATTTGGTCGTGCTGGCCCTCGACGTCACCGATTTTCACGACGACATCTGGGTGCTCGGAAAGGTGGGATACTGGGATCGCTCTCCGACGGCGTTCCTCTTTGCGCGGCTGGGACTGCGCGGGGTCATCACCGAGCTTTACGAGAACTTCCGGCTCAATGTCATCTGGCGGACCCGATCGACACGGGAGCGGCTGTTACCGGCCAGGCGGTTTTTCGTCGTGGAGCAGCCGCTGGAGAAATCTCTCCCCGACATGGTGGAGACGGAGGAGAACCTGCGTCGAATCTCCGCGTACTGTAAGGATGAGCTGAAGGTTCCCTTTGTGATGGTCATGTATCCGCGACACTTCCAGTACAGCGACCGCGAGAGCCCGCATAATTGGGAGGGGAATAGCTACACGCGGCTCGGCCCCTATAGTCTGGAGCCGTTCAAATGGCTGGCGGCGCTGGGTCCGCGCGTGCCATTCCCGGTGCATTCGCTACTGAAGGATTTCGAGCAATCTGAGAAGTTTCCGCTGCACTTTGATGACGATCCACACTGGAATGCCGACGGGGCTCACGTCGCGGCAGAGGGCATCATTCGCGCTCTGGAGAAGGACAAGCTCCTCCCGGCTTCGCAACCCAGCCGGTGACCTGAGGCGGTCGAAAGACGCTTCGGTGGATTTCGAGGTTACAATCCGCTGGAATCCAGCCTAAGCCCTGATACAATACGGGCTTCCATACGGGGGACCGCGGACAGGATGCCGCGGCGAACAGGGACGCACGGAGGCACCGGGCACATATGCTCCTCAAGAAACTCACCGCGACCGGCTTTAAGTCCTTCGCCGACAAGACCGAATTCGAGTTCGGCTCCGGCATTACCGGAATTGTCGGCCCGAACGGCTGCGGCAAGTCGAACGTCGTGGACGCCATCAAGTGGGTTCTGGGCGAGCAATCGGCCAAGAGCCTCCGCGGCAAGCAGATGCTGGACGTCATTTTCAACGGGTCCGGCACGCGCAAGAGCTCGGGTCTGGCCCAGGTTGATCTGACTTTCGACAATACCGACGGCACGCTTCCGGTGGATCAGGCCGAGGTGACGGTCTCGCGGCGGCTCTATCGCAGTGGGGAGAGCGAGTATCTGCTCAACAAGCAGCTCTGCCGGCTCAAGGACGTGCGGGAGCTGTTTCTCGATACCGGCATCGGCATCGACGCCTACAGCGTGATCGAGCAGGGCCGGGTGGACGTTCTCTTACAGGCGAACCCCACCGAGCGGCGGCAGATCTTCGAAGAGGCCGCGGGCATCAGCAAGTACAAGGTCCGCAAGAAGGAAGCCCAAAGGCGGCTTGAGCGCGTCAATCAAAACCTGCTACGCGTGCAGGACATCGTCGAGGAAATCGAGAAGCGCCTGCGCAGCGTGAAGCTCGCCGCGGGCAAGGCTCGCAATTACCAGTCTTACAACCAGCGCCTCCGCGAGCTTCGCAGCCGATACGCGCTGGCCGAATACCACCGCCATCGCTCGGATGCCGATGCCCACTCGCGCGAGGCCGACGGCCTTTCCGATGAAGTCACGCGCATCCGCACCGACCTTTCGAATAATGAGGCGCGATCGAGTCAGGCGAATGTGCGCATTCTCGAGTTGGAGCAGGAGACGTCGCAGGCCGAGAGCCGGCTGCTGACCGTTCAGTCGCAGATCACCGGCCAGCAGGAGCGCATCGCCGCCGCCGATCGCCGCATCTCCGATCAGACGGATTTGCTCGGCAGCTCGCGCGAGCGGCTCGCCGGATTCGATGGGCAGGTCGCGGCGCTTGAATCGCGCCTCACCGAGCAGCAGCGGGTGGTCAGTTCGATCGAGCAGGAGCTTCAGTCCGTCCAGGCGGAGCTTTCCGCCATGCAGGATCAGGATCGAGGCCTTGCCGGCACGTTGCTTGAGACTCAGCAGCGTCTCGACGACGAGAAGGCCGGCATCATCGAACTGCTTCGCCGGACCAGCCGGTTGAACAATGAGATTCAGGGGCTCAACCTCCAGCACGAGTCTCTGACCACGCAGAAGGCGAAGCTCGACGAGCGCGATCAGGCCATCGCCACCCAGCTTGCCGAGGCGTTCGATAAACAGCAGCAGATGAATGCCCGCCGCGAGCAGGTGCTCGACCTGATCGAGGACCAGACCAAGAAGCTCGAAGAGACGCGCGGCAGCCTTGCCGAGGTCGCCCATCATCGCTCGGCCCTGCTCGATCAGCTTGCGGCGGCCAAGGAGTATCGCAGCGGTCTGGAGAGCCGGCGGCAGCTTCTCGCCGAGATGGATCGCAAGCACGAGGGCCTTATGGCCGGAGCGCGCGAGATTCTCCAGCAGCGAGACGCGGCGCGCGGCGATGAGGAGGCCAGTGCCGCCGAACGCGAAGGGCCGTTCTCCTATGTCCTTGGCGCGGTGGGTGAAATCTTCGACGCCGATGTCTCCCATGCCGGACTGATCGAGGCCGTGCTGGGCAATTATGAAAAGTATCTCGTGGTCGCCAAGCGCGATTCCATCCTTGCGGATCGCGATGCGCTGGCGGAGTTGTCGGGCCCGGTTCGCGCGTTTTGCCTCGATGCCGTCCCCCCACCGATCGGCGGGCCGGACATGTCGAATCAGGAGGGCTTCATTGCGCGACTGGTCGACTGGATCACCTATCCGCCGACTTGCGAGCGACTGGCCCGACACCTGCTTGGCCGGACGTATGTCGTTGAGTCGATCGAGCATGCCCGGCGGATGGCTTCGTTGGACTCGGTGGCGCGCTTCGTGACGATGGACGGCCTGGTCTGGGATTCTGACGGGCGCGTCGGCCTGGGCCCGATGGGCGCCGGCACCGGCATGATCAGCCGCCGCAGCGAACTGCGCGAACTGGACAAGCAGCTTGAGGAAGTCGGTCAGCGCATCGTGACGCTGTCCGACGATCTGAATCGCAGCGACTCGGAAGCCGGCCACCTTGAAGAAGTGGTCGAGACGCTGCACAACGCCATCGCCGACGCCAACACGCAGCGCGTGGAAGTCGGCGCACAACTGGCGGCGGTCGAGGACGTGGTCAGCCGGCTCAGCCAGGAGCGGCCGCTCATCGCGTCTGAAGTCTCCATCCTGGTCAACCGGCTCGCCGAAATGCGCGAGCGGGAGTCGGTCAGCAAGCAGGACCTCTCCCAGCTTGAGACGCGCAGCACCGAGAGCGAGCGCATGGTCGCGGAGCTGCAGGCGAAGATCGAATCGCTCGCCGCCCAGCGCCAGACCATCGCCGAGTCGATCACCGGCGCACGCGTGCGAACGGGCGAGCTTTCGCAGCGCCGCTCAGCCGCTTCAACCGCCATCGCGGAACTTCAGGCCGCCCGTATTCAGCTTCAGACGGATCGCGACAAGGCCGAGCACGACGTGCAGCTTGCCCAGGAGCGGATCGATCAGTCGAACGCGCAGATGGCCGATGCCAAGTCGGCGCTGGAGCAGCTCACCGTCGAGCATAAGGAACTGACGGAGAAGGCCCGATCGCTTCGCGAGGATCGCGACACGCTTCGCTCCGAGGTCGAGAGCCTGGCGAGCGATGCCCGACGTCTCCGCGGCGATCAGGAGCGGGTCGAGGCCCAGCTTCACGAGCGGCAGATCAAGCTTCAGGAGCTTCGCGTGCGGCTGGAAGACCTCGCCGCGCGGGTGATGGAAGAGCTGTCGGTCGATCTCGTAACGCAGTACGCGGATTACGTGCCGGATCAGGAAGAGGACTGGCCGGCGGTCGAGGCGGAGATCGAAGAGTTGCGGCAGAAGATCGACCGCTTGGGCAACGTGAACCTCGACTCCATCACCGAGCAGACGGAGCTGGAGCAGCGGCTCGAGTTTCTCACCACGCAGTGCAACGATCTGAAGACCAGCGAGACGCAGCTTCTCGAACTGATCGAAAAGCTGAACGTCGAATCGCGGCAGCGCTTCATCGATACCTTCAACGCCGTCGTCCCCCACTTCCAGAGTCTCTTCAAGCGACTCTTCGGCGGCGGCAAGGCCGAACTCATCCTGATGGACCCCAACGACGTGCTCGAGTGCGGCATCGAGATCAACGCCAAGCCGCCGGGCAAGGAGCCCAAGGGCATCAGTCAGCTCTCCGGCGGTGAGCGCACGATGACCACGATCGCGCTGGTGCTGGCGGTCTTCCGCAGCCGGCCGTCGCCGTTCGTGCTTTTGGACGAAGTAGACGCAGCGCTCGACGAGGCGAACAACGTCCGCTTCAACAACATCATCCGCGAGTTCACCGAGCTCTCGCAGTTCATCGTCATCACCCACTCCAAGCGCACCATGGGCATCGCCGACGTCCTCTACGGCGTCACCATGCAGGAAGCCGGCGTCTCCAAGCGCGTGAGTGTCCGCTTCGACGAGGGCGAGTCGGCGGTTGCGTAGCGTGATTCTCCTAAGAACAGAATTATTCACTGCACATAACAATGTTCGTGCCTTAGTAACTATCTCAAAAGGCCGAGTCATGCCGATAGATAGATTGGCGAGCATAACCCGGGGAGCCAAGGATGGCCCGCAAGCGCAAGGCGATGGAACCGCTTCCCACGATCTGACATGTTCCGGACGCTTTTTGGAACATTATTCAACCGATTATCTTCGAGATGGATCCGGCTCCTGTCACCGGGCGTCCGCGCATCGATCCGCGCGGGGCGTTCGATGCGATCATCTATCGCATGCGAACTGCCGTTCAGTGGAACCAGCTGCCGGACTGTTTTCCCGACGACAGCAGCGTGCATCGCACGTTTCAACGTTGGGTCAAATTGGGGTTGATGGATCGCATCTGGTCGGCAATCGTCAGCATGTGCGACGAATTGGGCGATGTCGATTGGGAATGGCAGGCGGCCGATGCGGCGATGGGCAAGGCGCGTTTTGGGGGGATGATGTCGGCCCGAACCCGACGGATCGTGCGAAAAACGGCGTAAAACGCAGCCTGCTGGTAGAGCGGCAAGGCGGCCCGTTGTCGATCGTCGTGGCCGGCGCAAACGTTCACGACACCAAACTGCTGGACCGAACGTTGAAAGCCGTGATCGTAAAGCGGCCTCGTCCGACCAAGGCCGAACCGCAACATCTTTGCTTGGACAAAGGCTACGACAATCCGACGGGCCACGAGGCGACCCGGCAGAACAAATACACTCCGCACATTCGCCGAATCGGCGAAGAGAAACTCGACGAGAAAAAACACAAGAAGCATCCGGCTCGCCGATGGGTCGAGGATAAAGACAAGGGCATTGCCCGCGCGCAAATCGTGTAAATCCGAAGGTGACATATAGTGACACACGCGATTTTTTTTGTATGCAACTCTTGTGGCGGGCATGGGTTGGGGTGGTTCGGGTTTTGGGTGATTTTTGGTGGAAACGTCGAAAAGTCGAAAAGTCGAAACGTCGAAATTTGGGGGACCTGCGGCCTGGGGCGATGAGGGGCTGAGAGATTGCTGCAAGAGTGGTGACACAGGGCGATGCTGGGGCCGCTGGTGGGCCATCGCCAAACGGCAAGCCGCCTCACTGCACGGGCGCAAGTCCTGTAATTCTGTAGGTGACAATTGGCGAAAAAAGTTCTGGGGGACGTTTGCAAGTGTTGTGGCAGACACGTGTTGGGGCGGTTCGGGTTTTGGGTGGTTTTGGGGTGGAACCGTCGAAAAATCGAAACGTCGAGACGTCGAAATTCCGCGGACCCGGGGCGTGAGGTTTGGGGTTGGGATTGCCGGGACCATGGACATCGCTCGCTACCTCGCGGGGCGGGGGTGGATTAGACTTCAAATACTAAAGCTTGCTCCCTGTCCGCGCCGGGGCCGTCGGGCTGGATAGAATGAGTCAACGCGAGACAACCGAAGGGGATGAGTTTTCGGAGGGATGGCGGCGGATTGACGGCCGGCGCGGGAGGCGGAACTGAGAGGATTGAATGCCTCCAGAATGCCGAACGAGAATGGAGGCGGAAAAGTAGAATGTCCCCCACGGCAATTCTTTGCTCGAAGCGGTCGACTCGCTCGAAAAAATGTTTGAATGAGATTCATCGAAGGAACGTAAATGACTGAAGCCAGTCCGCTCGATTCGCGTCGTGAAGTCCACTCGAAAGTTCCTGAAGTCACGCTCCTGTTCTGGATCATCAAGATCGCCGCCACGACACTCGGTGAGACCGGGGGCGATGCGGTCTCGATGTCGATGAAACTTGGGTATGTCGTCGGGACGCTTATTTTCGCCACGTTTTTCGTGGTTCTTGTCATCGGGCAGATCAAAGCCACGGAGTTTCATCCGACTCTGTACTGGGCCACCATTATCGCCACCACCACCGTTGGGACGACGCTGGCCGACTTTTCAACACGCGATCTGGGCATCGGATATGCCGGCGGATCGCTGCTGTTGTTCGCGCTGCTGATGCTGTCGCTATTCGTCTGGCATCGGACGCTGGGCACGATTTCATTCCGAAACCTTTATACGTCCAAAGCGGAAATGTGTTACTGGGTGACGATCATGTTCTCTCAGACTTTGGGGACCGCGCTGGGCGATTGGGTCGCCGACGGAAAAACCGAAGACCCAGCCGGCCTGGGGCTTGGATACGCCGGCGCCGCGCTGATCTTCGGCGGGTTGCTGCTGGTCGTCGCGGCTTTGTGCTTTTCCACGTCGCTCTCGCGGACGGCGTTGTTCTGGTCGGCGTTTGTTCTCACTCGCCCGCTCGGCGCGGTCGTCGGCGACTTTCTCGACAAACCGCACGACCACGGTGGTCTGGCACTCAGCCGTTATATGGCATCAGGGGTATTGATGGCGTTCATCGTCGCCTGCATTTTCTTCTTCAAACATCGTCCCGCCGCGACGGGACGAACTGGCCCGACACTCCCGCACATGCCCCCAAGGTGCGAGTGAGTCCGCTTGGAAAGGTTCTAGTGCAGATTGCGCGTCCCTCTCTAAAATCGGGACATTCTAGAATGCCATTAAGTTAGCACTTTGATTCGCCGAGCTAAGAAAAGGTGTCAGCTAAGAAGTGTCAGGATGATTTTTTTGACGGGTGGGGGAAATAGGCGTGGACATTCTACTTTTCTGACGTGATGCCCCCATGTCGTTAGTCTCCCCGCATGCCAGGCGCTGCACGGGCAGCCGTCGGGGGACTTTGTGATTACGGTGTTCATCCTGGCGATGATTGCATGCGGGCCCGATACGGCGACCAAGATTACGCCGCGTTTGTCGATTTGTTTGTGCGGGCCGATGAGCGCGCCGGAATGCGACTGGCCAGCGTACGCCATAGCGGATTGCGCGTCGATGCAGCGTTTTATATCAGGAAATGTTGCTTGCGATTCACGTCCGGCAGAGGCGCCGGACGCTACGCAGATGGCAAGCTGCTTTGGTCGTCGCACACTTATTCGATGGACTAGGCCTTTGACTCGGCCAGCTCGGCGCCGACTTCGCGGAGGAGGCCGGGGGGGGCTTCCATTGCTTTCTTGCATTTCGGATAGCCGCTGCATCCCAGGAAGCGGCCGGTGCGGCCCATTCGCAGGAGCATCTTCTTCCCGCAATCGGGGCAGGTGACGTCCGTCTCGATGGGCTTGGCGCGTTCCGGTTGAGGCGAATCGGCTTCGGCCTTCTTCTTTGCTTCACCGCGCAGATTTGAGACTGCCCGACACTTGCCGCATGAGAAGAAGGGCCCGAAGCGGCCCTGGCGCAGGGTCATTTCGCCGCCGCATTCAAAGCACTTGAGCCCCGATTCCGGCCATGTCTCCACGACCGGTCTGCCGGTGAGCGTCCATGCGAATCCCTTCGGCGGGGGCCCCAGGGCGGCGATCTCTTCCTTGGTCAGGCGTTTTACTTTGCCCTTGGCGGTTTTCGCGCGACTCGTCCGGCCGTTTCCGGCGGCGGTCTCGGGCGGGGCCTCGGGAATCTCGCCGGCGGCCTCCTTGCGCTTCAGTTCGTCCAGCTTCTCCATCGCCATGGCGTTGCGGCATCGCGGAAACCCGACACAGGAAAGGAACGGCCCGCGACGGCTCTTGCGGATCACCATTTCCCGGCCGCACTTGTCGCATCGGGCACCGGCCGATTCCGGCTTCGGCTTCTCGACGAACACGCCTTCGGGCATGGGGCTCGTCGCCTTGCACTCCGGATACTTCGTGCATCCCAGGAATGACTTGCCCCGGGCCCACTTCACCGCCATCGGGCCGTTGCATTCGGGGCATTTTTCCTTGATGTCCTCGGCGCTGACCTTCTTGAGTGCCACGCCGGCGTCATCGCACGGCTTCGTATTCGTGCAGTCGGGATAGCCGGTGCATCCCAGGAAGAGGCCGGACTTGCTTTTGCGAACCATCATCGGCTTGCCGCACTTCTCGCACGGCTCGGTGCCCATGATCGGCTCGATCGGCTTGCCGTCGCGATCGACGTTGCGAGCTTCCTTGCATTCAGGGTACCCCGTGCAGGCCAGGAAACGCCCGTTCTTGCCCAGCCGGTAGACCATCGGCTTGCCGCAGGTGCTGCAGACATATTCGCTCGGCTCTGCCCGGACGGCGTCCATCTCGTCGTGCGCCTTGGCGAGCGCTTCTTTGAAGGGGTCGTAGAATTCGTGCAGGACGTCGTGCCACTCCATCTGCTTGTCTTCGATCTTGTCGAGATCGGTCTCGATGTCGCTGGTGAAGCGGATGTCCATGATCTTGGGGAAGTGGGCGCAGAGCTTCTCGGTGACGATGTCGCCGCGCGGCGTGGGGTAGAACTTGCGATCCTCCTGCTCCACGTATCCGCGATCCTGAATCGTCTTGATGATCGCCGCGTAAGTGCTCGGCCTGCCGATGCCTTCGGACTCGAGCGTTTTGACCAGCGATGCTTCGGTGAATCGCGGCGGTGGGGCGGTGAACTTCTGCTTGGGTTCGATCGCAATCGGGTTAACCGCCTGGCCCTCCTTGAGAGCGGGCAATAGCTGGTCATCGCTGCTCTTGGGCACGCCGACCACTTTGTAGAAGCCGTCAAAGGCGAGGACGCGGCCGCTGGCCTTGAAGACGGCCTCGCCCTTGTCGGTCTTTGCGCTGATCAGCACATTGGTCGAATCCCACTCGGCGGGGGTCATCTGGCAGGCGACGAATCGATTCCAGATCAGCGTGTAGAGCTTGTGCTGCTCGGGCGTCATGTGGCCGCGCATGGCGTCGGGGGTGCGTGTCACGTCGGTCGGGCGAATGGCTTCGTGGGCTTCCTGCGCCGACTTGCCGCTGGCATAACGATTGGGCTGTTCCGGTAGATACTTGTCGCCGAACTTGCTGCCGACAAAGTCGCGAACGGTGTGCACCGACTCGGCCGAGAGATTGGTCGAATCGGTTCGCATGTAGGTAATCAGACCGACGTTGCCTTCGCCGGTCTTGATGTCGATGCCTTCGTAGAGCGCCTGCGCCACCTTCATCGTCCGGCTGGTTGCGAAATGAAGCTGGTTGGCGGCGGCCTGCTGGAGGCTGGCCGTCGTGTAGGGCGCCGGCGGTTTGGTGCGCGTCCGCTTGGTTTCGATCGACTTCACGGAGAATGCCGGCGCGCTGGCCTGGCGGATCTCTCCGAGCATCTCGATCTGCTTGAGCCCCAGGTGGGTGTATTGCTCCCAGACGTCTTCAATTACGCGCTCGACGTGAAAGCCCATCGCCTCGGCGATCGGCCGCACTTCATTGATGGCGCTGGCGAACGATTTCTGGCCCTTCGATCCTTCAAGCCGGCCTTCAGCCTTGAACGGCGAGCCGGAGACCTCGACCAATTCCGCGCCGAAGCAACCTCGCTCGCCCAGCCAGGCCATACGATCCTTCTGCGTGGGCGGCTCTGAGCCCTTCGCGGTTGGTCGGATGAACGCCTGCCAATCCTTACCCAGTGAAGCGGCGTTCTTGGCATCGGTGGCGAACACGCCGTCGATGGCCCAGTATTCCTGCGGCTCGAATGCCTTGATGTCTTGTTCGCGATCGACGATCAGCCGCACCGTGACCGACTGAACCCGTCCGGCCGAGAGGCCCTTGGCGACCTTCTTCCACAGAAGCGGTGAAAGTTCGTACCCGACGACCCGGTCAAGAATGCGCCTTGCCTGCTGGGCATCGACCTTGGCGATGTCGATGTCGTGCGGCTTGGAGAACGCCTCCTTGATGGCGCCCTTCGTAATCTCATTGAAGATGACGCGCTTGATTTTTCTGGCCGGGAGGTCGAGGGCCTGGGCAAGGTGCCACGCGATCGCTTCCCCTTCCCGGTCGAGGTCGGTCGCGAGATAGACGATGTCCGCGTCCTTCGAGAGCTGCAGAAGCTCGTTGATCGTTTTCTGGTGGCTGGGGAGGATTTCGTACACCGGCTCGAAGTTTCGGCCCGGGTCCACCCCGTATTGATGCGGCGGGAGGTCGCGGACGTGCCCCTTTGAGGCTCGAACGACGTAATCCTTCCCCAGATACTTATTGATGGTCTTGGCCTTGGCGGGCGACTCAACAATCACGAGTGATTTTCCGCGAGGCTCGCTGCCTGCCTCATCCGACGGATCACTCTTCTTTGTAGACTTTTTGGTAGCCTTCTTGGCCATGAATTACCTAACTTTCGATCTGTCCAAACATTAGAACTCGATCGACGCCCGGCCCGGATGGTTCCGGCGTCGCCGATGCGGGCTATATCGGCCGCAGGGGGCGGTCACTCTCCGACTAATCAAGCCTCCCGGTACCGGAATACCGAGCCCCCGAAGCGTCGGGAACCTAGCACTCCTTTGTCCTGCTTGTCAAATCACAGCCCCCTAGAAAGCCCCAATTGGCCCTTCGGGCCAAGATTATGGAGATTCAGGACTCGACCGGGGACAACAGACGGCTTGGTTCCCGCCAAGCCATCCGTCCACCGTTTTCCAGGAGAGGCGAATTCGCACTAAAACGTTCGCTGCGCACCACTTGCGCGATGCCGATTGCTCAAATGCGCCGCGAGCCGTGGCTCGATCGTTCTCCGTGGGCGCCGAGAGCCGTCATTTCAATACTGAGAATCGATGGGGCACGCACCCTGATTTCGCCATGGCGAATATCAGGCAACATACGCTGCTGGCGCTCGTGAAAAGGCCGCCGATAGCTACTCAATTCGATGTAGCGAGACACGCTCGCCCAATAGGGAAGGTGAGTTTCTGCCCTTTTTTTCGTTATCATCCTTGTCGGGTGGAACCCTCGGGCATGTCGTCCGTAAGAGGATGGGCGAGCGAGCTTCACTTGTCGGGAGGTTTTTTTTTCAATCGTTTGGCAGCCCCGAACGACCGTCGTGCTTCATATGTTTGCATCGTACTTCGATCCGGCTGATCAGAATTACCCGCTAATAACCGTCTGCTTTCCAAGGAGTTCTCTATGAACAGCAAGTTACTCGCCTCATTCCTGGTCGTCGTTTTGACCGGTGCGGTGCAGGCTCAAATGGACGCCCGTCCGATGCCGCCCAAGGATGCCAAGCCGCCCGCCTCGGCCGGACCGGACAAGGAGAAGCCAGAGTTCCCGCCCTTCGATGAAGCAATGAAGGACTACGAAGAAGTGCCGACCGCCGAGTCGCCGTTCTTCCCGCTCTGGTACAACAAGAAGACCGACTCGCTCCGGGCACAGATTCCCGCAAGCATGATCGGTCAGCAGTTCCTCATCGCCACCAGCATGGCGGGCGGTCCGGTCGCGACAGGCTTCCAGATCGACCATTTCCTTGCCTACTTCGATCGCATGGACAAGAACCTCGTCCTTATGCGGGTTGATCCTCGGTATGTCGAGGGCGAAGGCGATCAGCCGCTCTCCGACGTCATCAAGCGCAGCTACGGCGGCGACGACATTCTCAAGTCCATCTCCATCCTCACGATGAAGGGCTCGGACCCGATCATCGACCTGGATTCATTGTTCAAAGGCGACTTCTCCGGCATCGGACGCTGGGGCATGGGACAGGTCAATCCGCAGCTTTCCAAGTGGGCCAAGTACAAGACATTCCCGCAAAACGTCGAATTGACGGCTGACCTCGCCCTGATGAGCAACGGTTCCGGACGACGTACCTTGTTCCATTACAGCCTCTCCAAGATTCCCGAGTCCTCCAAGGGTTACAAGCCCCGGCTCGCCGACGATCGCGTCGGTTACTTCATGACCGTGCGCAAGGACTGGACGAAGGAGCACAACGCCAAGACGCTTTTCGATCGCTACATCAATCGATGGAGGCTCGAAAAGCGCGACCCCTCCGCCAAGCTCAGCGCCCCCAAGGAGCCCATCAAGTGGTACATCGAAAAAACGGTGCCGCTCAAGTACCGCCGCTGGGTCAAGGAGGGAATCCTCGAATGGAACAAGGCCTACGAGAAGTGCGGCTTCCTCGATGCCGTCGAGGTTAAGCAGCAGGAAGACTACGACCCCGAGACAAAGGACCTCGATCCCGAAGACGTTCGCTACAACTTCTTCCGCTGGATCGTCACGGGTCGTGGTTTCGCGATGGGCCCTTCGCGCGATCATCCGCTCACCGGCCAGATCTTCGATGCCGACATCGTTTTTGACGATGCGATGGTTCGTTTTTACGAAATGGACTATGCCAACATGACCGGCAATGACGAGGCCTGGCGTCCCTACGAGCCTATTGCCGAGGACTTTTTCCGAACACATCCGGAGTGGTCCTTCAGGTCGCCCTTTCAGAACCTTCTGCCCAATGTCCGCCTCAAAAACGATCCGGAGGCCGAATTCCGTGCGAACCTGATGAAGCACATGCAGCGCCGCGGTCGCCCCATCTGCGAATGCGCCGCCGGCATGGCTCACCAGATGCAGTTTGCCGGCATTGCCCTGGAAGGTCAGGGACTGGGCCGCAGCAACGAAGATTTCATGGGACAGGTCATCAAGGAAGTGGTGATGCACGAAGTCGGCCACTGCCTCGGCCTGCGTCACAACTTCAAGGCCAGTACCTGGCTTCCCATGGAGGAAATCGAGGCCCACAACGAGGCCGGCGAGGCCAACGTCGGGTCCGTCATGGACTACAACCCCTCGATTGTCGTCGCCCGTGACAAGAAGCAGGGCTCATTCACCACCCGCTCCATCGGCCCCTACGACTATTGGGCCATTGAGTACGGCTACCGCCCCGTCGGCGAGCCCTACAAGAGTGAAGAAGATCTGCTCAAGAAGGTCGCGTCCCGTGTGGCCGAGGCGGGCCTCGACTACAGCACAGATGAAGACACCATGTGGGTCATTTCTCCTGACCCGCTTTCCAACCGCTTCGACATGGGCCGCGACGTTAAGAAGTTTGCCGAGTTCCAGATCGACGTCGCTGAATCGCTCCTCAAGGACATCAGCGAATGGGCGGTCAAGGACGGCGAGTCCTACAACCGACTTCGCCGTGCATTCGGCAGGCTCCTCTTCGAGCGCGGAAGCGCCTGTGAGTACGTCGCCCGGTTCGTCGGCGGCGTCATCGTGAATCGCGACCACCGCGGGGATGAGGACGGCCGCACTCCCTTGAAGGTCGTCGATGCCAAGACGCAGCGGGAGTCGCTGGAATTCTGCTGCAAGAACGTCTTTGCCGAGGATGCATTCCAGATCAGCCCCAAGCTCCTCGCCCTCCTGGCGCCCGGCCGCCATTGGCACTGGGACAGCGACGAATTCTCGCTCCGCGTGGAATTCAACATCCACGATTTCGTGGCCCAGAGTCAGTTCGGCGTCCTCTTCAACCTCATGAATCCGTTCACCATCGGTCGCATCCACGACAACCAGCTCAAGTTCCAGGAGGACGACGAAGTCTACACCCTGGCCGGTCACATGACCTCCCTGAGCGATTCCATCTGGTCGGAGCTTCAGGAAAAGTCCCGAAAGGGCACCGACGAGAAGCCCATGATCTCCAGCTTCCGCCGAAACCTTCAGCGGATGCACGCCGGGATGCTGATCAACCTGATCCTCAGCGAGCCGGGCGCCATCGTCCCGGCAGACGCAAATGCCATTGCCCGGCTCTGCGCCAAGCGGCTTTCTGATCGGATCGCCAAGTGCCTCAAATCGGGTGATGCCGACCTCGCCACCGAGGCCCATTTGTGCGACGTGCAGAAACAGCTCGACAAGGTGCTGGACGCCCAGTACTCGATCGGCGTCTTTTCGGGCGGCGGAGGGTTGTTCTTCCTGGGTAGGACCACCGATGACGCAAAGCCCGTAACTATCTTGCCCAGCCGTTGATAGAGTCTTTCGCGGGGGTGGCGGACCCGCCCCGGCGCGACCCTTTATCCGCCTGCCGGACTCCGGCAGCAAATGCCCCGAACCCCTCTGGGTTCGGGGCTTTTTTTTGTGCTGTGAAAAACTTAAATTCACCGCCGAACAAACGCTTGACATCGCAGCCGAGAAGATTAGAGAATTGCGCTTTGACCGGACGATTGAATCATCCGGTAGCGGTCGTTTTTGAAAGCGTGGAAGATTCATCTTCCAGGACATGAGACTTCACCGCACGCCGGCAGGGCGTGCATCACGCGGTGCCGCAACCGCGAACACATTATTCAGCGGCGATTTTTCTCCTTCAGGAGTAGACACTGATGACACACAACGAAAACACAACAGCCGACTCCATGAATCTCACCGACCACGAAAATCTCGTTGAAGTGATGTTTGCCCGTAGTACCGCGGAGGCAAACGATTGCGTGCGGGCCCTTATTGAAAGCGACATCCCGGCGCGCATGGAAGGAAGCGGTCGCCCCGGAGCCGGCTACGGCATCGCCGTGCTCGTTCCGCCGGACCGAATGATCCTGGCCTCGGAGCTTCTTGCGGCCAAGGCCCACGACGACGAAGACGACGAGGACGAGGAGAGCGAAGACAGCACCGACGAAGAAGTGGATGACATCGACGACGACGAGTTCGACGACGATGAGGACGATCTGGACGACGACGAAGACGAAGATGATGACGACGACGAAGATGAAGACGATGAATTCGAAGTTGGATACGACGATTAGCCGATAGGTGAGGAGATGCCCTGCGGCCGCGCAATTTTTGCCGGTCGCGTTCGCCAACGGCCGGGCCGGGGCACGCATCGAACCTCGCCCAGTCAGCTCGCCGAGAGGACGTGACCTATGGATACGCCCGCAGCAACCACCCCTCGGCCCAATTCTGACGCCCGCGAAAACGCTCAGGACAGACGAGCCGACAATCGACGTGAGTCCCCCGTGGACCGCCGTGCAGGCCTTGAACGCCGCCGTGGGCCGGGCAGACGCCGCTCGGATTCCCGCCGAAGCGCCGAGGAAGGCGAGCTCAATTCCGAGCAGTTTGAGTTCGTCATGGCTATGGACGAATACAAGCGGGCCAACAAGAAGCCGTTCCCCAGTTGGACCGAAGTCCTCGAAGTGCTAAAATACCTCGGATACCGGAAGGTCGCCGATGTGGGAGAGCACGTCGATCGGCCCGCCACGGAAGATTGACCCTCTTTCCCGATGCCGGGGGATTCAGGCATGCCGACCGACAATTACGAGGTCGTCGACGTCCTCATGCTCGTGGGCAATATTGTCCCGATCGCCTTCTATTTCCTCATCCTCGGTCTCGTCAACAGCCACGCCAGACCCTGCCTCATTACCAGCCGATCCGACTTTCTTGCCCTCACCGGCGTCCTCCTGCCCGTTTTGCTCTGGCCGGTTCCGGAGTTCGTTCGATCGGGCATGTACGTCCCGCTTGCGGGCGGCATGCTCCTGGCTGCTACGGTTTTCTATTATCTCCTTCCCAAGCGCGATGCGGGATTCGTGATTTACAACATCTCACTTCGCCAGTGTGTTCGGTTGATCGAGCAGGCCACGACGCGACTCGACCTCGCCGGACGTCGTCAGGGAAACTGCTGGATGGCCGACGACGGATCGCTGCGCATCGAGCTGCGCCCGTTCCCCTTGCTGCACAACGTCGCGTTGCACGTTGAGCCGACCGACAGCAAGAGCGAGGCCCTCGTTCCGCTGATCGGCATGGAGATCGACCGGCAACTGTCCACGGTTTCGCAGCTTCCCTCCAACATGAGCGCCGGAATG
This sequence comes from Planctomycetia bacterium, assembly GCA_015075745.1. Classification (NCBI taxonomy): domain Bacteria; kingdom Pseudomonadati; phylum Planctomycetota; class Planctomycetia; species Planctomycetia bacterium. The sequence continues at coordinate 2,762,706 of JABTTW010000001.1, forward strand.
GTCCTCGCCGGCGTGACCCTGCTGCTCCTGCCGATGTGGATGGTCAGCCGCCACGTTGACGACCTCGTGGACGCGATGTTGCACCTCTTCGGCTGATGCACCAAGCGCCTCCGGCGCGACTCCCATCCCCTCCGTCTCCAGCCTTGCGCGCCAGTCATTCAATCCCGTCCTTTGGTTTTGGGAATCTCCTCGTTAGAATCGCGGTTTCAGTGGGAGACGAGTTTTTCGATCCGTCTGGTGGATCGTGGAATCCGTGCCGTGAACCGAGCCAACTCGATCAAGCTCTCCATCACCTGCGTCCTGTTCCTGGTAGGGGGGCTCCTGGTGATGAAGTCTCTTTCCAACCCCGACGCCGAGCCGGTCGCCACAGACGCCCGGCCGGTGGACCTTATCTGCACCAAATGCGAGAAGCATTCGACGATCAGTTATGACGAATACGCCAAAGCGCCCATGAAGAGCGCCGCCGGGAACTTGGGCCGCGTCGCCGGTGCAGGTCGAACGCTGGCGGCCCAGGCTCGCCGTGCCGATTTCGTGTGCCCCGCATGTGGTGAAAAGTCGGCCCAGCCGGCAAGCAAGTGCGCCAGGCATTCGTTATACTATCCTCGATACACCGACACCGGCGCCAACGGACAATGCCCGCAGTGCGGCGTCGGAGGCTGATCGACACGTCCAGGAAGCGGCGAGCAGACAGGACAACGGGCTCATGCGACGATCCGCGTTCACCCTGATCGAGCTCTTGATGAGCATCGCCATCATCTCCGTGCTCATCGGAATCCTCCTGCCCGCGCTCAGCGGCGCGAAGGAGGCCGCCAACGTGGCCTATTGTCTGTCCAACTTCAGCACACTCACCAAGACCGCGGAAATGTACATGGAGGATCTGAACAAGCGAACCCTGCCGTGGTACGTCGCTGATTTCAATTTTCGCGGCATCACCACGGTCAGCGAATACAGCTACGGCGGTTTCCAGCACACGACGCCCAGCCCGGATCCGAGATTCAGAATGTTGGACACCTTCATCCTGAAGACCAGCGAGCGGCCCTTCAACAAGTACATTGCCAAAGGCGCCGACGGTACGACGCCCATCAAGTCTTATATTTGCCCCTCGGACAAGTCGTGGATCACCCCGCTCGTGGGCGACAGGCTTCCCGAGGAATTATCCCCGACGGACGCATACTCATCATGGCAGGTTCAGGGGAACAGCTTCGCCATCAATTGGTACTGGCTCAACGGTCCACCGTGGAACGGTGAGGAGGGCTGGTACGGAAACCTTGCGTCTTTCAGTCTCACCGGTGAGAAGATGCTCTCCAGGAAGACCGGTGGGGAGGCCGCCAAGTTCGTGCTCTTCACCGAGAGTTGCATGAACTACTACATGTACGATGCACGGCCGCGCAGTGGAAACTACGGCGAGAGCAGAATTCAGAAACTGGGCCCGGGCTGGCATCGCAAGTTTTCCACGTATGCGCTCGGCTTCCTCGATGGTCACGCCGAGTTCCGCTACGTCGACACGCGCTACTCCGACGATACCGGCTTCGACATCTGGCCGACCATTCGCTAGCTTGAGGGCCGTGCCGAACTCAGGCTTTAGTGCATTGCCTTGGAGATGGTGAAGATCGGCAGCAGAAGGGCCAGAACAAGACCGCCGACTACCACGCCGAGAAACATGACGATGGCCGGCTCAAGCAGGCTGGTCATGGTTTTGATGGCCACGCTCAGTTCGGCCTCGCAAAAGCTGGACACGTTCTCCATGACGGTGCCGAGCTTGCCGCTGCGTTCCCCGGCGCCGAGCATTTTGTTGATCGCCTTGGGCACCTGTTTGTAATCCGCGAGGGACTCGGAAAGCTGCTGGCCGCGCTCCAGACGCTCGTTGACTTCCTTCCACATGGATTCGTATTTCGGGCTGCCGCAAACGCCGGAGGTGAGGCGGACGCTGTCGAGCATGGACACGCCGGCCTGGATCATGGTGCCCAGCGTTCGAAGGCTGCGGGCAAGATAGGTCTTGTGGTACATGGGGCCAAGCAGCGGCAATGCCAGCTTGATGGTATCGAGCCTGATGCGACCTGCCGGGGTGAGAAAATAATAAATGGCCGAACCTCCCCCGATCACGACAACGGCGAAAACGTAGAGGCCGTAGGTCATGAGGTTGTCGCTGAATACCAGCAGGTATTTGGTGAGGACGGGCAATTTGTCCTCGCGACCGGCGTAGATGGCGTTGAATTTGGGCAGGACGAAGGTCATGAGGAAGATGGTGACGCCGATGGCGAATACAAACATCACAATCGGATAGGTCACGGCCCCCTTGATCTTTTTTCTCAGTTCTCGCTGATCCTGAATGTGATCGGCGAGGCGGCGAAGGATCGGAGCCATCATGCCCGACGCCTCCGACGCCTTGACCAGGCTGACGTAGAGATTCGGGAAGACTTCCGGATGCTCGGCGAGCGCCGCGGAGAATTCGGCGCCGCCTTCGACTCGCTCAATGACGCCGTCCAGCGCCTCGGCAAAACGCGGCGAGTTTCCGTCATGACGGCAGGCCTCAAGCGCTTCTGACATCGAAACGCCCGTCTCCGTCATGACCGCGAGCTGCCGCGTGAAGAAGATCAGGTCGTCCGGGCGAAATTTCTTTCTGTTAAAAAAATTGGACGTCCGCGCGGTTGGTGCTGCTGCTGCGGCGGCTTTGGTCGCCTTGCCGCGAGCCGTCACCTTGACGACAAAGCGGCCCTCGTTGCGGACCAGCTTCGCCGCCTCGACGGGGGAGGCGGCTGTGACGTCGCCCTCCACCATCTTTCCGGTGTTGTCGCGCGCAACATATGCGAAAACAGGCATCAGAGTCTCCAGGTCAGTCCGCTTGTTCCGCCCAGGGAATCGACTCGCTCGCCTTTCTGTTGGCAGCGCGTAACCCGGCGCGAAGCTCATCCGTGTCCACGGAGTCACCGATGAGCCGCGACAGCCGTGCACGATCGGTCGTCGCCGCGAGGGCGGAGTCCTTATCTATGCGACCGGAATGGACGAGCTCCGCGAGATTCTGCTCCAGGGTGTGCATGCCCAGGCTGCGGCCTGTCTCGATCATCGAGTTAATCAAGTGGGTCTCGTTCTCGCGCAGGGCCCGTCGAATGCCGGTGGTGGCGACAAGGATTTCCGTGGCCGGGATCAGCGTCTCGTTCATCTCGTCGCGCAGGAGGGTCTGACACACGATGGCCCGCAATGAGGCCGCGAGCTGGACGCGAATCTGCCCCTGCTGCATCGGAGTGAAAACGTCAATCAATCGGGCCAGCGTCTGCGACGTGCTGGACGTATGCAGGCTTCCGAAGACCAGGTGCCCGGTCTCCGCGGCGGTCAGCGCGGTGGAGATCGTCTCCAGATCGCGCAGCTCCCCGATCACGATCACATCCGGTCGCTGCCTCAAGACGTGCCGCAATGCCGAGGCGAACGTCGGGCTGTCCGAGCCGATCTCGCGCTGCTCGATGAGGCACTGGTCGTTGGTGAAGGCGAACTCGACCGGGTCCTCGATGGTGATGACGTGCGCGGCGCGGGTGTGATTGATGTGATCGATCAGCGTCGCCAGCGTGGTGCTCTTGCCCTGTCCCGTGCCGCCCGTGACGAGAACGAGCCCGTTTGGATAGTCAGCGAACGAAAGAACCTGCTCGGGAAGATTCAGTGATTCAAACGTTGGAACGTCCCGGGGAATGGAGCGAAATGCCGCCGCGAGGGTCCCGCGCTGATAGTGAATATTCGCACGACATCGGCCGGCGCCGTCCAGCTCAATCGCGAAGTCGAGGTCCTTCGCCTCTTCAAGCCGCTCGATCTGATGCGGAGTCAGCAACGCCTTCAGGTGGGCGTCCAGTTCCACGGCCGGTACTGCCGGCAACTCCAGCGCCTTCCACTTTCCATTCACATGAATCGTCGGCGGCGCATCGGCCACGAGGATCAGATCGCCGGCGCGCTCGTCGATCAGCCGCTTGAGAAGCCCGCGGACATAGCCGTCCTCACGGGTGGGGCAGTCGCCGCCGGCGCGAGTTGCAGCCCGGCTCTCGGTATCGGTACGGGGGGGCTCATGCAGCACAGACACGGAACACCTCCTCGACAGTCGTGATACCCGCCTTCGCTTTCAACATGCCGTCCTCGTAAAGGGTGCACATCTTGGCGCTCAGCGCCACCTTGCGAAGCTCCTGGAGCGGCGCTCCGTCGGAGATGGCCTGGCGCAGCGCGTCATCGGGAATGAATAGTTCGTGAATGCCGACACGCCCCGAATACCCGGTGCCGTGACATTTGGCACAGCCCTTTCCGACCATCAGCGACTCGACGTCGTACCCGAGCTTTTGCATGGCGTGTCGCGTGTTGGGCGTCGGCTCCTGCGGCTCCTTGCACGACGGGCAGATCTTTCGCACCAAGCGCTGGGCGAGCACCGCCTCCAGCGCGGCGGCGATGAGATACCCCTCAACGCCGATGTTGTGCAGTCTGGTGATGGCGGAGACGGCGTCGTTGGTGTGCAGGGTTGAGAGCACCATGTGGCCCGTGAGCGCGGCCTGGACCGCCGTCCGCGCCGTGTCATCATCTCGAATCTCACCAACCATGATCACGTCCGGGTCCTGTCGCAGGAGGGCCCGCAGAACCGTGGCGAATTTCAGCCCGATCTTTTCGTTGACCTGAAACTGGTTGATCCGGCGAAGGTTGTACTCAATGGGGTCTTCCACCGTGCAGACGTTTCGCTCCGGCGAGTTGATCTCCATCAGCGCGGCGTAAAGCGTCGTGCTTTTGCCCGATCCCGTGGGGCCCGTGACGAGGACGAGTCCGTGCGGATGCAGCAGTTGCGTGCGGAAGGCCTTCAGCAGGTCGATGGAGAAGCCGAGCGTCTCCATGTTCACCAGAATCTTCGAGTTATCGATGATTCGAATAACGACCTTCTCGCCCTGCATGTTGGGCAGCGTGCTGACGCGAAGGTCGATGGGGCGGCCTTCCATCATGACGTGAATGCCGCCGTCCTGCGGAAGCCGGCGCTCGGCGATGTCGAGCCCGGCCATGATTTTGATGCGCGAAACAACCGGCGCCATCATCTGCGCCGGCGGATTGAGCTTTTCATACAGCACGCCGTCGACGCGATTCCGGATGCGCAGGCACGTCTCGTCGGGCTCGATGTGAATATCGCTCGCGCCTTCCTTGACCGCGCTGTAGATCAGGAAGTTCACCAGCTTGATGACCGGCGAATCGCCCGCCATGCCTTCGAGGCTGGTGATGTCATCGACCTTCGTCTCAATCAGCTCGAAAGTGTCGGCCGACACGTCCTCGATGATGTCGTCAATGACGAAGACGTTGGCGCTCTTAACGTACTGGGCGAGAATCGCCTGGATGTCGGCGCCTGAGACGGCGACGACCTGCACCGTATGGGTGGTGATGCGCCCGATCTCCTCGAGCAGAAACACGTTGGCCGGTTCGCTCATGGCGACGGTCAGAACGCCCTGAACCAGGAACAGCGGCAAGATGCCGTGTTTCTCAAGAAACTCTCTCGGGATCAGATCGATCACGCGCGGATCGACCAGTCGCGGCGTCAGCTTGGCGTAGGGAACGTTATACGCCTCGGCGAGCGCCTCGACGACCTGATCCTCGCCGGCAAGTCCGAGTTCGATGATGACTTCGCCCAGGAGCTTCTTATTGCGGCTGGACTGCTGCTCTTCGATGGCGCGCTCAAGCTGCTCCTCGGTCAGCAGCCCCTTCTTCAGAAGGATCTGCCCCAATTGCTTCTTGCCTGCCTTCGCGAGCGTTGATTGCATTTCGACGGCTCTTTTCGTTTCGGGCTAAACCAATATCACGCAAAGCTTCTGACGGCGGCATCAATATCGGCGCAAACCTCAAACCTTCGCGACAATCTCGTGATCTCAAGCACCTTCTGGACCGTCTGGTTCAGTCCGCACAACCGGATGCGGCCGAGCCCGTTCTCGCATTGAGACTGCAACTCCAGCAGCAGCTCAAGGCCCCGGCTGTCGATGGCATCGGCTCCCGCGAAATCGACTACGACGTCGTGCCGACCCTCCGACTCGAGTTTCTTCACGTGGTTCGCGAACTCCTCGGTATTTTCGCCGGCGAGGTCTTCAGTGACGCTGCATACCGTCACGCTTCCATAATGGGTGATGCTGGTCGGCATCTTCATGGGCTCCAGATTCTAAAAAAGACGATCCCCTTCAATTCGGATTCAGCACGGCGTGCAGCGCGCCCAGGTGCGAAATGGTCGCGTCACTGCCTGAGCACGCCCGCGCCTCCTTGAAGAGCTTTTCAAGATCGAGCTTGACGAAAAGCTCCGCCAGGTGCGGGTCGAACTGCGTTCCGGCACACCGCCGGACTTCCGAGATCGCCACGTGAAACGGAAGCGCCGACCGGTAAGTCCGGTTCGTCGTCATCGCATCAAAGCAGTCGGCCAGGCAGATGATCCGCCCGATCAGCGGGATCGCTCTACCGGCAAGTCCGTCCGGATATCCGCGACCGTCCATCCGCTCGTGGTGATAGAGAACGCCGGGCATCAGGTCGCGCGTCTGTCGAACCGGCGAGAGAATTCGCACGCCGATTTCCGGATGCTTCTTCAGCGCGTCGAATTCTTCGTCGGTCAATTTTCCAGGCTTGCAGAGAATGGCGTCCGGCACGCCGATCTTCCCCACGTCGTGCAGAAGTCCGGCGAGGTACACCCGCTCGCAGTCCGTCGGTGACAGCTGCGCCGCCCTGGCCAGTGCGCGACTCAGGAACGCGACGCGCTCGGAGTGGCCGTAGGTGTAAGGGTCCTTGGCATCGACGCTGTTGACAATCGAGTGCAACAGGCCCATGAGGAGGTCGGTCAGGTCATCGTAGAGCGTCTGGTTCTCGAGGAATGACTTGATGCGATCTCCGACGGCTCGAAAGAGCTGCACATCGACCGAGGTAAAGTCTCCGCCGTCGGGGCAGTTCAGGGCGAGCATGACGCCGAGAAGCTTTTGATGATTCCATAGCGGCAGGGCGACTGCATGTCGAAGCCATGAACTTGCCCAGGCAAGTTCAGGCCGCGAGGCTGCGTCGTTGAGCAGCACATGGCTGGGCGTCTTGACCGGGTCGAGATTGCAGGCTTCGGCCAGCTTCAGCAGGCTCAGTGCGTCGGCGCCCGCGTCGAGCTCGCCGACACAAACCACGCGATCGCTCAGTGAATTCGCGTCAAGTGTGGCGGGCACATTTCGAACTTCGCCGGCCGATTGACCCTCGGTCAGAACAAACGCAATAGCGGCGGCCCGGGACACCTCGTTGACCTGCTCGCCGATGGCGTGAAGGAGCTTCTGCGGCCGCTGCGGGAGACCCATCTGCGTGCTGATTCGATAGATGAGGTTCAGTTCCTCGTAGGTATTCTGCAGGTTCTGAACGAGAAGATCGGATTCTTCGGCCGCGACGTCGATCTGGCGAGCCTGCTCGACGGTGAGCCGCAGTAGGTCGACAACCGACGCTTCCTGTTCGTCGGCAATGCGTCGCTCGCCTTGTGCGCTCGTCTGCATCGCGGTCAGATCGAGATTGCACGCGCTGCACAGCCGCGCAAACGACTCACCGCGAAGATCAGACTTGAGGTACGCGCCGACGATCGCCCCCAATGGTCGCTGTCGACGGTGAATCATCGCGACCGCGAACCGCAGATCATCGGGCCAGGGGCCGGGGCCGAAGTCGATCGTTGCGACGGGATTGCCCGCGCCCAACTTTTGGGTACATGCGCGGACGAACTCGGTGAGGCCGGCGGCGAATGTCCCCTTGCGCGACCAGAGCGTGTTCCAGAACTGCGAGCCGTCCTTGTCCCACAGTATGGCCTGTCCGTCACTGCTCCAGAGTGAGAGCCACAGACCGGACTGACGCCAGTGTAGCGCGAGTCGATCGAAACCGTCGGGCGACAGTGGCCAGGTGACCCTGGGGAGCGGGATTCGTCCCTGGCTCTCCAGAGTGGTGGTCATGCCCTGTGATCTTCTCGTGGTAGACGGCACAAAAAACCTCTCGGCGGCTAAACGCCTGCATTCAGGTCCGACGCGACGGCATTGCCGGCGCCCTCGATCACTTGTCGCACGGTGCTCAGTACTTCGCGCGGCGAAAAGGGCTTGATGAGAACCTTCTTGATGTTCGTTCGGCCCAGCTCCTGCTCGTTGAGCGAGAATCCTCGGGCCGTCAGCATGATCGCCGGAATGTGGCTGGTGCGTGAATCGGCTCGCATCTTCGCGCAGAGCTCCAGCCCGCTTAGCAGCGGCATTTGATAATCGGTGACGACCAGGTCCGGAATCTCCGTCTGGGCGATCTCCAGTCCTTCGGCGCCGTCGGCCGCGGTCAGAACCTCGAAATCTGCATGCCTGAGTTTGGCCGAGACAACATGCAGGATGTGCGGCTCGTCATCACAAACCAGGATTCTTTCAGCACTCATAAAGTATCCCCATGTGCGATCTTTGAAGATCAGTTCTTCGTGTTCTCCCCCGCAAGCGGCAGCACTATACCGAATGTGCTCCCTTTGCCGACCTCGCTGGTCAGCGTCAGCTCGCCGCCGTGGACCGTCTCCACGATCTGCTTCACCAGGTTCAGCCCGAGGCCCGTGCCCTTGGCCAGTTGCTTGTTGGCCTCGACCCGGAAGAACTTCTGGAACATCCTGGGTAGGTCTTCCTTGGGTATCCCCAATCCCGTATCGGTGACCTCGATGCGAATCGACTTGTTCACATCCAGCGGCAACATGCGAAGCTGGACGCTCCCGCCGCTGGGCGTGTACTTCACGGCGTTGGACAAAAGATTGAGAATCGCCTGGTAGATCAGGTCGCGATCCGCCATCACCTGATACATCGTCGGCGTCAGTTCCTCGGTCAGCGTGATGCTCTTCTCCTCGGCGGCCGGACGCATCAGATCGCACGCTTCCTTCGCGACGATGGAAAGCGACACCGCCTCTTTGCTGATGCGGACCGTCCCGGCCTCGATGCGGCTGATGTTCAGCATGTTGTCGATGAGCCGGCCCAGCCGATCGGCGGACGCGTCGATGATTCCGTAGTATTCGTTCCGCGTCTTTTCGTCGCTGGCCTCGCCGTCCACGAGCATTTCCACGTACGCCCGAATCGACGAAAGCGGCGTCCGAAGCTCGTGCGCGACCTGGGCCACGAATTCGCTCTTCATGCGCGCTGCGAGCCGGTCCTTCGTGATGTCGCGCATCAGGCAAACGACCCCGTGCGACTCGACCCCGGCCATCCCGCCGGACGTGTGCGACCCGATGGGGGAGAGTGTCATCGCAAAGACGCGGTCGCCGATGTCGATTTCAATCCGCCGTTTGGCGACGCGCACCTCGGCCTCGCGCGAGTCTCGGATCGCGGCGACGATTTTCTCGTCGCTGATGATCTCCGAAACCGGCATGCGGGTGGACTGGTCGCCCTTGATGCCGAACAGCTCTTCCGCGGCCGGATTCACCTGGACCAGTTGATCGTATGCGTCGGTGACCAGCACCGGGTCCGAGATCGCCCGAAGCACGGCCTCGGCCTGCTGCTTCTGTACCCCGGAAAGGCTCAGGGCAAGTTCCATCTGCTTCTGGTCGGACTTGATTCTCTGCAACTGGCCGCTCAGCGACGTGGCGTGCTGCTCGACCGCCGACCACACCTGCTGGAGTTCATCGTCGATCGAAGGAGGCGGCGCGACATCAGCGCGCTCGCGGCCGATTCGATCCAGGGCGATGCGCAGTTCCGTGATGCGGTCTTTGCGCGCACGCCATGAGAACATCACGATCGCGATCGCCAGACCGTTGAGGGTAAACATGCCGAATTGTGCGCCGCGGCTGAATCCGCCCCCCCAGAATCCAAACGCCATTCCAGACAGGAGCCAGCATGCGGCGATCGCCAGAGGCACAATCGCGTGGATCGCCCTGAGTTGAGCGATGTACGCCCGAACGCCTGCCGGCTTGCCTGTCGCGGCGCGATAGGGCGTCGACGGCGTCAGCTCCGGCCGCGGCGCGTCGCGCTCCGCGCTCGGCGCATCGCCGGTGACGACATCGTCATCTACCTGCGACCAGGGTTTGATCTGCGTCTGCGTCATGGCTCCATTCCGCCGACATCGTCGGGACAATCGCCCGCGAATTCGGGATTGGCGGCTTCGACCCTCATGGACAACAAGTTCAGCCGTCTTGCGGCCGGTTCAAAATCTGGCTCCAGCTTCAATACCTGCCGGTACGACTCGCGCGCGGCCGTGACGTCGCCCTCAGTCTCCGCGGCCTCGCCGACGAGAAAATGGGCCGCGGCCAGTCCCGGCTCCTCCAGAATGGCGCGCTGGCCGGCCTCGCGCGACCTCGTCGAGTCCCCGCTCCGAAGCGCGACATAAGCTAGCAGTACCCAGGTCTCCGAGGTCATGGCACTGTTCGCAATCACGTGATCGAGCGACTCAATGGCCGATTCGAAATCGTTGGCCTGCACCGCTGCCCGGGCATATACGCGCCACGCCGTCATATTCTCCGGGCATTCCTTCATCACCCGGCGGAGAGCCGACATTGCCTTCGTCGGCTTCGACGTGTTCAGGTAAGCGTCGGCAAGCATGAGCAACGTGCTCGGCCGGCTCGGTTGTTCGGCGCTGGATGCGTTCTCCGCGGCCGGCTCTATGACGGCGGCGGTTTGTTCAGCAAGCGGCTCAAGGACGCGGATGGCCTCCTCGTACCGGCTTGCCCAGTGCAGCACGTTTCCGTACTCCGTCTGAAGGTTTTTATCTCCGTCGCAGATGCGCAGCGCATCGCGGCAGAACTCGACCGCGGGTCCCCTGAGCCCGACGATGCGCGCGATGCGCGAGCTCAACATGCGAAGCGACACGTTCTGATCGAAATCGATCAGCCGCGGATGAACGAGCTCGAGCGCGTCCGTCGGACGATTCATCGCCACGAGCACTTCCGCCTCGGCCAGCAGATACGCCGCCGTCTGCGGCGAAAGCTCCGCGGCCGTCGCATAATGCTCAAACGCCGATGGCAGATCGTCCTGTCGCTGGGAGATCTGACCGGCCAGGTAGTGAATCTCCGGATCGCCCGGACTCAGTGCCGCCGCAAAAGCGACAGCCTGACGGGCTTCGCCGATCTGTCCCTGGGCAAGCCGAATGCGTGCGGCGATGAGATATGCGTTTGGATCGTTCGGCATCATCGCCAATGCTTCATCGAGCGCCTTCTCGGCGGCTTCGAGACGTCCTGCCTTAAGATGCCCTTCGGCCAGTTGTAGCTTGACGCTTCCGCGCACCGAGTCCCAGCGCTCCTTGGCTGCGGCGCGCTGATTGTTTTCCATGTGCGTCGAAAGAAGGGTGCTGTCGATGCGACTACACGCCGAACTTGAAAGGGCAACCGTAAGCGCGATCAGGCGCAACGGCTGCCTTACTGCATCTCGGAGTATTCGGGTCATGGCAATTCCTCCCGCTTTGCGTCCTCAGGGGATGCGCCGTCCGATTCGCTCTTGTCCGCGGGTCCTGAACTGGTCCCCGGTCCGTCCTCTTCGCCGATGGGGCCCTCAAGGCCGCTTGGCAATTCAAACGGCGGGCCGGGTCGCCCGAACGGGGGGGTAACGGCGCCGGATTCGCTCTCAATGCGGTCGCGAACGAATCCGCGAATGCTCGATGCCTCCGACTCCCACAGCCGCTTGCCCAGGAGTTCTTCCTTCAGCTTGATGGCATGCAGATGCTGCGGGTATGCGTTGACGGCCAGTTGCGCATCCCAGATTGCCTTTTCGATGTCGCCGCGCGCCATGTGTTCCGTCGCCCATCGATAGTGAGCCTGGCTCAGGCGCTCGCGCCCGAACCACTGAACGCCCTGGCGAGCGCCCGCCCGATACCGCTCGATATCCTCGGCCACGGCCCCCGACGCTTTCTCGTCGGCCTCGCCCTTGAGGATGTGGACCGTCAGTAGAACGATGACTTCTTCGCGGACCGTCGCGTCTCGCGTTCTGCGGAAGAGCGCGCCCGCCACGGGAATGTTCCCCAATAGCGGCACCTGCCCGCGCGTCGCGGTGCCGACCTCGCGGAACAACCCGCCGATGAGGATCGTGCGCCCGTCGCGTACAAGAATGTTGGTCGTCACTTCGGTCGTCTGCTCAAACGGCAGGTTCGCCTCGGTCAATCCGCCGGTCGAATCCTTGGGATGAATCTCCATTCGGACGATGCCGTCCTTGCCGATGAACGGGCGGAACGTAAGCACCGTGCCGGTCTCAAGAAACTCAACGGTCTGAATGGCCGTCGTCTCCGTGATCGTGGTCGTCAGATAGCCGTCGCGTCGACCGACGATGACCTGGCCGACCTGCTTATTCAGCGCGAGCAGCTTGGGATTGGCCAGAATGTCCGTGTCGGTAATCTGCTCCAGCGCCCGGACGAATACACCTATCTGGTCCTTGAGGATGCCGAACGTAAACCCGCCGTCGGGCAGCCCACCGTTCAGATCGGTGCGCACCGTAAAGTTGGTGTTGTTGAGCTGCGGCGTCGGGATGTTGCCGGTGGTGATCGACTGCGCCGCCGGGCTCACGCTCGAGAGCTGGGAGAAGTCGATCCCGCCGACGGTGGTGAAGTCGATACCCAGCGAGTTGTCTTCATTGAGCGTCGCGCGAAGGATCGTGGCCTCAATCAGCACCTGTTCGGGCCGCGTATCCAGATCGGCGATGACCTGGCTGACGTTTTCGATGATGTCTTCGAAGTCGGTCACGACGATGATGTCGCCGGACGCCGTGGCATCGCCTTCCGTGTCCTCGGGTCCCGTCTCGCCGCCAAGGCCTCGTGTGGATGGCGGGGTCGTCGCGAGTTTGCCCGACGTGCTCAGCAGCGGGGCAATCAGTTCCTTGGCCGCGGCGGCATTGAGATAGGTCAGCTTGAAGACTTTGGACACAACGCGGCGCTGGGACTGCTGAAGCTTCGACAGCTCGTCGATCGGGTGAACGAAAATGAAGTTCCCCTCTTGTCGGTACCCGAGCCCGTTGGAAACGAGCATTGCATCCAGCGCCTGATCGAAGGTCACGCTGTAGAGGCTGGCCGTGACCGTTCCCGTCGCATTGCTTGACAGCACGATGTTCCGCTTCGACGGCTCCGACAGCATCCGAAGTGCGTCGGCGATGGGCAGTCCCGACACGTGCATCGTCACGCGATCGTCGAGACCGACGCGGACGAACTGCTCCGTCTCGGGCTTCGCAGCGGGTGCAGCCTTCGCCTCGGGCTCGTGCACCGTGCCGTTCAACATGTCAGGTGAGATGGTCGTATCCGGCTCCTGCGCCTCAGTTCCTCCGCCAAACGTGAACAGAGAAGCCGCGCAGAGTGATGACAGCACGAAGATCGCGCGCCGTCGGCGATTCAGGTCGACGAAGCCGGTCCGGCCGTGTCGCGGCGCCGCGTGTGCCGGCAAAGTGGTTTGCCGATTGCGCCGGGATGTAGATTCTGAGACGATAGACATACGAACTCCGCAGGAATCCGAGACATTCCATCGGTTGTCGGACCCTTGCGGTTGTGCTTTAAGGCATGGAAAGGACGCGCTGGATGCCGCCCTTATCGAGCGTAACTTGCCGATCGTCGATGCGAACGACCGAAAACCCGCGGATCTTGTCGCCCACGCGGACCAAACGTCCGGAAATGTGCGCCAGGGCCTTCGGGCCGGTCATGGTCGAGTGAAGTACAAGCTCGGCGAATTCCTTATCGATGTCTTCAGTTTCCTGGCGTCGAAAGGCCTGGTACGAGACGATGCCGCCGCCGAGCTTGCTCCAGAAGCTTCGGGCGACACTGTCCTCGTTCAAGGCTCTTTGCTCGGAACCGTCCTCCAGAATGACCAGCGGGAACTTCGACCACGCCGGCGCCTTAAACAGGTTTCGCGGCGGTGTGCGCGGCATTTCAGCGATACAAACCGTCGAACTGCCGCTGCCGCCGAGCAGCCAGTCCGCGATCTTGTGGTCGGCCTCTTCCTCTGCCGGATTCGTGGCCTTCGGCTGCGCTGGGGCAAGCGTCTCAAGCGTCGGCGGCGCGGTCGTCGCGACTGCCGCCGGGGCCGGCTGGGCCGGCGGGATGAGATCGTCCGCGGCGGCCAAGGCCGGATCGGGCTTCTTGCTGAAGAGCCCGGTTACGACAAACAGCAGGACGATGAATAGCACGCCGAGAATGGCAGACTTCTTCTTGTCCGCCATCAACTGCGTACGAAACTGCGTCAGCATGTCGTTGACATTCGCCACGATATTCGAACTCTCAATCCTCTGCGCCAGATTCCGCGTGTCCGGCGCCGCCTATGGGCGGAAGTAGGTGTGCACGACAAGATCCGCCTTGATCCTGCCGGGCTTCATTTCGTCGTTGATCAGTTTCAGCGACTCCACGTGCGATAGTCGTTTGTTCTTCTCCAGAAAGTCGAGGAACTTGACCATTGCCGGAAAGTCCGTCTGAAACGCGATGCGCACAGGAAGCACGGTGGTCCCCACCGCGAGCTTCAGTTCGTCGGGAACGCCCTCGTCAACAATGGTCTTGGCCGGGCGCGGCTCAACGACGTAATTGATGATGTCACATTTTCGAAAGCCGTCTGACAGATAGCTGAGAAACTCGCCGAATTGCCGATCCCTCGGCAATCGATGGCGAAACCCCTGCAATTGCTCGCCCAATTCGACGGTCGCAGCGTACAGGTCGCTGATGTTGCCGAGCGCCGCCTGCTTTTCCTTGACGCGCTCCACTTCCTGGGCGGCCGATGCCCGGGCTTCCTTCAGCTTCTTGACGCCCGGCGTCAAGAGACCCAGGACGAAGGCCGCGGTCAGGACAACCACGATGCCGGCGGCGGCCATGTTCATCTTTGCAGCGCTCATCGAGGATGCTTCTCCTCCGGATGCAAATCGCAGGTGAGCTTGAATCCCTGTCCCCGACGGCCGCCCCAGACGACGATGCCCTTGAGTTCCATCTGCACGCGCGACACCAGCGGCGACTCTTCGAGCAGGGCGGAGAACTGAATGACGTCCGGCGTCTCCGTGGCCAGACCGCTGATCACCAATTGCGGGGCGGAAAGCGGCTGGCTCTCGGGTTCGACGGTTTCAGCCGGCGGTGGCTGCGTCGTATCCTGCGCCTTGGTCGACTCTCGCGCCTTCTCAGTCTTGGCGTAGCGGCCCGCGGACGGCGTGGTCAGGACCAGATCCGTCAGGAATACGGTGTCGGAGATGCGCCGGCTCACATCCGAGAGCACTACCACCGGGCTGGCCTTCGATTCCAGGATCGCAAGGAGGGTCAGACCGTCTTCCAGTCGGGCCCGCTCCTGTTCCATTTCCGCTTTCTTGGAGAGATGCGTGTCGACCTGCGTCTCCTGAGACTTGACCTGCACGGTCATCGCCTGCGCCGCGCTGATTCGCTTCTGATTCGCGACGACCCAGAGAACCATGAACACAATCATCGCGCTGATGAGCGACGCCCGAAGGCGCACCGCGCCCTTCAGAGAGCGCGTCTCATGATACTGTTCCGGGATGAAATCCAGATCGATCACGTCTGACTCTCCCTCATGCCACAGGGGCGCCCACCGAGCCACAGGCCTGTGTTGAAGTTCGAATGCAGGTGGCCCCGCGAAGGGCTAGCCCCGTCGCGACGCTCCATGCAGGCGCCAGCGTCCGCTCGTCCCGTGAAAGGGCCTGCTCGATGCCCGCCATTCCCCGCAGCGGATGTCCGATCGTGCACGGAATATCGACCGATGCGGAAAACGCCCGATGCAGTTCGGGCTCGTGCGCCTCGCCGCCCACCAGCGTGAGCGTTCCGGGCCGCTGCCCACGAAACGTCACGGCAAGGTAGCGCAGGCAAAGCTGCATGTCGCGGCAGATGCGCTCGGCGATCGGGCGAATGGCATCGGCCGCTCGCGCGCGAATTTCGTCGGGAATGGCGTTGTCGGACTTCGATGGTGAGGACGCGCTCTCGTGCAGGATGCGCACTCGAAGTTCCGCCGCCTGGTCGGGCGACAGATTCAGCGCCTTGGCGACCGCCGCGTTCATCTGCTCGCCGCCGACGTCCAGCAGCTTTACGAAGCAGATGTCGGTTCCCCGGGTAATGACGATGCTCGAACCACGCCCGCCGACGTCCAGAAAGACGTTGACCGATGCCGCGTCCTCGCTTCGCCGCAGGAATCGAATAAAGCTCCGGGCCACTGCGCACGGCGTGACATCAACCGCCGTCGGTCGAAGTCCAAGGGCCTGCAGCATCTCTACCTTCGACGTCACCGCCTCCTGCGTCGCGGCGAAGACGAGTATTTCTTCTTTGATTTCCGTACCGTGACGGACCTCGCCTGCGGAGAAGAATCGCACCTGGGCAGGCTTGCCGGCCATGTCGAAACGGTCCTGGGCCTCGAATTCCACCGCCGCGGCGAGCTCTTCCGGCGGCATCTTCGGCAGGCGAATGCTCTTCATCTGGAATTCGCTGAGGCCCAATCCGGCGACGACTTCGCGGCCGCAGAAGGGCCGCGTCGCCATAGCGTCTTTTACGGCGCGCTCCAGCATCTCCGCCCGCTCCCGCGCATCGGTGATGCCCGGCGGAAGCTCGAAGTGCGTCGCGGCCTGTACGACGGGATCGCCCATGGCGTCGGCGAACTGAATCATTCGCACGCCGGTGGAGCCGAGGTCGAGACCGATCGGTCCGTGTTTTCTGCCTCTTCCGATCAACATTTTCCCCCAGAATGAGCGCAGTCTGGTTGGTTTCTGCCGGTTCCCGTATCGGCTGATGCTCCCCGCCGATTGAGGACCGCATCGCACGGTTGCGGAGAGGGCAGTGATTATGGACCCGTGAGTTATCGAACCGTGGTGGGGTGGGTGCGCCCGTGCTCTTGGGTGGGGCGAGGCGTCTTTGGGGGCTTGGTGATCGCGGATTTGAAGGTGACATAAGGTGAGTCAGCGGAGATTTTTCGATTGCAAGTCTTGCGGCGGGCGTGTGTTGGGGCGGTTCGACTTTTAGGTGGTTTTGCGTGGAAACGTCAAAACGCCAAGAAGTCAAAAAGTCAAAACGCTGGGAGGTGAGTGTGCGCGGGCTCATTAGGGAGGTCTCCTGAGTCATGCGTCCGGCCGGGTTGCGAGGGTTTTGAGTTCGGCATTGCGCGGCCATTGAGAAATCCTTCGCCGGGATTGGGTGGGTTGGTTTCTATTAATTGATCCTTGCTCGGCGTGCGCGCGGGTGTGGGCATTGGCCCGCGGGAAATGCGACCCCCTCGGGGTCGGTTTGCGCGGGGTGGGCGCGGTACAGGGGCGATGCCCCTGCCTACTAAATTTTGGCCCTTCGGGCCGGACAGGCACACTTGTAGCCCGTCGTGGGTTCATCCGGCCGGACAGGCACTCTTGTAGCCCGTCGTGGGTTCATCCGGCCGGATACGCACTCATACAGCTAGCCCGAATATTTCATCAGGTCGGCGTTGAATAGGAATAGAAAAAGCCTCGAAGCCTTGTAGACTGGGGTTTCGTAAGAACATTCCGGTCCATAGGCAGGGAGGCTTTTTCGTGACAGACTGTAACAGCAAACCGATGTTCTTTTCCAGTCTCGGCCGCAAGAAAATCGTGGCCGATTTCACAGGCGGAACGCTCACCTCAGACGCCGGGGGTCTGCTGCTTCGGGAGGTCGAGCGGCGTCTGGGCCTGGTCGATCAACTGGCCGGGGTCATCAACGACCCGCGTGATCCGGCCCGAATTCAACATGACCAGCGGGTCATGCTGGCCCAGCGCATCTTTGCCATTGCGATGGGCTACGAAGATCTCAACGACCATCAAGCCCTGCGGAGCGATCCCGTGCTGGCGGTCCTGACCGGGCGGCCGCCGAGCGCGGATGAGCCGCTGGCCAGCAGTCCGACCTTGTGCCGGCTGGAGAACCGCGTCACGCGCGGCGACCTGGCACGAATGTCGCGTGTGCTGGTGGAGCAGTTCATCGCGTCCTATGAATCGCCGCCGGAGGAATTGATCCTCGACTTCGACGCGACCGACGATCCGATCCACGGCAACCAGGAAGGCCGCTTCTTCCACGGCTATTACGACCACCACTGCTTCCTACCGCTGTATGTGTTCTGCGGCTCGCGGCTGCTGGTCTCCTACCTGCGGCCCAGCAACATCGACGGGGCCCATCACGCCTGGCCCATCCTGAAGCTGCTGGTGCAGCGCTTGCGACAGGCGTGGCCCGGGGTGCGGATCATCGTCCGCGGGGATTCCGGCTTCTGCCGCCGGCGAATGATGAAATGGTGCGACCGGCACGGCGTCAAGTACGTGCTGGGCCTGGCCCGCAACACCGTCCTGGAGAAAGCGGCCGAGTCCTTCATGCAGGCGGCCGAGGCCCAGTTCGCCACCACGCAGCAGAAGGTGCGGAACTTCCACGAGATCGAGTACGCGGCGCAGACCTGGGATCGCCCGCGCCGCGTGATCGTCAAGGCCGAGCGGCTGGTTCAGGGGCCCAACGTTCGATTCGTGGTGACCAACCTGACCGACCGCACGCCGAACGATATCTACGACGGTCTGTACACGGCCCGCGGCGACATGGAGAACCGCATCAAGGAGCAGCAGCTCGGGCTCTTCGCCGATCGCACCAGTTGCCACGCCTTCCTGGCCAATCAGTTCCGGCTGCTGTTGTCCTCGGCGGCCTACGTCCTGGTGGAAACGCTGCGCCGCACGGCCCTGGCCGGCACCGAACTGGCCGAGGCCCAGGTGAACACCATTCGCCTGAAACTCCTCAAGGTCGCCGCGCGGGTGGTCGTCTCCGTGCGCCGCGTCGTACTGCGACTGTCGAGCAGCTGCCCCCTGCAGGACCTGTGGCGATCCCTGGTTCCACGACTCCGCCTGATCCCGCCCGCCCCATCATGACCCGAAAAACAACCTGATCACCGCTTGGGGGTAAGGGGGCCCTGCGCGCCCCAACCTCCACCTTCATCCCTCCGCTCACGCACAAAGCCGAAAAACTCCGTCCATCACCATTCGAAGATCACTGATGAAATATGCGGGCTAGTCGTGGGTTCATCCGGCGGGATGCACGCTGTAGAGAACTATTCGCGGAGTCAGCGGGCCGGACTCTTATTCTTACTGCGGGGCCGATTTGAGGGCCCAAACGGGCCGCGCGAGGCGAGCTATCCCTTCACCGCTCCGAGCGAGAGGCCGCCGACGAATTGTTTTTGGGCGACGAAGAAGAGGACGATGCAGGGGATCATCGTCACGATGCTCGCGGCCATGAGGTAGTGGGCCTCGCGGAAGTCGCCGTACTGGTTTTGGAACGAGTTGAGCGCGACGGCGAGCGTCATCTGGTCTTCGCTTTGCAGGTAGATCAGGGGCCCCAGGAAGTCGTTCCACGCGAAGATGAAGGTGAAGATCGCGGTGATGGCGATGACCGGCTTGCAGATGGGCAGCATGATCTGCATCCAGATGCGCAGGTGGCCGCAGCCGTCGATGCGCGCGGCCTCGACCAGCGCCTCCGGCACCTGGGAGAAGAACTGGCGAAACATGAAGACATAGAACGGCGTGCCGAAGAACATCGGCACGACGAGCGGCAGCAGCGTGTCGATCCACCCGAAGGAGCGGAAGAGGATGAACATGGGGATCATGGTCACCTGCGCCGGGAGCATCATGGTGGCGATCATGATGATGAAGAGGGTCTCCCGCCCGCGAAAGCGCAGTCGGGCAAAGGCATACCCGACAAGGCTGCACGAGAGAATCTGCCCGACGACGCAAAGGGTGGTGACGACGGTGGTGTTGGCGAGGGCATCGAGAAAGCCGTGCCACGGCCGCGACCCCATGCGGCGAAGTGCCTCGGGATAGTTATGCCACTGAGGGTCGGAGGGCCACACGCGAAAGCCGGATGCCGCTTCGGTTGCTTGCGCCTCGGTGGACAGACTGGTGGTAAACATCCACCAGAAAGGAAAGATCATCAGGATGCTGCCGACGACGAGGATCGCCATGGCGAGGCGGTTTTTTGTTTTGGAGATCATTTCAGCGCCTCGTAGTAGACGAACCGCTTTGACGTCTTCATCAGAATCAGCGTCAGGGCGAGGATGATGAGCAGGAGCAGCCAGGCCATCGCGGACGCGTAGCCCATGTCGTGGAAGTCGAAGGCCTGGTTGTAGAGGTAGACGACGTAGAAGCGCGTCGCGTCGCCGGGGCCGCCGGCGGTCATGACCCAGGCCTGGGTGAAGACCTGGAAGGATGCGATGACGGCCATGATGACGTTGAAGAGAATGACCGGGCTGAGCATCGGGAGGGTGACGGCGAAAAACTTTCGCCAGCCGACGGCGCCGTCGATCTCGGCGGCCTCGTACATGTCCTTGGGGATGCCCTTGAGGCCGGCGAGGTAGATCATCATGGTGCCGCCGATGGCCCAGAGATTGACGATGGCGAAGGCGGGAACGCCCCAGGTCTCGGCGTCTTTCTCGAACCAAGCGGGGGTGTGCCAGCCGGTTGGCAGCAGGGGATCGATGACGGTCTTGAGCAGGCCGTGTTCGTGGTTGAAGACCCACTTCCACATGACGGCCATGCCGACGCCGGCGAGGACGCTGGGTAGATACCAGACCGCGCGGTGGACGCCGATGGATTTGAATTCGTTGTTCATGAGCATGGCCGCGAACAGGGCGGCAAGCTGGCTGGTCGGCACGGCAAGCAGGGTGTACCAGAGGGTGATCTTCAGCGCCTTGTGGAAAGACGTGTCGAGCTGCCAGAGCGTGCGGAAATTGTCGAAGCCCAGGGCCCGGGCATGTTCGAGGGTGGACATGCCGCTCCACTTGGAGAAGGCCAGCAAAAGAGAGAGGACGATCGGGAACGCGGTGAAGGCCATGAATCCGATCACCCACGGGCTGACCATGAGATTGCCGGCCAGTTCTTCGCTGAGGGCGAGGCCGCGCGGGCGACGAATCCACCAGATCGCGGCGGCGGCGAGGACGATGATCAGTACAGGGATGGAGATCCAGAGGTAGATGCTGCGCCAGGGCATCGGTGGATACTCTCGGCGAAGCAGCTCGTCGTTCTTCTGCCACTCGGCTGACACTCGGGCAAGCTGGGGCGCGATGGGTTTGCCGAGCTTGTAGATGTCCTCCAATCGGACGCGAAGCTGGTGCAGATAGCGCGGCTCCGAAGGCCAGTCGATGGGCTCGGCATATTGTGCGGCGGCAAGGAAGGCCTGACAGTTCGCGGGCTTCTGCGCAGGGTCGCAGAAGGAAGGCGAGAAGGCGACGGACTTGAGCGTCGGAATGGCGAGGCCGCCGCTGCTCATCAGGGCCTGCCCGCGCGGGCTGTTGAGGTATTTGATGAAGCGCCAGGCCTCATCGCGGTGGGGGCTCGATTTGGCGATGGCCCAGCCGGTGGTGAAGATGCCGTTGCGCGGCGGCTTGCCTTTGGCGTGTGGCAGGGGGGCGAAGTCCCAATCGAACTTGGAGATGAGTCGATAGGTGGGGCACTTCCATCGGCCGAAGGGGCCGGCCATGCCGACGTTTCCGGCGAGAAAGGGTTCGAGCAATGTTTCGAGCTGGGTCTTGGCGGATACGAGGGTGCGCTTTTCCTCGTGGAACCAGACGCGGAGCTTTTCGAGGGTGGCGATGACCTCGGGGTCTTCGAACTTGTAGGTCTTCCAGTTGTCGTCGGTGAAGTCGTATCCGTGCGTCCAGAGAAAGATTCGGACCATCGACTCCCAGGTGACGAAATCGGCGCCGTAGCAATCGGGCAGCTTTGCGATCGCGCGGGCGCGCTCGATGAATTCCTCCCAGGTCCAGTCGTCGTTGGGGGGAAACGGCACGCCGGCGCGGCGGAACAGGTCCTTGTTGTAATAGAAGCCGACGCCGGTGAAGTCCTTGGCGAGGGCGATGAGCTTGCCGCTGCCGATCCGGTTGGTTTCCTTGTCGAAGCGGAAACAGCGAAGGACCGACGGGAAGTAGTCGTCTAGATCGACGGTGGGGACGCCGGTCGCCTTGTCCTGGGCGATGAGTTCGTCGAGATCGACGACGAGGTCTTTGACGGCGATGTCGGCGGCCTTTTCGTAACCGAGGTAGAAGACATCCGGCGGGTCACCGGCGGCGAACATGGTTTGCAGTTTGGTGTTGACCTGGGCCGCCTGGCCGAGATTGGTTCGCAGAATGCGTATGCCCTGGTTTTCCGGGAGGGAGGTGAAGTCGCGGCAGAGCTGCTGGACGATGGCGTCTTCGTTCTTCTCGCCCCAGTGCAGGACGGTCAACTGCACCTGACCGGCGCGGAGCTTTTCTTTTCGCAGCGAACGCGTCCCGACCCAGGTAAACGAGAAGATCAGCACGATGGCCGCCGCGACGGCGACGATCAGCCGCAGGGTGGAAGCGATTCCATGAACGAGCTTCTGCATGAGAAATCAGCGGGGCGCGGGAGAATCATCGGCGTTTACCAGCACCGCGGCAGTGTACGGCGAGAGCATCAGACCGCGAAGCCTGCCGCCCTCAACGCGAACGTGGGGATGGGCGGGCTTCTTCAGACGAATGAAGGGTCGCCCGACGGCTTTGTCATCGGGGGCGCCGATCAACTCGGCCTCTTTGGGATCGTCGAGGTGGGCGACGACTGCGCCGTCCGGCCAGGGCGACGAAATGTTGAGGCGGCGGCTTTGCTTGCTGTTATTGAACACGACGGCGACGGTCTGTCCGTCGAGCGAGCGGGCAAAGGCGAAGATGCCCTGATCGTCCTTGCACTCGAGCGTGTCGAAGGTGCCGAGCTGAAGAGCGGGGTAAGTGTTGCGAATGGCGATCAGGCGACGGTAGTGATCGAGCAGATCTTTTTCGATGATATCGTCGGGGCTCTGGTAAGGCATCAACTCGGGCCAGAGCATCGGCTTGCGGCAGGAGGGGTCGTCGGCGCCGAACATGCCGACTTCATCCCCATAGTAGACCATCGGCGCGCCGAGGTAGGTCATCTGCATCGTGACCAGGAGCTTCTGCCGCTGGTAGCACTCGGGGGTTGGCCTGGATTCGTTGTAGTTCGGGCCGTTGTCCTGGAGGCGATTGGCCTGATCGTATTCGAGGTCCGGGTTCATCAGCATCGACGCGAGGCGATCGGTGTCGTGGCTGTCGTAGAGGTTCTGCAGGACGTAGCTGACCTGCGGCAGATACCAGCCGAGAACCTCGCGGAGCTGGCGGTCGAACTCGCTGGGCTTGATGCGCTTCTCGTTGTTGACGAAGAATCGCTGACAGGCGCGGGCGTACGGATAATTCATCACGGCGTCGAAGGTCTGGCCGTCGAGCCAGACTTTCGATTCCTCCCAGAGCTCGGCGACGATATAGGCGTCGGGGTTGGCGGACTTCACCACTTTGCGCCAGTCGCGCCAGAAGTTGGCGTTGATGTCGCTGGCCACGTCGAGACGCCAGCCGTCGATGCCGTCGGATGGATCGCCGTCGCCGTTGGGGTCCATCCATCGTCGCGTGACGGCGAACAGGTGATCGCGGACGGGCTTGCAAAGGCCCAGGGCGTCATCGTGTTTGAGGCGCGGCAGGGCGCCATCGTCGCGGTCCCAGGCCTTGTAATGGAAGGGCTCCCAACTGGTGATGTCGAACCAGTCGGCGTACTGCGACTTCTTGCCGTTCTTGAGGACATCCTGAAATGCCCAGAACTCGCGGCCGACGTGGTTGAAGACGCCGTCGATGATGACCTTGAAACCCTGGCGATGAGCTTCCTGGAGGAAGTCGAGGAAGACCTTGTCACTTTGGGACCATTGCCACGTCTTCGGGTCGGTCGTTTCGCCCTTGAGGCGATCGAGGCTGCCGGCGACGCCGAACGCGTCGTCGACGTGGCGAAAGTCCGAGGCGTCGTACTTGTGCAGCGAAGCGGCGGAGAAGATCGGGTTGAAGTAGATGGCGGTGATGCCGAGGTCGCGGAGGTAGGGGAGTTTTTTCTGCGCGCCCTGCAAATCGCCGCCGTAGCGACGGTCGAAGATGTATTCGAAGAACGAGCCCTGCTCCTTGAAGCGCCCGGCGGCATCCTTCGCACTTGAGCCGTCGTAGGGCTTGTGCCAGTCGTGGGTCCAGGGGACGGTGCGCGGGGGATCGTTGGACGGCTCGCCGTTGCAGAAGCGCTCGGGGAAGATCTGATACCAGACGACGCGTTTGGCCCAGTCGGGCGTGTCGAAGGACATTCGCAGGTCCGCCTCAAAAGGTTCGACTTTAAGCGAGATGGCAGCATCCGGCTCGGCCGGCATCTTATAGCAATCCAGGGTGTCAAGCACCGATCTTGCGCCGCCGTCATGCAGATTAAAGACATACCTGATCCTCCGGCCGCCGACGGAGCACATCGCTTCCCAGAAATCAAAGCCGTCGCTGGAATGAGTGCGGCGCAGCGGGCTTCTGACTTTGCTCACCTCAAAAGCGATCTCAGCGGACTCAACGTCGTCGGCGAGCGTTCGCAAGCCGACGCGGATGAGGTTCTCGTCGATCACCTGGAGGTAGGTGCTGCTCGTGGGGTCGTGGTGGACGGCGGCGGAGGCGATTTGATCGGGCTTCGGCGCGCCGAACTGGGCTGCGTCGGGGCCGATGCGAAAGCCGCTGTTGAAGCCGCCGGATTCGTCGGGGGAGCGGAGGCGCTGGTCCGCCGCCGGGTCTTCCATCCAGATATGACCGTTGATCAGGAGCTTGTAGCGATAGCGTCCTTCGGGCAGCTCGATGATGCGCCCGAAGACGCGGTCGTCGGTCCAGAATTCGTAAAGCGGCGTCGCCCCCGGGGTCCAGTTGTTGAAATCGCCGACGACATCGATGCGCTCGACATAGACGTCCGACGGCAACGCGTCGGCGGACTTACGGTCGAAGTTGATCGCGTGGAAGCCTTCATTTGTCAGAGCGGCCTGGTGCAGCGCGGGATCGTAGACGAGAAGCTGCGTGCCGGCTTTCGAATGGAGTTTTTTGGGGTTCTTTGCTCGCTTCGATTTGCCGGTCGCGGGAGTGAACGAGACCTTCAGGTTGCCTGGCTTATCGCTTAGGTAGATCGTGCCCCAGCGATTGCCGTGGAGTGGAAGCATCGGGGTGACGTCGCGATCTTGAGTGTCGGATTTCGGCGATAAATCCGCCGACCAGCCCTGGCCGAGGCGGACGATTTTTTTTGTTGTCGCCGATTGCTTACCGTCGCTGACTTTCAGCGAAACTTCGAAATTGCCGGAGCGCTCGACCGTGACGGCCTGCTGCAGGTGGTTCATGTTGCCCGGCTTGGACGGCTCCAGGAACGCGAGCCCATCTTGGGAAGTAACGTTCCACTCGCAGGATTTGATTTCTCGGCCGCGCGGGGCCTGGCTGAGTGTCGCATCGAGAACGACGCGGGCGGCGCCGACGTCTTCGCCGATGGCGCGGAAAAACGCGACCGGTTTTTTGGGCAGCGATTGTTCCATGCCCCAGGTTTTTTTGTCGACGTCCAGCCAGATACGGTAGACCGCGGACTGCGGGATGGTGAGGCGAATATCGCTGCCGGGCTGTACGAGACGGTCATCGCCGGCGCTGCCGAGGTGACGATTCCACGATCCGTCGAAGACGAATTTGCAACTATAACTGCCGCACTCCCAGAATCGCGTCAGTTCAAGAGATTGGCCGCGGCGCTTGAGTGCAAAGTCGTTGTCACCGGTCGCCCAGTTGTTGAAGGTGCCGGCCAGTCGCACGACCTTGAAGTCCGGCGCATCGGCGGCGGCCGTCGTTGTCGCCGCGAGAAGGGCGACGAACAGGAACAGGCGGCTTGGAGAGCGGGCAAATGACATGGTGGGACGTGAGGTCGTCATGCGCATTACTGTATGCGAAAACGATTTACCGTGCATCCACACAGAGAGCGGAGGACGGCACTCGAACGAACGCAGTTTTACTTCCTGGGCGCCGCCGCGGATTTGCGAATGGTGATGGAGACGGGGTGCGTCTCCTCGACGGACAAGACATGGCCCTCGAGCAGGGCCAGGAGGCGTTCGCAGGCGCGGCGGCCGATTTCGTAGATGGGGGTGTGGATGGTGGTCAGCGGGGGGTCGCAGAAGGCGGCCTGGTGGATGTCGTCGCAGCCGACGACGCTGACGTCGGCCGGAACGCGCAGGCCGATGTCCTTGAGGCCGCTGATGGCGCCGATGGCCATCTTGTCGTTTCCGGCGACGATGGCGGTGACGGCAGAGTCGCGCTCCATGAGTGCCACGGCAGCGGCAGCACCGCCTTCTTCGGTATAGAGCCCGTCCTGAACGCGATCGGTCGGAAGGCTGAGGCCCGCCTTTTTGATGGCGGCCTCCATGCCGGCGCGCAGATCGTGCGTCGTTTGCACCTCGGCGGCGCCGTGGATAAGGGCGAGGTTTTTATGGCCCAGATCAAGCAGGTATTTGCAGGCCAGGCGGCCGGCCTCGTGATAGTCGCAGCGGACGAAGTTGAGCGGCTGGTCGGGGAGATAGTTATTGACGACGATGACGGGCCGGGCCCGCTCGCGAAGGACGGACAGATAAGTGTCACGGTTGGTGACACCGAGGCAGAGGATGCCGTCGACGAAATGTCGATCGAAGAGCTCGACGTGCTGGTTGGAACCGAGGAAGACATCGTCAGCGACTTCGAGGAGGACTTTGTACCCGGCGGAGCGCGCGTGGTCGTGGATCGCGCTGATGATTTCGCCGAAGTAAGCATCGGCAAAGGCATGGCGGATTTGCGGTACAAGAATCGCGATGAAGCCGGTTCGCTGGGATTGAAGTCCCTGGGCCAGGCGGCTGGGGCGGTATCCAAGCCGCTCGACGGTGGCCAGGACACGATCGCGGGTGGCCTCGCTGATCCGCCGGTCGCGCTTATTGAGGACAAGCGAGACCGTGGTGAGGCTGGATCCGCTTTCTCTCGCTACGTCCTTGATACTAACGGTCTTACGTTTCGCCATGGCAGCTCGGATGGCGTGGTGGAGGCCGTTCGAGCCTCGAACCAGCGCTTGGGACTATGATAGCAGGAATGGTTGAATATGCGCATGGGTCAGTAATGGGTCGAAAAGGGCGGGAAAGTGGCTTGAATTTCGCGTCTCGACCGATATACTTCTTGTAGTAAAAGGTTTTACTAACAAGCAAACGAAACCTGCGAGCCGACAAGGTTATTCATGGACTTGCTCGTCTGTCAGGCGAATCAGCGGCGGTGCCAACAGCGCGGCGACACACGTCGTCGTCGGTTGCCACGTTTGCATAAACAGACACAGACACGTCTTTGCCTTGCACCTCCCGCCCGACACGCCTCTGCTTTCACGCTCATCGAACTGCTCATCGTCATCGCCATCATCGCTCTCCTGATTTCGATACTACTTCCTGCACTGTCCCGTTCGAGAGAAATCGGTCGACGCACCGTGTGCGGATCGAACCTTCGCCAGACCGGCATGGCGATGTTGAACTATGCCCAGGACTTTGACAGTTGGCTTCCGGCCAAGGGCAGGGCGGGGACGGCTGTTAGGGACCTCGCAGGGCTCCAGCACGCCGGCTCGACATCGATGAGATATGGGCCGGGTCTCATTGGAATATTTCGCGACATCATGGAGCGCAAGCATACGCAGGAGTCAGGTGGGCCGGATGGAAACGCGGCGGGGCCTCAATATCTTCCAGATCCCAGGATTCTGCTCTGTCCCAGCGACACCAAGAACAACTATCCGAATAATCCACGAGACAACTATGGAATACTGACCGGGGACAACATCTGGCCGACACGCGCGATCGAAAAGTTTGCGGACCTGCCGCGGTCTTCGTCTGAAGAGCGAGATTACAAAAAGTCGCACAGCAGTTACTTCTATGTCGCACTTTGGCGGAATGATGATCGCGGTGATTTCATCCTGATGGCCGATCAATCGAACCGAAATGACACGGGCCCGTTATCGTGGCAGGGACTCGATGCCGAAGACAATCATGGAACACGGGGAATGCAGGTTCTGCTTCTCGATTCCCATGTCGAATGGACTCCATTACGCAGTGGAGAGTACACCGATGTTCAGTTTGCTTCCCGGCGATATTGGGGCCTGGTTAATAGTGCAAGGCCTCGCTATTCCGCACCGGACCCGGGCATTACGCGAAGTTCCGAGGTTCAGACGATTGAATAGCGGACGCAAGGCTTGTCCGAGATAGATAAACGATTTAGCAGGGTGCGGACTTGGTGGGCCGCACCACGAACCTTTACAATGGACGGGTGAAGACAACTCGATCGGATCGCGGCCGTCGCTCTTGCGATGTGTCGTGTCAAAGTCGCAAATGCCCTCGCATCGGCCGACCGACTTCAGGATCGAGAACTCAGCCCGGGGGAACTGTTAGGCGAGACTTCTTGCTCGCCGGCCCAGGACATTAAGTCGTCGACAATCCTCCGAAGGCGCACACTCGCTGGTCGGGTGTGCATTCAACGGTCGAGTCCTCGACATATTGAGTTGAGCAGGTAATCGAAGCGTTAATTGGCAGGCCCTGCGGGGTTTGCGATGCTGGAGGTGGATTGTGGCATCGAAGAAGTTGCATGGCGTCGTTGTCGGTTTTGTCATTACAGCGTTAGTCGGGTTCGGCTTTGTTGCGGCCGATGTCGCCTTTGCGGGCGATTGCAGCGGCCTGCCTCCGATCACCGGAGCTGACCTGACCCAGAACTCAGTTTACCCCCCAACGCCTAACGCCCTGCAGAACAACCCCACGGGTTTCGGCGATTCGCGCCCCGACTCGCTGGGCGGAAATGAGTTGAACCAGCTCTACCTGGCCAACAACTCGGCGAATCTGTACGTCGGCGTGACAGGCAATCTGCGAGGCGACGACACCAATCAGAATACGATTCTGATCTTCATCGACACCGACAACATGGGCGGCCCGACGGCGCTGGAAACGTCGGGCATCGTGGGATCGAACGCCCTGCGGAACCTGGACCTCGACAACATGACGCCCGGCGTGAAGCTCGATTTCGATCCTGAGTATTGCATCGCCATCTGGAACGATCAGAACGTCTATACGGCGCTGCGTCACAATCTGCAGAATCCGTCCGACGTGGGCGTGACGATCGCGAGCATCGGCGGAACCTTCGCGTTCACCAATGACAACACGATGGGCGTGACGGAGGATCTGGGACTCGACCCGCAGACAGCTCAGGCGGCCACTGCAGTGAATGGATTTGAAGTTCGCCTTCCGCTCGCTCAGCTTGGTCCGCTGGCGAATAATGCGACCATCAATGTTCAGGTCCTGCTCGCGAGCGGCGGCGGATTCATGAGTAACCAGAGCCTCCCGCCGCTTGGCCAGCCGAACGGCGGCGTCGCCAACGTCGGCATCCACAATCCGGCCGGCGATCCGCCGAACGATGTGGACTTCACCAACGAAGCGCGGTTCCCCGGCACCCAGAATACTTCCTACACGCTGAATCCGTCGGGTCTGGCCCCGACCGGTTCGATCAATGGGCAGAATATTCCGACGCGCTACGGCACGAACGGCATGCTCAAGGCCACGCAGAACAACCACACCGGCTTCGGCAATGCCACGCCGTTTGCACCGCCGACCGAAGGCAGCGAGCTCGATCAATTGTTCGTCAAGGCGGACTTCACCAAGCTCTATGTCGGCATCACCGGAAACGTCCCGGCCTTCGGCGACAACCGCAACACCGTCATGTTGTTTCTCGACGTTCCCGACAACTTCCTTCCGGGCGTCAACGACCTGGCAGGCGTGAACACCTTTGTCGGCGGCCCCGGCGGCCTGCAAATGATGGGCCAGGGCGGCAACGGCGGGTTTACCTTTGATCCCGGCTTTTCGCCTGAGTGGGTCATCATGTATTGGCGGCAGGACAACGCCCATCAGGGCCGCATTCAGGACCTGCGCAACGACGAATTCCTCCCGCTCAACTTCTCGATTACGCCCGCCCAGCATACCGGCGGCAGCGCCAGTTACATGGCTGCCAATCTCAGCAACGTGCTCGGCGTCAACAACATCGCCGGTGACGATCCTATTCGTCAGACCGGTCTCGCCGATGGAACGCTTCCCGACCCGGACGCGCCGCCGACCACCGGCGTACAGTTCTCGCTCCTGTGGGACGACCTCGGTGTGGATTTCGGCGGTGGCAGCGCCAACGTGAAAATGATGGCCTGCGTCGTTAATGGAACGGGTTTCATCAGCAATCAGTTCCTCCCGCCGCTGAACCCGACGGTTCTCACGCCGATGAATGCGAACGCGTCGTTCTCCGACGCGCCGCTTCCGCTGGCGATCCCGGACAACACCGGAACTCCCGCCACCGACACGAGAACCGTCGATATGTCCGGCGCCGGGATTGATCGCGTGACGGACGTCAACGTGACGGTCAGCATCTCCCACCCCGATATTAGCCAGCTCAGCGTTGCGCTGCGGCACGTGGGCAGCGGTCGCCAGGTTCAGCTCAAGCAGCCTGGCTCCGGTATGGGGGCAAACCTCAATGTGACCTACGACTCTGACGGCGGCATGGGCACGGTCCAACCGGCCGAATCGCTGCTTACGTTTAACGGCGTGGATCCGAACGACGACTGGCAGCTTATCGTCAGTGACGGCATCTCGGGCCAGACTGGATCGATCAACTCCTGGGGCATCGCCGTCACCGAGTACACCGGCGGCAACGTCGATAATCTGGGCTTGTATGACGCCATTGACAACGACATCGATCTGGGCGCCGAGGAGCCGGGTGTCCGGTTCGGTGGCAACCAGTACCTCGACTTGACTGTGACGCCGACCGGCGCGCCTTCAGGATTCACCGGCAGCAATATCCCCGCTTCGTTCGGGGCGATGCCGTTGGTGACACAGAACAACTACACCGGCTTCGGCAATGCGGTTCCCGGTGTGCTCGGCAACGTGCCCGGCTCGGAGTTGGACCAGATTCGCATCAAGAATACGTCCGACCGCCTGCAGGTCGCCGTGACCGGCAATCTGGAGGGCAATGGCAACGTATATGTGTTGCTGCTTGACACCGATCAGGCCGGCGGAGGCTTCAGCACGATCCCCGTGCTCTCGACGCCGCCGCCCGTGATGAACGGGATAGACGGTTTGACGCTGGACAGCGGCTTTACGCCGAACTACGCGCTGGTCGTCGGTCGCGACCCCACGGCGGGCGTGCCGGTCGATGACTTCAACGTGTTCCTGAAGAACATCAACACCAACGTCTCTCGTACGATCGGTCGCTTGATCCGCAATTCCGCCGACGGGACGCTGCAGGACGCCATCCCGAACCAGAACGGCAGCGAGTTGGATGCGCTCTTCATCCAGAACGACGCCTCGAAGTTGTACGTCGGCATTACCGGCAACCTGGAGGCCAACGGCAACACGTGGGTCATCCTGTTGCAGACGACGGCGATGGGCTCCGGGACGAACATCCTCGAGTCGACCGACGTCACTGCCTGGCCCAAGCCGCTGCGCGGTATGAGGGCGGATCGAATGGATATCGGTTTCCATCCGGACTTCGCCATTGTCATGCAGCGAAGCGGCGGCAACTACTCAGCACAGTTGGTCGACCTGCTCGACCTTCCGCCGGGGGTGACCGTCACGAACCTGACCTTTAGTTCCACTTATCCGCCGGGCGCCAATGCCTTCATCGGAGACAACACCAATCCCTTCGGCGTGAGCGACGCCGTGGCGGATGACACAGCGCCGGGCGTGGGGATGGGCATGACTGTTCAGCAAGAGAACGCGTTGACCGCGCTCCGCGGCGTGCAGTTCTCGATCGCCCGCAGTTCGCTGATGCATGACATGGGTTCGCCGCCGGCCGATGGCGCGGAGATCAAGATCAGCGCTCTGTTGGTTAACAACGGCGGCGGTGGTGCGGTGCCGAGCACCTACTACAGCAACCAGTTCCTGCCGCCTATTGACGGTGGAACGTTTGCCAACCTGACCGAGCCGCCTCCTCCGGGACGGCCGACGGAATTTATCGACCTCTCGAATGAGATGATCGCGCCGGGTTCGCAGTTCTACTCCTATACGCTCGCGACTTCGGGCGCCTATGCCGTGCCGACGACCTTCAACGGTCAGGGCATCCCGGCGGCAATGGGATCGCCGAAGTCGATACAGGAGAACTACACCCAGTTCGGCAATGCCGTCCTGGTCAATGCCGGCAATGCCAACTGCATGCAGGTGGCGATGAACAACGACAACACCGACGGCGTCACCGGGAACAGCGCCACGATGCCGGAGACGGCGACGACCGGCATGGAGTTCGACATTCCGTTTGCTGACATCGGGCTGACACCGCTCGATCCGGAAACGGGACCGTTCGTTGAGGTCAAGGTGATGGTCGCCCTGACCGGCAGCGGTGGATTCTTCTCGAACCAGATTCTCCCGCCGCTCAACAGAAGCCCGGCGGCGCCCAACCTGGGTAACATCGTGGCCATGAACCCGATCCCCACCGTTTCCTGGCTCGGTAATCTGTCCGACGAGGCCGTGGCGCCAGGCGTCCAATACCTGAGCTACTCGCTGCTTCCGTTCTGCGGTGAAGACCCGGCCGACATCAACGGCGACGGCATGTTTACGACGGCGGACATTGACGCCTTCGTGGGGGTGCTGCTGGGAACGGTGACCGATCCGTGCCCGGTGCAGAAGGCCAACGTGAATAACAACGCATCTACCAACGGCCTGGACGTCCAGGCGTTTATAAACGTGATTCCGTTCATCCCCTGATGGACGGCCTCAATTGAATGAAGTGAACTCTCGCGCCGCCGCTCATTATCCGGGCGGCGGCGCGGTTTCATTATTGCGGACTCGGGTCGACGAGGCCGGAATCCGAGGCGTAGAATAGGTTGGTTCGATTCGATGAGAATCCCCGTCCCGAATGGGTGGCATGATGATTCATAAATCAAGAGTTTGGCTGGTCCTGGGAGTCGCTCTCGCCGCAGGGTCAGCGCGTGCGGAAGACACCGTCATGCTTCAATACTTCGAAGCCCAGTGGGACGTCATTCGCTACCGAATGCCCGACGTGTTTATGGCCGGCTATGACTCGACCTGGCTTCCGCCTCCCCAGCGCGGCGGCGGACCGACGAACACCACCAGCGTCGGCTACGACCTCTTCGATCGGTTTGATCTCGGCAGCGACGCAACGCCTACGCGCTATGGCAGCGAATCGGACTTCCGCCTCATGATTCAGGAATTCCACAAGGCAAACGCCCGCGTGTTTGTCGATTGGATCATGAATCACAACGCCTTTTCTGATCGAAACACGGTCAACTTCGAGTTGCAGGGCGGATACCCCGGATTCGTCCTGAGCACCGGCGGTGATCCGGACGGCGACTTCAATCCCTACGCCGCCGGCTGCCAGCAATCCACTTCGCCCTGTTGCAGTTTCTCATTGGCGAACCCGGTATGCGGGGCCTGCTGCTACCACCTTTATGACGGGCGTCTGCTGGGCTTGATCGACATCGCACAGGGAAAGAATCACCAGTTCATCCGCCATCCGGTAATGGCCGGCGATCCGATGAACATCCCCGCCGGCACGCAGCGAAACCTTCCGAATGCGGCGAATCGTCGCTTCTATCCGGACACCGGCCTGCCCGCGATGATGCCGCTGAACCCCGGCACGCCGCGCAATCCCAGTCCGCCGCAGTACACCTTTTATCCCTACGACCCGGCGAATCCCGACAGCGGCGACGCCGTCGTGGAGAGCGCGACGACACTGTTGCTGCGTTCTTCAAGGTACTACCTGGAAGTGCTGGGAGTGGATGGCTTTCGACTGGATGCGGCGAAGCACGTCCCGACCTGGTTCTGGGATAACCTCTGGGATGCGGCGGTCTTCGAGGACTACGTCGGTTTCGACGGCGTGCGCCGAACGCCTTATTCGTTCGTCGAGGCCGTCGAGAGCAACTCAAACACTGCCGAGTGGGTGCGCAAGCCCGGCGAGCCCGGCTCGGGATGGCCTTCAACCGGCTGGGAATTCGGCAATCGCGACGCGCTTGATCTCAACGAAGCAGGCGCGCTGCGCGACCTCGTCTCCAACGACGGCACCGGTTCCTGGGACAACATCATCGGAAGCTCCGTCGATAACGTCGACGGTTTCAACAACGGGACCATCGGCGTCCACCACGTCAACAGCCACGACAACACGATCGGCGACGACGAGAACGACTCGGTCGCCTTTGCTTACTCGCTCATGCGAACCGGTCCCACCATCGTCTATCACAATGCGCTGCAGTTCGGGGCCAACGTGGACAATTTCCCCCGGGCCAACGGCCGCGACGACGCACTCGGCCTAGGCTCGAACATCATCACCACCCTCGTGAAGATTCGTAATCAGTACGCCCGCGGCTGGTTCTTCCCCGTATCCAGCGGCAACAGCGACGTCCTGGTCTTCACCCGCCGCACGCCGAACAGCGTGGATAACGTTCTGATCGGTGTGAACGATTTGGAGACCAACGGGTTCACCTCTCGTACCGTGACGACGACGTTTCCAGTCGGCACGCGGCTCCACGAGCTGACCGGCAACGCCGCCAGCGCTTTGGTTGATCCCAACAACAACATCCCAGAGGTCATCACCGTCGGGGCCGCCGGCAGCGTGACCGTCAACGTGCCGCGAAATCGCAACGCCAACGGCGTCTTTCACGGCCTCGGATATGTCATTTACGGTCCCGCCGTTCCGACCGGCACCCTCTCCATCGCCAACGCGACGACCACGATCGCACCGCCGGATGTCGGCTCGACGCCCGATCACCTTCAGCGGATCAACCCCGTGACCATGGTGACGTCGCCGACCTTCGACATCCTGCTGCAGACGGTTCAGACGGATCTCCTCGACCCGGATACCGACGACTTTGCCGTCTTCAGGATTGATTCCGGTTTCAAGGACTACAACGGCAACGGTTCGACCTATATGGGGAACCCGTCCTCCGACTTCAACGCGGGCAACTCCACCTCCGACAGCCCCAGTTACGGATTTGAGAATTTCCTTACGGAGAATTCCCCGCTGTTCGGCGGCGGCAGCGGGACCTATCGACAGACGATCGACGCGGCCGCGCTCGGCGAGGGGTATCACTACATCACGGTGCGAGCCTATCGGCACCGCCCGGTCGGCGACCCGCTCTTCGGCGAATTTCGCATCGTCATCTTCGTCGATCTCGATGATCCTGATTTCAACCTTCTTAATCCGACGACGACCTGCAACAACGACGTGACGACTCTTCCCGTGACTTTTACGGTCAAGGGGGTGGATGCGACGCTCGAAAAGGTTTACATCTTCTTCGACCTGCCCGCCTCGACGAACTTCATCGGACTTGCGACCGGCACGGCAAACCTGGCGGCGCAGTACCTGGACACCTTCACACGAACGCGCAGCTCCTACGTCAGCGGCAATCATCGCGTGGACATCGTCGGATTTGAGACGCTGCCCAACGGAACCAACAAAGTGCGCTACAAGGCCTACACCGGAATTCAGGCGACCACCGGCGCGGGCATCGGAGCCGGGGACGTAAACGCCGATGCCGTGAAGGACGCCAAAGACATTCAGGGATTCGTCTGGACCCTGACCGGTTTCAATCCAAACTACAGCCCGACGGCGGATATGAACTGCGACGGCCTCAACGACGTGGCGGATATTCCGGATTTTGTTGACGGCTTGTTGCAATAGGCGCTGGGTCTTCTCGGCATTTCGGACCTGTGAATTCGTCCGGCTTGGGGGTTTTGGCCCCGCCCTGGCCTGACTGTTGGGCAGGGTAGGTAAGATGGGTAGTGCGTACCCTTTGCACGGCCGGGCTGGCGATGCGGTTTACCTTATGGACGGGACCGCCAAAACATTGACTTTAAGAGCCGAATTGTGGTAAATTGTTTTTCCAGAGGCGAAAATGGTTGTTTTCCGCCTCGACCAAAAGTGTTGAATTTGCTTATCCCGGATTGGGAAGAGAAGAAACAGGAGTAAGGAAAATGAAGAAGTTGTTGGCAGCATGCGTATTGTTGGCAATGGCTGTACCTGCCCAGGCCACCATTTACAACGACTCTGTGAATGATGTGTTCACCGGCGCCGGTGGCGGCATCCTCGACATCGTGTCGGTCGAAGTGACCAATGACGCGACTGACATCTCGTTCAAGTTCACGCTCGCCGGTGACGTCGACGCCACGGACTGGGGCAAGTACATGGTCGCGATTGACAGCGTGGTCGGCGGCGACTCTGCCGGCAACGCCTGGGGACGGCCGATCTCCATGAGCGCCGGAATGGACTCGTGGCTCGGCGGTTGGGCCGACAGCGGCAACGGCATGGAGCTGTACAACTGGGCCGGAGGCTGGCCATTCCCGCCGAATGAGGCCACATACAACGGCTCGACGACTATCAGCGTCAGCAAGAGCGGCAGCATGTTCACCATGACGACGTCCCTCGCCAATCTGGGCCTCAGCATTGGTAATTCATTCCTCTTCGACGCCTTCACCAGCGGCGGCGGCGGCGGTGACGGCGCGGTCGATTCGCTCGGCAATCCGAATCAGAACATTGGCGACTGGGGCGATTTCTCGGATGCGACGCCCCTGAAGTATATTGTCGTCCCCGAGCCGGCCACTCTGGCCATTCTCGGTCTGGCCGGTCTGGCGCTGATTCGACGCCGACGCTAAGACGACAGTTTCAACGACGATGACTTCGCGGCCCGCGGCTTTCTAACGGAAGTCGCGGGCCGCTTTCTTTTTGGGATTTGCAGTTCTGGCGAAACACCGCCGGTCGGATATATGCTCGCTGTCTTGAACGAGCCGCTCGAGCAGGTTGGATCGCGGAATAACACCATGCAAGGTAAGCCCAGTCAGTCATCGACCCCGTCGCCTTCAACCGCGACCCCTCCCGCAACGCCCCAGGCTCGTCGGTACTCGCTCCGCAAGCGATTCGTCTTCGCGATGCTGGCATTCTCGATTCCGCTCGTCTTGATCGGGGCAACGGAGCTCGTGCTTCGCCTCTGCGGCTTCGGCGGCTATCCACCGACGATCCTCGAACTCGGCCCCACGCCTGACGGTGTCGTGTGCATCACCGACAAGGCCGGCCCGGCCTCCTACTTCTTCGCCAACCGCAGCAAGCAGGGGGCGATCAATACGTTCACCTTCCTCAAGCCCAAGCCCAAGGACACCGTGCGCATCTTTCTGGCCGGCGGCTCGGCGATGAAGGGGTTCCCACAGCCGATGTGTTTCGCGCCGTCGGCATTCCTGGAGGCGATGCTAAGTAGTGTGTGGCCCGGCCGCCATGTCGAAGTCATCAATCTCGGCACGACGGCCGTCGCCAGCTTTCCCGTCCTCGGAATGGTCACGGAGGCACTGAATTACGAACCGGACCTGGTCGTCGTGTACGCGGGCAACAACGAGTTCTACGGGGCGTTCGGCGTGGCCTCGCTCCATTGGGCCGGCAGCCATCCGTTGGCGATGGTTGTAAATCGCGCGGTCCGCTCGACTGCATTGATGCAGGGGATCGACCGCCTCATCGCCGGTCCGCCCGCCGGCGCGCCGGATCGAACGCTGATGGAGGTCATGATCGGCCAGGACTACGTCGGGCCCGATGATTCACTCCGGGCCAACGCAGCGAGAAACCTCGGCAAACACGTCTCGGAAATCATCAGCCGCTGCGCCAGTCGTCGTGTCCCGACAATCGTGTGCAGCGTCGCGGCTAATGAGCGCGACCTCGCTCCATTGGGTACGGAGCGATTGGACGATCTGGCGGTCGCGGATCAGAAGCGCGTCGGCGAACTGCTCGCCGAGGCTGATCGCACCATCGTCTCTGACCCGTCGCATGCCGCCGAGCTCCTCCAGTCGGCCATCAAGTTGTATCCCGCCCATGCCAGGGCTCACTACCAGCTCGGTCGGGCATTACTGGCAAAAGGCAATACCGAGCAGGCGCGTGTTGCATTTGAAGATGCAATCGACCTCGATCCCATGCCCTGGCGGTGCATCGGAGAGTGCAATGACGCGCTGCGGCGCGCCGCCAGCGAGGGGAAGGCGATCTTCTGCGACACGCGGCAGATGTTTCGCGACCAGAGCCCCGGCGGCTGCATCGGCTGGGAACTGATGGACGATCACGTCCACCCGACGTTGCTGGGTCAGGCGGTGCTGGCCCGATCGATCGTGCAGACGATGGCCGGTCTGACCGGGCCGCTTGGCGTCTCAAAAGAGGCGTACGCGAAACTGCCGACGAACGAGGAACTCCTCAAGCGCCTCGGCGACAACATGTACGATCGCTACGCCGTCGCGCACACGCTGCGCAAGCTCATGGAGATTCCATTTTTCAAGACGACGAACCCCGGCGCATTCGAGCGTTTCGACAGGCTGGCCCGGGATTATGAATCGCAGATGACGCCCGATGTCCTGACGGCGGCGCGGCAATGGCGGGATCCCAGGTCCCATCCCGGCATCCTGCGTCCGATCACGGCGATGGTCGGTCGGGTGATGATCCAGCGAAACGACTTCGCGGCCGCGGAGACGCTTTATGCCGCCGCGCGGAAGGCGGTGCCGGCGTATTCTTCGGCCAGTCTCGAATACGATTATTTCATGCTAATTTGCCGCGAGCGCCTGAGGGGCCGGCTGTCGGGCGCCGACCGTGAGATCGCGAGTCGGGCAATCGAGCGCGGCAAGTTCATGATTCCTCGCGGGGCGGCAGATTCCGGCATGGTGGAGCGCTATATCGGCCGCCTTCACCAATTGCGAAGTGAGTGGGAGGCGGCGATTCCGTTTCTCCTTGCGAGTCGGCCGAAAGTGGGCGGGACGGACCTGGTCGCGGTGGATCAGGCCCTGATCATGTCGTATCGCCGCACAGGGCGAATGGACCAGGCCTACAAGCTGGTCGAAAACGGCATCCAGAACAGCGGACAGTACGCAGGCATGTACCGAATGCTGAAGGCGGAATTGGATCAGCCGATGCCTGCATCAGGACCGTGAGTCTTCGCACACCCGCCGGAGACTCGATCAGAGGCCAAATCCCCCAGTGGTGGGGGCTCTACGGCGGCTGGTTAATAATCGACGCAGAGGCTATAATGGCGGGTTATTGAAACCCCGAGCACGTTTTGCGAATATAAACCTGTAACCGCCTTTGATTCGTGAGAATCGAAAGCGTGTGAGGCAACGAGCCGAATCGCGGATCGACGACGACCGCGAGCACCAATGTCCGTCTTCCGGATTTCGATGGAAGACCAATTCAAGGAGTCAGTAGATGAAGCGATTTGTCATAGTTGCAGTTGCATTGGCCGCCGTTTGTGCTTTCTCGGCTGATCTTGCCTGGGCCGGCCCCGGCTGCTGCAAGTCCAAGCAGGACAGCAAGGACACCAAGTTGTCGAGCATGACCGCCTGCTCGATGGGCGAGTTCCCGCATCTGACGATGCTGGTGGGCGACAAGGAGTTCGACTGCCCGATGGCTGCCGACAAGGCGGCTGAGGAAAAGGGCGCCAAGGTCCGCTTTGCCGTCGCCGGCGAGCAGTTCGACTGCAAGGACAAGGCGATGGCCATGCTGGCCGACGTGTCGGAGCGCTTCGTCGGTCGCTATACGACGATCGCCGCCGTGGTTGATGGCAAGACCATCTACTGCGCCGAGGACATGACCGGCTGCTGCAAGGCCAAGACGGCCAGCGCCGAAGGCTCAAGCTGCTCCAAGTCGAAGGCCGCTTTGGCCAGCGCCAAGAGCGAAGGTTCTTCGTGCAGCAAGTCGAAGGCCGTCCTGGCCAGCGACAAGAGCAAGGGTTCTTCCTGCTGCAAGTCCAAGGCAGCCCTGGCCAAGGCCGAGGGCAAGGCCTGTGCGAGCGCCTGCAAGAAGGAGTCCTTCGCCTGTGTTTCCAAGGAAGAGTTTGCCAAGGCGATCAAGACCGATGGCGCCAAGTTCATCGTTCTCGCACGCAACTTCGACAGCTATGACGACGCCGTCAAGGCCCGCGCCGCGGCGATGGATGCCATGAAGGTCGTCAAGATGACCTACGTCGTCGAAGGCAAGGAAGTCGATTGCTCCAGCAAGGTCTGCCCGATGGCCAAGAAGGCCGGCAAGGTCGAGTACGTGATCGGCGAGACCAAGACCAACTGCGAAGTCTCGGCCCGCATC
This sequence comes from Planctomycetia bacterium, assembly GCA_015075745.1. Classification (NCBI taxonomy): domain Bacteria; kingdom Pseudomonadati; phylum Planctomycetota; class Planctomycetia; species Planctomycetia bacterium. The sequence goes on from JABTTW010000001.1 coordinate 2,802,538, forward strand.
AGCATGGCCAAGGCCCAGTTCGACGCCGCCAAGAAGGCCGCCGACCAGAAGCTCGCCAAGATGTAAATCCGATCCGATTCGGATTCGATCAATGAATAGAGGCCCGTCGGATCACTCCGGCGGGCTTCTTTCTTGCGCGTTGTAAAGAGTGGGGGGGTCGTCTGCAGGTCGTGCCTGTTTGGCCCGGTGTGGCGGTTCACGATAGCATGTGGCGTGTCGCGGGCGTGGCGAAACAAGAGCCTACAGCCGGCAGGGCACCTGAATAAGTCGGGGCATCATGTTCTCTGGCATTATTGATTGCATCGGAGAGGTCGTGGAGGCGGGCGCCGTCCCTGGTGGGATGCGCCTGCGGGTTCGCGCGCCGGGCTATTGGACCGGCGTCGCCTTGGGCGCGAGCATCGCCATCGACGGCGTGTGCCTGACGGCGACCACAACGTCAGGGGACATCGCGACATTCGACGTGGTGGCCGAGACGCTTCGCAGAACCACCCTCGGCACGTTGCGCGCGGGGGGCCGCGTGAATCTGCAAAAATCTCTGAAGGCCGGCGACCCGATCGACGGGCACTTCGTGCAGGGGCACGTCGATGCAATCGCGAGGGTCGAACGCGTGGAGCAATCGCCCGCGGAGTCGATGTGGTGGTTTGCCCTCGATGCAGATGCGATGCGCTACGTCATTCCCAAGGGGTCGATCGCCATCGACGGAATCTCACTGACCGTCGCGAATCGACGCGACGACTGCTTCAGCGTCGCACTGATTCCCACGACGCTTGAGCGGACGACGCTCGGCGATAAGCAGGTCGGCGCACGGGTCAATATCGAAACGGACATTCTTTCTCGAACGATCGTGCATCATCTCCAGACCATCGCAGGCGACGACCCGCAAGCGTTCGTCGAGCGCCTCAGGCGATCCGGACAGGCGTAAACCGTCCGCGCGGGTCGCGGCTCAATCCTGACGATATAATGAATCGACCGTTCGCGGTGTTCCCGTTGGGAATGACGAACGGCCTCTTGCGGAGTTCTTTGTGGATTCGAAGGTCGACAAGGCAGGTGGCTTGCCGCGCATCGGCATCACCATGGGTGATCCCGGCGGCATCGGCGCCGAGGTCATCGTGAAGGCCCTGGCCGACGAATCGCTGCGCAGTCGGGCACAGTTCATCATCTACGGGATCGATGAATTGCTGTCCTACGCGGCCGACCTCGCCGAGCTGAACCCCTACTGGATACACCGCTCGCACGAAGAACCCCTCTCCAATGGGGCCAACGTCGTCACGGCCGACTTCGACGAATTCGGACTCGACACGCGACCGATGCGCAAGCCCACCGTCGAAGGCGGCAAGGCTTCGATGCGCTTTCTCGACGAGGCCATCGCGGACATCCGCGCCGGCAGGCTCGACGCCATGGTGACCGGCCCGATCAACAAGACCGCCTGGCAAATGGCGGGCTTCGAGTTCGCGGGGCATACCGACTTACTGGCCCGACGGTTTCGCGCGAAGCGCGTCTCGATGATGTTCACCGGCGGCCCCCTGCGCGTCGCACTGGCCAGCATCCACGAGGCGCTTTTCGAGCTACGCAACGGATTCACCATCGGCCTCGTCTTCCAGCCGATCGATCTGCTCCACACCGCGCTTCGGGACTGGTTCGGCGTGCCCAATCCGCGTATCGCCGTTGCCGGGTTGAATCCCCACGCCGGGGAGAACGGCCGATTCGGCGACGAAGAAATCCGCGTGATCCAGCCTGCCGTCGAGATGGCGGTCAATGCCGGCATCAATGCCACGGGCCCTTATCCCGCGGACACTGTTTTTCTTAGAGCTGCTCAGGGCGAGTTCGACGGCGTCGTTGCCATGTACCACGATCAGGCCCTGATTCCCGTCAAGCTGCTGGCGTTTGATCGCGCCGTCAATCTCACCCTCGGCCTGCCTATCATCCGCACCAGCGTCGATCATGGGACCGCATATGACATCGTCTCCAAGAACCGGGCCGATCCGGGCTCCATGAAGGAGGCGATTCGCCTGGCGATCGATCTTTCGGGCCGGCAGCGACCGCCGAAAAATTCGCTGGACAATTCTTCGCCACCGACCGAGCAATACCTCAAATAGTCGACCGTGTCATGGTCCCGATTCAGGCCTCTGCCGGAACGATCCAATCGAAGTTCAAACGCCTTGTCATGGAATATGAAAAGGCCCGCGACAAGTCAATGTCGCGGGCCTTTGTGATGGTTCACAATCTCTGACGGGACTTTGCCCGCTCAAGACGTTACATGCTGTTGATGAATGTCTGCACGTCCAGACCGTCGCCGAACGTGTTCAGGTTCACGTCCTCGGCGCACGGCGTCGAATTATCGACGTCGATCAGGTGGTCCACGAACGGGCCGATGTCGGTGACCGTCACCACGCCGTCGCCGTCGAAGTCACCCGGCTTGACGATCAGGTCGTAAGAGACCGAACTCGTTCCGACGCCGCACTGACTGAGGGCCTTCACGGTAATCGTGTAGGGCGTCGCCGACGCGATGGGGCTGGGCCATGAGACGACACCGGTATTGTTGTCGATGACCATGCCGCCCGGAGGAAGGCCGTCGAGGGTCCAGATAAACGGAGGCGTTCCGGATGCCGACGGCGCCGGTGAGGTGTAGGGAACGCTGCAAACATTGGCATCGTCGGCGATCGGATCGACGACCGGATCCTGGCAGGGCGCCGCCATCACCGAGATATTGAGGACATAGAGTTGTGACGTCGATGGGGCGTCTCCCTCGTAAACGCGGACGTAATAGTCGCCCGCTGCGGGCAGCGTGACTCCGGAGATCGTCTCTGTGAGGCCCCCGGCCTGAGTGTTCGCCGTGGCGAGAACCGTGCTGCCGTCGGTGTCAATCAACTCGACATTGAGATTGGCGGCCGCCAGGCTGTTGGTCGGGCATCCCGAGGGACACGACCCCGTTTGGACGCAAGAGTCGTAGCTGCTGATACCGCGTGGCGTGACCGTAACAGTCGCCTCGCGGGGGCCGGGAACACTGAAGAGATACCAGTCCTGCTCCGCGTTGGCGTCGATGCTGATCGTCGACGAAACCGTCGGACTCGTACCGCTGACCGGCGGCGGGAGTTCACCCAGCGTGATCGGCGAGCCGATGTCAACCGCCCCGATGGGGCTTGCTGCGCCGGCTGAGTTATTACCGGCGCCGCCTTCAAAGCTGTCGCCGTAGTGGCGCTGCGCGGCGCGGATATCGTCGTGGCGAACGCCGTCAAACGCGAGGGCGAGAAACGGTTCCATCAGCTTCGTGTTGTTCACCGGGCACACGTGCAGGATGCCGAGGCCGTGGCCGTGCTCGTGCGTGATGATGTTTCGCATGAAGCGGTGCTGGTTCGCGACGCTGGACCAGCTTTCGCTGCGATCGAGGACCATGTCGCCGTTTTGGGGAAACTGGTTATATGCCAGAACGTTGTTAGCGCCGTCGATATTCTTCATGGAGATGCGAATGTCTCCACGAGCGCCCGCCGCGCCCGAGGTGCCCCATGCCGCTCCATCGTCCCAGTCCGTGCCGCCGACAGTGATGCGCGTATAGGTGACGCCGCTTACTTCGGCCCACCGGTTAAAGCTCTGTTCAAACCGGTTGATCCACGTCGCCCGGCCCCCTTGCGAGGCGAACAGCGAATCCAAACGGGCGAAAAGGTCGCTGTTGGCCGCGGGCTCGCCGATGCCGTTCGGAATAAACAAGCCGTCCGGTACGAAGCTCCAGGTCAGATTCCGATTGCTGCCCTGAGAACCCAGCCAGCGATTGGTGATCTGATAGCGGGGACCCGCGGCGTCGCCCTCCAACAGATTGTTAAGGTACTCGACAACCTCTGGAGCCGTGCCGACCGCAAAGCAGGCCTGCGTATATTCCCGATTCGGGTCCGGCAATCCCCAGGTTTCATGGTAAAACTCGATACCAACTCCCGGCACGGCAATGCCGTCTTCTACGGACGTTTCCTCCAATACGGCCGACATGTCGCCCCGGCCGGGAGATTGAGCGACGGCCGATTGAACCGCCATCATCGCAATCGTCGCGGCGCAAAACAGGTTTCTCAACGCGGTTGGTTTTCGTTGCATCAGTCGATTCCCTTTCTCAACGGTGTACTTGCGTCAGCGGCCTCGGAGTCCACGCAGAGATTCCGGAACGCATCGCCGTCAATCCACACAAAGCAAAACATCAATTCGGATGCTAATTGCAACCGAAGACAAAACAGTTGACCATCTCCTGGACATCCAGGCCGTCGGTAAATCCGTCGAAGTTCAAATCGCTCCGAAAAATCGCGCCCTCCGGGATATCGATGCCCAGTAGTGCGTCCACGAAGCACGGGATGTCGCCTTCCACGTTCAGCAGGCCGTCGTTATTGCAGTCTCCGATGAATGGAATCGTATCTATCTGCGATGACGATCCGAAGGCGGTCTCAATGCCGTCCTGATTGCGCGCCTTCGCCTTCACAATATACGACTGACCCGCGAGCAGGCCGGTGATCGTCGTCGTGTTTGATTGAATCCACGTGAACGCATTGCCGTACGGCCCGGGCGGGCTCACGTCGAAGTAAATGCCCGACATTCCCGCGTTCAGATTGGTGAAGGCGCCGGTCGCCGTGACCTGGGCCGAGTCGTTGGTGACATTGAAGAAGGCGATTCCGCTGGGCGTCTGAATAAGCGTCGCCGCATCCTCGATCTCGGAGAAGGTGTTCTCGTTGGGCGTCGGAAGGACGGCGTCGCGCGCCTTGACGCGATAGGCATAAAGTGTGTTGGCATTCAGGCCCGCGTCCACGTAAGAGTTCGGGGTCTGCCAGCCGCTCGTCGTCCCGCCGGGTCCGCCGGTCGTTTCCTCAAAAAAGTACTGAACCGGATTCGTCGCGTCGGTCGCGATCGTCGCGGTCATGGTGATGCTTGAGGTACTCAGCGCCGCCGGATTCGATGAAAAGGTCATCGGCTCCGGTTGCGGGGGCGTCACGTCGGCTGGCGAGGCGGGAAAGTCCCAGCCGATCGCGTCGAACATGTTGCGGTCGGCAATGCGATAGAAATTGGGGAAAAAGGTCTGACCGGGAGCCAGCGTCGGATCCATGATCGCATCGACGCCCTCGCGGAAATGGCTGGCCTGGCGCGGGTCGCCGTCTGACATTCGGTACTCGGCGGAAACGATGTCGGAATTGTGGTCGTCATCCGGCGTGTTGAAATGGGCCAGGCGGGCAAAGGTCTGAAACTCGGTCGTGTTGGAGGGGTTCTCCGCCGTTCGGCGGAATCGATAAAAGTCGAGAAGCTCAATGTCGTTTGTTCGGAAATCTACGCCCGAGGTAAAGCCCATGGCATGGCCCACCTCGTGAATCGCCACGGACTGGAAGTCCGTCGTTCCGCCGGTAATTCCATTGCTCGGGTCGAAGTCGAAATTGAACGAGCTGTTAAACGTCATCGAAGCCGCCGAGCCGCCGACCGGGCCGATCGCGGCGCGGCTATTGGCGACGGTGACGAAAACGCGGTCCTCATTTGTGGCCGAGCCGAAGGCATTGTACTTGACGGGAATCGTGCTCCCGGACGGAAGGAAGTCCTGGATCGTATCGTCAAGGTCCTTGCCGTTGATCAGCCCATCACGCGCGACGGGGTATGTATGCAGAACATAATTACTGCCCGTCGCTCCGATGATCCCGCCGCCCAGGTCGGCGAAGTTGACGTTGACGGTAAACGAGATGGGGTCGCCCCAGATCGATTCGATGTAGGCCTCTACCGTTGCGAATGCCGTGACGGCCGCCGGCGGAACCGAGCCGTCCAGGTTGAAGATCACATCGACGGCGGCCCCGCGAGGATTGGCCCCGCTGTCCTGCTCCGCCAGTTCGGCCAGCCCGTTGGCGGCGAACACCGCCGTGATCTCGCGATCCCAGCGCGCAAGGTCAACGACACTCACTCGGCTGACGTCGCTGCCGCACATCGGCCGCAGAACCGATTGTCGCGGCAACAGAAACTTTTTCCCGGTGACGGGGTCCGTCGCCTCGGCCGGAGGAAGCGGGCGAACGAAGACGAGTGCGTCTTGACGGATGCCCGATGGTTGAGGCATCGCCGCCTCCGGCGTTGTGCCGTCATGAGCCTGAGCAGGCGCCGTGATGAGCGCCATCAGGATGGTAATCACTGTTGGGGTAATCACTCGATTTGACATCGCGACCCTTCTCCGATGAGCGAGGCTCTCCGGACCGTCATACCGCCTGCTCCGATCACACCAGCGGCGGGCACGGTCTGACAAAATTTCCAGTCCATCGGGTCGGCGATGGGATTGGGGTTCTATTCGTTTCAGCGCCTGAATCCTGCGGATTCTCAAGAGGCGAACGTCCCACGGACCTTCGACAATCAGAAATGCCCACATGGACAACAAGCCTTGCCGGGCAGAATACTTCCGAACTATTTATTGTTTGCGAGGAAAGACAATTGACGCTCGAAATGCCTCGTCAGGCGAAGTCCGAACCAATGGGAACCCCTCCCGGCCAGAGACCACGAGACTACTCACCCACTCCCGCAAACGCGGCACTACCCACATTTCTATTATCGCTGGATTTCGCAGGCGGGTCAAGGTTGCAGCTCCCATAATATCCGTCAATCTCTTAAGTTGTGTGAAAAGGCGCAGCATTGAGGTGAATACCGATATGACCGTTTCTGTATCGTCCTGGCTCGCCGCAACGCGACCGGCGGGCCTCAGGATGGATCGTGGCCGCGCATGTCGGTCAGCAGTTGGTGATGAATCGCCCGAGCCCCTCCGAGGACATTGAAATCCTCCCCGCCATAGGCATCGAGTTGAACGGGCCAGGGCGATGCCCCCGATGCCGTGGTCATCAAGCCGCCCGACTCTTCGATCAGAAGTGCCGCCGCGGCGATGTCCCACAATTTGCACTCGTTGGTGTACGCGGCGTCCACCAGTCCCGCTGCGATCCACGCGAAGTGAAGGCTGGTCGATCCCATGTTGCGAATCAGATACCGGCCGATCCAATCCCGCACAAACGGCGGCATGGGCTTGCGCCGAAACGATCCGACGGCGATCGTCGTCTCACGGTCAGAGCCGACAAGGGGCGCGACATTCGCGGCGTGATGCGTCGAAATCGCCGGCACTGACCCATCCAGCAAAATTCGATCCTCGTTGCGCAGCGCGCCGCCGCCGGAGGCTGCCGAATACATGACGCCGCTGCTGGCGTCATAGATCGCACCAGCGATGGGGCGGCCGTTGTAAAGCACGGCGATCGAGCACGCGTAAATGCGGATGCCCCGGGCGAAGTTCCGCGTCCCGTCGAGTGGATCGACGACCCAGCAATAGGGGCTCGACTTGATTCGGCCGTGTCGGCTGGGATCGGCCAGCGTCTCTTCGACAAGGACGGCATGATCCGGAAATCGCTCCGCAATTGCTCGGAGAATCGCGTCCTGGGCGATGTGGTCGGCCTCGGTCACCGGGCTTTTGTCTGGCTTGCGCCGGACACTGACCTTCCCAAAGAGCCGATCGGCAGCGCGGCCGCCCCGATGAGCCAGCTCGACAGCGAAGCGACGCAGTTCGTCGGGATGCAGGGACTCGGACATGGTCGCCGCATTCTCAAAGGTGAGCGGATAAAGGTCAAAACGTCCGGTCGTCGAGAAGGCGGAGCGCTGTCGCTCCCGATCGCACGTTAGGTGCACAATCCTTCAGCGGGCCTCACGACGGTGATTCGATCCTTGCCGCCCGCCTTGGCGAGGTAAAGCGCTTCATCGGCGAGATGGAGAAGCGATTGCGCCGTCGCCGGTTGATCCTTCTCGCGACTCGCCAGACCAATGCTCAGCGAGGCAACGCTCGCCTCCGGCATTTCCCGAGCGACATCTTCACGGAAGCGACTAAGCAGCCGCTCCGCCGATCGGCGGGCATCGTCGGGCATGGTTCGCGGCAACAAGACCGCGAACTCGTCGCCGCCATATCGAACCGCCACGTCGCTCTCGCGCACCGAACCGGCGATGGCCTTGGCCGTCAGAGAGATCAGGCGATCGCCCGTCTGGTGCCCAAGCGTGTCGTTGACGCACTTGAGGTTGTCCAGGTCGATCATCATGCAGGTGAGATCGGACTGGTATCGGGTTGATTCGGCGAATAGCTGCCCAAGCACTTCGTTGAAGTGGCGGCGGTTATAAAGGCCGGTGAGAGAGTCTCGGGATGCGAGCTCGCTCAGCAGTTGATTGGCCTCCTGAAGCTTTCGGGTTCGGTCGGTCACGCGCCGTTCGAGTTCGCGGCTCTGTTCGGTGAGCTGGTGATGCGAGATAATGAGCTGATCGGCCATCTTGTTGAAGGCCCGCGCGAGGTCACCGATCTCGTCCGCCCGGTCGTCCGGAACCTGCATGGTCAATTCGCCGGAGGCCAGAGCCGCAGCGGCACGGGACATCTTGTTCAGGGGCAGCACGAGCCGGCGAACGATCTGATAACTGAGCGGGACCATCAGCAGGGCGATTCCCATCGACAGCCCGATGATGTTGCGCTTCATGCTCGACACCGCTCGCTGCGCGGCCTTGAGGGTCAGGCCGATTCTCACGAAGCCGACGGTCGGTCGCAATCCAGGCGCCCCCACGATTTCGTCCGCGGCAACGACGGGATACACCACGTCGATGCACGGGCCGGATTTCTCGTTCTCAATCAGGCGCGGACAATTGATCGGCTCCACCGAAAAATGCTCCCGGTCCCTGAAGAGCGATGAATCAATCGCGCCGGCGCCCCGCTGGTTGCATGCCAGCCAGCGTCCGGACAAATCGGTGAAGATGATATAGGCCACGTCGTCGTTTGAAATCACATCCTGCGCGATGCCGAGCAGCCGGGCCCGATCGTCGTGCTGCACGGCGCGCGAACCGGCCGTGGCCAGAGCCCGCGCTAGGTCGGAAGCCTGCCGCGAGGTCTGGTCCTGGACGATTTCTTCGGAGAGGCGAAGCGACGTCTCGCCCGTCAGCGCCGTAGCCACGAGCACCACGCCCGCAAGCAGCACGGTCGTTCGGACCTGAAGTCCGAAGAAAGTTGCCTGGATTGGCTGACCTTTAAGAGCTCGTAGCTTCATTCGTATCTGAACTCCCATCGCATCCGTCAGCCGTATGGCGCGCGGAGGCGATTGAGACACGGCCTGCCCATCCGCGCCCTTAGCCCGGCGCGCAAACAAGCCCAATATCCCGATATGTTTTATCGAGTGCCCCGGCGTCACACTTAACGATCCTCCCACTTTGGGAAGCTCGCCGGATTCCGAGAATAATGACGCTTTGAATGTGCCCTTGATCGCGCGCTGAAGTGCGAACGACCGATACCTCGGCGATCGATGATCCCAACTCTGCCGATTCGTTATATCGGACGACGGCCTAAGGTTTGGAAGGTCCGCGCCGGGCTGAGATGCTCAGCGGGATCGGCGAATTCGCCGTGCCATCGGGAGATCGCAGCGTCGCTCGGTCCGGCCTCCCATATGCGGCAAGGTCCGACGCGACGGGGATGGTCACCTCCAGCCACACGCAATCCGCGTGAGTCTTCAATCGCGGGGTGTCCAGTCTGGCCGGAAGAAGTACGACCTCTCCGCGTCGAAAGGTCTCGCGCCCGTCGCGTCCGTGGAGAATCTCTCCGTCGCCTTCAAGAATGATCCAGACCACCAGCTCGGCATACGGAATCGGCTGTTCGACGCCGCCGGCGAATCGGACGCGCTCGATCGTGAACGACGGACACGTAATGAGCCGCGTCACCGTCGTGAACACGCTCGTGACGTGCGAGCGCTTTTCAAATGCCCTGAAGTCCTTGTAATCGCGAATGCACTGCAACCCCTCGGAGATGTGAAGCCCCGCGTCGCCTGTCGGCCGCTCGCGCTGCCAGTCGTAGAGCCGAAATGTCGTATCCGAGGGAGTCTGAATCTCGGCGACCACCACTCCGGGCCCCAGGGCATGGACCGTCCCGCTTGGAATGCAATAAGTCTCGCCGGCCTTGACCTGAATGCGATGAAGCAGATCGACGATGCTCGCGGGGTCGTTGTGGACGGCGGCGGCCACGTCGTCGAGATGGACGTCGCTCCTGAGCCCTCGATAAATGACGCCCGGATCTCGCGCCTCAAGGACGTGCCATGCCTCATCCTTGGCGGTCACGTCAATCCCGAGTGCTTCCGCAGCCTGGGCATCGGGATGTACCTGAATGCTCAGCGGCGCCTCGGCATCTAGAAATTTGATGAGCAGCGGAAAGCAGCCGCCCGGCGCACGCACGCTGCCGAGGAGTTCAGCCTTCCACGCACCGACAAGGTCGCCCAGCGAGCGGCCCTTCGCCGGCCCCCGCGAAACGATCGACTGGCCCGCCGCGAGCCCGGCGCACTCCCACGATTCGCCGATCGCGATGTCCGGCGGTAGCTGCTTGCCGAGCAGCCGTTCCAGATTCCGCCCGCCCCATACCTTGGGTTTGAAGATCGGCTCGAAGATAAGCGGGCAGACTTGCATTCCGGGGATTGTAGCTGGATCGTACCCGAGGCAACATGTACACGCCGGTTCTGCCCGATTGATCCGGCCGAACAACTTCGGGAGTTAAGCGCATGAGCGCTCGGACGGTAGAGATCAATCAGCACCTGGAAATCCCGCTTGCCGAGCTGTCGTTCTCTTTCAGCCGAAGCGCGGGGCCCGGCGGCCAGAACGTCAACAAGGTCTCGACCAAGGTCTCGTTGAAGTTCGACGTCGCGTCCAGCCCCAGCCTGAGCGAACATCAAAAATCGCTGATCAATGAAAGATTGGCGACCCGCATCGATAAGACCGGATGTCTTCGCATCTCGTTGAGCTCCGAACGGAGCCAACTGGCCAACAAGGAGGCGGCTATTCTGCTGTTCGCCCGGCTGCTCTCAAACGCCCTCCGCGTACGCAAGAAGCGGATCAAGAGCAAGCCCACCGCCGCCTCAAAGCAAAGGCGATTGGACGCGAAGCGCCGGCAGGCTCAGCGCAAGCAGGCGCGCGGCCGGATCGATCGTCAGGATGATTAGGGATTCAGGATCAACCGTCCCGTGGCGGTCCGCTCGACAGGATCGTTCGCATTGTCGTCAACCACCGCGAAGACGCTGTAACTCCCGTCGGGCACGGTGGTGCCGTCCTGATCCAGGAAGCTGAACGTGAAGGTGCCCGTGTTGCCGTTGTTCGACAACGGATCATTGCTCAGCAGTATCACTTCGTTTCCGTTGTCGTGATCGTCATCAAGGTCGAGCCCGAGCGTCAGTCGCGCGTCGGCATTGTTGTTGCCGTTGTCGGTCCACGTGATGTTGAAAGTGTTGCCCGTCGTCACGGTGACGTCGGTAGCGCCGGGCGCGGTGAATGTAAAGGTGGGAACCGGCAGCGACGTCGTCACGGTCAAAACGCCCGTCGTGCCCCGATCGGTGTCACGCGAGATCGCCGTCGCCGTCTCACCGTCCGGCGATTCGATGATCGCGGTAATCACATAGTCTCCGACGCGAACGCCGGTGATGTCCCACTCGACCCGGTCGCCGTCGCCGTCGGCCAAAGCGTCCCTGCCGGAGCCGACCGTCCCGTCACCGACGAGGTGGATCGGATCGCTGGTGCTCTCACCGAGGCTGTTCTCGCGCTGGGCGATGATGCGGACCGAAGTGCCCGCGATGGTGGCGATATCCGCCCACTGAACAATGGCCGCCGCGCCCGGCGCGGCCGTCGTCGGAGTCGCCGGAATGACGATGCCGATCGCCAGCGTCGTGGACGTCGGCGAATTGACCGATGTCTTGGGCGGTGGAACCACCCCGTAAAGCAGCATCTCTCCCGTGCACCCGGCCAACAATGTCAGCGCCAGGGAGCAAAGCTGTTCGCGGAAGAGTCGATTTCGGGCAGGCCGTGTCTCAGTGTTCATAGCAATGTCCCGTTCCCCTCTCCCAATGGGTATGGCGGAGGGCTTGCGGCGAGGAGGTGTGGCGAGGTGTCTTGTCCCACCCGAACAAAGAGCATGCCCACAACCTGATTCTTGGCCTTGTCACCCTCAAATGTCAATTCGGCGGCGGCGCACCACGTATAGTTTTCCGTCCGATGGGCCTCCTACTGGAGGAAAAAATAAGGACGTGGCCCTGCGAGCCTGCCAGACCCCGGCGGCAATCCCTCAGTCGAAGCGGAGATATCGGAATGGTCCGTAAAAACAGGGGTTTTCGGCGATCTCGCTCCTTTTCGCCCCGCCTCATTTCTTGACGCGACCCTGGTTGCTTCTTAGAATCATGCGTCATCAGCCGATCTGAGCCAGGCCTCGCAATAGATGCTCGTTCCTCGCGCTATATTCAGACCAGTCCAAGAGTTCCAGATGCCTCGTCGAAAGCGCGAAGCTAAGGTAGGGAAGAAATGAAGCCATCCAATTCACCGAATAGTTCCTCATCCACCTGGGCCGGTCGCCTCTGGTCGAAACGCCCGATGCGCATCACGGCTGGTCTGTTCCTGCTCATTGGGATGGGCCAGTCCGGCGGCATCTGCGGGACAAACACCGGTGGTGGAGGCAACGGCGGCGGAAATAACGGCGGAGGCAACGGCGGCGGAACGACGAATACGATCAATCTGCTCGCCAGCGACCACATCCTGGGCAATCCCAACGCCACCGTCGTCGTCGTCGAATACTCAGATTTCCAGTGTCCTTTCTGCGGCAGGTTTGCCCGGCAGGAATACGCCACCATCAAGCAGAATTACATCGACACCGGGAAGATCCGCTTTGTCTTCCGCCACTTCCCGCTTCGTAACATCCACAATCGCGCCGAGGCCGCCGCACGTTCGACCGAGTGCGCCAACGATCAGGGCAAGTTCTTCGAGTTTCACGACCTCGTCTTCAACACCACCGACGCCAACGGTCCCATCCTGACCGACGCCCAGCTTCAGGCACACGCCGTGACGCTCGGCCTGAACACAACCACCTTCAACGCCTGCTTCCCGCCCGGCGATTCCAAGGCCGCCCGCGTCCAGCAAGACGTCAACAGCGGCACCGCCCTGGCTATCACTGGAACCCCGACCTTTTTCGTCAACGGCCAGCGCTTGTCAGGCTTCCAGACCGCTGCCCAGTTGAGCGCCGTGATTGACCAGAAGCTCGCCGGTAACTGATCCGGTCTTTCGACTTCCTCGCTACGAAGTTCCTCCTCGCCTACCGGGGAGCGGCAATTGCTGCACATCGGGCGCAATTACCGCCGGACCTCACATGGAATCACTTCGCCGACTTCCAGACCGTCGCCGCGCATGCCGATCTCCATGGTGGGCCCCGGCATGGTCCCCGGCCCGGACATGAATCATCGATGCGGGAAAGTTGTGCTCGAATGAAGACGAAATCAGTTCATGACACGGTTCGGCGGGCAGGAACGGTCATTGCCGCGTGCATCATGGCCGGCCTTTTGGCCTGCACCCCGACGTCCCTCTTCAACGATCTCGCTGCACGATCTGATTTCGGCCCCAACGGCAACCCTGTTCCGCGGGCGATCCAGGTCGGCTTCATCAACAACACGCCGTTTCGCGCCATCTTCACCGCCGGCGGCTATGACCAGCTTAGTAACGACGCCCTCCCCACCAACTTCGTTCAGCTTCGCCTCGAAGGAAACGCGACCACGGCCCAGATCCCTCAGCCTTGCCGCGGAACCTTCTCCGTCGGCGGCGCCGAGTTGGTTCGCCTGATCGAGTTGAACCGCAACAGCCCGGCCATCAACATTACGGATAACGCCGCCCTCATCACCGGCGTCAATTTCTCCGCCGCCCCCCTCGGCGATCCACTCGAAGCGGAGCCGACCGAAGGAACCGCCGTCGGCGTCGAAAGCCTGGTCGGCGTCGATTTCACCTGCCAGCGGACCGACATCCGCCAGAACACCGGCACCGGGCTGCTCCTCTACACCTTCGAGCAGGATGCCATGGCGCCCGGCGGTTTCCGCATCGACTTCACCTTCATCGCCCCCTGATCGGCGGCGACGCGACCCCGCTTCGCCTGTCGCAGTTGCATCTCGTGCCCTGCCTGCCGCGCGGCTATACTACGCTTTGGGACGACGCTGTCACCGGCAGGTCCCCGGGCAATCATCATTCATCGTTTCTTTCCGCCGAGGCCCGCGGCGAGCGTTATCCGGATGGCCGGTGTTCATCGCGAGATTCGTCCCTGCCCGGGCGTCGCCATGCTGCTTCAATTATGCCTTCGCGCGTTTCTTTTCATTGCCCTCATCGCCACCGGCCTCAGCTATGCTGAATCGGAAGAGAAGGGGGAATTCCTCGGTCAATACCGGGTCGTCTTCATCATCGGCTCGGTCTTCCTGGCCGGGCTGATCGTCCTGATCGACTTGAACATTTCGCGAAAGAGCCTCCAGGCGATTTCCGGAGTTTTCTTCGGTTTGGCGGTGGGCCTGCTGATCGCCTATGGCATTAATGAGGTGCTCATCGCGTTGATGAAATCATTCTCGCCATCTCTCTTCGCGGACGGGAGGGAGCACCCCAGCATCGCCATCACCCGGGTCCTGATCGGCCTCATCAGTTGCTATTTCTGCGTCAGCTTCATCCTTCAGACCAAGGACGATATCCGCTTCGTCATCCCCTACGTCGAATTCGCCAAGCAGATCAAGGGCCAGCGCCCGATCATTCTCGATACCTCCGTCATCATCGACGGGCGTATTGTCGACATCTGCGAGACCGGCATCCTCGATCAGCGACTGATCGTGCCCAAGTTTGTCCTCTCCGAATTGCAGGCCGTCGCCGACTCCAGCGACAAGCTCAAACGCAATCGCGGTCGCCGCGGCCTCGATGTCCTCAACAGCCTGCAATCGAACAAGGCGATCGATGTCCAGGTCCTCGAAGACCACGATATGTCCGCCGACCGTTCCGAGCCCGTCGATCTGAAGCTGCTCTCGCTCGCCCAGCGTATGAACGGTCGGGTGGCGACCAACGACTACAACCTCAACAAGGTCGCCAAGGTCCGTGGCGTCCAGATCATCAACATCAACGACCTTGCCAACGCCATGAAGCCCATCGTCCTCCCCGGCGAGGCCATGACGGTAAAGGTCGTCAAGGCAGGCGAAGAGCAGGGCCAGGGCGTCGGTTACCTCGAGGATGGCACCATGGTGGTCATCGAACAGGGTCGCGCCCACATCGGCGAAATCGTCGACCTCGCCGTCACCAGCGTTCTCCAGACCTCAGCCGGCCGAATGATCTTCGGCCGCGTCGAAGGCGTCTCCCAGCCCAATCGTCGCCGACCCTCGCAACAGGAGGCATGACCAGCGCCGCCATGACCGACTACTCACCGCATCAGCGAAAGATCATCAATCGCTACTACGATCACCGCGACACCATCATGCTGACCAAGCTGGCCGACATGGTGTCCGAGCTATACCTGGCCGACACCGACAAAAAGCGCGATCAGCTCTGGAAGCGGGTCGAAACCGCCATGAAAAACCTGAAAATTCCCCCGGCCACCACCGCCCACATCATGGAGAAAAAAAGTCCGGAGCTTCTCGCCGGGCATCTACGCGACTGGCAAAACGGCGCAAAATAGGCGATTCTCGCGGCATTCGACCCCATCGCCTTGTCAACGGTCACGACTGATGTGAAGATGATCGTTCGGTTACGGATTCGGTTTCTCGATCATTCAGGAGGTGCTTGCCATGTCTACGCGACGCGAATTCTTGGGCGGTATCGCAGCCACCGGCGGACTGATGCTCTTGCCCGAAGCGCTGGGCCTTTCCTCGCTCGCTGCCTTCGAAGGGGAGGGCGGAGGCGCTCCGTCGCAATACGAGCTGCCTCCACTGCCGTATGCCTACGATGCACTCGAACCGTACATCGATGCCCAGACGATGAAGATTCATCACGATCTGCATCACAAGGGCTACACCGACGGGCTCAACAAGGCACTGGCGACGCTGGCCGTGGCCCGCGACGGCGGAGACTTCGCCGGCGTCGGACCGGTCTCCCGGGCACTCGCCTTTCACGCAGGCGGCTATTTCAACCACAACGTCTTTTGGAACAACATGGCGCCCGCCGGCAAGGGCGGCGGTGGAAAGCCCGATGGCAAACTCTCCGCCGACATCAACCGCGACTTCGGCGGCTTCGATAAGTTCACGGCGCACTTCAGCGCCGCGGCCGCTTCGGTCGAGGGCAACGGCTGGGGCGTCCTCGCCTATCATCCGGCCCTCAAGCGCCTGATGATCTTCACCATGATGAACCAGCAGATGCAGACCCCCATCGGCAGCATCCCGCTGCTCATGTGCGACGTCTGGGAGCACGCCTACTACCTCAAGTACCAGAACCGCCGAGCGGACTACATCAAGGCATGGTGGAACGTCGTGAACTGGAAAAACGTCTCCGAGCGCTACTACGCGGCCATGGCTCAGGCGTAGTCGAATCGGGCCACGATGATTGAACGCTGCGCTGTCGAAGCGGGCGGTCCGGACATGGGCTGTAGTAACTCAGCGGGCCGCCCGGGCGAGGAACGGGTGGTCGATGCCGGTGTTGGATTTCATGAAGTGCTTGGCCGTGGCGAGCCGCTCGTAGAAATCCATCTTTCGCTGCGCATATTTTTTCTGGGCGCCGTTGGACGCGGCGACCTCATCGGCGGCGGCGCGCTGGAGTCCTGCCAGGCAGTCGCGGAGCCGCGGGGCGATCTTCTTCCACCCGGCGATGCACGTCTTGCGAATCCTCTGGATGATCTGCTTGTTCGCCGTGCTGCCCTTGCGGAAGGCCCTTGTGGCATCCAGGGCATTCTCAAAAATGCCGGCGAGCCGATTAAGGGCCAGCAATTGCGATGACACCGCCTTGGCGACCTCGCCGGGCCTGCCGCGCGACGCCGTGGCAGGCGGCTTCTTGAGCAACACCTTGAGTTCCGCCGAACCAGCCTGCACGCGGGCAATGATGACCGAAAGACGCAGGCCGACCGGCACGAAGTTGTACGTCGCCCAGCCGGAGCCGTCGCAGAAGTCGCATCGGGCCATCCCCAGCGCGACGCACGGCTCGCAAGGCCAATCGCCGCTGGCGCGCCCGCGACCGCCGCATGACGGGCACTTCAGCAACCCTCGCTTGCAATAGAAGCACGGGAAATGCGCCAGGGCCTTTAGAAGCTGCTTCGCACCCGCCGCGCCGAACTGCGACCTCAGCCAGGGCGTCAGATCGGTGTTCTTCTTCACCACTGATTGAGACAAGCCCTCGACCAAGAGCGCGGCCGCGTCCGAGTCACGCTTCTTCCCCAGCGCGAGGCGCACCTTGGCGACGAAGTCGGGCGTCTTGGGTTCGGTCGGCATGTTGCAGGACTTCGACGAACAGCGGAGACGCGGTCCGGACTATTCGTTGATTCCGAGCAACTCGACTTCAAAGACGAGAATGGAGTTCGGCGGAATGCCGGGCCGACCCTGAGCGCCATAGGCAAGATTCGGCGGAATGATCAACAACCGCTTGCTGCCCACCTTCATGCTGCCCACGCCCTCGGTCCACCCTGCGATGACTTGGTTAAGGCCAAAGCTGATCGGCTCGCCGCGATCGACCGACGAGTCAAACTTGCTGCCGTTGGTGAGCCAGCCGGTGTAGTGCACCTTCACCTTGTCGGAGACCTTGGTGGAAGTCGGGCCCGCGCCCGTCGTGATGTCCACATACCACAGCCCGCTTGGCGTTGTGACGCCCTTGGCGACGTTGCCGCCGCGTGACTGAACCAGTGCCTTCGCCGCATCCTGCTCTTTGGCCGCCTGCATGGACTGCTCCTTTGCTTTCTCGGCCATGCGCTTTTGCTCGGCCTCGATGAGGGACTTTACTTCACTCTGCTCCAATATCGTTACCTTCTTAATGATCACCGGCGTCTTGGCCGCGGCGGGCTGTTGGCCATCGGCGCGCGGGTCCATATCGACCGGCGTGTTGCGAATCTTTTCGACAACATCCATTCCGTCGATGACCTTGCCGAAGACGCAGTAGCCCCAACCGCCCGGCGACTCGGACTTGAAGTTCAGCATCGCATTATCCTGAACGTTGATGAAGAACTGGCTCGTCGCGGAGTGCGGGTCGCCCGTCCGCGCCATGGCGATCGTGCCGCGGTCGTTCTTCAGTCCGTTGTTGGCCTCGTTCTTGATCTTGTCCTTGGTCGGCTTCTGCTTGTAGCCCGGTTCCATGCCGCCGCCCTGAATCATGAAGTTCTTGATGATCCGGTGGAACATCGTGCCTTCATAGAAGCCGTCCCTCGCGTACGACAGGAAGTTCTCGACCGTGCCCGGGGCCTTCTCTCGATTCAGCTCAATGACGAAGTCTCCCAGCGTGGTGGACATGCGCACATAAGCTCGATCGGCGATCTTCGGTTTTCCGTCGCTCATATTGGCCTTGTCATCCGCAAGAACGGTCGTGGCGGCGAACGCGGCGACGATCGCTGCGAACCCATGGAATTTCACGAAACAGCGCGTCATTGGAGCACCTCGTTTGGATAGTGATTGTTGGGTGAATCATGCCGTGTGAGAGCCCGCAATCTCAGGCGGGCGTTGGTGAATGCTAGGTGGCAGGGCCGGAGGTGTCAAACCGGCGGATCGAGCGATTCGGGCCGGGCCGCGCATCACAATCTAGCGGCGCGGCGGATGTCGGCGACGAAGTCCTGACAGGACTTGCGGACGCAGGCCTGCCAGTCGCCCGAACACCCCGCGCGCATCGCGGCATCAGCATACGCGAATATCACCGAACGCCCGGCGGCGATGATCGCGCCCTTGCCGCTCGCGTCGAAATACGGCAGGAAATCCTCGGCGCGGCCGCCCTGTGCGCCGTAACCGGGCACGAGAAAAATGGACTGCGGCATCGCCTGACGCAATCGGGCGGCGTCCGCGGCATTTCGTGTGGCCACGACGGCGCCGACCGACGAATAGCCGTGACGCCCGGTGGTATCAGACTCCGACGCCCAGCGAGCGACCTCGCCGGCGACGATCTCGTGAACCTTGCGACCGTCACCGGTCACGACGTCCTGAATCGCCGCGGCGGACTTATTTGAAGTACGGACGAGAACAAAGACGCCGCGCCCCTCTTGTTTTGCAATGTCGATGAACGGACTCGCACCGTCGCTGCCGAAGTAACCGCTGATCGTTATCGCGTCCGGCATGGCCTGCGTTTGCGCGTCGGCCAGGGCCGCGTCAGACAAATGGGCTCGGGCGTACATCTCGGCCGTGTGCCCGACATCCCCGCGCTTAACGTCGCCGATGGTAATGAGCCCGGCGGCCTTCGCCCGGTGTAGTAGCCTGTAATAGCAGGCGATTCCCCCTGCCCCGTATGCCTCAAAATAAGCGGAGTTGATTTTCACCGCCGGGACGATGCCGGCGATGCAGTCGATCACCCGGTCGGCGAATGCCTCGATGCACTGCAATTGCGTAGCAAGGTCGGGATCAGGCCCGTGCGGCTTGGTGAGTTCGTCCGGCAGATTTCGAAAGACCGGATCCAGTGCGACGACGCAAGGCGCCTTGAGGCGGTCCACTGCGTCGAGAAGTTGATCGGCGAAGCACATCGGTGAGATTCTGGACACCCTGGGAATACAAACGTCGATGGATCGCGCGGGCCGCCGCAAAGTGCCATTCGCCTGTCACCGACGCCGGGCCGGTGAAAAGCGGGGCAGTTGATTAAGCCTGGTCCGTGGCTTCTGCTTCAGCGGCGGGCGCCTTCGGCTTGGCGGCCTCGTCGCGGCCGCGAAGCTTGTCGAGCTCTACCTTCGCCTCGCGCCACATTTTGTAGGCATCCTTGCGATTGCCCTTCTTGAACTCAATGGCTGCGAGTTCCTTCTTTCGCTTGATTTCTTTCGTCTTTCTCATTGCTCTCGCGTCTCCTGGTGGACGATGCTACGTCGCGATGTCCTT
This sequence comes from Planctomycetia bacterium, assembly GCA_015075745.1. NCBI lineage: Bacteria > Pseudomonadati > Planctomycetota > Planctomycetia > Planctomycetia bacterium. The sequence goes on from JABTTW010000001.1 coordinate 2,822,313, forward strand.
TTATGCAGGCCGGTCGGGTGGCCCATTCGCTAGATTCTCAACTCGATACAGCGGAGCAATTATATCTGACCCGCGAAAATCCGCGATGCCGCCGGGCAATCTATTTCGATGGCATTTGGAAATTTCCGGGTCCTTCCGCAGGGCCAGCCATATCCTTATGCTGGACGGTCACTTAGGGGAGGCAGAAAATCATCCCCGAATGTCGCTTGCCGGGGTTGACAAGGTTCCGGGCCGTGCTACATTACTGTGCTGCGAGTTGGTGATTCAACTTGCTTTGAGTTGGTTCGGTTTCAGAGCGGAAAGGGTTCGATTGAATCGACGGACTGGCGATACGAGAGCGAATCGCTCGGCGTGACTGAAATCGGAAGGCCCTTTGATCTTGAAGAGCCACCGGAAGTCGCCGGTGGTTTTTTTAACGCCAAATTTTGCGAGGCGTTGCGAAAATTGGCCGGTGGCGGCCCAGAGATAAGTGTCTCGGTTGGTCGCTCAGGTTGAATGGATCGGACAATCGAGGGCAGAGTAGGGCTCGTAGCTCAGTTGGTTAGAGCGCGTCCCTGATAAGGACGAGGCCAGTGGTTCGAGTCCACTCGGGCCCATTCACGCCGCCCGAAGTGGTTGCGGTGGAGAAAATGGACTGGGGTGCATTAGCACTGATCGGCGTTGCCTTGCTGCTGGTGATCTGGAGGATCAGAGGCGGCGGGTGAGGCCCAAAAGGATGTGACTGAGAGTTCTCAGTCAGCGAGAGAATGGAAGGCCCGACGGCCCGGACGAGACGATGGCCCAATGCTGGTGGCCTTCTCGGAGAGACACGGGGCCGTAGCTCAATTGGGAGAGCACTAGCTTTGCAAGCTAGGGGTTGCCGGTTCGATCCCGGTCGGCTCCATTCGGTAGGTGAGTCAGTCTTCGGCCATCTGCTTTCGGGTTTCATCGCCCGCGAGCTGATGGCCGAACGCTGACGGCGGGAAGTAGGTCGGAGTCATCCGGCCGGCGGCTCGCAGGATCGTTCGATTGCTCTTTGACAATAGAATAGAGTGGATATGTGAGGATCGAAATCACAATGATCCTCAATGTTCTACGTTTCTTCTGAACGACCTGGCGGCCTTCACAGCCACCGGGAAAATCGGAGGAAGCGCAGAGCGCCGACGGCGACTTGGCACAATTTTGAGATTGCCTGGCTTGGTTGTCGCAGCGGTGAGTCGGACCGAAAGGTCAGGCGAACTGGTGTGGCGGATCAAATCAGCGATTGATAAATGTGGTCAAGCTCGTAAGGGTACATGGTGGATGCCTAGGCGTCCAGAGGCGATGAAAGACGTGGTAGGCTGCGATAAGCTCCGGGGAGTTGTCAAACAAGCGTTGATCCGGAGATCTCTGAATGGGGAAACCCCGCATCGCGGATAAGCGGTGCGACTGGCGTATGAATGTATAGTGCGTCAGAGCCGACCCAGGGAACTGAAACATCTAAGTACCTGGTGGAAAGGAAATCAACCGAGACTCCGTTAGTAGCGGCGAGCGAAAGCGGATATAGCCCAAACCGGGCTTCATGCCCGGGGTTGTGGGGCCTCGAGGAGTTACAAAGGCGCGATCAGCAGAACGGCTTGGAAAGGCCGACGATACAGGGTGACAGTCCCGTATGCGACGATCGTTGCTCTCCGTTGAGAGGATTCCCAGAGTAGCGCGGATGTCGTGAAACTCCGCGTGAAGCCGGGGGGCCCACCCTCCAAGGCTAAGTACTACTGGACGACCGATAGTGAACAAGTATGGCGACTGAAAGGTGAAAAGAACCGCAACAAGCGGAGTTAAAAGAACCTGAAACCATGTATTTACAAGCAGTCAAAGACCTATGGCCACCTTCGGGTGGTCACGGTCGATGGCGTACCTTTTGCATAATGGACCGGCGAGTTACTCCTCTGTGGCAAGGCTAAACCGCTCCGCGGTGGAGCCGTAGCGAAAGCGAGTCTGAATAGGGCGATTGAGTCGCAGGGGGTAGACCCGAAGCTGAGTGATCTACCCATGGGCAGAATGAAGCGCTCTTAACCGGGCGCGGAGGTTCGAAGCCGTGAACGTTGAAAAGTTCTGGCATGACCTGTGGGGAGGAGTAAAAGTCTAATCAAACTCAGAGATAGCTGGTTCTCCCCGAAAATGCTTTAGGGCATGTCTTGGGCCACTACAACGTGGGGGTAGAGCTACTGAATGGATCGCGGGGTCCACCAGACTACCGCCTCCAATCAAACTCCGAATACCACGTTGACTATCCCAGGAAAAAGACTGTGGGTGATAATGTCCACGGTCAAAAGGGAAACAACCCAGACCGCCAGCTAAGGTCCCAAATTACATCTAAGTGCATAAGGAAGTTGGATTTCTGTGACAGCGGGGATGTTGGCTTAGAAGCAGCCACCATTTAAAAAGTGCGTAATAGCTTACCCGTCGAGAAATCCGGCACCGATAATGAACGGGACTAAGATGTAAACCGAAGCTGCGGCAATAGTGACACGAGAGTGTCACTATTGGGTAGGGGAGCGCTGATAGGCAGATACAAGGCGTACCGTAAGGAGCGCTGGTGGGCCTATCAGGTGAGTATGCCGGTTTGAGTAACGAGAAAGAGGGTGAAAATCCCTCTCGCCGTAAGCCTAAGGTTTCCTGGGGAAGGTAGATCCGCCCAGGGTTAGGCGGACCCTAAGACGAGGCCGAAAGGCGTAGTCGATGGACAGCAGGTTAATATTCCTGCCCTTCACTTAACCTATCCACACGTGCGTTTTTCCGAGGTGCAGCCCACGACGAGGTTCGAGGGTTCCCGAGAGGGTGAGGCCAATTTGTTGCTGAAGTGCGCGGAAGAGGAACCGAGAAAAGCGTGTGGGATTTATTAAGTGAAACCGTACTAAAACTGACACAGGTAGGCGAGGAGAGTATCCTCAGGCGCTCGAGAGAACGGTCCTTAAGGAACTAGGCAAATTCACCCCGTAACTCAGGGAGAAGGGGTCCCTACTGCATGTAGCAATACAAGCAGAGGGCGCAGAGAATCGGCAGCGGCGACTGTTTATCAAAAACACAGGTCTCTGCTAACTCGCAAGAGGATGTATAGAGACTGACGCCTGCTCGGTGCGGGAATGTTAAGGAAGGCGGTCAAGGGGTTCGCCCCTGAAGCTGGCGACCGAAGCACCCGTAAACGGCGGCCCTAACTATGAGGGTCCTAAGGTAGCGAAATTCCTTGTCGGGTAAGTTCCGACGCGCATGAATGGCGAAACGACTGCTGCACTGTCTCAAGGACCGACTCGGTGAAATAGGACTTGTGGTGAAGATACCACATACCCGCGGCAAGACGGAAAGACCCCGTGAACCTTTACTGTATCCTGATACTGGAGCCGGTTATTACATGCGTAGGATAGGTGGGAGGCTTTGATCCGCCGGTTTCGGCCGGCGGGGAGCCATTGTTGAAATACCACCCTTGTACTATTCGTCTCCTCACCATGACCCGTGAATCCGGGCATGGGACCGTGTTAGGTGGGCAGTTTGACTGGGGCGGTCTCCTCCTAAAAAGTACCGGAGGAGTGCAATGGTCGGCTCAGCACGGTTGGCAATCGTGCGTAGAGCGCAAGGGTATAAGCCGGCTTAACTGCAAGTTATACAGAACGAGCAGATGCGAAAGCAGGCCCTAGTGATCCGGTAGTCCCGTGTGGAAGGGCTATCGCTCATCGGACAAAAGGTACTCCGGGGATAACAGGCTGATCTCCACCGAGCGTCCATAGCGGCGTGGAGGTTTGGCACCTCGATGTCGGCCCATCGCATCCTGGGGCTGAAGGCGGTCCCAAGGGTTCGGCTGTTCGCCGATTAAAGCGGTACGCGAGCTGGGTTCAGACCGGCGTGAGCCAGGTCGGTCCCTATCTGCCGTGGGCGCACCAAACTTGACGGGAAACAACCCTAGTACGAGAGGATTGGGTTGTAGCAACCTCTGGTGAATCTGTTGTCCTGCTAAGGGCAGCGCAGGGTAGCCATGTTGCGAAAGGATAAACGCTGAAAGCATCTAAGCGTGAAGCCCCCCCGAAGATAAGGTTTGGAAGTCTCTTCGGAGACGAGAGACCCCTCGTAGACCACGAGGTCGATAGGCCAGAGGTGTAAGGGCTGAGAGGCCTTGAGCTGACTGGTACTAATGGTCGAATGCTTGACCACATTTATCATTCGCTGATAAGTGTGATCCAATGTCCTCCGTCGGCAATGGATCTTCGTGTTTCGGTTTTCCGTATCCACTCTATTCACTATATTTGAGGGAAGCCTCGCGGCCTTGGCTCATCAATCGTGATGGGTGCCCAGCATCGTCGCGACGGCTCCTCCAAGTTTTGCTTCGTGCGGCCGGCAACGTCGCACGGAGCTTTGCTGGTGCCCATACCCAAGGGGAAACACCTGATCCCATTCCGAACTCAGAAGTGAAGTCCTTGGGGCCGATGGTAGTCCAAGTGGGCGAGAGTAGGTTAGTGCCAGTTTTTGAGAGGCCCGGTGCTCGCAAGATCACCGGGCCTCGCCTTTTTTACCCCCCCCCTTACCCTTCCTGACGCCATCGTTGTGCCGGTCCTGCTGCGCCGCCGGGGTGACGAGGGTTCGGGTGGGATGATGGCCGGTTTTGATTCGATAATCCGTGGCCGGTTTTCAAGTGATGGATGACATCGCGAGGCTCCGCGTGGCGCGCAATCCATTCATCCACCTCGGCTTGAACGGCCTGGGTCAGCCGCCGCTCAGCGCCTTGCCGTCAGATTCCCGTCAGCAAATCGCGAGCCGGCAATTGCATTGTCGCGGTGGAATCGATACTCTCCTGCATCGGCGTACTCATCTGCCCATCGTGGGCGGCTCGGAACCTCGAACAAGTCCCGAGAGTACGCCGTCTTTTTTTACCCAGCCTCCATCAGTGAAGTTCGGCTTTAGCTCGAATCGCCCCCACTGCCCACCAAAACTTTCACCTAATCTGTACGGCCTATCGCGCAGATTAGAATAATTCGTCACTACCGATCGCCGTTTCGCTTATACGTCGTCGATCCGCGACCGCCAGGTTCACAGCCCATGCCGGCCAACACCGACCATCTTCCACCCTCCCCCGACCAGCCCATCCTGTTCTACGATGCCCAGTGCGCCCTCTGCGACCGAACCGTTCGCTGGTGCCTCCGTCACGATCGCCGCGGCCGCCTGCGTTTCGCGCCGCTCCAGGGCAGCACTTACGCATCTCTCGCCGACGACGCCAAGCCGGCCGAACTTCAAACCATGGTCCTCCTGACCGACGACGGCCTTCACGTCACAGGCGAAGCCGCCTTGCGAGTGCTGCATTCGCTCGGCGGATTCTGGGCTGTTCTCGGCGCCTTAGGCCGCGTCGTGCCGCGCTTTGTCCGCGAAGCCGCCTACCGCTACGTAGCCAGACGCCGCGCCTCTTGGTTCGGCCCCGCCGATGCATGCCTCTCCCAGGGCCAACATGACCATCGTAGATTCCTCCCGTAAAGCCGCATCACATCCGTTGAACCCAGCGGCCTCACCGCAGCAAACCTATTCCCAGAGCCCCGGCCCCGCCCCGACTTGAGTGTGTCGAAGAGTTGGATTACCTTCTGTCCTCTTGGCGAGGCGCCTGTAGCTCAATTGGATAGAGCATCTGACTTCGGATCAGAAGGTTGGGGGTTCGAGTCCCTCCGGGCGCGGTTTTCCATCCTCGGTCCTCGGTCATCCGATGCTCGGGCCGATTCGTTCTCGGTGAACCTGAAAGGACGGCGGATGGGCCGCGATCATCGCCCCGCATTACGTCCCCTGCCCATTCTTTCTCTCCTCGCCGGTTTTCTCCTCCCATGCGGCGCGGCAAGCGCTCACGACGTCGCCCTCACGCGCGTGCGCGCCTGCTTCGATCCGCCCGGCCGCTTCCAGGTGGACCTGATCTACGACGTGGACGCCTTCGTCCTCGGCCTTCGCCCCGAGCACCTGACCGCCGAGGATCTCGAATCACTTCGCGCGATGTCGCCCGAAGACGTCGACGAACGACTCGATGAACTGCGCTCCCTCGCGCTCCATCGCGTACGCCTCCGCTTCGACGATCAAAAGACCGCCTTCGACGTTTCATTCCCGACCATCGACTCCCCCGAGACCGTCGCCGCAACTCAGACCGACGCGGCGCACGGAAGCCGCAGCAACCGGATCATCCGTCTGAGCGGCGAAGTACCCGAGGGCGCCACTCAGTTTGTCTTCTGGGCGTCCCGCTCATTCGGAAACGTCATCCTCGAGTTTGTCGATGCCGCCGGCGTCTTCATGGCCCAGCAATTGCTCGAAAAGGGAGCCCGCAGCGATCCCTTCGACCTCCGGCGCCCGGCCCAGCCCGCGGGTTTCTTCTCCGTCGTCCGCGACTACGCGGTCCTCGGCTTCGAGCACATCATTCCCGAAGGGCTCGATCACATCCTGTTCGTTCTCGGATTGTTCCTGCTCAGTACGAAGATGGGCCCGCTGCTGTGGCAGGTCTCCGCCTTCACCCTGGCCCACACGGTCACCCTCGCCTGCGCCACTTACGGTGTCATACATCTGGCACCATCCATCGTGGAGCCGCTCATCGCCCTCTCTATCGCCTACGTCGCCATCGAAAACGTCTGCACCAGCAAACTCCACGCCTGGCGGCCGATCGTCGTCTTCGCCTTCGGCCTGCTCCACGGTCTGGGCTTCTCCGGCGTCCTCCAGGAATTGGGCCTGCCGCCCGGTCGGGTGGCGACCGCACTGGTCTCATTCAACGTCGGCGTCGAGATCGGGCAGCTCGCCGTTATCGCGCTCGCGTTTCTTGTCGTCGGCCGGTTTCGGCGTCGCCCGTGGTACCGCCCCAGAATCGTCATTCCGATGTCCCTCGCCATCGCCGCCGTGGGCCTGTATTGGTCGCTGGAAAGAACCGGCTTGGTCTGACGATGCCGCTCTCGCCGAAATTCGCCGCCATAACCCGTTGCCCGTCAGATGCTTAAGACAGCCTCGGAATCGCCGGTTTGCCGCCTTGACACGGACTAAATCGGAGCTATACTCCCCATGCACTAGTCGGTAGTCCGGTGTTAGGTATGTTCGCTGGGTCACCTGTCGCTCGTGCCGCTTTGCGGTTTAAACGGCGACCTAAAAGGGTGGCGATGGCGGGTTCTTCCTGGCTCCGGTTTTTTTATCGCCTGAGCGTAAGGACCGTCGGTAGATGCCCAGCGCATCGGGCCGAAATTCCGGCGAAAATTCGACGGATTGTCCGGTTGACAGGCTTCTGAATGCTGGTATAGTGCGTGGCTCGCCGCAGCAAAGCGGCGAACCTCGAAATCGGCCCCGCGTCGGTTTCGCGTCTGCTCTTTGACAAGTAAACAGAGATCGCCGCGAGAATGTGGAGCAATCTTGCCGCTGCAATGGCAAGGCTTGCTCAGATCCTATTAGTCGTCGCGACATCGGGTAACACCGTGTCCGGCGAAGATAGGTGTGCTTTTGCCGAACTTAACTGTTCGGCTTTTGCTCAAACATTCTCGTGTGCAGACGAACGTTTGAGCTTGGTGTTTTCGATTGGTGAAAACCGATCGAAAACCCTGTCGATGTCGATGAAATTCCGGTGCACTTCGGTGCTTCCGGATTCAACGATAAAATTCGAAGAGTTTGATCCTGGCTCAGAACGAACGCTGGCGGCGTGGCTAAGACATGCAAGTCGTACGATAGGTTGTAGCAATATGGCCTATAGTGGCGGACGGGTGAGTACAAAATAGGTAACGTGTCCCGGGCACAGGGATAGCGTCGGAAGCTTGCTTCCTTTGCGAAAGTGACGGTAATACCTGGTAATGTCATTGAAAGGCATCTTTTGATGACCATAAGGTGGGGACCTTCGGGCCTACCGGCCTGGGAGCGGCCTATTTCCTATCAGCTAGTTGGTGAGGTAACGGCTCACCAAGGCAACGACGGGTAGCCGGACTGAGAGGTTGGACGGCCACATCGGGACTGAGACACTGCCCGGACATCTACGGATGGCTGCAGTAACGAATATTCCGCAATGGGCGAAAGCCTGACGGAGCGACGCCGCGTGGAGGACGAAGGCCTTTGGGTTGTAAACTCCTTTTAGGGTTGGGAAAGCAATGGGCGCTAATATCGCCCGGCGTTGATCTAGCCCAGAAAAAGCCTCGGCTAATCCCGTGCCAGCAGCCGCGGTAATACGGGAGAGGCAAGCGTTGTTCGGAATCACTGGGCTTAAAGCGCGTGTAGGCGGTTCGGTAAGTACTTTGTGAAATCTCCCCTCTCAATGGGGAAATGGCTTGGTATACTGCCAAACTTGAGGTAGGTAGAGGTGCCTGGAACTCTAGGTGGAGCGGTGAAATGCGTAGATATCTAGAGGAACGCCCGTGGCGAAAGCGGGGCACTGGGCCTGTCCTGACGCTGAGACGCGAAAGCGTGGGTAGCAAACGGGATTAGATACCCCGGTAGTCCACGCCGTAAACGATGCGCACTAGGTTTGCATGACTCTGACGTCCTGCGAGCCGAAACAAAAGCGTTAAGTGCGCCGCCTGGGGAGTACGGCCGCAAGGCTAAAACTCAAAGGAATTGACGGGGGCTCACACAAGCGGTGGAGGATGTGGCTCAATTCGAAGCAACGCGCAGAACCTTACCCGGGTTTGACATGCTAGAATTAGCTCCATGAAAGTGGAGTGACGCGGCTTGCCGTGGAACTAGCACAGGTGCTGCATGGCTGTCGTCAGCTCGTGCTGTGAAGTGTCGGGTTAAGTCCCTTAACGAGCGAAACCCTTATCGTTAGTTGCCAGCGCGTCATGGCGGGCACTTTAACGAGACTGCCGGTGTTAAACCGGAGGAAGGTGGGGATGACGTCAAGTCCTCATGGCCTTTATGCCCGGGGTTGCACACGTCCTACAATGGGAAGGTACAGAGCGATGCGAGACCGCGAGGTGGAGCAAATCGCAAAAAACTTCCCCCAGTTCGGATTGCAGGCTGCAACTCGCCTGCATGAAGTTGGAATCGCTAGTAATCGCGCATCAGCTACGGCGCGGTGAATATGTTCCTGAGCCTTGTACACACCGCCCGTCAAGTCATGGGAGCTGGTAGTACCCGAAGTCCGTTTAGCGAACCGCAAGGAGCGGCGGCCGACGGTAAGACCGGTGACTGGGACTAAGTCGTAACAAGGTAGCCGTAGGGGAACCTGCGGCTGGATCACCTCCTTTCTAGGGGATTACCTAGACGTGATTCGACGCTGTCTTCGGATGGCCTCGACGCGTACAGGTCAGCACATTCTCGGATCGCAGCAATGCGATTGGGCAGCTCGGTGACGAGCAGCCCCGACGATCTCTGTTTCTTATTATCAAAAACGCCCGGCGTGCCTCGTGCTCGTCGGGCGTTTTTTTTATTGGCAGTTCGAGTCGAATGGGCTGCTTATCCGACGGAGGTATCCGCAATCTGATCCTTCGGGTCAAACTCAAAACCGCACTCGGGACAGATGCCGCTCGTAAGACCCCTGAGCTCATATCCACACGAACGGCAGAGACCTGGCTTGCCTGCTGTGCGCCGCAAGAGAACTCGCTTCATGATTATTCCAAACAGGACGCCGGAAACTATCGAAATGAAAAAATCACGTGATGCTCGCCCCCAAGTATATTTAAACGCCGGGTCAGTTAGGAACTCATACACAATATGGACTGCGGACAACGGAAGTCCGAATCCAAGAATTCCCCATGCAATCCAGTTCTTTGGAAGGAGTTGCCGATGGCCGATTTGTCGTCGTGCCAGTTGTGCCCTTTCTTTCTCCCAGTTAATCCAGTGCTTACCGAAGAGCAGCCAAGCTGGGTACCAGAGCGGTGCAGTCGCGGCTGCGACCAAAATCGAAAAGATGTTCATCAACACCGGGATGCGACCGCCGCAATCAGGACAGAACAAACCAAACCAATGGCCGAAGGCGTTGCCCTTGGCCCAGCAAAGTCCGTGGTGGAGCTTCATGCAATGAGGGCACTTCACGTACTGCCTCATGGTTGCCGTTTCATCACACCGAAGGCACAGGTAGATTCGCTTTGGAACGCGTTGCCCGAGAATGATTTCATTGAAGACCAACGCTGGATTGATAACCCAGTGAAGGTTGAGCCAGTCCTGCCATTCAGACGCTTCGGCGCGGTTCCCTCCGCACTTGGGGCAGACGAAGTCATCGTGATCGTGCAAGAGTAATGGTCAAATTTCGTTGATGACGCGGTAATCAGGCGGCGTTTCTCTCGGCCTTTTCTCCATTGACGAACTTCACACCGGCGATGACATCGGGAAGCAGCGTCGCGCCATTGAGCAGCCGCCAGTGGTTCGCGGCGGACTCGCACAGCTTGAACACCATTGCCAGACACGCGATCCGACTGCCGTTGCCTTTGGTCCGGCGGTGACGCAGCCGCACCGTGGCGAACGTACTTTCGATCGGATTCGTCGTCCGCAGGTGCCGCCAGTGCTCGGCCGGGAAGTCGTAGAACGTCAGCAGCACCTCGCGATCCTTCACCAGGCACTCGGCCGCGCCGGGGTATTTGGCCGCGTAGTGGGCCACGAAGTGATCGAACGCCTGGTTCGCATTCTCCCGCGTCGGCGCCATCCAGATCTCGTGCAGCTTGGCCTTCGCGCCGGTCTGCACCCGCTTGGGCATCTTGTCCAACACGTTGGCCGTCTTGTGCACCCAGCAGCGCTGCGCCCGGGTCGTCGAATAGACCTTCGGCAGCGCCGCCCAGAAGCCCAGCGCTCCGTCCGCCGTGGCCAGCTTCGGGTCGATCGTCATGCCCCGTTGTTGGCAGTCCAGCAGCAGCGAATACCACGACTGCTCGCTCTCGCGATGGCCGTCGACCACCGCGATCAGCTCCTTGCGGCCGTCCGCCCTCGCGCCCATCAGCACCAGAATGCACTGCCGGTCTTCCTCCAGGCGGATGTTGAAGTGAATCCCATCCGCCCAGAGGTACACGTAGTGCTTGCCTTCCAGGGAGCGGCGATTCCATGACTGGTACTCGTCCTGCCAACTCGTCATCAAACGCGTGATCGTCGTGGCGCTGAGCCCCGCCGCCTGGGGACCGACCAGCGCCTGCAGGGCCTCGCTGAAGTCTCCGGTGCTGATGCCCTTGAGGTACAGCCAGGGGATCAACTCCTCGATGGCCTTCGTCTTCCGCAGGTACGGCGGCAAAATCGACGAACAGAACCGCTCCACGGCCTGGCCATTTGCATCCAACGCTTCGCCGGCCTCGCCGCGGCCGACGATCCGACGGTCCCACACCCGCGGCTGCGTCACCTCCACCGGCCCGACGCCGGTGACGAGGGTCCGGGTGGGATGATGGCCGTTCTTGACCACCTGCCGGCGGCCTTGCGGATCGCGCAGATCGGCGTGCCCTTCGATCCAGCCATCGACCTCCGCCTCGATCGCCTGGCCCAGGAGCCGTTGGGCCCCGTCCCGCAGAATCTCCGTCAAAACGTCTCGGCTGGGGACTGGAATCGTCTCGATCGACTCGTTACTCTCCTGCATCGGCGTACTCCTCTGCCCATCGTGGGCGGCTCGGAACCTCGAACAAGTCCCGAGAGTACGCCGCCTTTTTTTATCCCGCCACCATCAACGAAATTCGGTTATAGCTCGATCGTGCAAGTCTGGACCCACAGGCGGCAATCTCCAAAAAGGGCCCAATCAGGATGGTCTCGCGGAGATGGTGACCCTTTCAAAGCACTATCATATACTTAGGGAACACTCCAGGGAGTCAGAATGGGATCTTCAAAAGTCGCAATTCTTCGTACCACACCCGCCACGGTCTTTGAAGACTATCACCGCCTCATGAACCTGGCCGACTATCAGTCCGTCGTCGCCAAAGACGTCGAGACCGCCCTGAAGATCAATATCAGTTGGCACTTCTTCTTTCCCGGCAGCTCCACCGTCCCCTGGCAGCTCGACGGCGTCATCCGCGCCATGAAGGCCGACGGCTACAAGCCCGAACTCATCCACGGCTGCCACAACCGCACCGTCGTCATCGACGCCCATTTCGGCGAGCGCCAGAACAAGCAGGTCAACGTCACCGAGGCCCACGGCCTGCGGAACATTCACCTGTATGAGGGCGAGCCCTGGGTCAACGTCCGCGACGCCGTCGGCGATCTGGCGGAAAAGTTCCTCGTCCTCAACAAGGTCTATCCCGACGGCTTCGCCATCCCCAGGCGATTCATCGGCGAAAACATCATCCATCTGCCCACCGTCAAGACGCACGTCTTCACCACCGCGACAGGCGCCATGAAGAATGCCTTCGGCGGCCTGCTCAACGAACATCGCCACTGGACCCATGAGGTCATCCACGAAACACTCGTCGATCTGCTGATGATCCAGAAGAAGATTCATCGCGGCGTCTTCGCGGTGATGGACGGCACCTTCGCCGGCGACGGTCCCGGCCCGCGCTGCATGATCCCCCACGTGAAAAACGTCATCCTCGCCAGCAGCGATCAAGTTGCGATCGACGCCGTCGCCGCGAAGCTGATGGGTTTCGACCCGATGGCGATCAAGTTCATCCGCATCGCCCACGACATGGGCCTCGGCTGCGGCGACCCGCGACAAATCGAAATGGTCGGCGACCTCGACGCCGCCGCGGAGAACTGGCACTTCGACGGCCCCTTCAAGAAGATGACCTTCGCCTCGAAGATGCAGCACAAGATCTACTGGGGCAAATTGAAGACCTCCCTGGAGTGGTCGCTCAAGACCTGGCTCGCCCCCTGGGCCTACATCGCCAGCGTCATCTACCACGACAGTTTCTGGTACCCCACCCGCGCCAAGCGCCACATGCGCGACGCCCTGGCCAGCGAGTGGGGCCGGCTCTTCGCCAACTGGGAGCAACTCACCCCCAACGAAAAGGGCTTTCCCTCCGTCGGCGATCTGCCCGCGCCGCTGACCCTCACCGGCGCCTCAGCAATGCTCAAGTCCATCAAAATCCTCGGAACCTGCATCCGCGAGGCGCCCGAGTTCCGCCTCTTCAAGAAGCAGAAGCACGGCCTGGGTTAATGCCCGCTCCAAATCGTTCCGGATCGGCGCAGCATCCATGTTGATTTATCTCGTCCGACACGCCATCGCCGCCGCCAGGAGCCCCGGCATCCTCAACGACGGCGCACGCGAATTGACCCCCGAAGGCATCAAAAAAATGCGCCGCCACGCTGCCGCGCTGGCGATGCTCGGCGCCCAGATCGACGAAATCTGGACCAGCCCGCTCGTCCGTGCCCGCCAGACCGCCGAAATCCTCGCCGCAGGCCTCGAGCCTTCCCCGCCCTTGAAAACGCTTACGTCGCTGGAGCCCTCCGGAGACTTCGAATCGTTGCGCCTTCGCCTGTCTCAAAGCAGACACCTCACCGCCGTCGCCCTCGTCGGCCACGAGCCCTTCATGGGCGAATTCACAGGCTACCTCCTCGGCGCAGGCCGCGGCGTCGCCTTCAGATACAAGAAGGGGGGCATCGGCCTCGTCGAAATCGACGACTTCGCCCCACCCCTGCGCGGCGAACTATGCTGGCTCATGGCCCCCAAGCAGCTCGGCCTGATCGGCAAAGCCTAATCAGGCCCGGCCACTCACTCCGTGAGAATTTCGCAGGAACACGCCCCCATTCCTCATCCCCACACTAATTCTTAACGTGACCACCCCTGTTAATTCTGATATCCTTCGGGTGCGCCACGCATCGGAGTAGCCCTCCAACTACTGCACATAACGGCCTCGGAGGACGAAGCATGAGCGACAGCGTCAAGGCGTCTGTCTGCATCAGCCTGGCCGCCTACGTCGAAAAACAGGCGAAGCGATTCTCTTCCAACCTGGAAAAGGTCGTCGCCTCCGGCGATGTGGATGGCGTGCACGACGTTCGGGTTGCATCCAGAAGGCTGGTCCAGCCCCTCCGCCTCATGAGCGCCTGGCTCGGTGGCAAGCCCATCAAGCGCCCCGCAGGCCTCCTCCGCGCCACTCGCCAGACACTCGCAAAGGTCCGCGATCTCGACGTCCTTCTCGCCTCGCTCTGCGGCAGCGAAGCCACCTGGGCCCACGGCCTCGAACCATCCGACCTCGCCCGGCTGGAGGGCGCCCTGACGCGCCGTCGGCAGCGCCTCGCCAAAAAGGCCATCAATCGCCTCGCCCGCCAAAAGCCCCAGCGCGCCGCCGGTCTCATCTGGCGACTCTCCGACAAAATGCTCGACGTCGTCGACGAAGAAAGCGACCTCGTCCTCGCCCATCAGGTCGAGCGCCTCTTCGAGAAATCGCTGGAGCGCCTCGTCCATCGCGACCCCCGCGGCGATCAAAAGCACGACCTCCACGAAACGCGCATCTGCGTCAAGCGCGCCAGATACGCCGGCGAACTCATGCGCGACGTCGGCCTCCGCCGGGAAACCGACCTGCTCAAAGCCCTCGTCGGCATGCAGGACCGCCTCGGCCGCTGGAACGACCAGCTCATCGCCATCAGCTACGTCACCCGCGAAGCCCGCCGGCCCAAAGTCCTCGCCGAGGATGCCGCCTGGAGTGCAAGAGTCCTGTCCCTCGCCGCCGATTGGGCGAAGGAAGCCGACGCCGGACAGCGGCGAATCCTCGATGTCTGGGCCGAGTTCGACACCGCCCTCAGGGCATGCTTCAATCGATATCGGGACCGTGCGCAGTCCATTCGCGCCCCCGGTAACATTCACGTAAGCTGACGATTCGTAATTTGGATAGTGCTTCGCGATGACAAGGAATTCTGCTTAATGGAGTCGGCTCGGTCACACGAAACGAATTGCGCCGCGCCCGGAGCCGATCCCGGCGATGGCGCCGCCGCCGATGCACATGCCGCATCGGCCGCCACCGACCACTCCGAAGAGAGCTTCCTTAATCGAAAGCCCGGCGTCGTCCGCCGTCCGCCCCCGTCAAAATTCGCCGCCATCGACGTCGGCACCAACAGCATCCACCTCGTTATGGTCGAGATCTCCCCCGAAGGCGACTTCCGAATCGTCGGTCGCGACAAGGAGATGGTCCAGCTCGGCAAGGGCGGCTTCCAGAAGCACATCCTCACCGACCAGGCCGTCGTCGACGGCGTCGCCGCACTCGTCCGCTTCTCCAAGATGGCCCGCCTCAAAGGTATCGGCCGCATCCACGCCTTCGCCACCAGCGCCGTCCGTGAAGCCCGTAACGGCGGCGATTTCGTCGAGCGCGTCCTCAACGAACTCGGCATGGAAGTCCGCATCCTCAGCGTCGAGGAAGAAGCCCGCCTGATCTACCTCGCCGTTCGCCACGCCGTCGGCCTCGGCGAAACAGACGACCTCATCTGCGACATCGGCGGCGGCAGCGTCGAAGTCATCGTCGCCAGTGCCCGCCGCCCCTCCGTCCTCTTCAGCGCCAAATTAGGCGGCCTCCGCCTCGCCGAGCTCTTCATAAAAAACGATCCCCCGTCCGCCCGTGACTTGAAGCCGCTCAAGCGCCACATCGAACAGTGCCTCGCCCCGCTCGCCCGACGCGTCGGCGCCGTATCCTTTTCCCGGTGCATCTGCACCTCCGGCTCCTTCGAGTGCCTGGCCCGCATGTGCCTGCTCCGCCGCGGACAAACGCCCCCCGACGGCTCCGGCCAGATGAAGATCACCCGTGCCGAGTTGAAAGCGCTCCTCAGTGATCTCGTCGCCCGCACCAGCGAGCAGAAGCTCCAGATGCCCGGCATGGACGCCAAGCGCGTCTCCACCCTCGTCCCCGCCGCGACCACGCTCCTGGAAATCGGCAAGATGTTCGACGTCGCAGATTACGAGTTCTGCGACATGGCCCTCCGCGAAGGCATGATCATCGACCACATCGCCCACAGCAGGGCACACCTCCTCGCCCGCGCCACCTGGCCCGACCCCAGAACTCGAAGCGTCATCGAGCTCGCCGAGCGCTGCCAATACCATCGCGCCCACGCCGAACAGGTCCGCCGACTCGCCAACACCCTCTTCGACCAACTCGCCCCGCTTCACGGGCTGGAACACCGCTACAAGCAGCTCCTCGGCTTCGCCTGCGTCCTCCACGACATCGGCTACCTCATCGGCCACTCCGGCCACCACAAGCATTCCTACTACCTCATCCGCAACGGCGGCCTCAAGGGCTTCAACGAAGGCGAAATCGAACTCATCGCCAACCTCGCTCGTTATCATCGAAAGGGACGGCCGCGAAAGGATGACTACAGCTACGCCCATCTCGACCGCGAAAGTCGTCGGGCATTCAAAAAGCTGATCCCCATCCTCCGCCTCGCCAATGCCCTCGATCGAACCCACTACTCCGTCGTGCGCTCGGTGAAGTGCAGCCTGCTGGATGATCGCATCACCCTCGAGGTGCAGGCCGAGCAGGACTCGGAACTGGAAATATGGACCGCGCGTCGTCAGGCCGAACTGTTCGAAAAACAATTCGGCATCGCGCTGGAGGTCAGTCCGCCGCAGGATATCCCCAAGGGAGATGAGAACTCATGATCAACAGTGAGCTGCTCTTGCAGCCGCATAACTACCCCGGCCGGCTCATCATCGTCGAAGGCATCGACGGTTCCGGCAAAAGCACGCAGATCCGCCTCGTCCAGCGCTGGCTGGTCAGCCTCGGCTACAACGTCTTCTTCACCGAGTGGAACTCCGCCGATCTCGTCAAAAAGACCACCAAGAAAGGCAAGAAGAGCCGCAGCCTCACCCCGACTACCTTCAGCCTCCTCCACGCGACCGACTTCGCCCATCGCCTCGTCAGCAACATCCTGCCGCCCCTCAAGGCCGGCATGATCGTCCTCGCCGACCGCTACGTGTACACCGCCTACGCACGCGATCACGTCCGCGGCTGCGATCGCAAATGGATTCGCAAAGTCTATAGCTTCGCACCCAAGCCCGACATCGCGTTTTATTTCAAGGTGCCGATCGAAGTCTCCCTCAAGCGCATCACCATGGCACGTCAGGTCCTCAAGGACTTCGAGGCAGGCATGGATATGAAACTCCACCCGGACCCCATGGAAAGCTTCCGCCTCTTCCAGGGCATGATCCTCGAAGAGTACGACCAAATGAGCGCCGAAAACGACTTCTGCGTCATCAACGCCACTGGGACCATTTCCGAACAGCAAAAGCAGGTCCGCGAGATCGTCGGGGATCGCCTCCAGAGGTATAACAGAAAGCCGAGGATTGCATGAGCCAGTTGACTTTCTTCGGCGAGGGCCTGCCCTACATCGAGGCCTCCGACTATCCGGGCGTGTTGATCACCGTCGAAGGTACCGACGGCGTCGGCCGCACGACACAGATCGTCATGCTCAAGGAGTGGCTCGAGGTCCAGGGATACGGCGTCATCGAAACCGGCTGGACACGAAGCCAGCTCATCGGCCGCACCATCTCCCAGGCCAAGCAGGGCCGCTTGCTCAACCGCCTGACTTATTCGCTCCTTTACGCCGCCGACTTCGCCGACCGGCTCGAAAAGGAAATCATCCCTGCCCTGCGCAGCGGCTTCGTCGTCCTCGCCGACCGCTACGTCTTCACCGCACTCGCCCGCGACGTCGCCCGCGGCGTCGACCGCGCCTGGGTCCGCGACCTCTTCGGCTTCGCCCCCGTCCCGCACCTGGTGCTCTACCTGAAGATCGACGTCGCCTCTCTCATTCGACGCGTCATCCCCCGCGGCGTCATCGACTATTTCGAGTCCGGCATGGACCTCGGCATGGGCGACGATCCCTACGACTCCTTCAAGCGCTATCAGACCACCCTCATCAAGGAATACAACCGCATGTCGCAGGAGTTCGGCTTCCACGAGGTCAACGCCCGCTGGAAGCCCGAAAGGATGCACACCCGCCTGCGCGAAATCGTCACCGAGTTCTTCCGCCAGCGCAAGTTCTACGACTACCGCGGCGCTCCGAAATCCGACGCCGCGATTCTCAACGCCGAATTGCCCGAGCCCATGATCAAAACCAGATAATAGGTAAACGGCGCAGTCATGCACACCATCGCCCTCACCCGTGCCCAGGTACGCGAGGTCGATCGCATCGCCATCCACGAGTTGGGCATCCCCGGCATCGTCCTCATGGAGAACGCCGGCTGCGCAGCCGCTCAGTTGATCCTCGGTAAATCAGCCGACGACGCCCGCGTCGCCATCGTCTGCGGCGGCGGCAACAACGGCGGCGACGGCTTCGTGATCGCCCGCCTCCTCGCCGGCGCCGGTCGCCGCGTGACCATCTTCCTCGCCTGCGATTCCGCGAAACTCTCCGGCGACGCCGCGACGAACTATCACGCCGCGTCCCGCATGGCCCTCGAATTCGTCCCCTTCGATTCCCCCGAGCGCATCCACTCCGCCCAATCTCGCCTCCATCAATCCGAGGTCATCGTCGACGCACTCCTCGGCACAGGCTTCACCGGCCGAGTCCGCCCGCCCATCGACTCAGCCATCCACGCCATCAACGCCGCCACGAAAAGCACAATCGTCGCCATCGACCTGCCCTCCGGCCTCGACTGCGACACCGGCCTCCCATCGTCCCCAACCGTCCGCGCCCACCACACCATCACCTTCGTCGCCATCAAACAGGGTCTGACTCAGGACGTCTCGCGCGAATTTGCCGGCCAGGTTCACGTCGCCGACATCGGCACGCCCCCGGAACTCACCAACCGCGTCCGCCGTTAGAGTTGCTGATCATCCCCGTAGATACTTGCCGAACCACGTCACCGCCTGCGTCACAATGCCCTCGCTCAGCGCCGCCCCGCGCAGCCCGTGATCCTTTGAATCCACCGCCTCAAGCCGCGCCTCCGCCCCCGCGCCGCGAAGCGCGACCTCATACGCCTGCCCGTGCTCGAATGGAACCTGCTGATCCCCCGTCCCATGAAAAATCAGCGCCGGCCGCGCGCTGCCCGCAAGCAGCTTCGACCCGTCCTCGCGCGGCATCGTCACGAAGAACTCCTCGCCCAGCTTCAGCCCGTGATGATCGATCCACCCCTCGCGCCGCAAACCCCCCCACGCCTCCGGCGTCATATCCCGCTCGATCAGCTTGCATGGGTCCGCCACCGGAGCGATGAACACAAGACACTTCAGCCCCGCCATCTCGTGCGCCACCCGCGCCGCCGTAAACGCCCCGAAGCTGCTCGCGTAAATCCCCAGTCGCCCCGTATCCAACTCCGCGATCCCCTTCGCCGCCGCAAGCACCGCCCGCAGATCCTCCGTCAGCGCCGCCGCCGTGACATTCAAAAATCGCCCGTCGCTCTCGCCGCATCCGCGAAAATCAAATCGCAGACACGCGACGCCAAGCTCCTCCAAACCTCGCCCCAGCGACACCGCCCGGTATCCCGAACCGATCCGCGTCCCCGTCAGCCCGTGGCAGCACACCACCAAAGGCCACGGACCGCCCTTCGCTTCGGGAAGGTGCAGACTTGCCGCGATCGCCTGTCCCGCAACCGGTATTTGAAGAAATCGCAGCATCGCACCCTGTTCTCCGATCGGCGGAGAATAGGTCGAACCGCGCCGCCCGACAACCTGGCTCGTGCGATCACCGAGTGGGTGAAACAATAAAAAACCCTGCAAGTTCCACTAGGAAACTTGCAGGGTTGTTGAAAGGGACACGACAGCTACATTTATTGATATGCACCCGCCCGCGCGAAAATCAAATCGTGCGAAAAAAAATCTTTGAATGCCCGATGGTCCGGCAGGGGGGGTCGCATTTGCGGACGCTACGGTGGTAGTGGTGGGGGGGAGGGCCGTCTCCGTGGCCTCGAAAAAAGGACGGCCCCTAGTTCAGAATGCCGACGCCCAGATTGACCACGACGGTGTTACCGTTAACGAGGTCCACCTTGATGTTCTTCTGGCCGCGCACGATGTTCAGACTCTGGAACCGGTTCCCGCTGAATTGCAGGGTATAGGCCCCCGATTCCGCCACCGCGAAGGAATATCCGCCCGCCGAGTTCGTCGAACGCGTCGCGGTTCCGATGCTCACCGGCGCGCTGGGCACACCTTCGCCGAAATCGTATCGCCCGTTGCTGTTCGTATCGTTATAGACGACGCCCAGCACGAACGTCGGCGAATTCGGCGGCGCCCCGAAGTCCTGCGTCTGCATGATCGAGTCGTATCGCGTCCCGTTGTGCGTGAAGGACCCCCGGACGATTCCGATGCCCACCTCGCGAAATGCCTCGTTGAGCATCGTCAGCCGGTGCCCGCGCCCGACGATATCCGTGTCCACAAACAAATCGACGTGCTGCTGCTCGACGAACTGATTCTCGTTCACCGACCCCGTCGTCCCGCGCCATGCCAGGTTCTCGCCCGCCGAAGCGTACAGATACCCCGCGTCGCTCATCCGCTGAAACGGCGTCTTCCCCGTCAGCGAATTATGCTCGAAGTAATTCTGCGCCAGCATGTCCCGGCTGTGCGCCTTGGCCGATTGATTGAGAGATGTATTCAGCGCCACCGGCTGCTTCGGAACCGTATCCAGCTTCCCCGGGGCCCCCTCATCAATCGCAATCCCGTTCATCGACGCCTCCTGCGCCGGCCGCAGTCGCGCCCGATTGATCCGCTCCAGCGATAACTGCTCGAGCTGCGTCGCGCTCACCGAGATCGATGGCCCGGACCCGCCCGCATTGTCGTTGGTCAGGTCGCCCGCCGTCCCGCCGCTCGTCAGGGGATTCGTCGCCGCGCCGGGCACCGCATCGCACCCGGCCCAGCCCATCGGGCCGATGCCGATGGCGCAGATAATGGCAATCGAATAAAAACAACGCTTCAACATCCCCGCTCCCTGACTTATCCGTGCTATCCCCATCGCCGGGTCTTATTGGACACACCCAGTATACGCGATAGACCCCTTCTTCTCCAGCCGATTTTGCGGTAACTCTTGGCGCCGATTGGAGAGAACAATCGCCGCCGGTACGCGTAGTTCCCCATAATCAACAGGCCGGAGTCCCTTATCGACAGCGTGCAGGGTCGAGGTTTCAATGAGCATCTGATGAAGCAGCTTCCCGAACTTTCCATCTTTTTTCCCTGCTATAACGAAGAAGCCAACGTCGAACGCGTCGCGCGCGCCGCCGTCGAGGCCGCCTCCCGCTTCGCCGAGAAATTCGAAATCATCCTCGTCAACGACGGTAGCAAGGATCGCACCGGCGAAATCGCCGAATCGCTCGCCAAGGCTGACGCCCGAATCCGCGCCGTCCACAACAATCCCAACCTCGGCTACGGCGGCGCCGTCGCCCGCGGCCTCCGCGAATCCCGCTACAGTTGGATCTTCTTCACCGACGGCGACGGCCAGTTCGACCTCAACGAAATGGACAAGCTCATCAACCTCCTCGATCGCTGCGACCTCGCCGTCGGATACCGAATCAAGCGCGCCGATTCTTTCATCCGCAGGTCCAACGCCTTCTTCTGGGGCGTCCTCGTCCGCGCCCTCTTTGGCCTCAAGGTCCGCGACATCGACTGCGCCTTCAAGCTCCTCCCCAAGTCGCTCATCGACAAGATCGAGCTGCGCAGCCAGGGCGCCCTCATCAGCACCGAGCTCCTCGCCCGCGCCAAGTACCAGGGCCTCCGCATCGCCGAAGTCGGCGTCAATCACTACCCCCGCGTCGCCGGCCAGCAGACCGGCGCCAACATCAGGGTCATCCTCCGCGCCTTCGCCGAGCTGATCCGCCTGCGCAAGCACATCCGCGCCGAGGGCCTTCGCCACCACTGACACCGCCGCGGCACTGGCTCTATCTGTCCAGGTAAATCCGCGCCCACTGCTCCGTCAGCGCTGCCCGCCATAGCGCAAGCGCCGCCGAATCGTCCCCCTCATCGAATCGCCGCCCAAGCTTCTCCGCGCCCCCCGGCGAAAAGCACCCCCGCTCTCGAAACGTCTTGGAACCAATCGCCTCCCGCCACCACACCCCCAGCGCCCCGCGCATCCACGTGACCGTCGGCGCCGCAAACCCGATCTTGTCGCGCCGATTCAAAACCGCCTCAGGAACATGACCGCTCGCCGCTTCTCGCAGCATCGCCTTGAGTCGCCCGTCGCGCAGCCGCTCCTCCGCCGGAACCGACATCGCCGCCGCCGCGACACGCCGATCCAGATACGGCACCCGCGCCTCAATCGAATGCGCCATCGAGCTGCGATCCTCAAACCGAAGCAGCGACGGCAGACTCTCGTGAAAAATCACCCGCCGGCAAAACGCATCAAAAGACGTCCCGCCCGCTGCCCTTTCCCTCCGCCGATCCTCCAGCCCCAGCCCCTCCACAATCCCCGCCGACTCCTCCGTGTCGAACAACTCTCCCACCAGCCACGGACTGCGCCGCCGTGCAAACTGCGCCCGCAGTCGATCCCGCGTCGAGATCGGCCACAGGTGCGCCGCCGTATGCGCCGCCAGCGCCCGTCGCGTGTAGTGCCCCTCGCGAATCACGCCCGACCATTGACCCGCGAATCGTCCAACGTGCCCGCGCCGCAGCAGACTCGCCAGCAGCGGCGGAAAGTACCCCGGATACCCGCAGAAAAGCTCGTCCGCCCCCTGACCGTCCAGCAGCACAGTCACTCCCGCCGCCCGCGCAGCCCTCATCACTTCCCACTGCATGTAAATCGAAGGCGACCCGAACGGCTGCTCCTGATGCCACAGCAGTTGCGCCATGTCCCCAACGAGTCCCTCACCCGTCGGCTCCACATAGTGAGCGTTAAGCCCCTGGCACTGCCCGACAACCGCCTCGGCATATCGCCGCTCGTCAATGGCCTCGCCAGTCGCGCACGCCGTAAACGTGTGCTGCGACCAGCCGCACGCGCCGCCGTCCCGGCCCATCTCGCTCAGCAGGCCCACAATCAGCGAGCTGTCCAATCCGCCCGACAAACACGATCCCACCGGCACATCGCTGAAAAGATGCGACCGCACCGCCGACCGGATCGACTCGAGAATCTCCTCCGACCCGTTCCCGTTCGAGTGGGGGGGCGCCGTCTCCGACGCATCATCGTAAAGACTCAGCGTCCCCTTCGGTCCGTCGCGCGCCCCGCGCAGATCAAACGTCAGCGCGCACCCCGGCGGCATCGACCAGATGCCCTCGAACATCGTCCGATCGCTGTGATCGACCCACCCATACGCCAGAAAGTCCCGCAGCATCGACCCATCCGCATCCCGCGAAACCCCCGTCAAGAGCGACTTGATCTCCGACCCAAACGC
Organism: Planctomycetia bacterium; assembly: GCA_015075745.1. Lineage (NCBI taxonomy): Bacteria > Pseudomonadati > Planctomycetota > Planctomycetia > Planctomycetia bacterium. The sequence continues at coordinate 2,845,372 of JABTTW010000001.1, forward strand.
AATCGCATTCCGCGTCCGCGTAAGATGCAGCGGCTTGATCCCAAACCGATCCCTGCTCAGCACCACCCGGCCCGCCGCCGGATCGTAAATCGCCAGCGCCCACATCCCCTCAAATCGCCTGAAGCACTCAACCCCCCAGTGCCGATACGCCGCCAGCACCACCTCCGTGTCGCTCCGCCCGCTAAATGCCATCCCCGCGGCACTCAGCTCTTCCCGCAGCGCCCGATGGTTGTAGATCGCCCCATTGAAAACCAGCCACGGCTGATCCTCGCCCGTCGTCATCGGCTGATGCCCCGCCTCCGTCGTGTCAATCACCGCCAGCCGCCGCGCCCCCAGCGCCACCTGCCCCGACAGATAATCCCACTGCACCTCCGCATCCACCGCCCCCAGCCGCCGATGAACCACAGGCCTGCCCCCCAAGCCGAACACCACCGCGCCGCCGTCGTCCGGCCCCCGATGAAACACCGCCTGCGTCATCGCGGTAATCAATCGGCCCGCCTCAGGGTCGAGCTCCGTCAGAATGAGGCCGGTGATTCCGCACATGACTCGGGATTATGCGTGACAATCGTCATTTAGCCGAGCGAGCACTTCTCACATTCGCACCGTCTTCGTCGAATCCTCCCAACCTCCTCGTCCGCCCGCCGATCTTCGCCCGGTTGCACGAATCGACCCGCCTACCGACAATCCTTCGCCTTGCAGTCTTTGGAGCAGGACCACGATGGCGGATACCCCCAACAACTCGCACCGGCCCGACCCACCCTGGCTCGCCGGCGTGGTCAAAGCCGAGCCCTCGGCCCCGCTCATCGTCCCCTACATGGCCTATCTCGTCCTGCTCGCCTTCAACGACGCCTTCCCCACCAGGCTCCTCCCCGTCGCCATCGTCCTGCACATCATCCTCGGCTTCTGGGCCGCCCTCATCTTCCGCCGTCACTGGCCCGCCATGGGTGACTGGCGCTTTCCCATCGCCCTCGTCGGTGGACTCGCCGCCGCATGGCTCTGGGTCGCCGGCCAGCACGCGCTCGACGGCACGATCATCGGCAGCTACGACCTCGGCGGCAGGCTCCCCCTCTATCCCGGTGTCCCCGAGCCGCACGACCCCCGCGAAGACTTCGGAACCGGCAACCTCTTCTGGATCTACGCCGTTCTCAAAATCACCCGCGCCTGCACCATCGTCCCCCTCGTCGAAGAACTCTTCTGGCGCGGCTTCATCCTCCGCGCCTTCATCCGCTGGCGCCGCCCCGAAGAAGTCCCCTGGGGCACCTTCGCCTGGAAGGCCATGATCGGCTCGGCCCTCCTCTCCACCATTCAGCACCCCGACAACTGGGGCGTCAGCATCGCCTGCTGGCTCCTCTTCAACGCCATGTTCTACTGGACCAAAAGCCTCAAGTGCCTCATCCTCACCCACGCCATAACAAATCTGGCGCTATATTCTTACGTCATTCGGGCAGCCGATTGGCGTTTCTGGTGATCCGGGCCCCCAGGGGCGTTTTAGGCCACTTGCCGACGGGTTGAAGCGACGCGAATTCCACCCTATAGTCACGCCTGATCGGCGCGGTCAAAAACGTTGGCTTTCACGTGGACGCCCACTCCGCCGATTTACTTTGAAGTGATTCGTTAAACGCGATTCTTCAGTCAGCCCGCATTGGGCTGGAAATGTTTCCGGCATCCGCTGCAATTCAGGCATGAGGCCGATTGCACTGACCTGCCGACCCTCGTGAGTAATCCATGGAAAAACAACGCTCGATTCCGCTCTCCGCCATTCCCTTTTTCATGATCCATGCCGCCTGCTTTCTCGTCTTCCTCCCCGGCATCTGGGGCACGACGACGACAAAGACGATCATCCTTGCGATTGCCCTCTTCGTGATCCGCAAGTTCGGCATCACCGGCGGCTACCATCGCTACTTCTCGCACCGCTCCTACAAAACCTCGCGATTCTTCCAGTTCGTCCTCGCCTGGCTCGGCGGAAGCGCCGCCCAAAAGGGCGCCCTCTGGTGGGCTGCCCATCACCGCCACCACCACAAGCATTCCGATCAACCGGAAGACATCCACTCGCCCGCCCGCGACGGCATCTGGTGGTCCCACGTCGGCTGGGTCCTCTCCCCGCAATACAACGTGACCCAGTACGACCAGATCAAGGACATGGCCAAGTTCCCCGAGCTCCGCTGGCTCAACGACTACCACCTCGTCCCGATCTTCGTCATGGGCGGCCTCTGCTATCTCATCGACGGCTGGGCCGGCGTCGTCTGGGGCACCTTCGTCAGCACCGTCGTCCTCTATCACACGACCTTCGCCATTAACTCCTTCTGTCACATCCTCGGCCGCAAGCGCTTCCCCACGACCGACGACAGCAAGAACAGTCTCATCCTCGCACTCGTTACCCTCGGCGAAGGCTGGCACAACAACCACCACTTCTTCCAGGGCTCCGTCAACCAGGGCTTCTACTGGTGGCAGATCGACATCACCTATTACATGCTTCGCGCCCTCTCCTGGGTCGGCCTCGTCTGGGACCTGAAGAAACCCCCGCAGCGCGTCCTGGCCCTCGGCCGGCAGAAGAACATTACCGACGCCATGGTCGAGCGCTTCACCGCCGCCTCCGACAAACTCGGCAAGACCCTCGCCAAGGGCCCCGAAGCCGTCACCGCCATCGGCGACATGGTCATGCGCCCAACCTCCCCCGACCCAACGGCCTAAGCGCAGCGCGTGTAGTTTCACGCGGCACATTCAATAACCCCCAAAGCCCCAGGCCCGTCCGCCTGGGGCTTTTTTTGTTTCGCGCGCCAAACTCCTAATCCTAATCCTGCTCCTACTCCTAATCTTTCCCCTCGCCCCCCCTCGCCCCCGCGCGCCCCCGTAGGGTGGGCTCTGCCCACCATCGATCGTGCGAGATTCCCTTCTCGCACACACCCGCGAGTGGGAATCCCTTCCCATGTCCGCCACCGTTCGCCCCCGCGAGCAATTCTTACCGCGACCAACTCCTGCTTCTGATGTCCCCCGCGCGCTCCGCGCGCCGCCCCATCCCGGCCCGCAGGGCCAAAAGTAAGTAGCCAGGGGCATCGCCCCTGTTAAGCAAATCCATCATGAATCCCCGACCCCGACGGGGTCGCATTTCTCCCTCTTCGTCATAATCTCCGCGCTGATCCGAAATTCCCATCTCGCCCCCGCCGCGATTGGGATTCCCTTCCCATGCCTCCCCCGCGCACCGCGCGCCATCCCCCGCGTAACCATCAGCGCGAAAAGCTCCTATTCCTGATCCTCCCCGCCCAATCAGGCCGCTTCAGCGGCCTTCCCCGCAAGGGCCCTTAGGCCAGGGCTTAAGCCCTGGTCAATCGAAGCCACGCCCCCTCCTTACTCTCCCACCCCCGGATTGTGCCGCATGCCGGATGATTCTGATTTCCCAACGAGCGGCACAATCCGGGGGTGGGAGCAAGTGGCATCCCCGCGGCTCATCCTGCCCACGCGTTCACCGGCGCGAAGGTCATCCTTGGGAATCTATGCATTCACGTCTTCGTTGATTCCTCGACGATTCGGATTTCTTCGTCGGTGAGGCCGTAGAGCTGGTAGACGAGCTGGTCGATCTGGCGGTCGGTGGCCTCGATTTGACGCTGAATCGATCTAGTTTCATGCTCAGTTTTCGCACTTCTCAGAGCTTCAAAAAAGATCTGAATACTCTTGACGCCACTAGCGATCTTTTTCGAAGTATCGTGACATTGGCTGTTGCCGTCGTCGGGTTTCGGAATTGGAAGATCGCGAGTCTGCTGAATGATGATCTTGGGAAAGTCGTCACGGCGAGCTACGCTATTGCTATTGCGGAAGAACCAAGACATTAGTTTGCTGTTGATGACTCCAAGCAAATATTGCAGAGACGGCGTGGAAGATATTTCTTGACGTGTAATCAAGCTCTGCACGGATTGCGCGGTAAAGAATTCTTGGTCAGTGTAAACCGCTTGAAGTCGGAGCTTTCTACTTAATACTTGCCGCAGGAGAATTCGTTCCCCTGAAAAATATTCAATTGGTTTCGATTCCTGTATCTCCGGGGTAAACGGAATATAACCCGGTTCGCCATGTTGCAGATCATACCTCTGAAGCGTGCCTGTGAATGCGAGAACGGGATTCTCCATGTTTGCCTTGATCGAAACTGGCTTGAAAGTCTCGATTCCGCGCTTCACCAAAACAAAGTCAGCGAGTCTGCACGAAGTACCTCGTAGTTTCTCAACGATCTGTACCTCATTAGTCGAACACGTGATAAGAAACTCGATATGAGGATTATTCGACCAAGAGGCAAAGTCTCCAAGCTTCTTAAAGGCCACGAAATCATGTTGACTTTGAATGCAAAATCGAGCCGGAAACACAACGAGGTCGACGCTACTAGGTCCAGCCATTCCGCGACCGACGCTTTTCTGGGCGGTAACAATAACCGCATCGATATAGGCACCCTTGAAAATGTCGAACGGCAACGAGACGAAGGAGGTTGGCACAAAATTCCTAAGGAAGAAATGGCGAAGTGGTTTGGACGATGGCGTCGAAACCCAGCCGGAAGGAATGATCATTCCGACAAGCCCCTTGAGCCCAAGGAGCCGTGAGGATTTCTCGACAAAAATAATAAAGCTATCCAGCGAATTTGAAGGGCATTCGAATGCGCTGCGGAGGTAGAGGCTCTCTTGCTCTCCAAAGAATGAACCGTAGGGTGGATTTCCTATGAGGGCGTCAAATCCGCCGGATTTCATGATTTCGGAAAATTCGGCGTTCCAATCGAAGACGTTGATTCGCAGCCGTTCCTCCTCGTCGAGGAGTGACATTTGCTTGTTGGCGTAAAAGTCCGGACCGATCAGGCTGTTGCCGCACTTGATGTTGTCGCCGAGGTCGGGCAGTGCTCGCTCGTGGAAAAGCTTCCACTGCGCGCTCACGCTTTCCGCGGACTCGCCCTCCAGCACCTTCAGCAAAAGCGAGAGCTTTGTAACCTCAACCGCCTGGGGGTCGATGTCGACGCCGTAGATATTGTTCAGCAGGATGCGCTTGCGCTCGGCCGTCGTCAGCCGCCATGCGCCGCCTTTGCCTCTGAAAATCTCAGCCTTCTTGCCAGTGGCGTGCTTCTCGGGATCGTCGGCGACGTACCAGCGGAGGTGCCAGTCGAGCAGGTATTGATAGGCGGCGATCAGAAACGAGCCGGAGCCGCACGCAGGGTCGAGAATGCGGAGCTTGGCGGCGTCCTTCGGCGTCTTCGAGGGCGGCGCAGGTATTCGGTCTACTCGGGCGGCGGGTTCGCCAGCAGCTACGCCGGTGGCCGGCTCATCGCCAAGAAGTCGGCCGACCGTGTGGCGCACGATGTAGTCGACGATGTAGGTGGGGGTGTAATAAACCCCACCCGCCTTCCGTACTTCGGGCTTGGGCTCGACCTTGGCCTGACGGCCCTTAAGAACGATGACTTCGCCGAGGAACTGTTCGTAAACCTGACCGAGGATGTCGGCGGTGAGAACTGAGAATTCGTATGGGCTCTCGGGATAGTAAAGGCGCTTCAGGATGTCCTTAAGAACTTTGTCGTCGATCTCCAGCGAGAGCGTAAGTTCGTCCGGGGACTCGTGGCGATCCTTTTCCTTTCGGAAATGGAAGATGCCGGAGTTGTACTTGTCGTCGGCGCTGCGGAAGAATTCGCAGAGTCGGGCATAGACCGCGCTGCCGTTTTGCAGAGATTGAAGGCGACCGTAAGGCTCGATGCCGCGATCCTCGCAGATACGCAGGAAGATGATGCGGTCAATGGTGCGCTGGACGGCAAAATTAAGTTCTCGCTGAGAAAGCTGGGGATTACGCAGAGCGACGTTTTTGGCGACGGATTTTCGCCAGTCGGCGATTTCGTCCAGGAAAGCGGTGTCGACTTCGGCTGTGCCGCGCTTTTTCCGGGCTGAGACGGCGTATTTGTCGAAGGAGCCCTTGAGCAGCGATTCGCGGGAGAAGATGCCCGCGATTTCGTCCCATTTGTCGGGATATTCGTCGAAGGTGCAGTAGAAGGTGCGAGCCGTGGATGGCTTGTCGTCCTTGACGGGCTGACGGCGGCAGTCGTAAACGGCGAATTCCTCGAAGTCGGTCAGGATAGAGAGCGGGAGCTTGGCGGACCACGCGTAGCGGCGAAGCTGAAAGGCGGGTTCGGCGTCGTTTTTTAAGTTGCGACCGGGTTTCTTGGCCTCGACGAAGAACTTGCGCGTACCGCCGATTCTAAAACAGTAATCGGGAGCCTTGGTCGCTCCGCCGATCTTGATCGCGTCCTCATGGATGACATCGCGGTAGGCCTCGGCATAGCCCGCGCGATTATTCATGTCCCAGCCGAGTAATTCGAACATCGGGTTGATGAAATCAATGCGGCACTGCGTTTCATTGTAATTGGTGGACCGGTAGTGCGCTTCGTCGTTTCGAAATTTCTCGATAAGCGTCACGATTTCTTCAGGGGGTCCGGCCATGTTGGGCATGATAATACCTAGAGGTCCCTGGGGTCCATACGCCCGGTCAATCAGACCTTGAACAAGAATTACTTGCTGCTTTCAACGCGCGAGCGCGGAGCAAGAATAATCAGTTGGAGCCCAATCCATCCATGCTCAGCAAGGGACCTCTCAATGCCCGCGCAACCCACCATCCAAACCACTCGGCCCCTTTGCCCATCGAATCCTCGCCCCCTTTCTCACCGCGCGCTCCAGGCCCCACGTCTCAGGTCTTTTTCATCCAATTTCCGCCCAAAACGCGCATCGCCCCAACTCTCGCCCGCCACAAGTGTTGGCACAATCCGCCAGAGCGCTGTGTCACCTTATGTCACCTTGGATTGTCCAAGCCTTGCCGCTCGAAACCCCACTCAGGAGGACGTTATCTTGAGCGACTTGCATCTCCATTTCGACATTTCCGCACCTACAGCCAATAGCCTGCAGCCTGCAGCCCAAACCCTTCCCCCAAGCCCGATAAGACGCAGGCAAGAATTGATTCCCGTGTCGCAAAGGCTTAAACTCTTAATGGTACGAAGCGGCCCTCCGAGGCGCCGCTTTTCACGCCCAAGTGATTCAATACCAGGCGACGGTGAATAAATGGCCCGCACTCCCGTTTTATTGTGTCTATGCGTCGCAGCCCTGCTCTTCGCCGGATGCACCGAATCCGAATCCCCCTCGCAGGCCACCCGCGCCGCCGGCGACCTCATGCCCGCCGGCGCACCGGTGAATCCCGACTACGTCGCCGATCAGGCAACCGTCAAGCTCGCCGTGGCCCGCGAGGTCCCTTCGTACGAGCCGCTGTCCTCGTTTCGTCACGAGCGAAAGGCCCCGAAGACCATCGAGCGAAAGTCGATCGAGGAGTTGAAGGCCTCCGCGACGAAGAGGTCGCCCCGCGCCGACAAGCCCGCCGCATCCGGCGCATCCTCCGGCGGTGGTTTCTGGAAGCAGCTCGGCGGCAAGCTCCTCACCGGAGGCGCCGCCGGTTCCGCCAAGCCGCCCGCCGATGACGAGACGACAGACGCCGCCGAAGACAGCGACGAGCCCGCCGCCGCCGAAGACGCCGCCGAAGACGACGCGTCCGAAGACGCAGCTTCCGAAGACGAACCCTCCGACGACGCATCCGCTGACGACGATGCGTCCGACGATTCCGCCGAAGACGCTTCCGAAGAATCATCCGAAGACGATGCCGCCGCCGAAGACGAGCCCGACGACTCCGACGCCGCTTCTGACGATGACGCCTCCGACGACGAAGACAGCGCTGCCGAGGACGCCTCCGACGACGAAGACAGCGCTGCCGAGGACGCCACCGACGACGAAGACAGTGCCGCCGAGGATGATTCCGGCGACGACGACAGCGCTGCCGAGGACGACGCCGACTCCGAAGACGAGGACGCCGTCGAAGACGACACCGCCTCCGACGACGACGACGCCGTCGAAGACGACAGCGATTCGGGCGACGACGAAGAAAGCTCCGACGATACCGAAGAGGAGTAACCGTGCCGCCCGTCGGGCCCAGCGCCGCCCGGCACTCACCTCACGTTAAGCGCACCTGCATCCTCGATACCCCGGCGATGCCTGGAAACGAAGAGAACCATGACCTCCGGCGACCCCATCGTCGCGGCCCACAGCGTGGCCGAGGCATTCTTCTACCTGATGGCCAAAAGGTGCCATCGATGCGGCACCGGTCCGCTCAAGCCCGCCGGCGGCCTCACCAAAACCGACCGCCCCGAAGCCCCCTGGCGCCTCTCCGGCCGATGCCCCAAGTGTGAATCCGACACCGTTTTCCATTTCCTGATATCGCCGGCCCCCACGCGCGAAGACGCCGCCTCCAGCGTCGTCAACGCCACCGTCGAACCATCCCGCGCCATCGACCTCCTCGGCTGGCTCACCCTCTTCCAGACCGTCCTCGCCTCCGCCGATCAGGCCGCCGACCGCGAATCAAAGCACGATCTCCTCCACGAGGCCGGCATGTGCCTCGACGAGGCCCTCAAGTTCTACGGCCCCGGCGAAGAGCTGCCCGGCCCCGACGCATTCTTCAACGGCGAGACCCGCCAGCGCTTCCTCGACCACCCGGGCCAGTTCACCCGTTCCCAATGGGCCGATCGCCGCGCCAAGCTCCCCATATCAAAGCGCGAAGACGACCCGCCCCCAAAACAAAAGCGCTGGTGGCAACGCAAGGGGTGATTCGCCGCCCAATCCGACGATATCAAACTGAAGGGACCAAGTGGACGTCAGCCCAGTCCCAGGCACGAGCCGCAGCCGTCCCCGCGCGGAGTACCCATGAACACTGTCTGGTCCATCTTCAACGGGACAATCGTCAACGTCATCACCGTGGTCATCGGTTCGACCATCGGCCTCGTCCTCTCCGCCAACATCCCCGACAAGTTCAGGCGCACCATCCTCAACTGCCTCGGCCTCGTCACCATCACCATCGGCATCGACGCCGCCGTCCTCGGCATGGTGGACGCATCCCGAAAGCACAGCGACAAGATCCCCACCTACGGCGCCCGCCTCGCCATGGTCATGATCGGTTCGCTCATCATCGGCGCGATCATCGGCAGTTACCTCCGCCTGCACGATCGCATCGAGGGCCTCGGTCGCTGGTTCCACACCAAGTACGGCGGCCCCCAGGGCGAGCTCGGCAGCGCCGCCCGCTTCGCCGAGGGCTACCTCTCCGCCAGCGTCATCTTCTGCATCGGCCCGCTCACCGTCCTCGGCTGCCTCAACAACGGCGCCAGCGCCAACCCCGGCCTGCTCTACATCAAGTCGTTCCTCGACGGCTTCTGCTCCATCGCCCTCGCCGCCTCGCTCGGTGTCGGCGTGCTGTTCAGTTGCGTCACCGTCCTCGTCCTGCAGGGCACTTTGAGCCTCGCGGCCTACTTCGCCGCCGGCGTCATTCCCGACGTCTCACTCTCCCTGATGAACGCCGTCGGAGGACTCGTCCTCCTCGCGACCTCACTGATGATTCTCGAAATCAAGAAAATCCCCGTGGCCGACTTCGTGCCCGGCATCATCCTGCCGCCCATCGCCGTCTGGGCGGTCGAGAAAATAAGCCCCGGCTTGCTTTTGGTCGGCTCGTAAGTCCGCAGCTCACATGCGCGAGCGATAATCGCTCGCCGCCGCTGGACCGCGCGTCAATCCGAAGTTCTAATCGCGCACAACAGATATCCGAGTCCTTGGGTAAATAGTCGGAGTGATCGACGATATGGGTTGGCAGGGCTGGTTCACACTCTCGCTCCTCGCAGTCATGATCCTGGGACTGGTGCGCTTTGCCCATCTCGCCGACGTCGTCTTCCTCGGCGGCCTCACCCTCCTCGGCCTCATGGGAATCGTCACGCCGACCGAGGCCCTCAAGGGCTTCTCCAATCCCGCCATGCTCACCGTCGCCGCCCTCTTCGTCGTCGCGTCGGGATTACGCGACAGCGGCGCCCTCGACGGCATCGCCCGCCGCCTGCTCGGCCGGCCGACCGGAGAGCGCCGCACCCTGCTCCGCCTCCTCGCACCGATCGGCGCGATGTCGGCCCTGCTCAACAACACAACCATCGTCGCGATGGCCATGCCCGTCGTCCTCGATTGGTGCCGCAAGCATCGCCTCTCCGCGTCTCGCTTCCTCATGCCGCTCTCGCACATCACCGTCGCCGGCGGCATCATGACCCTCATCGGCACCAGCACCAACCTCGTCGTTCACGGCCTCATGCTGGAATCAGATCAGCTCGGTCGCAAAGGCATGGGCTTTCTGGAAATCGGCATCATCGGACTTCCGCTGACCATCGTCGTCCTGGCCTATCTCGTCCTCGTCGCGCCGCGGTTGTTGCCCGAACGCCAGGAATTCCTCGAAAGCCTCGGGGCCTCCAAGCGCGAATACATGGTCGAAATGCTGGTGGAGGTGGAATGCCCCCTGATCGGTCAGTCCGTGCAAGCCGCCGGTCTGCGACAACTGCCCGGCCTCTTCCTCGCCGAAATCGAGCGCGCCGATCAGGTCATCTCACCCGTCGGCCCCGAAGAATGTCTCGAAAGCAGCGACCGACTCGTCTTCGTCGGCGTCGTCAGCACCATCGTCGACCTCCAGAAGATCAAGGGCCTCAAGCCCGCCACCGAAGAGATTCCCGCCGATCGCATCAGTGATCAGGGCCGCCACCTCTGCGAAGCCGTCATCAGCGCCAGCAGCCCGCTCGTCGGCCGAAGCGTCCGCGCCGCCAACTTCCGCACCGTCTACGACGCCGCCGTCGTCGCCGTCCATCGCAACGGCGAACGCCTCGCCGGCAAGATCGGCAACATCGTCCTCCGCCCCGGCGACACGCTCCTCCTGCACACCGCCACCGGCTTCCTTCGCGCCCATCGCAACAACCCCGACTTCTATCTCATCAGCGAAGTCGGCGGCTCCGAACCCGTCCGCCACGAAAAAGCCACCATTTCAATCGTCATCCTCGGCCTCATGGTTATCCTCATGGCCATTCCCGACATCCTGGAATGGTTCGGCGCCGCGCCCGCGCTTCGCGATCAGTTGGATCGCGGCCGCGTCTTCTTCGCCCTCAGCGCCGCCGGCCTCATGGTCATCTCCCGCTGCGTCGCATCCGCCACCGCGCGCAGGAACATCCAGTGGGACGTCCTCTTCGTCATCGCCGCCTCCTTCGGCATTTCCGAAGCGATGGAGAAGACCGGCGCCGCCGCGTTCGTCGCCGGCGCCTTCATGCCCGCCGCCAAGGCAATGGGACCGATCGCCGCATTGGCCGTCGTCTATTTCTCCGCCAACCTTCTCACCGAATTTCTGACCAACAACGCCGCCGCCGCCCTCATGTTCCCGATCGCCATGGCGACTGCCCACCAGATGCCCGACATCGATGCGCGGCCCTTCGCCATCGCCATCGCCGTCGCGGCCTCCGCCGCCTTCGCCACGCCCATCGGCTACCAGACTAACCTCATGATCTTCGGCCCCGGTGGCTACAAATTCATGGACTTCGTCAAAGTCGGCCTCCCGCTCAACGTCATCTGCGCCGTCATCAGCATCACCATCCTTTCGCTCTCCTACGGTCTCTTTTAACCCTGTTCCATCGTTTCACGGGCCGCCCATCCGCTGCGCCCTCGCCGCCCGCCACCCCTCGTTGACGCTCAAGTGCGGACAGATACAATCCGGCTCGGCGGCTGGATGTCGCCTTTAGCCGATGCAAAGGATCTGCCATGTCCTTGCCGCGAATCCTTCCGATCCACTCCTGCCTGACCCTCGCTGCCGTTCTCGCTTGCCTCGGCGGCTGTCAACGCGGTGACATTGGAATGTCTTCCGACGGCCCTTCCGTCGAGCAGCTTGTCTCCTTCTACAGCCCGCGCAGCATCAAGATTCTCCCCTTCACCAAGCCCAAGAGTTTCGACGACGACGTCATTCCCGACGGCATCGGCGTCTCCCTCCGCCCCCTCGATGAGGCCGGCGACCCCGTCAAGGCCTACGGCACCTTCATGTTCGAGCTCTACGCCTACCGTAAGGCCATCGGCACCCACAAGGGCGAGTTGCTCGCCAACTGGACCCAGCAGGTCCTCGACACCAGCGACCAGAAGCAGTTCTGGGAGCGCGTCACCTCCACCTATGAGTTTCAACTGAGTTGGGAGGGCAAACCCCTTCCGCCCGGCAACCGCTACGTCCTCGTCGCCAGCTTTCAGTCGGCGGGCAGCGAGCGGCTGTTCGACGAATACGAGTTTGAATTCCGCGTAACGCGCGAGGAAATTCTCAAGGCACTCACGAGTTCCGTTGAATAGGAAAGGACCACCATCATGACGAAGCGACACATTTTGAGAGCATTCGGTCTGGGACTGGTCTGCATCATCGTCGGCTGCGCCGAAAACAAGCTCACCCGCCACAATTACGAAATGATTCAGGAAGGCGCCTCCACCCGCGACGAGGTCAGGCTCACCCTCGGCGACAACTACACCGCCACCGCCTCAAACCGCTGGGAATACGAAGACGAGGACAACCATCGCTCCATCGTCATCCGCTTCGACGAATCCGGTAAGGTCAACGGCAAGGAGTGGCGCGACGCCGCCACCGGCGAGTGGGAAGGCCAGGCCGAGGGCATCGACCCCAATCCCGAAGGCCGCACCATCTCCGAGTCGAACTCCACTCAGACCATCAAAAAGTAGCCTTCCGACGCCGGCCTGATTCGTTGGTAGAATTCCGCTAATGAGCGATGAACCCGGGCCGCCGAATCTCAATCAGGACGACGATCTCGCGGGCGACCCGTTGGCGCTTCCTGCGCTTCCGGAAGTCCCCGCCCTCACCTACGCCGGTCACCCACCGCTCGCCCGCGCCGTCGACGACACCCGCTACCCGCGCATCGCCATGAGCCGCGGTTCCGCCGCCGTGGACCTCTTCGTCGTCGTCGCCTTGCTCCTCGCCGCCATCGAAGCGCTCCATCTGCTCAACTTTGCCGAGTGGATGCAGGCGCACGCCCCCGTCCTGGGAATGTTCTGGGTCAACGTCCTGATCGGCGCCGTCACCCTTATCATCGTCGCCGTCATGCTCAAGGCCCGCCGCCAGAAGGCGTCCGCACTCGGCCTCGGCAAAACCTCCTTCGGCAAAACCATCGGCCTCGCCGCCGCGACCATCCCCGTCTGCTACGTCTCGGTCCTCGTCACAGTCTCCGCCTACCTCGCGCTCTCAGGAACCTCGATCGACGGCCTCGTTCAGGAGCGCGCCGCCTTCTTCGACGAAGTGCCGCACATCCCGCCCCTCATCGCCGTGCTCTTCTCTCTCTTCGTCGGCCTGCACGAGGAGATTCTCTTTCGCGGCTTCATCCTCAGCCGCCTCCGCGCACTCTTCGGCTCCACCGTCGCCGCCGTCATCGCCAGCAGCATCGTCTTCGGCCTCCTGCACGGCTATCAGGGCGCCATCGGCGTCGTCCAGACAACCACCGTCGGCCTGGTCCTCGCGACCCTGGCCGCGCGCTTCCGCACCATCTGGCCCGCCATCCTCGCGCACGGCCTCTTCGACGCCATCTCCCTCGTCGCCGTCCCCCTCCTCGGCGACTCGCTTCAGCAGTTCGCCAATCAGGTGACAACGACGCAGGCCGCGAACTAGCGCTCCGTCACGTTCAAACGCCCGGGTAGCATGGGCCTCCGGCCCGTGCGCATCGGAGAGGCGATTCAGGAAATCGCGAATCAGGTGACAACGACACAGGCCGCGAACTAGCCCGAATATTTCATCAGGTCGGCGTTGAATAGGAATAGAAAAAGCCTCGAAGCCCTGTAGACTGGGGTTTCGTAAGAACATTCCGGTCCATAGGCAGGGAGGCTTTTTCGTGACAGACTGTAACAGCAAACCGATGTTCTTTTCCAGTCTCGGCCGCAAGAAAATCGTGGCCGATTTCACAGGCGGAACGCTCACCTCAGACGCCGGGGGTCTGCTGCTTCGGGAGGTCGAGCGGCGTCTGGGCCTGGTCGATCAACTGGCCGGGGTCATCAACGACCCGCGTGATCCGGCCCGAATTCAACATGACCAGCGGGTCATGCTGGCCCAGCGCATCTTTGCCATTGCGATGGGCTACGAAGATCTCAACGACCATCAAGCCCTGCGGAGCGATCCCGTGCTGGCGGTCCTGACCGGGCGGCCGCCGAGCGCGGATGAGCCGCTGGCCAGCAGTCCGACCTTGTGCCGGCTGGAGAACCGCGTCACGCGCGGCGACCTGGCACGAATGTCGCGTGTGCTGGTGGAGCAGTTCATCGCGTCCTATGAATCGCCGCCGGAGGAATTGATCCTCGACTTCGACGCGACCGACGATCCGATCCACGGCAACCAGGAAGGCCGCTTCTTCCACGGCTATTACGACCACCACTGCTTCCTACCGCTGTATGTGTTCTGCGGCTCGCGGCTGCTGGTCTCCTACCTGCGGCCCAGCAACATCGACGGGGCCCATCACGCCTGGCCCATCCTGAAGCTGCTGGTGCAGCGCTTGCGACAGGCGTGGCCCGGGGTGCGGATCATCGTCCGCGGGGATTCCGGCTTCTGCCGCCGGCGAATGATGAAATGGTGCGACCGGCACGGCGTCAAGTACGTGCTGGGCCTGGCCCGCAACACCGTCCTGGAGAAAGCGGCCGAGTCCTTCATGCAGGCGGCCGAGGCCCAGTTCGCCACCACGCAGCAGAAGGTGCGGAACTTCCACGAGATCGAGTACGCGGCGCAGACCTGGGATCGCCCGCGCCGCGTGATCGTCAAGGCCGAGCGGCTGGTTCAGGGGCCCAACGTTCGATTCGTGGTGACCAACCTGACCGACCGCACGCCGAACGATATCTACGACGGTCTGTACACGGCCCGCGGCGACATGGAGAACCGCATCAAGGAGCAGCAGCTCGGGCTCTTCGCCGATCGCACCAGTTGCCACGCCTTCCTGGCCAATCAGTTCCGGCTGCTGTTGTCCTCGGCGGCCTACGTCCTGGTGGAAACGCTGCGCCGCACGGCCCTGGCCGGCACCGAACTGGCCGAGGCCCAGGTGAACACCATTCGCCTGAAACTCTTCAAGGTCGCCGCGCGGGTGGTCGTCTCCGTGCGCCGCGTCGTACTGCGACTGTCGAGCAGCTGCCCCCTGCAGGACCTGTGGCGATCCCTGGTTCCACGACTCCGCCTGATCCCGCCCGCCCCATCATGACCCGAAAAACAACCTGATCACCGCTTGGGGGTAAGGGGGCCCTGCGCGCTCCAACCTCCACCTTCATCCCTCCGCTCACGCACAAAGCCGAAAAACTCCGTCCATCACCATTCGAAGATCACTGATGAAATATGCGGGCTAGCGCTCCGTCGCATTCAAACGCCCGGGTAGTATGGGCCTCCGGCCCGTGCGCATCGGAGAGGCGATTCAGGAAATCGCGAATCAGGTCACGACGACGCAGGCGAATTCGTAGTTGAAACTTGGAGACTCGGCACGCTACGGACCGCCGAACATCACAGTCAAGATCGTGCCGTAGATGAACAGAGTCAGCGCTGACACGAGTGCCGCAACGTATCCGAGAGAGCGTGGCCGTGGCAGGTGCAGGTAATACTTCAAGCCGGCGGACAGGTAATAGCCCGGGATGAAGATAATGCTTGCGTTACCGACAAGAGCAAGTGGCAACGCAACATAGTCGTTGTCCCCTGCGAGGTTCACGCCACATGAGAGGAAGAGGTAAATGATCGGCAGCAGGACACAAACCGGGGAAGCAGCGTAAGCCACCACCCTGAGCACTTGAACCGGCCGAACCCGGCAGCGCCCAAGCGTTTGTTGCAGGCTGCTGATGAGGCCAAGACTGGCGAGGAAAAAAACAGAAGCCCCTCCCGGAACGGATGCCGCATATCGCAAGGTCTTGTCAAAGGGCAGTGCGCTCACGAAAAGGAGTACCGAAGAGAGAGAATCAAAGTGATGTGCCGCCGCCATGGAGAATTGTAAGCCAAAAGTTGTGGCCGATGCGTGAAACAATTCTCCCAACCCTGCGAATGCCACGCTTAAGCAGAATGCTCCGCCGTGCAGTGTGACCGGGACCAACAATACGGCTGCAACAATCATGAGCCACAGAGCCGGAGACTCAGTTCGGTCATGTATCGACGCGGCAGCCCAGAAACTTCGCGGCCGAAACGATCGCCAGACTGTTTTCAGCCAGGATCGCATAGGTCGCGTCCGCCAGTGATGCTCAAACAGAAAATCGTTGGTCGAGGCCGACCGGTCCAGCACCTCGCGCCACTCAAACGCCAGCCCGCACTCCGGACACAACCCGCGCGACAGCGTCCGCAGGTTGTACCCGCACCGCGAACAGCAGACGTCGAATGTGATGGCATCCCAATCCGGAATGCCGTCTTCACCAAGGTACGATGTGCCCGGCCCGTTGCTTTCCATTTACGCCATTGCCTCGTACCTGCATTCTACCTCGCATCCGAAGGGATTCGCCACATATTCCAAGTGCCGGCGGCGTCACAAAGCCCGGCGTAGCTTGTTCGCAAGTTGTAAAGGAGCGAGGGCAAACGAGCGCCGTAACAGAGTCACTCGCGATCCAACCGCCGCGTCGCAATCGCAATCGCGATCCCACCAGCTAAAGCAGTGTTCCGCTCAGGATAAGCGCCGCCACGGTGAAATAGATCACCAAACCGGTCACATCGACCAACGTCGCCACCAGCGGAGCCGAGCTCGTCGCCGGGTCGAATCCCAGCCACCGCAATAAGAAGGGAAGCATGCTCCCAGCAATCGAGCCGAAGCTCACCACGCCGATCAGGCTCAACCAGACCGTCACGGCAACCAGCGTCGCATGCTCGCCATAATCGAAAAAACCCAGATACTGCCACAGCTCAACCCGCACGAACCCGATAAAGCCCAGCCAGGTCCCCAGTGTCAGTCCGGATTTTAATTCGCGCAGCAGCACCCGGCTCCAATCGCGCAGCCGAAGTTCCGACAGCGCCAGCGACCGGACGATCAGCGTCGCCGCCTGCGAGCCGGAGTTGCCGCCGCTGCTGATGATCAGCGGCACGAACATCGCCAGCACCACGGCTTTGGCGACCTCCCCCTCGAAGTAACTCATCGCCGTCGCGGTCAGCATCTCCCCCAGAAACAACACCGACAGCCAGCCCCCGCGCTTCTTGAACATGCGCAGGAAGCCCACGTCGAGGTAGGGCTCGCCCAGCGCCTCGGTGCCGCCGAGCTTGTGAATGTCCTCCGTCGCCTCCTCGCGAATGACGTCGACGATGTCGTCCACCGTGACGATGCCCTTCATCCGGCCCTGATCGTCGACCACCGGCACCGCGAGCAGGTCGTATTGCTCGATGAGTCTTGCGACCTCCTCTTGGTCGGTCGTCTCGTTGACGACGACCGGGTTGACATGCATCAGATCGTCGATTCTGGCCTCCCCCGGCGCGGCGAACAGTTCCCGCAGCGAAAGCACCCCGAGTAGCTGCTGCCCGCTGTTGAGCACATAGATGTAGTAAAGCGTCTCTGGATTGTTCCGCGTCTGCTGCCGTAGATATCGAATGGCCACATCCACGGTCGCATCGGGGCGCACGCGCACATAGCGCGGGCTCATCAGGCCGCCCGCTTCGTCTTCCGCATAGGCCAGGAGCGCATCGACCTCCCGCCGCGTCGACTCGTCGAGCATGTCGCGAAATCGGCTTCGCTCATCTTCGTGAAGTGATTGGAGCAGATCCGCGGCGTCGTCCGGCGCGAGAAAGCGCATCCACACCACCGCCTCGCCCCCGGCCATAAGCCGCACAAGCCCGGCATGGTCCGCGGCGCTCAGCGATGAGAAAAAGATCTGCGCGTCGTCGCCGGATAGAAGGGCGAAGGCGTCCGCCCGCTCATCGTCAAGCAGCGAAGGCCAAAGGGCGCGCAGCGTATCAACGTCGAGGGAAGCGCGGTCGACAGTAATCATGGCCGGTGGTCTCCCGCCTGACAGCGGCGTGCCACCGGTGCGTCAGGCCGTCAATGTCGGAGTCCTGCCATAAGACTACGAGGGCCGTCCGGACCGTTCATGGTTCCCGCCTCGTGGTTCATGGCGTCAGAAGTTTAGCCATCCCCGAACGCGCAGCAAGCCGCCCCCGCGCTACTCATGATCAAGTCCGAATTGCCCCCAGCGCCTCATCAATCACCGCCACCATAAAATCCGCATCCGCCTCGCTGATGCACATCGGCGGCTTGATCCGCAGCGTGTTCCCATACAGCCCGCCCTTGCCCAAGAGCAGCCCGCGCGTCCTCGCCTCTTCAAGTATCTGCGCCGCCTCCGCGCTCGCCGGCTCCTTCGTCTGGCGATCCTTCACCATTTCCACGCCCAGCATCAGCCCCAGCCCGCGCACCTCGCCGATCAGCTTGTGCTTGTCCATCAGCGCTGTAAGCCCGTCCTTCAGCCGCGTCCCCACCTTCAGCGAGTTCGCTTGAATGCCGTCCTCCTCAATCACGTCCAGCGTCGCCAATCCATACGTCGCCTGCACCGGATTCCCGCCGAACGTGTTGAAGTGCAGCTTGCCCATCATCGCCTTGGCGATCTCCGGCGTCGTCGTCACCGCCCCCAGCGCTGTCCCGTTACCGATCCCCTTGGCCATGCACACCATGTCCGGCTGCACGCCCCAATTCTGAAATCCCCAGTAATGATGCCCCGTCCGCCCGAAGCCCGTCTGCACCTCGTCGGCAATGCAAACCCCGCCCGCCTTGCGAACCTCCTCGTACACAATCGGGAAGTACTCCTTCGGCGGTGTCACTGCGCCGCCCACCCCCATGATCGGCTCGGCGATAAACGCCGCCACCTTCCCCGGCGTCGTAAACTTGATCAGCTCCCCGACATCCTTCGCGCACTTCACATCGCAGCTCGGATACGTCAGCCCCAACGGGCACCGATAGCAGTACCCCGGCATCCCGTGATGCACGCCGAAGCTGTGCGGCGTCGTGTATTTCCACGTGCTGTGCGCGGTGAGCCCCATCGTCGATTGCGACCCGCCGTGATACGCGTTGCGAAGCGCAATCACGTCAAACATCCCCGTGTACATCCGCGCCGTCAGAATCGCCAGGTCGTTCGTCTCGCTGCCGCTGTTCGTAAAATACGTCACCTTCAGGTCGCCCGGCATCTTCTCCGCCAGCCGCTTCGCATACTGCCCGACCGTCGGATGAATGTAGATTGTCGTCGTATGCTGAAGAACCCCCACCTGCTCCCGCACGCGCTCCACCACCGTCGGATGACAGTGGCCCACCGAAACCGTCACGATCCCCGCGAACGCATCGAGATACCGCGTACCCTTCTCATCCCACAGGTACTGCATGTGCCCCTCAACCGCCATGAAGGGCTCTTTGTAATAAGTAATCAGCGCCGGCGTCAGATACTGCTGCCGCAGCGCCAACACCTCCGCCTTCGAAGGACCGGCATACGGACGCGGCTGATGATCGCAAACGGGAAGCGAAATATTCTTGCTCATGCGTGGTTCCTCTCAACAATCCTTATTGTCCGATGTGGCCGGTATTCCGTCAAAAAACACAGGCGCGCCCGCCCCCACGGGCCCGCCGGCGCGCTCCCGGCTGGCGACGCCGTCAACCGGCGATATAATCCCGACCGGGACATTTGTCGCGCCAAACGCGGATCGCTTCGCGTCCTGAAATGCTGTGGCCTGGTCTCATGCAATGAGCTGCCGGAGACAACGGGTCAGGCTGGAAACAGAGCAGCCCATCTGTGGTGACCATGTGCCGTGAGGTGCTGGGCCGCAGCATTCCATGACGCGGACGATCATTGACTCGGCCGTCGCCGACCTTCAGCGGGAACCCATGACCTACACCGTACTGGCAAGGAAGTTTCGCAGCCGCACCTTCGACGAGGTCGTTGGCCAGGGCGCCATCACCACCACCCTGAAGAACGCCATCTCTCAGGACCGCGTCCATCACGGCTACCTCTTCTGCGGCACCCGCGGCGTCGGCAAAACGTCGATGGCCCGCATCCTCGCCAAGGCCCTCAACTGCCTCACCGCCGACAAGCCGACGATGACCCCCTGCGGCACCTGCGACTCCTGCGAAATGATCGCCCGCGGCGAAGATGTCGACGTGGTCGAGATCGACGCCGCCAGCAACACCGGCGTCGACAACATCCGCGAGCTGCGCAACAACGCCATCTTCCGCCCCACGCGCAGCCGCTTCAAGATTTACATCATCGACGAAGTCCACATGCTCAGCACCGGCGCCTTCAACGCCTTGCTGAAGACCCTCGAAGAGCCCCCGTCCCATGTAAAGTTCATCCTCGCCACCACCGAGTCGCAAAAAGTCCCCGCCACCATCCTCAGCCGCGTCCAGCGCTTCGACTTCAAGAGCATCTCCCCAACCGAGATCGCCGCCCAGCTCGCCTTCATCTGCAAAGAGGAGAGCGTCGAAGCCGAGCCCGACGCACTCAAGCGACTCGCCCGACTCGCCAACGGCAGCATGCGCGACGCCCTCTCCCTGCTGGATCAGGTCGTCTCCATGGGCGGCATGAAGGTCTCCATCGACGTCGTCAATGAGCTCCTCCCCGTCGCACACGACGAGCTCTTCGCCGACCTCATCGACAAGCTCGCCGCCCAGGACGCCGCCGGCGCGCTGGCCGTCGCCGATCAAAGCCTCTCCCAGGGTCGCACCCTCGACATCTGGTGCAACCTCCTCATCAGTCAGATCCGCGACCTCATGATCCTCCGCGTCTGCGGCGAAGACACCGACCTGGTCGACGTCCCCGTCGGCCTCCGCGCCCGCCTCGCTCAGCAGGCCCAGCAGTTCGACGGCGGCGCATACGTATACATGATCACCGTATTGGAAGAGCTCCGCCGAAGCGTCAAATCTTCCGGCAGCGGCCGAGCCCTCCTCGAAGCCGCCGTCGTCCGTCTCGCCGAGGCCGCCAACTTCTCCTCCATCGAGTCGCTCCTCGCCCAGACCTCCGGCGCTCCCGTTGACTCGCCCAAACCCCGGCCCACGGCCGCCTCCGCGCCGCCGCCCCCCGCGCGACAACAATCCCAGTCATCCACCCCGGCCCAGCCCGCGCCGATCCCCCGGCCCGCCCCCAAGGCGCGGCGCACCCCCATGACCGATGCCGCCCAGGCCTCCGCCCCCATCGGCCGACGCATGACCCAGGCAGACTTGAAAGCCGCCACCGCCGAACCCATGGTTCGCGCGGCCATGGACATCTTCGGCGGCCAGATCGTTCACGTACAAAGAGCCGACGCCGAAAGCAGCGGCCCCATCAATGAATCAAACTGAGGTGCAACCATGTTCGGGCAACTAGGCAATATCGCGGGCCTGATGAAGCAGGCCAAAGAGATGCAATCGAAGATGAAGGAAATGCAGGAAGCCGTCGCCAATGCCCGCTTCGAAGCCGAAAGCGGCGCCGG
This sequence comes from Planctomycetia bacterium, assembly GCA_015075745.1. Classification (NCBI taxonomy): domain Bacteria; kingdom Pseudomonadati; phylum Planctomycetota; class Planctomycetia; species Planctomycetia bacterium. The sequence continues at coordinate 2,866,657 of JABTTW010000001.1, forward strand.
CGCCGTAAAGGCAACCGTCAGCGGCAAGATGGAACTCGTCGCCCTCACCATCAGCCCCGAGACAGTCAAGTCCGGCGACGTCGAAATGCTCGAAGACCTCGTCAAGTCCGCCGTCTGCGCCGCCCAGCGCAAGGCCGCCGACGGCATGCGCGAAGAGATGCAGAAAATGACCGGCGGCCTGAATCTCCCCGGCCTCGAAGGCTTGATGGGCCAGTAACCCGATGCTCGCTGAGCATTGCCCGGAATCGAAAACATGCCCGCCTCAATCCCGCCATCCCTGTCGCGGCTCATGCAGGAGTTCGAAAAACTCCCCGGCATCGGCCCGCGCAGTGCCGAGCGCCTGGCATTCCACATCCTCAAAAGCGACAAGGACGCCGCCCTCGCCCTCGCCGGCGCCATCCGCGAGGTCAAGGAAAACGTTCGCCACTGCCGTTCGTGTTACAACCTCACCGAGGCCGACCCCTGTCCCATCTGCGCCGACCCCCGCCGCGACCAGTCGCAGATCTTCATCGTCGAACAGCCCAACGATGTCGTATTGCTGGAGTCCACCGGCCTCATCCGCGGCGTCTACCACGTCCTCCTCGGCCACATCGCCCCCCTCGACGGCATCGAGCCCGGCGATCTCACCATCGACGCCCTCCTCGCCCGCGTGAAAAAGGGCGGCATCAAGGAAGTCATCCTTGCGACGAACCCGACGATGGAAGGCGAAGGCACGGCCCTTCACATCAAAAGCGTCCTCGCCGACTGCGGCGTCCCCGTCACCCGCCTGGCCCGCGGCCTCCCCAGCGGCTCGCAAATCGAATACGCCACCCGCGCGGTCTTGCAAGACGCCATCGAAGGCCGCCGCACCTACTAAGCACCTTGTGCATCCGCGTAGCGTCCGGCGCCTCTGCCGGACGTGAATCGCAAGGAACATCTCCTGACATGCAACACTGCATCGACGCGCAATCTGCCATAATCCTTGTTTCTCCCCACGAACCACTTTCCCCCCAACGTTGCCAACTTTCTCACTCGCGGCATCCTCACACGAATCGTGGCAACCTCACCCACCAATGGCATCTTCACGCGCAGGGTAGCATGGGCCTCCGGCCCGTGCGAAACGAACTGACCTCAAAAAAAACCTCATCTTCCCCCGCACAGGGTAGCATGGGCCTCCGGCCCGTGCGAAACGAACTCACCTCAAAAAAAACCTCATCTTCCCCCGCACAGGGTAGCATGGGCCTCCGGCCCGTGCGTACCGAATGACCAAGTGCCCCCGGTTTCCCCGCTAACCCCCAAACATCCGCAACAGCTCTCGCATCCTCGCCAGATGATAATCGTCGTGGTCCGCCGTAAACCGGCACATATCCACCAGCCGCATGCGCACCTTCAGTCGCGGATGCTCGCTCGTCCGCGCAAAGTCCCCGTCCGCCAGCCGCTCCAGCCGCGCCACAAACGTCCCGCGCTCCCGCCGAAAATCGCCGAGCACCTCGTCGATCGCCCGCTCGTTGTGCCCCGCCTGGTTCGTCGCCCGGTTGCTCATGTCCGCCGCCCGCAAGGTCGACGCACCCGCGAGATAGTCGTCGATCCGCCCGCTGTGCAGCGCGTCGAGATCGAGCAGGTGCCCGACGTTCTCCTGAATCGACCACGTCCCCTCGCGCTCCCGCCGCCGCAATACCCCGACGCCCACCCCGCGAACCAGCTCTTCAATCCGCGCCGGTGTCCCGCGCAGTCGCTCCAGCACGTCGGGAAACACCTCCACTGGCCCGTCGAAGGTCCACGTCCGATCGATCCATTTCAGTTTCGTGCCCATCACCTCGCCTCCCGCGCTCGCGCCTCAGCCCCGCCGCTTACGGATGATAGAACACCTCGCGCACCACCTTGCCGTCGCGCCACGTCTGAAGCGAGACCTGCCGCTGCACCATCCGGCTGTCGCCCTTCGGCGTAAAATCGAGGACCCACTCAATCGCCGCCTTGTCCCCGTCCACCAGGATGTTGCCGACGCTCGCCGCGTGGAATGTCACGTTGTTCACGAACTGTTCCTCATACGTCCGGTTGACGGCCTTTCCGGCCCGCTCGTTCGTCCCGTTCTCGCTCATCACCACGTCATCGCCGTAGTACCGGTCAAACGTCTCCAGGATCTTCCCCGCCAGGATGCCGTCAATCACCGCCTGTACGTTCTCTCGCGTGCTCATCGCAATGCCTCCGATTGTCCAACAACCATTCCATGCGTCCGATTGTCCGGCACAATCAAAAACCTCAATCCCGGACCGGTATGCCCTCGATGCTCGACTTCCCAATCAGCTTCGTCACCGTCAGCGCGCCCGGCCCCGTGAACGCCAGCCCCGTCACCACCACGGCAAGCGTCAGCGCATACTCCATGCCGTGATTCTGAAGACTGAACGCGTCGCCATGTACGGCGAAGACCGCCACGAACATGGTGAACGCCAGCGGCACAGCCAGTAGCCGCATCGCAAAGCCCGTCAGAATCGCCAGCCCGCCGAAAAACTCCGCCGAACCCGCCGCCACCGCGCTCGCCGTCGGCAACGGTAAGCCCATCTGCTCCATGAATCCCGCCGTCCCGCTGATCCCGTGCCCGCCGAAGAGCCCGAACAACTTCTGCGATCCGTGATACACAAACACCACCGCGATGATCGCCCGAATCAGCAGCAGCCCGATGTCCTGTGCCGTCGTTGCATTCTTTGTGGTTTGCGACGAGTCCATGTTCGTGTCCTCTCTTTCTGGTTTGTCTCAAAAAAATCAGCCCGGCCGTCCGTTCAATCCCGCGCGTCCGAAGCCGGCCCGTGCCGCGCCTCGAACAGCAGCTTGTTCAGCATCGCCAGCTTCCGCGCCCCCATGTGTCCCATCGTGGCCTTGTGCATCTCAAGTACCGGCTTGTCCAGTTCCCTCAGCACCTGCTGACCCTGCGGCGTCAGTTGAACCCACACCACCCGCCGGTCATCACGGCATCGCTCGCGCTTCACCAGCCCCGTCGTCTCCAGTCGGTCGATCAGCCGCGTGATGTCCGGCTGTCGGCTGATCATCTGCTCCGCGATCTTCCGCGTCGGCGCCCGCCCGTGCCCCCGCACGATCCGCAGCACGTTGTACTGCGGCGCCGACAAATCCCGTCCCTTCAAAAGCCGCTCGAACGCCGCCAGCACATGGTCGTACGTCCTCGCAACATTCAGGAACGCCTCCTGCTCCGGCAGGTCGAACGGCCTCCGCTTGCCGATCTCCACCGCCAGATTTGCCGGTCGTATCTTAGCTGGCTTCATGCCCAAAATATATGTTACAACGCCTATTGTGGCAACAGCAAAATGGCCCGGCCGGGAACTCTCTCCCTAACTCCTGATTCCCGCCCGAGTTCCCGCCGCCCCACCCCCGTCTGATCCAACGGTGGGGGGCCTCATCGCAAAACGCCGCCCCGCCCCCGCCCTCGCTTGACGCCGATCCCCGCCACTCGGATACTCATGCCGTAACGAGAACGCTCGCACTCGACGAACTTACAGCAAGGAGACGGTCATTATGCTTCCAGGAATCGGTGGTTTAGGCGGCGCAGGCGGACTTCTTCCGATCTACGCCATTATGTTTGTCATCAATCTCATCATCCAGCTCTTCAGCGGCGGCCTCGGCGGCGGCCTCGGCGACATTTTCGGCATGCCGGCGGCCATGTAATCGGCCCCAGTATCGCCCCTCGCAGGATTGATCCCGAAATGCTCCCCCTCCCATGAATCTCCGCGCGCATCGTCCGGCCCCGCGCATTTATGCATCTCGCTAATCGAATTCCCCGTTGCGCGGATCGCCAAACGCGTCGTACGCCAGTTCGATCGCAAACAACCGCGACGGATCGACCTGCACGCTCCGCGTCTTGAGGTCCTCAATCACCGGCTCGATCGCGTGCCGCAGCTTCGCCAAAAAACCCGGGATGTCCAGCCCCATGAAAACCTCTGGCAATCCCTCGAACAGTTCCGCCGACGAAACATAAACCTGTCGCACCCCGACCGCCCGCCCGCGACGCAGCAGCTCCAGCGTCACCGCCGCCTGAATGATCGCCCGGTAGAACCGCTCCCGCCGATGATCGCGCACCCGGTTCCAGACTTCCTCCCACGTATCGTGCGCCTCGAAGAATTGCCCCTCGTTAAACAGCCGAACCCCTTCGAGCCAGATGCGGCGCTCCTCGTCTCGCGGAAATTCGTCCAGCGGCATATCAATGGGTTACTTGTGCGCGAGCAACTTGTCCAGCGCCGGCCCTGCCCCGCGCCGCCACGGCATCGGAATCAGCATCGGCGTCCGCGCCCGATACTGCTGATACGCCTCGCCGAGCAGCTTCGACAAATCGCGCTCCTCGTATTGAATCCCGATCAAGATGTACCCCGTCATCGCCGCCGCAAATAGCAGCCGCCCCTGCGTCATCGTCGGCGCAGCCCAGAACGCAATCAGAAACCCGAGCATCAGCGGATTGCGCACCATCCGGTACAGCATCGGCTGCCGGAATTCCGGATGCGTATAGGCCTTCCCGCGAAACTGCAGCCAAACCTGTCGCAGCCCGAACAGGTCAAAATGATCGATCAGAAAACTCGAATAAAGCACCAGCCCCAACCCGCCCAGCGAAATCACCAACAGCGCCGTCCGCGCGCTCGATTGCTCAACCTCCCACACCACCTCCGGCATCGCCCGCCACTGCCAGAACATCAGCATGAGAATAAGGCTGGTTACCAGGACAAACGTGCTCCGCTCCGCCGGCACAGGCACAATCGATGTGAACCACCGCTTAAACCCCGGCCGCGACATGATCGTATGCTGCACCGCGAACAGCCCGATCAACCCCAGGTTCGTCGCAACCGCAATCCCCATCGGCCCGCCCGGTCCGTCGTCAATGTCGCGCGGAACGACCAGCCCCTCCACAAACCCCGCCAGATAAACAAACGTCCCGAAGAATACGAGATAACAGGCTAAGCCATACCCAAAAATGGCCATGTAACGCACCCTCAGACTCTCGCCAATTAGATGTGCCGCCGACCCGTCAGGTTTCAGCGATCGCTCTCGAATTTCGCCGACTTGATCGCCGCCTCAATCTGCGCCGGAATGACCGACTCCACCCGGTCCGCCGCCGCCGGATAAACCCCGAACACCGTTCGGTCCCTCCGTATGACCACCAGCGTCGGATAGCTCTCGACCTTGAACAACTGCCCGATCGCGTTCGTCGGGTCGTGCGCGTACGAAGCCGAGACGTTCAGCACGTTCATCGCCTTGTCGCACTCCGCCTTCGATAGCGACGCGCCCACCGTCTGATTGACGTGAATAAACTTCACACCCTTGGCCGCATAAGCCTCCGCCGCCGCCTCGATGATCGGGATCTGCGCCTTGCTCGCCGACTCATCGACCGCCACGAAGTTCAGCACCGTCGCCCCATACCCCGACGCGTCGTCGCGCTTGAACGTCCGCCCGCTCCCCAGGTCCAGCGTAAAATCCGGCGCCGTCCTGCCGACCGACTCCGGCTGGGCCTTCTCAACCTGCAACTTGCCCTGAGGGCTGTCCGCCAGCGAGCGACCGGTCAGCAGAATGTCCAGGCTCTTCGTGACCCGCTCGACGAAGTCGTCCTCGTTGCCCTCGAAAAACCCCTCAATGACGCCCGCCTTGTTCACGATCACCAGCGTCGGATAGATCAGCAGCTTGAACGACCGGCCCACCTCATTCCCCAGGTCGAAGCACAACTCCGACCTCATCTCCGCGTCCTGCATGATCTCCACCTGGCGATCCTGCGTCACGTCGGTGAACTCGCTCTTCTCGCAGACATTCACGAATCGAATGCCCCGGTCGCCGTAGCTCCGCCGGATCGCCTCGAACTTCTTCAACTGCTCGTGATTGTGCCGGTCACCCGGCGCGAAGAAGTTCAGCAGCGTCAGCGCACTGCTCAGGTCCCTGTTGCCGATCCCCACGCCCTCCATCGTCGTCAGGTCAAACCGCGGCGCCTTCCGACCGACCAGCTTGTCAATCGTCAGTTCCTTCCCACTCTCGTCCACCGCCGGCAACTGGCCCTCCACTGGCGCCCGCCGAACGGGAATCCGAATCGTCGGAAAGAAATTGTCGTCCGTCGTGATCGTCAGCGTCTTGCCCATCTCCGGCAGCACGTACTTCGGCGGCGCCTCCAGCTTGATGCGATAGGACTGGCCCTCGATCATCGGCGCCGTCGTCACCTTGATCTCCGTATCGTCGATCGTGACATCCTTCATCCGCACCGGCCGATCGCCGTTGTTCGTAAATAAGAGGACACTGGAAAAGCCCGACGTCGGCGATTTCAACTTGGCCGGGTCCCACATCACAAACGTCGGGATCACCTCCAGCCGCGGCGGCACATACGCAAACACCCTCACCGGCAGCTCCGGCTGCGCCTCCAGCGTTGTGTAAAGCAGCGCCATCGACTCCAGCCGCCCCTGCACCAGCGGCGTCTTCGTCTTCACATCGAGCCGATACTCAACCCCCGGCTTCACCTCGACCAGCTTGAAGGTGTAAAGCTCGTCCTCATCGCTCACCAGCGAGACTTCAAACTTCTCCTCGGTCTTGTTGAGAATCTGCACCGACGTCTCGCGCGCCTTGCCGTCGATGATCTTCCCAAACCCCGCGAATGTCGGATTCAGCTCGACCGGCGCGCTGCAACTGCCCGTCATGCGCAGCGTCAGCCGGGCCATCGCAGGATCGTTGGAAAGCACCGTCGCCGTGCGAACGAACGACCCCTCGATCTTTCGCGCATCAACCGCCAGCTTCAGCGGGATCGACTTGCCCGCCTCGATCACCGGCGGATAGTCCCCGTCCTGATAGCAGCCCGCGTCGAAGTCGATCCGGCCGATGACCAGATCGGCGTCCCCGGTATTGCGCAGGGTGAAGGTGTGCCGAAGCTGCAAACCGGTAAAAGTCTTGCCGAAGTCCTGCGAGGTCGAGTCCGCCTTGATCGCCGGGGCCGCGGCCGCCGGCCCGCCCAGCGCCAGGCTGCTCGCCCCGATCAAAACCACTGCCGTCAGCCGTATGCCTGTGAGAAACCGAGAGCCATCCATCGTGACGAACCCCATGAGCGAAGTCATTGGTCAATCGTTACTTAGCTCTCATAGTTTTAGCCCAGATCGGCCCGAATCGCCACTTCATCGCGCCCGCCGGCTTCGCCCCGCGCCGGGCACACCGCCGCGCCGGCCTTGCCAAACTGGTTGTCGGGCGTCGCGCCGCGCCGGCCTCGCCAAACTGGCTGTCGAGCGCCGCGCCGGCCTCGTGCGTGCGGTGCATGACGCCTAATCGGGAAACTGCCCCGGCGTTGCACCCGCCTCGATGATGCTGCACGCCAGGATCGGCTCCAGCCCCAGCTCCCGCGCCTTGGCCACCAGCTCGTCGCTCTCCGCGCCGGGGTTCACGAAAAACTCCTCCGGCTTGGCGGCGGCGATCGCCGGCAGCGTGGTCAGTCCCACGGCAGGCGGCAGGTACACCGTTACCCGATCGATTTTCTCGCCGATCTGATCCACCGAGGTATAGGCGGGCAGCCCCTCGATCTGCCTGCCCCTGGGGTTCACCGGAAAGACCCTCCAGCCCTGGCGAAGATACGCCCGAATGGCCTTGTTGCTGAACTTTCTGCGATCGGCCGATGCGCCGAGGACAACCACGGTCTTGGCCATGTCAGAATCCTCCGATGGAGCCTTGATAGGAACGCCAACTCGTGCGGGATTATAGACCCTCCCGCCGCCGCGACCGGGTAGCATAGGCTTCCAGCCTGTGCGTATTCCAGATTTAACACGATTGCAGCGTCGCCCGCCGGGTAGCATAGGCTTCCAGCCTGTGCGAAACGCCTCACAAATCGCGCCGGGTAGCTTCCAGCCTGTGCGAAACGCCTCACAAATCGCGCCGGGTAGCTTCCAGCCTGTGCGAACCCCCCCCAATCGCGCCGGGTAGCATAGGCTTCCAGCCTGTGCGAAACGAATAGAGAATCGCCGGGCGTTTGCCGCCGAGATCGCGCGGTGGTCGAAGGTGACATACGGTGACACACGGGATTTTTTTCGATTGCAACTCGCGTGGCGGGCGTGTGTTGGGGCGGTTCGCAACTTGGGTGGTTTTTGGGGGAAACGTCGAAACGTCGGAATTGGGGAAGCTGCGCTCCGGGGACTGTGGAGCGGGGTTTGTGGCGCGGAGGGCTTGAGTTCGACTGCGATGGCGGCGCACCGGGGCGGCGGCGCGAGGGGAGCGCGGCGGGTGATGGGGGCGATGGGCGGGTGGTTTGCGGTTTTTGACTTCATGATCGGTTGGTCCTCCAGGAGTTAACACTTGCTCATTGTTCTCGGGGTGGGGCGTGAAACCGGTGCGCCGAAGAGTGTTGGCGTTGTCGTCGCCAAACGGCAAGCCGCTTCGGGGATCGCGCGGGGAGCAGGTGCGCATCGCGCGGGGCGGCGGAAGGGGATCGCGCGGGGAGCAGGTGCGCATCGCGCGGGGAGTAGGTGGATATTTCGCGTGGAGGAAGTCGGAATCGCGCGGTAGAGCAGAGGGGAATTGCGCGGGGTGGAGATTTTTTGAATGGCGGAAGATTTTTTTTGGGTGCCAACGGTTGACTGTTACAGGACATGGCGGAAACACGCGGGAAATCGGCTGATTTTTGAGTTGCTCGCGGGCGACTGTGTGCTAAGTATTGGATCGGAGCGACAGTGATGTGACACTCGCTTCAAAGGGAGGCACCGGTTATGTCCGATCCACTATTTCGCCGACGCGAGTTGCCGACGGCGGTTGAGAAGAAGCTGCCGCGCGCGGAGCGACGGCGGCTCGACGAGGTTTTGCGGGCCGGGGACGGCGCTTCTTATCGCGAGATTTACGCTCAGTTCAAGCTTGGCGATCGAGGGGTCAGCTACTCGTCGTTTTATCGCTATGGGGCGCGGCGACGGGCGGTGGCGCGGATTGCGGATCTGGCGGGGGAGGATGGGGCTGAGCTTGCGTGCGCCGACGGTGGGATGAGGACCGGCCGGACTGAAGTCCGGGGCTCGTCGGTGGAGACGCCTGAGGGCTTGTTGGATGGGCTCGATGTTGAAGCAATTGTCAGCAAGCGGACCGAGTTCGACGACATCCGCCTCGAGCACGTCGCCGCGCGGTACGTCTGCAAGTACATGATCGGCCTCATCCACAGCGGCAAGGCAAGTGCTCGCCAGATCGAGCGTCTGGCCAACGCCTACAGCAAAACCGCCAGCGTGCAGATCAACCGCGACCGCATCAATGCGAACATTGAGCACCAGCGCGAGCGCATCGAGATCGCCCACAAGTCGCTGCAGATTCGCGCCGAGGCCGTGGCAGCGCGTGCGAAAGACGCCAAGCCCGACGGCGCAAAGAGCAAATCGAGCCCGCACCCCGACGCGCCGACCGCCGACGCGCCGTGGGGGCGCAAAGCCGATGGCACTCCGACGACGCGCGAAGAATTCCTCACACGGCTCGATCAGGCCGTCGCCGACATCTACGGCCTCGACCTCAAGTACGGCCCCAAGCCGATCATCAAACGCTTCCCCGGCGATCACCTGCCGCCCGATCAGCGCACCCCGGAGAACATCGCCGCCGGCCAGCGCGGATTGCTCCCGCACGAGCTCGAGGGCGAGCGCAAGGCGAAGGAGGACCGCGTGCGCCGCGCCGAGTTCGACGCCAAACGCGACGCCGAAGAAGCGGCGAGCAAAGCCAATGAGGCCGCGCGCTTCGCCGAAGAGGCCCAGCGCCGCCGCGAGGAATTCGAGCGGCAGGTCGCGCGCGGGGCCGCGGCGGCCGAAGCGAATAAACCGGCCGCATCGCGCGATTCGGAAACGCCCCTCGCATCACCCGGGGAGAATGAGCCGGTCACATCACCCGGCGCGGAAGATTCGCCCGCATCGCCCGGCGAGAATGAGTCGGTCACATCTACCAACTCCGCCAAGCACCATCCCGACCCGATTCTCGCGTGCCACAATGGCGGCACTCTTAATCTGGCGGGGGAATGTGCGAAGGAGTCGAGTGCCGACGGTGGGATGAGAACCGCCCGGACTGAAGTCCGGGGCTCGTCGGCGGAGACGGTGGGCCGAGCCCACCCTACGGGCAGCGAGGCCCCGAAGCCATCCGGCACCGAGGCCCAGCGCCAGGCCAAACTCCGCGCCGATCGCCGCGCCGAATGGGAAGAAAAGCATAAAAAGGAATTTCCGGCCCCTCAAAAGTGCGAGCGGCCCGACACCCTCGACGACCTGCTCAAACCCAAAGACCGCACCTGCGACCTGCCCAACTTCTGCGTCGACTGGAAGCACAAGTGAGGATTCAGCGGTTTACCGGATGAGTGGACGACGCTCCACGGGCGATGCGTTGCGGCCCGCTTCCTGACGGGAGCGGCTCTGATCGATCGCGGGCGCGCGTCCTCGCCCGAGGCCCCGTCGTAATCCACCTTCTCGTGGGGCTCTTGCGACAGATCGCCGTCAAGCCTCATCGGCGACGGGCTCTGCTGATGAGGCCGATCGCCAGTGCGAGACCCACCGCCGGAAGGACGCCCGGGGCGCAGGCGCCGCAGGCGGCGTTCGGGAGCAGTGGGGGCGCGATGACGGCGGCGCAGGCGTCGATGACGCCGTCGCCGTCGGAGTCGGTCTCGCATTCGTCGGGGATGCCATTGGTGTTGCAGTCGGCGCTGGCGGCGTCGGCGATGTCCTGGCCGTCGCCGATGCCGTTGGCGTTGCAGTCGGGAAAGGCGAAGCGCGTCGTGAGCATATCAAAGTCGGTGCCGATGGCGCCGCCCACGTTTTCGTTTGATTCCCAGGCGATGACCCAGTTTCCCCGACCGTCGGCAGCCGTCCATGCGAAATAGTCGTCTCCGGTATCGGTATTGGCGTTGGCGTTGAGCGGGACGGGATTGGTCCAGGTCGCCCCGTTGTCGGCGCTGTGGGCAATGAAGATGTCGTACTCGGCGCCGACCGTTCCGCCCGCGGCGTTGTCGCCATCCCAAACGGCGATCCAGCTCCCCATTTTGTCCGTGGACAGGTGGGGGATCTCGTCAGCGCCGAGATCGCCGGCGGCGTTGTTGTTGAGCGGCATCGGATCGGTCCAGGTGGCGCCGTTGTCCGTGCTTCGCGTGAACTGAATGTCGCCTTCGGTACCGGTGACGCCGCCGAGGTTCTCGCTAGAGGTCCAGGCAACCAGCCAGACGCCCTGGCCATCGGCCGCGATGGTGAGATCACCGCCTCCGTCTGTGTCGGTTGCGGCGTTGGTGTTGAGGACCGCGGGCGGCGTCCACGAAGCGCCGTTGTCGGTGCTGCGGGCAAAGAAGAAGTCATTGTCGGCGCCGATGACGCCGCCCAGATTCTCATTGGATCGCCAGACAACCAGCCAGTTTCCCTGGCCGTCGTTGCCAATCACAGGATCTTCGTCACTCCCGGTGTCGGTCGTCGCGTTGGTGTTGAGGGGTACCGGAGGTGTCCACGTTACGCCGGCGTTATTGCTTGTGGCGACGAATATGTCGGTATCGGAGCCCGGTCCGGTCATGTTGATTTGCGACCGCCAGACGGCGACCCAGTGTCCCTGGGAATCGGTGGAAATCTGGGGACTGGAGTCAGATACGGCGTCGATTGCCGCATTTGTGTTGAGCGGAGCGGGCAATGACCACGTCGCGCCATTGTTTGTGCTGCGAGCGTAGAGAATGTCGGCGTCGGTACCGATGGCGCCTCCGAGATTGGTGGTTGATCTCCAGACGACGATCCAGGTGCCGAGCGAATCCGTGAAAATCGCCGCCTGTGTGTCTTCACCGAGGGAATCGCTTGCGGCATTGATGTTGAGGGGCTCGGGTGTGGTCCACGATGCGCCGTTGTTCTCACTTCGGGCGAAGAGGATGTCGGAGTCCATGCCGATGGTTCCGCCGAGGGTGTCGTTGGACTCCCAGATGGCGACCCAGTGGCCCTGTCCGTCGGTGGCGATGTGAGGAATGTGGTCGCTGCCTGAGTCGCCGACGGCGTTTGAGTTGAGGGCGATGGGGTCGGGAAAGATCGTCGGAAAGTCGGCCATCGACCGGGTGGAGAAGATCGACAGGACGGCCAGTAACGGTAGGAAGAGTCGATTAGAGGACATGGGCGGAAACCTCCATTTATCTCACATCACGTGGGATCGACGGCGCCAACCAACCGTTTGCGCGGCGCTTACGCGATTCGTTTCCGAGGGAAATATGCGTCGGTGCGTTGAGCCGAACATCAGGAAAAAGCTGACCTATTCAGAGGCCGCCGGATTTCGGGAATTCGTTGGGGAGCAGGAAAAAGACTAACCCGCAGGGAAGGGAATTGGGTGTCATTGACGGTGCGTTTTCACGGCCTTGCGGGCTGGTGACGCCACGGGATGCGTGTTGTGAAGCGGTCGATTGACGCCCGATGCAGGGGGCTTTCGCATGTTCGATGGTGCGGTGATGTGGAACAGCGAAAAAGGAGCGACTTCGATGTCGAATGGCAGACGGATTCATTTGGTTCGACCGGCTTCGATGATGCTGGCAAGCGGACTTGCGATCGGGCTTTATGTCGCGTGCGGGACGCAGACGCCGGGCGGAAATCTGCAGGGGCCTCCCGGGGCCCTGGGGTTGCCCGGGCCGGTGGGTCCGATGGGAGAAGCTGGTCCGGCGGGGCCGGCGGGCGTGGATGGCGCGTCGCTGGTATATGGGAATGGTTCGGCGGGGGCGCGGACGATCGCAGTCGATGAGGACTGGCAGGACACGCCGCCGACGAATCTGATGTTTACCGATTTTACGGTGAATGCGGGGGTGACGCTGGACGTTCCGAGTGGGACGGTCATCCGATGCAGCGGTACATTCACCAATGATGGAACAATCCTGGTTCGCTTTTCGGGTGCAAGTGGCGGCAATCCTGCAGGAAATCCGTCCGGGATGATTCAACCAGAAATCGCATTGCCTCATCCGGGCGTCGCGCGCGGAGGGGCCGGTATTCCTGAGTTCGGAGATGACACGCAGTTTCGATTGGGGGGCAGCGGCGGCTCGGGTCTTTTGAGTATGCAGGGAAGATTTCTACTGCACCCGGGGACATTTGGCGGGGGCGGTGGGTTTGGGACATTCGCATTTGGCGGCGGCGGCGGTGGAGAGGCATTCAGCGTGCTTGCCCGAACAGCGATCGTGAACGGCGATACCGGGACGATTCAAGCGGACGGGTCCGCCGGACTTCAAGGGAGCGGCGGCGGCGGCGGAGGCATCATCATTCTTGCCTCGATGGGGAGCGTGACCAACAACGGAACTTTGTCGGTCAAGGGTGGAGACGGCGGACCGAGCAACAACACGACGGGCCCGGGGGGCGGCGGAGGTGGAGGGATTATTAACTTTCTAGCGCCGGTGATTAGTCACGGACCTGGTGCGATGGAATTGGTGAACGGCGGCGCGGCGGGCGCGGCGGTGTTTCAGTCTGTGACTGCGACGTTTCGATGGGGCGGCGGTGGCGGCGGCGCGTGCCGTGGGAATGGCGGGAGCGGTGGGCATTTGGACGCGGGGACGCCGGTGACGCCGGAAGACGCGGAGGCTGGAGAGGCGGGGGAGGTTTATGAGTGCGTTTACGACCCCACTCCACTCTTATGAGTGTGTGTGATCTCTCACGAGCGCTACGTCCTGTTTTTTTTCAGCCTTTAGCCAAATGTTGTTGGGCTGGTGTAGTGCCTCGACATATTGGTCGCTTTTTGTGGGAAGATCGGCGTTGTAACGCACGGGCCAGAGGCCCATGCTACCCATTGTCGGAATCAACTCTCATTCAGCGGCACTCATCTAGAGCCTTTCGCGGAGGTATTCGACGACTCGGGACTTGTCGATGCGCTCCTGCGAGCCGGTGTCGCGGTCGCGGACTGTTACGGTGCCGTCTTCTTTGGTTTGGCCGTCGATGGTGAAGCAGTAGGGGGTGCCGGCTTCGTCCATTCGGGCGTAGCGTTTGCCGATGGACTGCTTGGGGTCGTAGGTGACGGGGCCGAGTTTTTTGAGGTCGCGGAAGATGGGGTCGGCGATTTCGGGGAGGCCGTCCTTGTTGACGAGGGGGAAGACGGCGGCCTTGATGGGGGCGAGGCGGGGGTGGAACTTCATGAGCTCGGGCGAGGGGCGCGATTCGTCGACGGTGTAGGCCTCGCAGATGAAGGCGAGGGTGCTGCGGTCGGCGCCGGCGGAGGGCTCGATGACGGTGGGGAGGAAGCGCTCCTTCTTTTCGTCGTCGAAGTAGGACAAGTCCTTGCCGCTGGCCGTCTGGTGGGCGGTGAGGTCGAAGCAACCGCGGTGGGCGACGCCTTCCAATTCCTGGGGCTCGTCGGCGAAGGGGAAGAAATACTCGATGTCGGTGCAGGCCTTGGAGTAGTGTGCCAGCTCTTTGGCATCCTGATTGCGGGGCTTGAGGTTTTCGCCGGCGAGGCCGAGTGACTTGTACCAGTTGATGCGGACGTCGCGCCACCACTCCCACCACTTCATGGCGTCGGCGTCGTGGCAGAAGAACTCGATCTCCATCTGCTCGAACTCGCGGGAGCGGAAGGTGTAGTTGCGGGGGTTGATCTCGTTGCGGAAGGCCTTGCCGACCTGGGCGATGCCGAAGGGGACTTTGACGCGCGTGGAGTCGCAGACGTTTTTGAAGTTGGCGAAGATGCCCTGTGCGGTTTCGGGGCGGAGCCAGACTTTGTTGGCTTCGTCCTGGATGGCGCCGGCGAAGGTTTCGAACATGAGGTTGAACTGGCGGGGTTCGGTGAGTGTTCCCGCCTTTTCTGTATCAGGTCCGACGACATCGCGAAGTTCATTGATATCGTAACCTGAGATCGGATTTACCATCCAAGCTTCTTGGCTAATGATCTTTTCAGACATTCCCAGCGATTTTGCTAGGTGTTTAAGTAGTTTCCTCCGAGCGTGTGATTCGCCTTCCTCGTCGCCCACTTGAAATGCAAACGAAATCTTTCCTCCTTGCTTCCTCGCATCAAGGACAGCAACTTGGTCTGCACGATATCTTTTCTTTGATTCTGTGCAATCGATCATCGGATCGGCGAAGCCGGTGGCGTGGCCGGAGGCGACCCAGACTTTGGGGTTCATGATGATGGAGCAGTCGACGCCGACCATGGAGACTTCGCGTCCGTCGGGGCCGATGGGGGGGTTGCGGACCATGTCCTGCCACCAGGCTTCCTTGATGTTTCGCTTGAGCTCGACGCCGAGGGGGCCGTAGTCCCAGAAGCCGTTGATGCCGCCGTAGATTTCGGATGATTGGAAGATGAAGCCGCGCCTCTTGCAGAGGGCGACGATTTTTTCCATTCTTGGTGCGTCTTTGGGCATTAAGCCGTTCACTTTCTGATGCAAGTTGTAGATCAGTTCTGCGTTGATGTAACGATGCCGTTGTCAGAGTATGCGTACGAATGCTGATAATTTGAGATCCTATAGACCCATTGTCTATGCATCCCACGTCGCGTTCGCGTTTCGTGTATCGTAGTAGGCTGACCCCATGCTGCTGGAATCATCAATTCAGGGCCGCCAATCCTTACTTTTCGCTCGTCAATCAAATCAAGATCCTCGGCGGTAAATAGATTTCGTCGCACAATCTCAGCTTTCATTTTCTTAGTTCGACCATACAACGGAGTGCCATACGCCTTACAAAGATCATAATCTTTAACATCCTTGATTTTTTCTTCGTCCAATGAGGCAATATGAAGGACATTGCCTTCGCATCCGCAGGCAAACAGCGTTGCAACCAGCATTGTGATGAATCGGACGCACAAAAGTACACTCGTCGTCGAAAGCAGATTGTCCGAATGTCCAACGACTTCAAACTTCGCCTGTGATTGATGGCACATGAGCATAATTTCTCTTGCCCCGAGTCAATTATCTATTCCTCTACAGTTCGGGAGCCCCTAGGCTGAGGCGGCGAGCCTTCTGGTGCGTTCGTCGAGCGCGTTAATGGCGTCTTGAATCAGATCGACTTCTGACGGCTCGAAGTAGGCCTCGCCGCACTGACCGCAAACCCAAGCCGGGACGTGATCGAGGATAAGATGGTAATCCTCTCGATCCACCTGGAAGGGCGCATGGCCTCGGACCATTTTCCCGCGACAATGCAAGCAAGTCATGGATGCCTCCTGGATTTGTGATCGGCGTCCCATTCGGAGTCGCCCGGTAATTCGCCATGATAGGGCAGAACGGAATATCGCAAAACCGGGGGCGATTTGGATTTGGGGTGAATACGCACGAGCCGGAGGCTCATGCTACCCGGGGGGTGCGAATCTGATCGGCTTATTGTCGCAGGACGGCGGTGGGCGCATATAATTGCGGGCATCTGGACCAGCGCATTTAGGAAGGAGTCAGCCATGAATCAAGAGCGGGCAATTCGCCACTATGTATCCATATTGAGTGTCGCGGTGCTGATGACGGGGTGCGGGCGGCCGACGGCGACGTATCCGACGTCGGAATCGCAGACGCCGCTGTTTAGCGGAATGGGCAGTCATGGGCGCATCGTGTCGACGGATGTGGAACTGGCGCAGAAGTATTTCGATCAGGGGCTGACCTGGGCGTACGCGTTCAATCACGACGAGGCGATCAAGTCGTTTCGCGAGGCGGCGCGACTCGATCCGAAATGCGCGATGGCGTACTGGGGGATCGCGCTGTGCAACGGGCCGCACATCAACAATCCGGTGATGACGCCGGAGCAGTCGAAGGCGGCGTGGGAGGCGATTGAGAAGGCGACGGCGCTGATCGGGCATGCGAGTGAGACGGAGGCGGCGCTGATCGGGGCGCTGACCAAGCGGTATGCGAAGGAGGCGCCGGAAGATCGGAGGGAGCTGGATGAGGCGTATGCGGCGGCGATGGAGGAGGTTTATGCGTCCAACAAGGAGGACACCGACATCGCATGTTTGTATGCCGAGTCGCTGATGGATTTGCAGCCGTGGGACCTTTGGGCGGCGGACGGCGCTGCGAAGGGACGGACGAACGAGATACTGGCGGTGCTGGAGGGCGTGATGGAGCGCGACTCCAAGCATCCGGGGGCGTGTCATCTTTACATTCACGCGGTGGAGGCATCGCCGGGGCCGGAGCGGGCGAATGCGGCGGCGGACGTGCTGCGCAGGGGCGTGCCGATCTCGGGGCATCTGGTGCACATGCCGTCGCACATCGATGTTCAGACGGGCCGTTGGGCGATGGCGTCGGATCAGAATGTGGCGGCGATCAAGGCGGACATAGCGTATCGCAAGGTTTCGCCGAAGCAGGGCTTTAACAGCGTATACATGGCGCACAATCATCACTTTCTGGCGTTTTCATCGATGATGGAGGGACGGCGAAACGCGGCGCTGGCGGCGGCGAAGGAGATGATCGCGGGCGTGCCGCCGGAATTTCTGAATGAGCAGCCGCAATTCATCGATCCGTTCATGATGATCGTGCACGACGTTCACAAGCGGTTTGGCGAATGGGATGCGATTTTGAAATTGCCTGAACCGGACGCGAGATTGCCGGTGACGGTGGCGATGCACTATTTTTCGCGCGGGATCGCGTATGCGGCGAAGGGGGATACGGGTACGGCGCGGCAGGAGCAGGGGAAGTTCCGTGAGGCGGTGAAGCGCGTGCCTGAGGACCGGGTGTTGATGATCAACCCGGCGCACAAGGTGCTGGCGGTTGCGGAGCATATGCTGGAGGGGGAGATCGCTTTTCACGAGGGGAAGATTGAAGAGTCGGTGTCGACGTTGCGGCAGGGCATCGAGATTGAGGACACGCTTCTGTACATGGAGCCGCCGGAGTGGATTCAGTCGATTCGTCACACGCTGGGCGCGGTGCTGGTGCATGAGAAGCGGTTTGCCGAGGCGGAAGCGGTTTATCGGCAGGACCTGAGGAACTGGCCGGAGAATCCGTGGTCGCTGTTGGGATTGGCGAAGAGCCTCGGCGGGCAGGGCAAGACGGCGGAGGCGGATGAGGCGCAGAAGCGATTTGAGAAGGCGTGGGCGCGGGCGGATGTGAAGATCGCTTCGAGCTGTCTGTGCGTGCCGGGGCAGTGACCTGCCAATGTCTTGTCGGGCCAGCGGCGGCGCGGTCGTCGCGAGTGATGTCTTAATGCCACGTCTTTTTTGACTGGACGACGCGCGCGATGTCCATCGGGGACGCGTCGTTGTAATCCGCAAGGTCTCCCTAATTGCCTCGGGACCGAGAAAAAGCAGCCGGCACTTCAGTCCTTCGCGATTTGAGCCGGTTGCTTTCGGGGTCTGCGGTCCGGCACTCCTCCTGCCCATCAGAACTTCCGGAGAGAGGCACCGACCGTGACCCGGACGGGGTAGAATCGTGAGAGGGAGGGGAGTCCGATGATGATTGCCGCAGCCGATTTCTTGACAAACGAGTTTCGCAAGCGAGCGAAGATCTTTGTGCTGACGCTGTTTACCTATGCGGCGTTGTGTTAGGCGGCGCGGCAGGTCCCATTCGCTGGTGACCGTGCGAATCCGGTCGTTTGACACGCGATTACCCACGCATCCGCCGCTCATGGTTCAAGTCTGGCCGAAATAGGACCTTCCCGCCGGTTTTAGCGCAAATCTCGAACAGTCACCCGATCGGGTGAATCTCAGGTAAAAGCTCGAAAACGCTTGTGTCCGACGGTGCGTTTGCTGTCAGATACTCCGTGGAGCAGGAACTTTTTCCGCCGGATGCTGCTGCGTGGGAGCGTCCCGGAAATGGAAGCAACAGCGCTCAGTCATGGAGTAGGGAAATGAATCGTTTCATCTTGAACGCGATGGTTCTGTCACTGCTGGCGGTTTCGGCGCCGGCGATGGCTGACCTCATCATCGATGCCGGCGAGCCGACGATGACGCGGCATTTTGAGTTTGGCGCGACGAGCACGGGGAGCCCACGTGCAGCGGGCGATCCGTACTCCAACATCGATACTTTTTCGGGGTCGGGTGTGGCGAACGGCGGCGCGGCCACGGTGTCGGGCCTGCTGACGACGCGATATCTCGCGGACGATTTGAATCCCGGTCTGGCATACGCGGGCGTGGGGATTACTCGGTTTGACTGGTGCGTCGCGAACTTCAACGCGAGTGCGACGACGGCGCGGATGCGGGTTCGCTTTCACCAGGACGACATTGGCGCGGGGCCTGGTACTTACACGACGGGATTCAGCTTTACGGCCACGGCCATTCCGGTGGGCGTATCTTGCTTCTTCTTCGACAATGTGAATCCGTTCATGACCATCCCCGCGAACGGCAGGCTTTGGGCGGGCATCACCTTTGACAACTCCGGCGCGGCCGGGGCCACGGCTGCTTTGTATAACAACCTGGGAATGGGTCTCTTCGATCCGCCGACACAGGGCACGAGTCTGGACAAAGACTTCCTGACAACGGCCGCCAGCGTCGGCAATGTCCAGAATCCGGTTGGATCGGTTCGAACGTCACCGTACGCTCCGCTGAATGCCAACCACGGCTGGCGGCTTGTGCCGGAGCCTTCGAGCATCAGCCTGCTGGCCGTTGGGGCACTCGCACTCATCCGGCGACGCCGATAGGATTGGTTTAGCTGCTCGCTCGCAATCGTTATATCGTGCGTCAAACAGGAGAGACGTCGCCCCGCGCGACGTCTCTTTTTTTTTTGTGATCGCCAATGAATGAGTCGGCGCCTGGCGGAGGACGTGCTGATCACGGCGAGCGCCGGCGGGGGAGAATCGATCAGGGCTTGCGGCTCCGACCGCGGGCGGCGGCGGCCCTCATGCCGATGGGGCAGGCCTTCACGCAGGCTTCGCAGAGGCCCATGATGGCGAAGCGGTGCGAGAGGGAGTGGAACTTGTGGGCGGCGGCGATGAGGGTTCGCAGGCGGGTGACCTCGGCGGCGTCGAACTCGATGATGCGGCCGCAGCGGCGGCAGACCATGTGGTCGTGCGGGTCCTGGCCGTAGGTGTGCTCGTAGTGGACCTGCTTGTTTGAGAAATGCACCTCTTTGACGATTCCGCAGGCGACGAGGAGCTTGAGGGAGCGGTAGATGGTCGCCTTGCCGACGCGGGGGCCGGTCTGGCGCATGTCGAGGAGGAGTTGCTCGGCCTCGAAATGCTCGTCGGTCTTCATGACGGCGCGGAGGATGTCGCGGCGCTCGACGGTGTACTTGAGGCCGCGGTCGCGGAGGTATTCGCGGAAGACGTGCTCGGCGGTCTCTATGACGTTGTCGCTGACGGCTCGGGCCATGATCGGGCTCTTTTCGTGCTTGAGGGAGGACGTTTGCAGCGGGCATGCTGACGCCCTGCGTCAATCTATCGCGCGCGGTGGAGAATGTCCAAGTTGACCGGCCTGCTTGGGACGCGGGGCGAGGGGGCCTACAATTCGACTGATGGCCGAACAGGACGAACAATTGAACGAGATGGATCCACATGACCGGCGGCGGTTCTTCCGGGCGGGGCTTTCCCGGCTGCTGAGGCCGGTGGCGGGATTCATTGAGAAGAAGCTGCCGATCTTGCCGTATGCGGGCGAGCGGATGCTTCGACCGCCGGGGGCGATTGAGGAGCGGGACTTTCTGGAGACGTGCTTTCGGTGCGGGTCATGCGTGGATGCGTGCCCGGCGAATTCGATCGTGGCGATTGCGTCTTCGGACGAGCGGCTGAACGGAACGCCGCAGGTCGACCCAGCGGTTCAGGCGTGCGTGATCTGCGACGAGCTGGCGTGCATGAAGGCGTGCCCGAGCGGGGCGTTGAAGCTGGTGGACCGGTTTGAGATTCGGATGGGGCTGGCGGTGGTGGATTACGAGGTGTGCGTTCGAACGGCGGGGGAGGATTGCCGGATTTGCGTGGAGCGCTGCCCGTTGGGTGAGACGGCGATTGGGATTGATGATGAGGGACGGGTCGTCGTTGTCGATCCGGGGGCGACGGGTCGCGGGTGCACGGGGTGCGGGGTTTGCGAGCAGTATTGTCCGACGAGGCCGATGCGGGCGATTCGGATTGATGCTGTTTAAGGCACGCCGGTTGATACTACGATCAGTATGTTGCGTTTGAGGACTGTTCCGCCGGGAGTTAATTTCGTCAGACAGCGCTCCGTCGCCCCATTCGGGGCTCAGTGAATCCGGCCTCACGCCATCCCACGGGCTGGCGCCCGTGGCTACGTTCCTGTGCCCCTACCGGGGCATACGAGTCAAAGCCTGAGAACACCCAGGGCGCAGAACTTAGTTCCATCGTTCGGCGACGATTCACACCAAGAGCAACTTAATGGAACCTGACTAGAGCGTTTTGCGCTTTTCTGTAGCGACTCCGCAGTGCGTGAAGTAGCCCAATGCATCTGAGGGGCTGATCGCGGCGATGGCCTTTGCCATTCCGGTGCATAGTTCCTCAAAGTTTCTGGCGGCCGCGGTGCGCAGAATCTGTTTGGCCTTTGACCACATCATCTCGATCGGGTTGAAGTCGGGCGAGTACGGGGGCAGGAATGCCACGTGCGCGCCGACGGCAGCGATGGCTTCGTGTGCACCGACGGCCTGATGAGATGCCAGATTGTCCATGACCACAATGTCGCCGGGCTGCAGGGCCGGAGCCAGAACCTGGCGGACGTATTCGGTGAATGAGGCGCTGTCGATGGCACCGGACAAGATCATCGGGGCAATGGCGCCGCGAAGGCGCAATCCGCAGAGCATGGTCGTGGTTTGCCATCGTCCATAAGGGGCGTGGGCTTTGACCCGCTGACCGCGCAGCGCTCGGCCGCGCAGGCGCGTCAGATTGGTCTTCGCTGAACTTTCGTCAATGAATACAAGGCGATCGGGATCGAGGCCTCCTAATTGCCGACGCCAGTGTTCACGCTGAATTCTCACATCCGGGCGGTTCTGCTCATCCGCGAAGAGCGACTTTTTTTTAGCGACAGCTTCATCTTGCGGAGCGAGCGGCAGAGATGTCCCAGGGTGATCTTCAGGCCCAGCCGGTCGCGGAGTTCCGCCAACGTCGCATCAGGTTGCGCCTCCACCAGCTTGCGGAGTCGCTCTTTCCGAGATTCATTTAGTCGGGGGATCGGTCCCGTGCGATGCGGAAGCGGCGCGATCGTCCCCAACTCGCGACGCCGCTGCTTGAGTCGTCGAACCCAGGCTGGCGACACATCGAACGACTTTGCAACCGGAGTAGTCCCGTGCCCGGCATCGCACGCTGCCAGCACCCGCCTGCGCAAATCCATCGAATAGGCTTCCATGCCAAAGTACTCCTTTGGCAATGAGCCTAACCCCTAGTGCACTATGGCGCTAGAGGAACGCGCAATCCGCTCTAGGTTAACCTATCGCGCCGGGCCGCTGATTGGCAGGGGCAGCTTCGGGGCGGCGAAGGCGCTCATCAGGTCGAATGGGGTCATTCGGGCGGCGGCCGGTCCGTAGAGGAGATCGGCGTCGGGGATTGCCATCCAGCAGAGCGGGGCGGTGCTCGTGCCGAAGAAGCGCACCTGGCTGTCGAAGCTGATGATGGGCGTAGGCGTCTGGGCCATGGCCGCGACCTGGCTCATCATGTTGACGCCGGCGAGGGTCTCGAAGAATTCACCGAAGGTGGCCGGGCGCGGATAGTCGACGAGCTTGATCTCGGCGCTGGGCGGAATGTTGGCGAATTCTCGTGCCGCGGTGATGGCATCGTCGAGGCCGCCGAGGCGATCGACGAGGCCGACCTCCAGGGCCTGGCGGCCGGTGTAGATGCGTCCCTCGGCGAGCTTGCGCACTTCGTTCTTGGGCATCTTGCGGCCGTCGGCGACGCGATCGAGAAAGACTTCGTAGAAGTCGAGGATGTACTTCTGGAGGAAGTCGCGATCTTCGGGCAGCATGCCGCGGAAGCCGGCGCCGAAGAGGGCGCGGGCGCCGCGGGTCATCTCGTGGACGTTGATGTCACTGCGATTGAGGGCCGAGGCCTGGTTGGCGAGAATGGCCAGGACGCCGATGGAGCCGGTGATGGTCGTCGGCTCGGAGTAGATCAACCTGCCCGGGCAGGCGATGTAGTAACCGCCGGAGCCTGCGACGGTGCCCATGCTGACGACGAGGGGCTTCTCCTCGTCGAGCTGCTTGAGCTTCTTCCAGATGATGTCGGAGGCGTAGCCGCTGCCGCCGGGGCTGTCGATTCGCAGGACGA
Source organism: Planctomycetia bacterium (assembly GCA_015075745.1). Lineage (NCBI taxonomy): Bacteria > Pseudomonadati > Planctomycetota > Planctomycetia > Planctomycetia bacterium. The sequence continues at coordinate 2,889,657 of JABTTW010000001.1, forward strand.
CGGCCTTGATGGTCTTGTTCTTGCGGATTTCCTCGATGGTTTTGACGAAGTCGTCGCGCATGATGAGCATCGACGAGTAGCCGGCGCCGAGGCTCATGTCGACGATGGGTCCGCGGGCATTGAGGACGGCGATCTTGGGGCCGACTTCCTTGTACTTCTCCTGGGCCTTTTCGATTTCCTTGCCCCAGGCGCTGAGCAGGTCCTGAAGCGAGGTGACGTTTGAGAAGACTGAGTCGTATTCGGCGACCTTCTTGAACTTGAGCTTCTTGGCGACGCGCTCGGCGAAATCGTCGTAGTAGGCGATGGTGTCAACGAGGCCGCGATTTTTGGCCTCTTCGGCGTTGAAGAGGGCGATGTCGATGGCGTCCTTCACCTTTTGGGGCTCCATCTTGCGGCCTTCGGCGATGATGTTGACATAGTCGCCGTACCAACCGTCGAGGATCTCGCCGAATTCCTGTTTGAAATACTTGTTCGGTTCGCGCTGGTTCATGAAGCCGGGGTACTTGAAGCGACCGGCGGTGATGACGTCGTATTCGACGCCCATCATCTGGTAGTAGCCGCGCATGAAACCGAAGACGCGGCCGAGGCCGGGGATGGCCAGCGAGCCGGTGGGGGCGGCGCCGATCTCATCGGCTTCGCAGGCGAGGAGGTAGCTCATGGGATCGCCGCCGCTTAGATAGGCGATGACCTTCTTGCCCTCGCTGCGCATGCGGCTGACGGCGGCGCGCAGCTCCTCGACGTCGGGCAGGGCGAGGTTGACGCCGTCGAGATTGAGAAGGACGGCGCCGACTTCGTCGTCGTCGCGCCACTTGTCAAACTGATCGGCGAGCTCGCGCACGGTGCGGGTCTTGCCGGGCAGGGGGATGTTGAGCATTTTCGCGGCGATGAGGTTCTGATCGATCTTGACCTCGATCAGCTTCTTGATGGGGCTTTTCTTTTCCTTCCTGGGCTTCTTCTTGTCGGCGGAGTCGGTTGCATCGTCCGCATCGTCGTCGTCGGACGTCTTCTTCGACTCGGCCTTGGACGACTTCTTGTCCTTGTCGTCGCCGCCGCGATCCCAGGCCCGAGCCTGCGGGGGGAACATGCCGACCACGGAAAGTGCAAACAGTGCCGCAAAAGATGCCATTAGATTTCGTCGCATGACCACACTCCTCTATCCTGAAACACGCTTCGTGCTACCTTCATCGTCGGCGGCCGGTGAATCATCGAACCGCCAGTTCATCCTCGTTTTTCTCTTCGCGATCGGCGTCACCATCTTTGGCGACGCGGTGAATCTTTCCGTCCTGGTCGATGTAGATCGTCGCGTATTCGACGAATTCATCGGGGCGGAACTTGAGTTTCCACTCGGTCTCGGCCCAGTCGATTTCGTAGAGGTCGTCGTCGATTTCATCGTCGTCGTCGGTGATATCCCGGGTTTCTTTCTTGCTGGTGGTGAAGACGGAGACAATGCCGGCGACGATTCCGCTGTCTTTGGGGCGGAGCGTCAACAGGTTGGGATGGGACGAGAAATCCACGTAGCCGTCGAGCTCGGCGACGGTGGCGGGCCAGCGTCCGTAATCTTTCTTGAATAGTTTGGCGTGATGATAGAGGACGCGCAGGTTGCGGCAGGCGGACTGCTCGCGCGCGGCTTCCGAGGTGTAGCTGGCCGTGGCGGACAGCGATGCGATGGTGACGCCGGGGACGTAGGCGGCGCCGATGGGAATCGGGCCGGTATGGCGGACGTCGAGGCCGGCGTACTCGATTTTGACGTTGATGGTGGAGTCGCAAAGTGCGTCGCCCAGTTTTTCGGCGGTGGGGGCGGACTCAGTGACCTGGACCGTCGCCGCGAGAACGGTGATATACGGCTGGACCCATTCGTAGACCTTGCGCCAGTTGATGACGAGTTGCCAGTGGGCGTTTTTCGAGTCGGGAATCTGGATGTTGTCCTTCGACTTGCGGCGCAGCGACTGCCACCTCTTGATGGCGTCCTCGGGCTGGGTCGACGTTTCGGCGATGATCAGGCGGTGGCGGTCGTCTTCATCCTGCGGGGATTCAAAGAAGACGACGGTTCGGAAGGTCGCCAGGGAAAAGCCGCCTCCGCCATCGGCGGCGCTGTCTTTCCAGAAGTACACGTCATCGCCGATCTTGTCTTCGTGCCATGCGGGGGGGCGGTCGTCTTCTTTGCGATCTTTGGTGTCGTCTTCGATGGCTTCGCGGATGTCGTCTCTGATTCGCTCGGTGCGACGTGCGTAGAACTGATAATAGACATCGGGGATGGGGAAGAAGCCGGTACCCGGTAAGGCGGCGAAGGCCATTTCACCATCGGCTCGGCTGCCGATGGTTCCGTTTTCGAGGCCGGCGATGGTATCGGCGAGGCCGTCGGCCATGGCGACGTGAACGGCCCCGGCCAGGTAGGCGTTTTTCGGGAATGTGAAGGATGCGTTCGTCTTTTTGAGAATCTGCTTGATACCGAGGCCCAGGAGGGGGTTCCAGCGCACGTTGAATCGCTCGCTCCACTGACCGTCGTCGGTGAGTTTTCCGCCGTAGCGGATGTCGCTGACCATGGAGAAGCCGGCGAGAAGGGACTGGCTCTTTTCGTCTTCCTTGCCGGCGTCCATGTTGAGGCGGCAATAGACGAGCATGCTGCTTTTGGTGGGGGGGCGCCTGTTGCCGGACTTGTCGAGCTTTTCGCCGAACAGTTTTGAGGGCGTCTCCAGCTTGGCATCGGAGACGATCAGGCTGCCGCGCTCGGCGGACTTGACGACCGCGAGGATCACGTCGGGCGTTTCGAGCTTGTAGGTTCCGTCGTCCTGCTTGTTGAGGGAGATTTCCGAGAGGAGCTTTTTCGCCTTTTCATCCTCGAGCATTTCACGGAGGCGGTCGCAGGTGTCTTCCAGGGTCCAGTCGAGCTTCACGGCCCATCGCGGGCGGCCGTCGCGATCCATGGTGAAGGTCATCACGCCGATGGCGGTATCGGGCCAGTCGGCGACGCGCGAGAGCAGGCTGAGCACCGATTCAAAATCAAAGTCGTCGTCCGACTCCTTTTCGGTTCGCGGCAGCATTCCGGAGAAGGCCTTGACGAGCGTGCCGGTGCGGGATGATTTTGCCCCTTCGACCAGGCTCGTCACGGAAGGAATGAACACCTCGACCTGGGGGACGTTGGACTTGTCTTCTTCCTTGTCCTTGGCCTTTGACTTGCCCTTGTCTTTCTTATCCGCGGGGCTTGTCGTGGCGAGCTTCTTTTTTGAAGGCTTCTCATCCTGCTCGTCGGAGGACGGCTTTTCGGATTCGTGGTCGCGATCGTCGTCGTCGGCTTGAGACTTCGCTTCGGTGTCCGATTCCTCGGCGGTTGATTCTTCGGGTTCGTCCGCGGCTTCGTCGTCGGCCTCGTCCGAATTGTTCGCATCGTCCGAATCGTCGGCGTCGTCCGCATCATCGGGCGGTGAGTGAACCGGGCTGCTCATGTGCGTGGTGAGAACTGGGCGAGCCGCCATCGCGTCATGCCCGCCGAATCCAATTGGACCGGCGATGACGAACACGAAGATGAGAAGAATCAAAAACCGCCGGGACAAAATGGACATCGGCGACCCTCCACCAGATCGAATCCCCGAGACAAGCGTCGATCGGTTGCCCTTGTCGTGCCCGAAAGGGCCGTCATATCATATCAGATATCAACAGGGACACGACTGCATTCGCGGGAAATCGCCCGATTCATCACTCTCTTCGGCCATTTGGGGCCGTCTAAAGAGCATCGCTGGGTTTAGAAACCGTCGCCCCCAATCGGCGAGGCGTCGGTTATCAGAACGCTCCGGCGGTCGCGCGTTCACGCGTTCACTTGTAAGTACGAAATCCGGCAGCCTTCGAGGGCCGACTCTTTGCGGTCCTTCGGAAGGCCCGACGATTCATCGCCGCCGGATGTTCACGATTGCGGACCCTGACGCACGTTACCCGACCTTTTATTGGTCAATCATTTCACCCCGGTTCCCGATACCCGACGTGGCCTCGACCCGGGAGCCCGATGGTGGAGATCGGGTCATTCGCCGGGCTGTCGACCAACCAAGTCAACTACTACCGTCGCCGGCACGGGGCCACGAACGATTTGTACACCTGCGACGGATGAGCGGCTCGGCATACCGGGTGTTATTGTGCCCGGGAGAGGAAGCCGACGCTGGTCTGGAAGAATTGCTCGGCGAGTTCGGGTCGGCTTGCCGGACCGCTCTCGGTGGACAGGTCGTCGAGATTGGCGCGACACATCAGGCATCGCACCGTGTCGAGGTGAAACCGGGTATATGACTGCCAGGGCTCTTCGAGGACGCCGAGCAAGTGCGAGCCGATGGTCCCGCGTTTGAGGCAGGAGAGCCGGCGCTGCCGCCAGACTTTGGCGATGGTCTCTTCGCCGGAGAGCTGGGCGTCGTCGAGCAGGCCGCGATCGTCGGCATCGAGTTCTGCGAGGAACTCCTGCAATCTGCCGAGTGCCCTGAACTTGACACCGGCGATGGCCTTTTCGTCGCGGCCGAGTAACTCGGCGACCTCTTTGTTGCGCAGGCCGACGTAGAAGATGGACTCGATGACCTGCAAGTCTTCGAGCTTGCCGCGGTCGCGCAGCTCCTCGATCAAACGGCGCAGGATGGTGGCCAGGACGTCGGCCTGACGGGCGGCGCGTTCGCGGCCGGCGGCGACGCTGCTGGGTGTTTCGGAGTCTTCGGATTCGATCATGCCGGGCGAATCATCGTCGATGTCGAAGCCGGCGGTGTATTCCGAGCGGCGCTGCTTGCGGGTGAGGATCTCACCGATCTTGTAGCGGAGAATGGCGAAGAGGTAAGTTTCGAGGGAGCGAGAGGCGTCGTAGTGCTTGAGACTGGTGACGAAGCCGAGCAGCGTCTCCTGGACGGCATCTTCGGCCTCGCCGACTTCGCGGAGGCGCGTGCGGGCGAAGGCCAGCAGGCGGCCCTGGTAGCGGTCGATGAGCTGCTGCCATGCCCGCTCGTCACCTTTGCGTACCGCTTCGACCAGGAAATGGTCGGCATCGTTGGCCTGAACCAAAAACTCCCACCTTCCCTGAAAAGGGAACGAATCCACATGGCGCGGCCGATCGGCGTTGCCAAAGAGCCCCAGTATACCGGTTCACGGACTTGTGTCAGCCGTGGAGCATCCGCGGGGCCCGGCGTCATGGATGGATTGAATAACGAAGTCAGCGGGGCCAACCTCACGCGACGCCGACGACCGGACCGCCGGAGGGTACTTCGCGGCCGCTGAGCAGACCGCAGAGATCGCCGATTTCCTCGTTTAGCGCGTGGAGCTGCTTCTGGACGGGTTCGTTGAAGCTGGCGTCCATGTCGAGGAAGCAGGTGATGCGGTAGCCGCCGGTGTCGAGTTCGTATGCGGCGACGTTGAACTTGACCTTCCACTGGCGGATGTCGGAGCTGTAGAACTGGGCCGGCCAGGTGCCGCGCTCGAAGGACCAGAGCAGTTCGCCCTTGGAGACGAGCTTGTAGCCGAAGACGCTCATGTGGCGTTCGATGAGTCGCGGAAGACTGGCGTTGGGATCAATTTCGAAGACGCGGCGCAGGGGCAGGGCGAGCTTGTTTTTTTTCTCCATCTTGTTTTTCCTCGGTCGTCCGGCGGCGTATCCGCTGGTCCAGAGTGCGACTGAAGCAAGGATGGTCATGATCGCGACTGGCGGGATGACGCTTTCGGCATCTCCGCCGCTGAGGACGGCGGCGAAGAACGCCATCAGGACGCAGCCCGAGCCGAAGGCGCCGTAGGCGAGTCGCTTGAGGCGCTGGGACTTGTAAGCGCGCTTCTGTACTTCGTCGTCTTCTGCGTCGAGGAACTTAGGCTTGTAGGGTGCGACAGGGACAAACCAGACGAAGAGGCTGCCGATGGCGCCCAGCAGGACGCCGGCCAAGGCCAGCGGCATGAACTCATTGTCGATGTGCATCATGCCCATGGTGATGCCGGAGCAGGCGGAGACGGCGGCGCCGCCGAAGAAGATCGCGGGTCGAAAGACGCCTCTCCAAAGGCCGCGTTTGTAGCCCGACCAGGAGCGCGTGAACATGAAGAGGAACACGGCCATGGCCGTTGTGCCGAAGATGGAGAAGAGGCCGAGTTCGCGGTCGGCACCGAACTTGTCTCTAGTAAAGATGATGGTGGAATCCATCATGTTGGGCGTGGCGTAGAGGATGATTCCGCTGACGAGGGCGAAAGCGGAGCCCATCATCCAGAGGGCGCGGACGGCGCTGGACCGTCGCAATCGCGGATCGGTCTCGGTTTTGTCGGCCGCCAGCGTGGCGGGCGCGGGACCGGGCGACTGCGTACCGGGAAGCGGCGGCGGCGTACTGTCAGATCGACGGGCCACGCCCCGACTGAAGCCGGGCGGCTCGACTGCGACGGCCATCGGATCGGGTGCTTCGTCAAAGCTGGGCTGATTCCCCTCGTCGTCGTCGCTGCGCGTCTTTGGAACGACGGCGCCGGGTTTCAAGGGCCAGAGGCTGCCGATGGCCTGCACGACGAGGGAGGCGGCAGCGACGATGACGCCGGTCTTGAAGGCCTGGCCGTCGAGAAATATTCCGCCGGCGATGAAGCCGGCAAGGCCGATGGAGAAGGCCGAGCCGAGCGACATCTTGCCTTGGCGACCGTCAAAGAGTCTTCCCGCCCAGTCGCCGAAGATCATGCAGAGGATGAGGGGGCCGGCCCAATCCGACGGGCCGAGCATTCTGACGGTTCGATAGATCGTCTCGCCGGCTTTGTTCGTATCTTTCACCATGGTCGTGATGTGGCTGCTCAGTTCGCTCGTTCCAACGAGTCCGACCGCGGCGATGGCGGCGATGAGGAGACGGGGTACCCAGACGCCGGCGACTTTCAATTTCTCATAGCTCAGCCAACTTCCGACCAGGACGCCCTGCACGATGCTGGCGATGTTCAGGAAGACGACGCCGGCGAGCAGGCCCTTGTGGGGCGTGTTTCCGGCGATGATGCTGACGCCGAAGGAGATGCCGACCGCCAGGATCATGGCGATGACGGCGCGGGCGCCGTGGCCGCCGGGGGCATGACCCGCCTGGTTGAGTTGCAGCGCCAGTGTCGAGTTATCGATGCGCCCGGCCATGCGGCCCATGCCGCGGCCGATGCGATTGTGGACGCGTTCGAATCTTCCCGGCGGGCCCATTCGCGCCGGATGAATGGCGACGGGCGGTGTGTTTCGGCCGACGTTGCTGCTGCCGGCGCCTGTGAGGGTCGCTGCGCCGGGGTAGTCGGCGGCGCGGCGCAGATTCATCTCGGCCGTGGCCTTTGCCGCGGCGGTGGACAGGCTGCCCGGCTCGAACGAGGCGACGGACTGATCAAGCGAGGCGACGGAGAAGATCTCCGAGACCATTTCCTGGACCGTCTGGTAGCGGTCGTTCGGATCCTTGGCCAGTGCCTTGCGGATGACATGGGGAAACGGCTCGGGCAGTTCGTCCACCTCGGGCTGGGCGGTCAGGTGTTTCATGAGCACTTCGCCCATGGTCGCGCCGGCGAACGGCACCCGGCCGAGAAGCATCTCGTAGAGCATGACGCCGAGGGCGTAGATGTCGATGGTGCGGTCGTAGTTTCCGCTGCCGACCTCGGGGGCCATGTAGTGAACGGTGCCGACCGACATGGTCTGGCCGCTGTGCTGGCTGGTGGCCATCAGCTTGGCGAGACCGTAGTCGCCGATCTTCACGTAGCCGTCTTCGTAGAAGATGTTTCCCGGCTTCAGGTCGCGGTGGACGATGCCGCGGTCGTGCAGATAGGCGAGGCCTTTGGCGATCTCGCGGAGGAAGTATGCGGCCTTTTGCGCACCGAGTCCGGCGGCCTCGGCGTTCATCAGGTCGCGCAGCGAGGGCCCGGTGACGAATTCCATGATGACGAAGTGATCGCCGTGCTCGTTTTGTTTGACGTCGTGGAGTCCGACGAGGTAGGGGCTCTTGAGGTTGAGGCAGTGGGCGACGCCGCGCAGCTCGACGGAGGGATTCTCGCGCAGGTACTTGAGGGCGACTTCCTTGCCGCCGTCGCTGAGGGCGTAGTAGACCTCGCCGAAGCCTCCGCGGCCGACGCCGCGCTGGATGGTGTAGCCATCCAGCGGCCGGTCACCTTGATTGAATTGAAACGCCATCGCATTCGCCCTTCGTCAAGCGACTCAGACTAACCAATTACCCGACCGACGCCGGCGGCGCGATCAAGTCCGGATACTGACAGACGCAAGTCTCCAATGTTCGTCAACACACCGAGCGGCAGGTGGACCGGCGCACCGTCCGGCCCCATGGGCTTGGCCATCATCTGGCCCGCGCGCTCCATGAGGACGAACCCGCCGAGACTGGGTCGCAGTTGAATATGACACTCCTTGGTGCTGCCCATGAGGATGGGGCCGTTCCATAGTATGACGCGGCGGCAATCGCCGCTGGTGCGGACGCCTTCACCGAGATCGAGGGCGGCGGCCATGCTCTTGAGGCTGGGCCGCCGAAAGGTGAGGCGCACGCGGCTGCCGAGGCGGATTCGATCTCCGTCCTGGAGCAGTGCATGTTCGACGGCTTTGCCGGCGAGCTCGACGCCCTTGGATGAGACGATGAAGTAGTCTTCGCCGGCGCGGATGAGTTCGGCGTGGCGGTCGGACAAGTCGCTGATGAGTTCGAGGTCGGCATGTCCCGAGCCGGCGCGTCCGACTGCGATGCGATCGCCTCGGAGAAGGAGAAAGCTGCCGACGCCGTCGATTCGAAAGACGATGCGACTGGGAAGAACGCCGCATAAAGGTGAATCAGGCTCTGAAGGAATCGGCGGCGGGCCTTTCCTCGCCGGCGTGACGGGCCGCGAGACGGTGTCGTCGGAGACGCCGGCCTGTGTCATGACGTTGGCCGGGACGTTGTTTTCGGAGAGCAGTCCCAGCGGACCTTCGAGCAGCGCCTTGCGATGTTCGGTGAGAGCGTCGAGCCGGTCGCGGACGTCGGCCAGCCAGTCGGCCCGGGGACCGACGCGGGTCAATCTTCCCATGAGGACGCCTGCTTTGGTGAAGTGATCGTCTGCCAATGCCCTGGCGGCTGCCTCGACAAGCCTGAGGGCTTCGTCCAGGTCGATGCGGTCGCTGCGCGATCGGCCGAGGTCGGCGAGTTCAGCGATGCGTTGTCGGGCGCGACGCAGGCGACCGGCCTGGTATTCCTTTGTTGCTTCGTCGATGACGCGGTCGAGGATCATCGATTCCGCGTCGGCGAGGCCGGGGAGATTGGCGTGCAAGGCGCGGGCAGTGCGAAACTGCTGGACGGCTGTTGAGAGGTTTCCATCTTTGAGGGCGGGCCGGACCGCGGCCAGCGCCGCCTCGGCTCTTTCGACCTGTCCGTGAATCGCCTGCGACAGGGCGCCGATCTCGCTGTTCTCAACGGGGGCGCGGGCCCGGGCATCGGCTGCGGCGTCGATGCTGCCGGCGGCGAGGTGACGGCGCGCGTCGTTGATGACGGCCTGCTGGCGATCGGCTACGGCCGCGTTATGGCCACGGGCGTCAAGGGCCCGATTGCGCCATTCGGCGACCTTGCGGCCGTCCATTCCACATTCGCCGGCGCGGTCGAAGTCGGCGAGGGCGTCTTCAAACTTCCGGGCGAGGAGGCGGTCCTGGCCGCGGAGCATGAGGGCCTCGGCGAGTCGCCCGAGGAGCTGGGAGGCCTTCTTGTCCCGTTGAAGCTGGTGGACCGAAACGAGCTGGCAGGCGTCGTCGAGCCGGCCCTGGGAAAGGGCGTCCTCGGCGCTTTTCAGATGGGCTGGTGATGATCTTCCAAACATCGGTCCACTCCCGCGACTCAGCGGCCTGGCTTGTTGTGCGAATTGTATCTCAAGTCTGATTCTGCGTTTAGGCGGAGTTCCGGTGAGGGGTTTCCTGCGATGGGCCATGTGGATTTCGCTCGCCGAAAAATGCCGCGACTCGTCAGATTCACAGTCATCCAGAGGCACTCCCACATGGCGGTTTTCGGGCCTATCCCGTTCCGCTCATGGGTATTGGCCTTCCGGCGTTGAATATTCCCGATTGCGGGCCGGTGGGGGGCATTCCGCTAACCTCGCGGGGCAGGGCGTGTCTAGTGCATGAAGCAACGCGGTCCGAAGGGCGACCGCGAGAACAGGAGAAGACTCCCATGAAGCGCAAACTGACACGACTGGCAATGATGTTCGGACTGGTTCTGGCCCTGGTACCGACGATGGGGTCGGACGGCTGTGACCGCCGAGGTGGTTACGGCTATTCCGGGTTCGACTTCGGATTCGACTATCTCCCGTCGTTCGGCGGGTTCGACTTCTTCAACTCGGGGTACGAGGAGAGCTATTACTACGAAGACAGCTACTACGATGACGGGTATTACTACGACGACGGGTACTATGACGACGGGTATTACTATGGGGATGGCTACTACGACGACTTCTGGAAGAAGAAGGGCGCAGGAAAGCCACGCAAGTAACCCGGTCGGCCGCCGAATCCAATAGCACATTCACACTGACAAAGCGTTGACGAAGGCCGCGGATTGCCGGAAGGCGGTTCGCGGTTCTTCATTTTGAGCATGGGTCGCTTGTCGAAGGGGCGGATTTCACCTATCGTTCAGTATCTTTCACGGGTGAAAATTGCTCATCCGTCGGGGAGCCACGCCGTGCTGGATCGGTCTCTTAACATCATTTCGGAAGTGAAGCATCACTGCGGACTCTTCGGGGTCTTCGGGAGAGCCGACGCGGCCGAACTCGCCTATCTCGGTATTTACGCCCAGCAGCATCGCGGCCAGGAGGCGGCGGGTATCTGTTCCGTTCGCGCCGGGCGCCTGCATCGACATGCGGCCATGGGCCTGGTGACGCAGGTCTTCGACGAAAAGCGCATGGCCGAGGTCCGGGGTGATTCGGCGATCGGCCACGTTCGCTATTCGACGACCGGCTCTTGCAGCGTCGCAAACTGCCAGCCGCTTCTGGTGCAGTACGGCGGCGGTCAGGTCGCGGTCGCGCACAATGGAAATCTGATCAACGCGGCGCAACTGCGACTCGAACGCGAGGCGCAGGGGGCGATTTTTCAGACGACCAGCGACACCGAGGTGATCGTCCATCTGCTGGCCAGCCCGCAATTCGCAGAGACGCCCGATCCGCTGGCCGCCGTGTTGAGCACGCTCAAGGGGGCCTTTTGTCTGCTCTTTATTTACCCCGATCGCATCGAGGCGGCGCGCGATCCGTTCGGGCTGCGGCCATTGTGCATCGGTCAGCTCGAGGACGGATGCTATGTCGTCGCCAGCGAGACGAGCGCTCTGGATATCGTCGATGCCGAATACGTCCGCGACGTGGCGCCCGGGGAGATCGTGACGCTCTCGAAGGACGGCCTGAGTTCGCGCATGTTCGTTGCATCCGGCAGCAATCGCCGGGCGCACTGCATCTTCGAGCAGGTTTATTTCGCCGATCCTTCGAGCAACGTATTCGGTCAGAACGTGCACGAGTTTCGCGTCGCGCTGGGGCGGCAGTTGGCGCGTGAAGCGCCGACCGACGCCGATCTGGTGATTCCCGTTCCGAACTGTGCGCGATGCGCGGCGATCGGCTACAGCGAGGAGAGCGGGCTTCCGCGGGAGCGCGGTTTTACGACCAGTCATTACAGCGGTCGCAGCTTCATTATGCCGACGCAGCCGCAGCGCGATCTGGCGGTGAAGATGAAGCTCAATGTGATTCGCCCGGCGGTCAGGGACAAACGATTGATCGTGGTGGAAGACTCGGTGGTGCGCGGGACGACGACGCGCGGAAAGATGGGGGCGCTGCGGAAGGCGGGGGCGAAAGAGATTCATCTGCGCGTGGCGAGCCCGCCGATCCGGCATCCGTGCTACTTCGGCATCGACTTCCCCGATCAGAACCAGCTCATCGCAACCGGCAGGAGCGTCGAGCAGATCCGCGAGTATCTGGAGGTCGATTCTCTGGCGTACCTTTCGCTGGAGGGCATGCTCAAGTGCGGGGCGCAGGTGCCGGGTGACTATTGCACCGCGTGCTTCTCTGGGAAATACCCGATGCCGGTGAGCGAGCCGCTCGACAAGTTCGGTTTCGAGCGCCGGCCGGAGAAGGCCCGACACTGAGTATTCCACGGCGGGCAGGGGCGCCGGCCGCTACGTCGAGCGATGATTTAACTTTCCGTGATTGATGCGAGCTGGGACTGCTTTGCGGCGTGGCCGAGGGCGGCCTCGCGAATGATCTGATCGTGGGGAATCTTCGCGCGCTTCAATTGGCAAAGCTGCCTTCGCTGCGCCTTGGCGTATGAGAGGGAAAAGTTTCCGTTTGGATCTTCCTGCAATACGACCGAGGCGTCGCCCTTGGTGAGGAGGTCGATGATGCGGGCGATTGATTCGGCGTGGTAGCTTTCCACCAAAGCGCTATCGAGCGAGAACCTCGACAATCGTTCCCAGAAATCGACGCTCCGTCGCCAGGCGTCCTCGGAGGCCAGGAGGTTCATACGCTTGAAGAGAAACCGATTCGTCCGAAAGGAAAGCAGGGTCCGCTGAAGCTGCTCACGCAGGAGATGTTCCGGCTCAGGGTAACACCCGCAGAGCGATCGACGCAGTTGCCGCCAATAGGGTGTGTCGATTCTCGCGTCGGCGCGAATTTCCCAATACAAATGGCCAAAGGAAACGGTCGATCTGCTGACGGCCATCTGGAGGGGCAGGAACTTGTTATGGGCGACGGTGTCGGCGGCGAGATGGCTCAGATAGCCATAGGCGAAGGCCTTGCCCTGGTCCGACTCGGCATTTGTCAGGAGCGAAAACCCGGTCGACCAGCGGTGGCAGACCTGCTTGACCTGGCTCAACTTCTTGGCCAGGACGGTGTCGGTGGCGACGTTGCCGTAGACGAAGAACCTGCGATGACGCGCGATGAGGGCGGCGATGCCCGCCGGCAGGAGGGCAAGGTGAGACAGGACGTCCGACGCAAGCTTAACGTGGGTCGCGGGCCCCCAGGCCAGGGCGTCGGAGGTGACGACTAAGATGACAAGAGCCGCAAGAATCACAACGGCTCGGAAGTTGGTGGTTTTCACGGCGATCCCTTCCTGGGATGCTGACAGCCGCATTTGGCGGGCTGTCTGATGTCCTGCGCGATTGTAGCTGCCCCGGATGGCCGATTGCAATTCCACGCTTTCGAATTGATCGGCCCGCGGGCGACGGAACTTGCGGCACTGGAGCCGATCGCCGCGCACCGATAAAACACGGTTATGCCCGATCTCGGCCAGCACGTTGTATTCGCCCCTCAGAGCTACGCCTCGATTCCCCGTCGAATCATAGCGGCCGCCATCGACGTCGCCCTTTTGCTTTGCGTCCTTACCGGCGCGGGGGTCGTACTTCAGGCCCAATACGTGCCCAATGAGGTCATTGTGATGCCGCGTTCGGCGGAGAAGCAGCGGCTGATCAACAAATATATGAGGCCCGTCCAGTTACCTACGGTTGTCGGCTGGTTTTTGTTCTGTGGGGCGTACCACGTTGTTCCGCGGCGGCTTGGCGTCGGCACGCTCGGTTATCTCGTCGCCGGCGTCCGTATCGTTGACGGGTTCGGGCATGCGCCGGGGTGGAAACAGCTTTTTAAGCGATTTGTTCTTGGCGTGCCGTTTGTCGGATTTTTCGGCATGGCGTATTTGACGTGCGCACAGAACCCGCGTCGACAGGCGTTTCACGATCGGTGGAGCGGGACGTGGGTCGTGCGCCGGTCGGCCGTGTCCGAGGGACCGGCGAAGCCGGCGTATCAGACGAAGCTGCTGGGCCCGGTGCTGCTGACTTATCTTGATCTTGAACCGCTGGAGGGCGGCGGCGGCTGAGCGTCGGCGGCTAGGGATAGAACCTTCCCATCATGCGCGGGAAGGGGATGGTCTCGCGGATGTGCCCAGAGGCCGCAGAGCCAGGCGAGGGTTCGTTCGACGCCGAGGCCGCCGTGGGAAGTGGCGCATTGCATCGAACGTCATGGATCCAACAACAGTCATGTCGTGCTCGGACTCAGCACAAACCGCACACCTTGAAGCCTCAGCAACGCGTACGGCGTCATGCTCTTGACGCCGACGCCAGCGCACGCGTCCGGCACCTTGATCTTCTTCTTGCTTGGTGTCGTTGCCGGCTTCTCCAGCGTAACGACAGTGTGGGCGCCCGCGAGCGCTTGCGCAATCAGAAACGAGTCCGCCACGTCGAGGAACTCGTTGTACGCAGCGGCGTGAAAGCCGGATGTCAATGCCCAATGGCTCACCCGCTGAAAGGCGTCGCTAAAGGTGGCGTCAGGTCGGAGAAAGAAGCCATTGGGAAGAGTGGCTGCCCAGGCGCTCAGGTCATCCTGCTGCGCGCCAAGTTCGTCGGCCACGCGCTCAATCGAGCGGATAGTACTGGCGTTGGCCTCGCGCATGAGCCATTCCCAATAACCCGGGCAAAAATCCAAGCCGTAGAAGCGACGTTTTGCCTCGATGAATACCCCGGTATCGAGCAGATAGGCCATTAGACCGGCCCCCCGCTCAGGTACTTGGCCATGCCGAGGCGCTCGCCGAGCGTTTCCAGCGTGCGGACGTTGCGACAGCCCAGTAGGCGGAATGCCTCCGTGAAGGTTGACCGACCCTCCCAAGTGCTGGCGATTACGGCTGTAGCGAATCGCGTGCTGAGGCGGAACCTCGCCGTAGCATAGTAGTTCCCGCCAGTGCCGCCTTCACCGGACTCTTCCCGAGCAGCTATCAGCGCGCTCAGTCGTGCAGATTCTCTGCGATAGGCGCGGTCGTGTTCCTCACGCGTCAGGCGTCCGGCGTCGAGCATGCGACGCAAGACGACCAGCGTACTGACCCTATAGATGTCGGCGAGACGCCCCGCTTCGCGGAACAACTCGGCGCGTGGACGCAGTGCCGCCCTGAACCCGGCGAGCGGCGCCAGCACCTCAGCGGCGACGGCGTTGCACCAGCGTTCGACCTCGAAGTGCGTGTTCGGCGAAATGGAGACGTCAGATATGCCGGATTCACCCGTCCAAATGTGTGCTAACTCGTGAATGAGCGTGAAGAGCTGGGCGGCCTTGGTGTCGGTACCGTTCACGAAGACTAGTGGCGCGAAGGGATCGACCAGCGCGAAGCCGCGAAACTCCTCAGGATCAAGTCGTCGACGGGTGTTGGCGCCGACGTAGCCGCTCACCATTACCAAGACGCCTAGTGCGTCCACTCGTTCGAGCACAATGCGAAGGGCGTCGGCGTTCGTGCGGGCGACTACGCCGAGCGGCTCAAACAAACCAAGCGCATCGCGAATGCTCGAGGCGGTACGAGCAATATCGGCACCCAATCGCACGGAATTCACGAATACGAGTGGCTCCTCGCCCATCAACTGGGCATGCTCTCGGTACCATTCCTGTCGTTGCTGGCACATGTAGATCGTGTCGAGCAGTTCGGGACTGGGCCTTGCAAAATCCGCGCCTGGCATCGTCCGAAAGTCAGGGATGGGGATCCGCTCGACCGGAGGCTCGGTTAGAAAGAAGTAACCGAAGGGTGCATGTGTCGCCTTGGCGAATTCCTCAAGCTGCTTGAGAGTAGGCTGGCTGTCGCCCCTTAGCCATTCGGCGAGCTTCGGGAATTTTGCACGGAAATCCACAAGCGAACGGCGCGAGCGCTCCATCGCCCATTTCAGGACACTTGCGCTGACACTAATGCGGACCATGGCCATCGTGCTCCCTTAGACTAATACTCTATCGTCGACTGATCCTCCTAGGCCTCCAGGGTCTCTGGAATCAATATACGCTACGGGTAAAACCTTCCCATCATGCGCGGGAAGGGGATGGTCTCGCGGATGTGTTTGAGGCCGCAGAGCCAGGCGAGGGTTCGTTCGACGCCGAGGCCGAAGCCGCCGTGGGGGACGGTGCCGTAGCGGCGGAGGTCGAGGTACCACTCGTAGTCGGCGGGGCTGAGGCCTTCTTCGTTGATGCGCTCGAGCAGCACGTCGAGGTCGTCTTCGCGCTGCGAGCCGCCGATGATCTCGCCGTAGCCGTCGGGTGCGAGCAGGTCGACGTTGTTGCAGCGCGTGGGGTCGTCAGCGTTGCGCTTCATGTAGAAGGCCTTGCACTCGCGGGGGTAGTGCGTGACGAAGCAGGGGCGCTCGTGAAGGCGGCTGATGATCGTCTCGTCGCTGCCGCCGAGGTCGCCGCCGCCGTCGAAGTTCGCGGCGAGCTGCATGTGGTGGGGGATGTTCTGCACCTCGACTTCGAGGTCGCCGAGTTCATCGCGCAGGTCGTGAATCTCGGCGACGAGCTTGTCCTTCTCCCACTGCTTGATGCCCTGGGACTTTTCCTTCGCCTCCTTCTCGGCGATCAGACCCTTCACCTCTGCCACGCGGGCGGTCTTGGTCGTCAGGTCTCGCTCCAGTAGCTCCTTCGCCTTTGGACCACGGAGAATGTCGGCGGCCTCCTTGTGGGTGATGCGGTTGAAGGGCTTTTGCACCTTTTCCAGTGCGGCGATGTCGCGGCCGAGGAACTCAAGGTCAGGGCGATGATCGCGGAGGATGCGCTGGACGATGGAGCAGATGAAATCCTCGGCGACTTCAATGACGCCGTCGAGATCGGCGTAGGCGATTTCCGGCTCGACCATCCAGAACTCGGTGAGGTGGCGGCGGGTCTTGCTCTTCTCGGCGCGGAAGGTGGGGCCGAAGCAATAGACCTTGCCGAAGGCCATGCAGGCGGCCTCGACGTAGAGCTGGCCGGTCTGGGCGAGGTAGACCGGCTCGCCGAAGTAGTCGACGGTGAAGAGGGTCTGGGCGCCTTCGCCGGCGGCGGGCGCGAAAATGGGGGTGTCGATCAGGGTGAAGCCGTTGCGGTTGAAGTAGCCGCGAATCTCATCGACGAGCGTCGCGCGGATGCGAAGGATGTGCCACTGCCTGCGGCTGCGAAAGTGCAGGTGGCGGTTTTTCATGAGAAATTCGATGCCGTGGGGCTTGGGGGTGATGGGGTAGTCCACGCTTTCGCCGAGGACTTCCAGGGCGGTGACATCGATCTCGTGGCCGCCGATCTGCTTTTCGTTGGCGCGGACGAGGCCGGTGACACGGATGGAGGACTCTTGTCCGAGGCGGCGGGCGTTTTCGAAAAAGCTCTCGGTGGTCTCATTCTTGGCGACGACGCACTGGCAAAGGCCGCTGCCGTCGCGGACGACGAGAAAGGCGATCTTGCCGGAGTCGCGGCGGTTGTAGAGCCAGCCCTGGAGGGTGACGGTTTGGCCGACGTGTTGGTGGAGGTCTTTGATCAGTGCGGTCATCTGGCGATTCGACTCCTTGTTCGACATCTGGAATAGCGGGCGGCTGGCGGCCGAACATTTCGTGATTGTCGTTGACTGCGGCGATAGTCTGAAAAGTAACCGAGTATAATGTAACGGAATCGCACCGTGGGGCGAGGCGTTGTGATACTGCGTTCCGCGCTTCCCTCCTATCATGGATTGCTGGAAGTTGGGAATCCTTTTGTCGGGGGCGGCGGGGTCACGGTCGATTTCGCGCCGGCGGCGTTGTATCTCTTAATACTGGGTGGGCTCGTCGGAGTCAGGCGGAGAAAGTTGATTGGGCGTCTCTCTGCGTAGGCTGTTCTACGGCTTTGCGGGCGGGACGTCTGCGGCGACGCGGCGGGGGACCGAAGTTTCCGGCAATCGGCAGGAGATTGATCGCTCCGCAATTCGGGTGCGATCGCGCGGGTGAATTACCGCTACTCCTGTCGCGGCAAGACTTTATGTGTCGCCGTCGGTTGACTCTGGAGTACCAGTCCGATATTATTCAATAGAGGCCAACGTTTTGTTATCTGAACGATGGGCCACGCCCTCGCCGATCAAGGGTTGACGCCGCCGAATCGGCTAACGTCCACGCGATCGCGCTTAAAGAATCAGGGAGTCAGACATGGTCAATAAGAACTCTATCCTGGAACTTGTCTCCAAACGCCAGGACCCTCAGGGCTTCCGCGATGAACACTGGGAAGGATCGTTTGACGATTACCTGGACATCGTGACGCGCAATCCGCGCGTGGCGCGAAATGCGTTTCAGCGCGTCTATGACATGATCCTGCACTACGGGACGGAGCGGTTCACGAAGTTTCGCCAGGATTGCGTTCGCTACAAGTTCTTTTCCGATCCGATCGGCCACGGGGAAGACGCCGTGTTCGGCCTTGAAAAATCGCTGACCCAACTGGTGGACTTCTTCAAGTCGGCGGCGCAGGGCTACGGCACCGAGCGGCGCATCCTGCTGCTGCACGGTCCGGTCGGCTCCGCCAAGTCGACCATCTGCCGGCTGATAAAGAAAGGGCTGGAGCAGTACACGCGCACGGATGACGGCGCGATGTATTCATTTGCGTGGCGGATCCCGCGAGCGAACGGCGAGTACGACATCGTCGATTGCCCGATGCACGAGGAGCCGCTGAAGCTGATTCCGAAGGAGCCTCGTCGCGAGGTGATCGTCATGCTGAACGAGTCGCTGCCGCCGGAGCAGCGCATCAGCGTGACGGGCGACCTCGATCCTTTCTGCCGCAAGACGTTCGCGGATTTCCTCAGGCAATATGACGGCGACTGGCGCAAGGTGATGGACCATATCGTGGTCAAGCGACTGGTCATCAGTGAGAAGGATCGTCGGGGCATCGGGACGTTTCAGCCGAAGGACGAGAAGAACCAGGACTCGACCGAGCTGACCGGTGACATCAACTATCGCAAGATCGCCGAATACGGCTCGGACTCGGACCCGCGGGCGTTTAACTTTGACGGCGAGCTCAATGTGGCCAATCGCGGCGTCATTGAGTTCATCGAAGTGCTCAAGCTGGACGTGGCGTTTCTCTACGACTTGCTCGGCGCGTCGCAGGAGCACACGATCAAGCCCAAGAAATTCGCCCAGACCGACATCGACGAAGTGATCGTCGGGCACACCAACGAGCCGGAATACAAGAAGCTCCAGAACAACGAGTTGATGGAGGCCTTCCGCGACCGAACGATCAAGATCGATATTCCGTACAACGTCATCCTCGATCAGGAAATCCGCATTTACGAGAAGGACTTCAACAAGGAGCGCATCCGGGCGATGCACATCGCTCCGCATACGATCGAGACGGCGGCGATGTGGGCCGTCTTGACGCGGCTTGAAGAGCCCAAGAAGGCGGGACTGACGCGGCTGCAGAAGCTCAAGCTTTACAACGGCAAGAGCATCCCCGGGTATACCGAGGACAGCGTCAAGGAGCTGATCGAGGAAGCCCGGCGCGAGGGCATGCAGGGTATCAGCCCACGGTACATTCAGGACAAGATTTCAAACTCGCTGGTGAGCGATCAGGCGATCCAGGAGAAGGGCATCAATCCGTTCATGGTGATGAACGAGCTGGAGGGCGGCCTTTCGCACCACTCGCTTATCTCCGACGAGGAGTTGAAGAAGCAGTACAAGGAACTTCTCTCGGTGGTTCGCGAGGAGTACGAAGACATCCTCAAGGCCGAGGTGCAGAGGGCGATCTCCGCGGATGAAGACGCGATCAAGCGCCTGGCGACGAACTACATCGAGAACGTCCGGGCGTACACGCAGCGGGAGAAAGTGCGCAACAAATACACCGGCAAAGACGAGGAACCGGATGAAAGGCTCATGCGGTCGATCGAAGACAAGATCGACATCCCCGAGAGCCGTAAGGACGATTTCCGCCAGGAAATCATGAATTACATCGGCGCGCTGTCGCTCGACGGGAAGAAGTTCGAGTACCACACCAATGCCCGACTGCAGAAGGCGCTGGAGCTGAAGCTGTTCGAGGATCAGCGGGATACGATCAAGCTGAAGAACGTGGTCAGCGGCGTCATTGATGACGAGACGCAGGCGAAGATCGACGTGGTGAAGCAGCGGCTGATCAAGTACTTCGGGTACAACGAGCAGAGCGCGACGGACGTGCTGAACTACGTGGCGAGCATCTTCGCGCGAGGCGATGCCAAGAGCGAAGACTAGCCGGCGCGGTTTATCTCAGGAAGAGCAGTCCGACGGCCCAGCGAATCACCAGGCAGTAGAGCAGGGTGAGCAGGACGTAGAAGCCGACCCGAAGGGCGGATTCGACGTCGGTGGGGGCCAGCCCGCGACGCTTGGTTCCGCGCATGAGTTCGAGGACGGCTTCGGCGGGCACGTGTCCGTGCTCGTATTCGACGCCGCGGATGATCAGATTTGCCTCGGTGGGCAGGATGGCCAGGCGGCGTGCAAAGCGCACGAGCGCTCTGCGGCGCGAGAACGTCAGGCGGTTCTCGGCGACCTCCCCTTTGACCATTTCCCTGAACAAGCGACGATTTGCGATACGCTTCGCGTCCGCCGCGGCATCGCCGCCCGACAGCGCGGTCTCGAGCGTTCCGTCCAACAGTTTGTGCCTCATGAGTGACCCCCCTAACCAACGATAGGGCCGCAGGCCGGCGGGAATCCAGTTGACGGGCGCTCAAAAAAACTCCCCGGGAGGCGGCGTTTACGGACCGAAGTTGCGAGTCGTTTGTCACCGGGGCGGTGCGGCCTTATTATCAGTCTCGATTATCAGACGAGGACACTCCGGCCCCGGCAACCATTGCTCGGTGTGATTCGGCTTCTCGTTTTACTTCGGAGCTCTGGTTGATGCGTGACATAACACGACGAGATTGAATGCACCGGCACCCCGACCTACCTGAAGCGTTTGCGAAACTGGGGCTGGAAGCGCCGATTCTCCGCGCGCTGGTGGATATGGGATTCACCGAGCCGTCGCCCATTCAGATCGCCCTCATCCCACATGTGCTGGCCGGCAAGGACGTCCTGGGGCAGGCCAAGACCGGAACCGGGAAAACCGCGGCGTTCGGGATGCCCACATTGCAGATGATCGACCCGACAGGGCGAATGCAATTGCTGGTTCTGACTCCCACCCGGGAGCTTGCGGCCCAGGTCGTGGGCGAGTTTCGCAGAATCGCCAAATACACGGAGATCCATTGCGTGCCGGTGTACGGCGGGACGAGCATGAAGGAGCAGCTTCACCTTCTGGGTCGAAAGCCGCATGTCGTGGTCGGCACGCCGGGACGGGTGATGGATGTTCTTCAGCGAAGGGCCTTGACGCTGGACTCGCTTCGATTCGCGGTGCTGGACGAAGTCGATCGCATGCTGGACATCGGTTTTCGCGACGACATACGCCGGATTCTCGGGCAGGTGAAGCATGCTCACCAGACCGTCTTCGTCTCGGCGACCATTGACGACGAG
Source organism: Planctomycetia bacterium (assembly GCA_015075745.1). NCBI lineage: Bacteria > Pseudomonadati > Planctomycetota > Planctomycetia > Planctomycetia bacterium. Next base: position 2,910,806 of record JABTTW010000001.1, read on the forward strand.
ATCAAGAGGCTGACCAAGCAGTACATGCACGATCCGGTGGAGATCAACGTCTCCGAGGACGTGATGACCGTCGAATTGGTGGAGCAGTGGTACTGCGTGGTCGATCCGTGGGACAAGTTTCGACTTCTCAAGCTGCTGCTGGAGCAGGAAAAGCCCAAGCTGGCGATCATCTTTTGCAATACCAAGCACGGCGCGCGCAAGCTCGCACAGCGGCTGCATGCGGCGGGCATGGAGGCTCGCGAGATTCACGGCGACCTCGTCCAGCAGAAGCGCGAGAAGATCATGGAGCGCTTCCGCAAGCATCAGATCCCGCTGCTGGTCGCCACCGATCTGGCGGCGCGCGGCATCGACGTTCACGAGATCACCCACATCATCAATTACGATCTGCCCCAGGACATTCAGGTCTATGTGCACCGCGTCGGCCGCACGGCACGCATGGGCGCAAGCGGCAAGGCCTACACTTTTGTGACGCGCGAAGAGGGCCCCGATCTCACCAAGATCGAGATGATGATCAATAAGCAGCTTATTAAGCTGGATATTCCCGGGTTTGAGCCGCGCGTCGCGCCGGATTCTGTCCCCGGGCCGGGCCAGTCCGCGGGCTCCTCGCCTCAACCCGCATCGGCATCCACGCCCGCCTCGCCGAGCACAGCCGTTTCCGCACCGCCTGCTCCGACGCACTACACCGGCAAGGTTCCCTTGTCGCGTCGCAAGCGGCGATAATCGCTGCAAAGAAAAGTTCGGCGTTCGATCAGCGACGCGGCCATGCCTAGACGGATATCACGGCACGGGGTCGCCGTACGCCGGTAAATCGCTTGCGAAGTGGGGCGATGACTGTCTTGAGAAAGTCGTCAACCTGCTGGGGGGCGAGGCCGACGAAGCGACTGGGGTCCATCACCGCAGCAAACTTCACGCGATCAAAGAGCTGGTCGGCCCGGAGGCGGTCCAGGAGGTCGTTGCTCATGCCGTCTCGTTTGACTCGCGCGGCGGCAGCGCCAGAATGGACTCGGATGCGTTCGTGAAGTGCCTGCCGATCGCCGCCGGCTGACGACGCGGCCATGAGGATTTCCTCGGTGGCGATGAAGGGCAACTCGGCCTCGATCCGCGAGCGCATCACTTTCGGATAAACCACGAGCCCGGCGGCGATGTGGGCGACGATCTGCAACATGCCGTCGGCGGCGAGGAATGATTCCGGAATCAGGAGTCGCTTGTTGCTCGAATCGTCCAGGGTGCGTTCGAGCCATTGCTCCGCGGCATTCTGAAAGCCGGACTGGGCGAGGCTGATGACAAAACGCGCCAGGCCGGTGGCCCGTTCGGAGAGCATCGGATTGCGCTTGTAGGCCATGGCCGAGCTGCCTACCTGGTTTTTCTCGAAGGGCTCTTCCATCTCCTTGAGATTCGCGAGGAGGCGCATGTCGTTGGCGAACTTGTGCACGCCGGAAGCGATGATCGCAATGGCTGAGATCACCTGTGCGTCCACCTTGCGCGAGTAGGTCTGCCCCGTTACCGGCTCGATCTGTTTGAATCCGAGTTTTTGCGCAACGAGTTCCTCGAGCCGGCGGACTTTCTTTTCACTGCCGAGCAGGGACAGGAAGCTGGCCTGGGTGCCCGTCGCGCCGCGTATGCCTCTGAAGCGGAGGTCCGACACCAGGCGGTGGACCGCCTCCAGATCGCGCACGAAGTCCCAGCACCACAGGCTGATGCGCTTGCCGACGGTGGTGAGTTGCGCCGGTTGGTAATGGGTGAAGCCGAGGCAGGGCAGGCTGCGGTGACGTTTGGCCTGGGCGGCCAGTGCGTCGATCACGGCGAGCAGCCGGCCTCGAATCATGTCCAGGGCATCGCGCATGATGAGCAGGTCGGCATTGTCGACGATGTCCATGCTGGTGGCGCCGAGGTGGAGAATGCCGCGCGCCGCCGGCGCGACGTCGCCGAAGGCGTGCAGGTGGGCCATTACATCGTGTCGCAGCTTCTTCTCGTAGGCGCTTGCGGCGGCGAGATCGATTCGATTGAGCCCGGCGCGCAGGGCGGAGATTTGTTTCGCGGAGATCTTCAGGCCCAGCTCGCGCTGTGATTCGGCGAGGGCGAGCCAGATTCGCCGCCAGGTCAGGGCACGATGTCGCATGGAGAAAAGGGCGGACATTTCGGGCGACGCGCTGCGCGCCACGAGGGGGCTGGTGTAAACGTCTTGCCCGTCCGATGCCTTGGGAGCGATTCGACCCATCTTGCTCACGCTCGCCTCGCCTCGGTTATTAGGAATTAAGTTCCAGGAATCCGAGCAGCCAGGCCTGGTATTGCAGATCGAAGGCCTCAAGATCGTCGGATACGTAGGCGCGAAAGATGGCCTCGCCGCGGCTCATTTGCCCGTCGGTGTCGGCTGCGAGAAACGCGCGGGCCTTGCGATCCATCTCTTCACTGCCCAGTTCGTTAAGGAGCGTGCGGAAACCGTCGCGGTAGTCATTGTCCCAGTCAGGTCGCATGAGAAAAACGACCAGAGACCATGCCTGAGAGTAGTAGGTCAGCACCTCGGCGGAGGGCTTGTGGATTTCCTGACCGGCATCGGTGGCGAGGATGCGCGCCAGGGGCTGCAGTTTGCCGTGGCTGTAGGCCTTGCGAAGGGCAGGGCGGCGCAGGGTATTGCGCTCGTGAGTGAAGATCGGTCGATTGTCCGGCCCGAGTTCAAAGGCCTCGAAGTAACAGGCCAGGCCTTCGTTGATCCAGGCGGGAATCGGCTTGTCGTGTGTGACTTCGAGATACTGGTGCAGACCCTCGTGGGCCAGAATGGAGAGGGTGCTGCGTCGCGAGCCGTAGTGAGAAACGGTCAGGCCGCGCTCCGAATAGCCGCCGGATCGAATCTGCTTGTAAATCGCGGCGCGGGGCCCGGTGAACTCCTCGGTGAATCGCTCCCAATCCCAGCGAGACTGGAAGAGATATGTCGCCAGGGGTTCCTTCGGCATGCGTTTCGGGGGCAGTATCTCGGCGTAGGTGTCCCAGCACGCCTCGAGGAAAGTCGGCATCGCATCGGTAAAGGGCTTGGCCTTGCAGGTGGTGTAGATGATGTAGTGGTCACTCGTGAGCTTGACGCCCTTGCTGTTGCGATACGTCCACTCCTCTTGCTGAAACTGAACAGGCTCGGACGATTGCATTTGCAACTTCGAGCAGCCTGATATGGCCGTCAGGATCAGCAGGGCCGGACCGAGCAGTCGGCTGTTCATTCGGTTGACCACGACTAGAATATGGGCGGCTTCCATGCGATGTGCTATGCTAGGGGCTTGCGCGGGGCCATGCAACGGCCTTGGTAAGGCGCAAACGACTGACGACGCAAGAGATTTTCTTGTGACCGCGCCTGCGATGACGAATCCAATTCTCCAGACGATCTGAACTCGAGAGGTAGACATGCCCGACATTGAAAAAGTAATCATCATCGGCTCCGGGCCGGCCGGCTGGACGGCAGCCATCTATGCTTCCCGCGCGAACTTGAACCCGCTGGTCTTCGCAGGCCGGCCCAAAAGCGTCCCGAGTTTGATCCTGCCCGGCGGACAGTTGATGCTGACGACGGACGTTGAGAATTATCCCGGGTTTCCCGAGGGTGTGACCGGTCCGAAGCTGATGGCGTATTTCGAGCAGCAGGCGGTGCGATTCGGCACGCGCATCGTCACCGACGACGGGCTGAATCCCGACGTTTCAGATCCCGACAGCGGGCACACGTCAAAGTATCAGGACTGTACGAGCGTCGATTTTTCGAAGCGGCCGTTCAAGGTCGTTTCGGAGGACGGGACTGAGTATCAATCGCACTCCGTCATCATCGCGACCGGCGCGATGGCGAACTGGATGGGACTGGATAACGAGCAGCGGTTGGCGCGCAGCGGCGGCGGCGTCTCTGCGTGCGCTGTGTGCGACGGAGCCATGCCGATCTTTCGGGGCAAGGAAGTGGCTGTCGTCGGCGGCGGCGACTCTGCCGTGGAAGAGGCGATCTATCTGACCAAATTCGCCAGCAAGATATATATCATCCATCGACGCGATCAACTGCGGGCCAGCAAGATCATGGCCGAGCGGGCCAAAAGCAACTCCAAGATCGAATTCAAATGGAACTCGGTGGTGACGGACGTGCTTGGCGATCAGAGCATCAAGGGGCTCCGTCTGAAAGATACGAAGACGGAAAAGGAGAGCGAATTGCCGGTCGGCGGATTGTTCGTCGCCATTGGTCACACGCCGGCGACGGAAATATTCAAGGGGCAGATTGATCTGGACGCCAAGGGTTATGTGAAGCTCAAGGATACCTACCGTTCGACCACAAGCGTCGACGGCGTGTTTGTGGCGGGGGACTGCGCCGACAGCGTGTATCGGCAGGCGGTTACCGCCGCGGGCATGGGCTGCAAGGCGGCCATCGACGCGGAGCGCTGGCTGGCGGAGCATGGCGTGGAGTAGGTTTGCTTTTTCTCAAGAGGGGTGCGGGCTTAGCGAGACATTGCGTTTCAACCGCCCCAGGCAGAAATTCGCCAGCACGCGCCAGGGGTTGGCGAGCGTCGGTTGCAGCAGCGCCGCGCGGGCGAGTTCCTTCCCCGCTTGTTTGAGGTCGCCGTTTTCCAGGTAGTGCATTCCGGTGCGTTCATGCACTCGGGCGATCGCCCGGCGCCGCAGATTGCCGCCGGGGTCCATGCGGTGATACAGGGCCGCGTGATCTTCGATGAAGTCGGTCATCTCGCCGCGATGGCGCTGCGGGTTCGTCCAGTGCGCCGGGCCCGGTTGCTGTTTGACCAGCGGATGCGGCAGTAGCAATCCCTGATATCGCTCCAGCAGGGCCACGGCCAGACGCCGGTCTTCACATCCCTTGCCGGGGGCGAACCCGCCGATGGACTCGATCGCATCGCGGCGAATCAAGATCGACGAGCAGATGCCGGAGAGTATGTTACGAATCAAGAGCTCGCGGCGCATGATGGCCGGGTCGAGAGAGCCATTCCAGAATGAGTAGTGATACCGCTGCTGCGCGGCCGACCAGGCCAGCGCGGCGGTCACACAGAAATCCGCCGCCGGGTGCTGCGAGAGCGCGGTAAGTTGCAATTCCAGTTTGTTCGGCTCCCAGTAGTCATCGGCGTCCAGAAACGCCAGCCAATCGCCATGTGCCGCCGCGATCCCGTTGTTTCGGGCAACCGACGCGAGGAGATTCTCCTGGCCGATGTATCGCACGCGACCGCCATAGGCCCGGCAGACGTCGGCGGTGTCGTCCCCGCTGCCGTCGTCGACGACGATGATCTCATCGGCGGGCACGGTCTGGGTCAGGACCGAGTCGATCGCCTTGGGGAGGATGGGCGCGGACTTGTAGCTGGGGATGATGACGGACACAAAGGCCTGTGTCAGATCGCGCATATGTATACATCGACTACGCTGGCCGGCGAGTTTGGGATTTTGGGAATCGCTTCCGATCCGCTTTGTTACGGCGTCAGGGGTCGGGGACGGCCGGATTCTACCGGTGGTGGACATGCGGCCCATATTGACGAAGCCCCCGTCCGGCGTAATATGCGGCGCGACTGAGGTGCATAAATGGAAGCCACCCTATCGCCCCCCAAGAAGTTCCTGGAAACCCCCCTCGCCTTCGCCCTCGTTGTCCTGATCGGCAACGCCATCGCCTGGGCAATCCCCGGCAATGTGATCAAGATGATCGCCCGAGAGCAGCCGATCGTCCTGGGGCGCTATTCACGCGCCCACTTCTGCTGGCTGGTCTTCGCGCTGGTCCTTTCCGCGATTGCCGTCTTTATCCGGTGGGCGCCGTCGGCCGCCGCGCGTAAGCGGAGGGCATTCATCCTCGTCGCCGGGTGTCTTGGCCTGGTTCCGGCGTTGTTCATCGTTGACCTCTCCCTGCGCATGCGCACGGAGTATCCCTACGCCCCGGATGCCCATGTCTTTCACCGTCCGCCGGGCGCCAAGTACGAACTACCCTACGAGGACGTTCCTGAGTGCAGGCGCTCCTTCCCGAAAACGCCGGTGGGTTATGGACGCGTCGAGTGTGTCATGAGCTACGACGCCCAAGGGTTTCGCAATCTCACGAACCCCGACACATGCGACATCATCACTTTGGGAGATTCCTTCACGGAAGGCTCACGCGTGTCGGACGGTGAGACATGGCCGGACATATTGGCCGCTCAATCCGGCCTGAGTGTCTACAATCTCGGCATGTCCGGCTACGGGGCGCCGGAGTACCTGGCAAGTCTCGAGTACTTCGGTATCTCGAAGAAGCCCAGGCTTGTCATTTGCATGTTGTACGAAGGCAACGATTTCCGGTCTGACAATCTCGAACCGCACGCCGGCGTCACGGCCAAGCAGATACTTGCGACCAGCCCGATCATTGTGGCGATCAATAACTTTCTCTGTCAACAATTGGGGGCAATCGGCGCCACGCGCGAGCTGCCGGGCATGGAGCCGCTTGCGTGGCTCCCGCTTACGATCCCCAGCACGCCGGAAGGGAGGCATTACGCCTTTCCCGCAAAACAGCTCACCGAGCTTTACATCACGCCTGAAAAGCTGGAAAACGAAGGCGCCTGGTTCGTCATCACGTCCAAGCTCAAGGAGATGAAAAAGCTTTGCAATGCCGGCGGTGCGACCCTCGCGGTCGCCTATGCGCCGAACAAGGCGCACGTCCTGTTCCCGCTCGTTGCCGACCGGTTGGATGCCGCCAACGTGCGCCGGTACATGGAGTTCAAAAAGCGCGTGCTCAAGGCCCCCGAGGGCAAGGACTTCATGCCCAGCATCCTGGTAAGTCTCGACAATCACGAGAAACATGTCCGCGAGTGGTGCGAACGGCGCGATGTGCTGTTCATCAGTTTGACCAAGCCCATGCGCGACGCCGTCGCCGCCGGCACGCAAACCTACTACACCTATGATCAGCACTGGTCTCCCGCCGGGCACGTCGCCGCTGCGAACTGCGTCATTGAGGCGCTGCGCAAGGAGCCCGTCCTTGCCGCGCTGTTCGAAAGCCCCGCCCGTGCTCAGTCATCGAAAATGGCGCAGGGCTCTTCCGAAGGCCCTTAGGCATCCCACGTCACATGCGGCTGCGGTCTTTCACGCGAATGACCAGCCGAAGGCCGGACCATGTCTCGTCGATGGCGCAGACTTTGTTGTCTACAAGTCCGGCGGCCAGGCCTAAGGCGCGCACCGTGTCCTCGGTCACATCGGTTTTCACGCCGGATGCCTTCTTGGGCCAGGCAATCCAGAGACCCGCGGCGGGCTCCATGTTCGACTTGAGTCGCGGCAGTGCTTTTTGAAGCAGGGCGGCGCTCTTGGTGAAGAAGACGATCACGGAGAACCGGCCGCTGCGGGGCCTGCGCGAGATCGTTAGCGTCTTTGAATGGGGGCCGATCAGGTCCAGGAAATCCGATGGTTCGCCGTAGAGTGCGACGCAGTGGCCCTCTTTCATTCCGAGCTTCTTGTGAAGCGGTGTTCCCGAGTAGCGTGCCATCGCGTGGCCTCCGAATGTGATGGAGCCGCTCCGTGGGGAGGTCCGCGTGGCAGCGTAGACATTCGGACGTTGGATGAAAAGGGCGTGGGTACCGAGGGATTCGCGCGCTTGCCATTGAGGCCGGGCGAGGCCTCCCTGATTTCGCGGCCGTCCGATCGGCGCAGGGACATTTTCGCGGAGGATTTCCGCCGCAATCATGCGGCCCATGGGGCGATCGGCTCGTCGGAAAAGGCCGCGATTATTGATCGGTTCTTGCAACATTACCGGGGCTGGACAAGAGCCGGAATATGGGCTTTACTTGATAGGCTCTCGCGAACGGCTAAACTGTAAGCGAGACAGGTCCCCGATAGCTCAATGGTAGAGCGAGCGGCTGTTAACCGCTAGGTTGTAGGTTCGAGTCCTACTCGGGGAGGTTTACCCATTTGCTATAGCGCAGATCGTTCCTGGGTTAACAATTCTCTTGGCCTTGGGTCGCGTTCACTGGGTTCTAAGTCTTGATGAAACGCCGGTTAAGGACGATTACGCTTGCAACCCCGGATTCCTCTCTCGTCAGCGAGTGTCAATTCATGCCACTAGAGAGAGGAGGAATCGAGCCCAACTTACGCGATTCCTCTCTCTTTGGGCCGATTCGGAGCCCATTCCGGTTAACTGCCGTTTCGTCAATTGGCATTGGTCGGCGTGCCTATTTGTCCGATGACGTGAACAATGGCTAGTCGCACCCTGGCAGAGGTTACACCGGGCGTACTTCTGTGGGCCCGAGAGACTCTCGGACTCAACAGTGACACAGCGGCTCGGTCGATCGGTGTCAAGCCAACAACACTTCAATCTTGGGAAGGCGGCGACAATCAGCCCAGCATTCCCCAGTTGCGCAAGCTGGCCACGGTCTACAAGCGGCCGATCGCGATCTTCTTTCTGCCCACGCCACCAGAAGATAGACGCCCGCCCCGAGACTTTCGGCGCTTGCCAGAGGGCCCGTCGGCGACGCTCTCCCCCAGCCTGCGACTGGAGATTCGAAAGGCCGAGTTGAGACAGTCGGCGGCGACCGAATTGGTATCCGAGGAATCCCCCATCGCCCGTCTCCTCGGTTCAGCCTCGTTGTCGGCTGATGTCGACGAATTGACAGGCCAGATGCGCCGGGAACTTGGCATCAGCTTGAAGTCGCAGATTGCATGGCGCGATCCCTATGTGGCATTGCGGCAATGGACCGATGCGATCGAATCGTCAGGCTGCCTGGTGTTCCAAGCATCCAAGGTCGAAGTCTCCGAGATGCGCGGCATCTCACTGTATGACGCACATGTCCCGGCCATCCTTCTGAATGCCGCCGACTCGCCGCGCGGTCGAATCTTCTCACTCGGCCATGAATTGGGCCACCTCCTGCTGGGCGCGGCAGGCCTATGTGATTTGGACGAGTTCGAATTGCGGAACTCAGAGGCGGCACGCATCGAGGTCTTCTGCAACCGATTCTCGGCAGCATTGCTCGTTCCCAAGTCCGCCATTCTGGATCATCCGATCGTCGCCGCTCACTTTGACCCAGACGAGTGGTCCGACGAGGACCTGTTAGCGCTGGCCCGACACTTTTCAGTCAGCACCGAAGTGATTGCTCGGCGGCTCGTCACCCTAGACCAGGCAAGCCAGTCATTCTATGTGGCCCGAAGAGATGGGTTCCTGAAGGATGCCGTCGCGTACCGGGAAGGCCTACGCAAGTCCAAGGGTGGGCCTCCACTTGCCCGCCGGGTCCTGGCATCGGGCGGCCATCGCTTTACTCGGATTGTCATTTCGGCTTACCACGACGAGGCCATTACCGGGAGTGATGTGGCCGAGTACCTCGGCATCAAGCTCGACTACCTGCCGCGCATCGAAAAGGAACTGGAGGGCGCGCCGACTCGGCGCTTGGGCAGGCCATGACCTATAGTCTGGATACCAGTGCCTTTCTGGATGCGTGGGAGCGCAACTATCCCATCGATGTCTTTCCCAGCTTGTGGGAGCAAATGGATGGCTTTGCGAAGGGTGGCGTTCTCATCAGTGTCGAGGAAGTCTATCAAGAGATGAAGAAGAAGGCGGACGGCGTCGTCCGCTGGGCCAAGAATCACCGAGACATCTTTCTGCCGCTGTCGCCACCGATCCAATCCCGGCTTCGAGAGATCATGAAGGCATTTCCCAAAGTTGTGGACCCCAGGCGAAGTCGATCCGGGGCCGACCCGATCTTGGTTGCAGCGGCCATGGTTCAAGGCTCGGTCGTCGTAACTGGTGAGAAGGGAACCGGAAAAAAGGACAAACCAAGAATCCCCGACGTCTGCGGGCATTTCAAGGTGCGCTGCATTCCCACGCTCGACATGCTCAGAGAATTGAAGGTGAAGATCTAGCTCCCGCTCGTGACCGAGGTGCCTAGGAGCCCAGCGCCTCGACGACGGCGGTGTTGGTTTTCGACGAGGCTCCCGAATTCTCGCACTTGTGCGGACCAGTCATCTATTCGAAGGATGGGCCGCATGTCGCGTTCCTTCAGGTCTTTGGTCTTGGCGTCGTCGTCCAAGAGCAGGCGCTCCTGAATAGCCGGCGCGAGTCGGCGGAGGGCCATGATCTGCGAAAGCCGGGCTCGGGTCAGTCCGAGTTGCTTGGCGACCTCCGATTGGCTGGATGCCCGCCCTTCGGTAATGGCCTGTTCGATCTGGTACGCAAGGACGAGGTGGCGGACCAACTGCGATTGGTTTCGGGCGTCCCTTGTCTGGTGGATCGACTTCTTCGGATTCGTCCCCTTGGAGGCTTGCGGGAATGATACCGACATGCTGGAAGCATTCTGATTCAAGCCGTCTGCCGCTTCTTCAGGCATCGCATGAACTCCTCAGTAAAGTGAATGTCCAGCCGCTGCTGTGCGCCGTCGATCTCGATGGCCTTGACCACGAGCCGGATCAACCGCGCCTGGGCCTCTCTGGCGAGCCCATCCCATTGCGAGCGCAATATCTGTGCTGCGTCGGCGATGGTGGAATTCTTCAGCAGTGACTGATCGATCTTCAATTCCCGAATCTGCCGCAGCACCAGTTCCTCGAAGTTCCTGGCGTTGACCGAGCGTGTGGGACATGACGCCGCCCCGCGCTTGAGCGACTTGCAGCAGATGTAATACCGATAGCGCCTTGTCCCTTTGCACGAGACGCTGGAGATCATCGCCGCATTGCAGGACTTGCATCGAAGAATCCCCTTGAGTAGGGCCCCATGTTGATTGCGGACTAATGAGCCTCGCGTTGACCGATTCCGGTCCAGCATCGATTGCACGCGGTCGAACAGCGCTTGATCCAGGATGGCCGGGTGCTCTCCTTCGTGGACATGCTGGTAGTGCCTGACCTTGCCCAGGTAGGCCACGTTGGTCAGCAGAACGTAGATGTTGGTCTTGTCGAAGGGCCTTCCTCCCATTTGCCCGCCCTTGCTGCTTTCCCAGCGCTTGGTGGTCCAGCCGCGACGGGCCAGTTCATCCACCGTCGCCAGAAGCGACTCCTTCTTCAGGTAGAGTTCGAAGATCTCCCTGACCTTCGGCGCTTCTTCCTCGTTGACCACCAGCCGCTTATGGACCCGATCGATGTCGTAGCCGAGGACCGGCCTGCCGCCTGCCCATTTGCCCTTCTTTCGGGCAGCAGCGATCTTGTCGCGCGTTCGCTCTCCGATGATCTCCCGTTCGAATTGGGCGAAGGACAACAGGATGTTCAGGGTCAATCGACCCATGGAGTCGGCGGTATTGAAGTGCTGGGTCACGCTGACGAAGTGGACATTCTTGTCCTCAAAGAGCTTCATCAATCGAGTGAAGTCCAGGAGCGACCGGGAGAGGCGATCGACCTTGTAGACAACGACGCAGTCCACTCGGCCCTCGGTGACGTCGGCCAGCAATTTGCTCAGCGCCGGCCTGTCCAGGCTGCCGCCTGAGTATCCGCCATCGTCATACTTTTCAGGAATGACCACCCAACCGGTGTGTTTTTGGGAGGCGATGTATGATTCTCCCGCTTCGCGTTGGGCGTCGAGCGAGTTGAAGGCTTGATCCAGCCCTTCGCTGGTCGATTTACGGGTGTAGATGGCGCAGCGAACCGGCCGAACCTCTACGGAGCTTCGAGGCGGGTTCGATGCTCCTTCGAGGTCCATTCGACGACGTCTGGGCATGGGGGGTTATTTCTCCTGGGAGATGAGGCCGAAGAAGAGCAGGCCATTCCAGTGGGCACCGGTGACCACCTTCGCGATCGCGCTGAGGGAGCGGTAGCGCCTGCCCTCGAACTCGAATCCGGATTCAAGAATGGTGACGATGAGGTCGCGGCCCTTGTAGGCGCGGCGGAGCATCGAGCCTGGCGGGGGCAGACGTATGTCTCGACAGCGGCTGGGGCCATGCCCCCGGCCACGTCCAACGGCGGCGGAGACTCCTGCGTTGCCGGTTGTATCAAAACCGGAATTCCCGGCATCCGAGGCCCGACAATTCACTTCTGATTTGTCCGCGCATCGTCGCTTGGCTCGGGCGATCATACGGCCGAGCGGGTTGAGCAACTCCGCCAGTTCGGCCAGTTGGCGCTGAGCCTGGCGTGAGAGTTGGGCGCTACGTGTCGAGTGTTTCATCGCATGCCCTCGAACGTGTCACGCACACTACTTGGCGAACTCAAACTGACCTCTTTCGACCTTTTTGAATCGTGCCGCCTTGCCCTTGGCGGTGATCTCCCGAAGGATCGCGGCGTACAAAGTGGCATGCGGCGTCTTGCCGCCGGGGCTCTTCCACAGGTCCTGCGTGGCCATCGCGTCGATCAGCTCCTGTGATCGCATGGGCTTGGCTGCCTTCTTGAGGACGGTCGCGGCGGCGTCGAGGGCGCTGGTGCGCTTTGGCTTGTCCACCTTCGTGGCTTTGGCCGCAGGTGCTTTTGTTCCCAGGGCGGCGATGGCCACCTTCTCCTTCGGTGCACTCGTCGCCTTGGCGTTGGCCTTCTTGTTGGTCTTCGTCGTCTTGGTCTGCTTCGTACTCATCGATTGACTCCTTGGTTAAGGTCCGGCCGCATCAACGTGATGCGGCGTTTTCACATATCTCTGGCCTTTCGCGCCGCAAGCTCCATTTGCTCGTTCGCTTACTTGATCGATTCAAGCGTCCGAACCTGCTTGGTGTTGCGAACAGGTATTCGCCTTCGCGGGTGCGAATCGTCAGGGTCAGGCGGCCGCGGGCCATGAAAGCGCCGTTGCGAACGACCCGGCCGATTCGGTAGTTATTGCTGCCCGAGATCACCATGACCTCTTTCCCGTCGAGTTTGGTTCGTATGTGGTGTGTCTTCGTCATCATCTTCTCTTTCTCGCTCGGTACGCCCCATGCGTACAACCACATGAGGGCAAGTCTGGCGAACACAATCAAGACAATCCGGCCAGGATTCCGAGGGGATTGTGCAGATTCTTCGAGATATATTTGCGACCATTAGGCCTAAGACAGGCACAGATGTTGCATGGCTACTTGGTTGTTAGAGTAGATGATGGCGTCTAAGGAGGTATCAAGAGTTTGGTGCCCTTCAGCGCCGACATTCGGTCTGAACCGCGTCTCGGGCTGGAGCGGTCTGTGCTGGCACAGAAGTACGCGGCGGTGGACCGTGACGACGCCAGCGTTTGGTGGGATGCTGAATACGCCAAGACGCCGACGACGGTGGCCCAGCGGGTTCACATTCTGAGCGGCGCAATCTTTCCTATCTTTGACAAGATCATGGGCTCGTCGGGCATCCAGAGCGTGAAAATTGCACCAGCGGTGCCCTGAGGAGGTACAGCGCTGGTGGGTCTGAACCTCGCTCCGTCGGATGTGCCAAGCGTCAAGCAGCGGCTCGGCATTGGCACGCCACTGAGGCAAACGTGGCCGTTGAAACCGACGCGGCGGGAAACCTCAAACCCTCCAAAAAGAAATCCACGGAACGCATCGACGGGATCGTGGCCACGGTCATTGGCCTGGGCAGAGCCCTGCTCGAAGAGGGCGAATGCAACCCCCGCGTGTTCCTGATTCTGTGGTGAACAGACGATAGGATCCGGTATTAGAGTCTCCATTTGTCGCTTGTTTAACCCCCTTTTTGAATTCCCTTCGAATTGGCATCCGGAACCCTTGCCAATCAATATGTTTAGCAAAACTGTCCTTCCGTAGGTGGTATCGCGATCCTTACTGCGGCGCTAGAGTCTCGAGATAGCCTGCGAATCCAGCCACGGACTGTTTGAATACTCTATTGTCAGACGCTGGTTTCGCGATACCGACTACGCCTTCGATAGCGGCCACGATGAATGCAGCAGCATTGACTGTTTCTAGATCGCGCCGGACAAGCCCATTCCGCTGGCCGCGTCTCAGAGCGCCAGCGAGTACGGATCGCCAATCGTCGAGCAGCGCATTCATGCGGGCGCCAAACCCCGAATCCACTCCCCCGACTTCTTGAATCAGGTTGTTCAACGGGCACCCCTGTGCCAGGTGACGATTGGGCAGTTTTGTCAAGCTCTGCATTCGTGCCCTGAGTTCGCCTAGCGGGTCTTCGGTGCGCACAAATGGGTCAATCCAACGCTCTCGAACCCATTGTGCCACTACCTCGTCGAATACGCAGTATCCGAGTTCGTTCTTGTTCCTGAAATGGTGATAAATCGCGCCCTTCGTGACGCCGGCTCGTGACATGATCGCGTCCAGCCCGGTTGCTTGGAATCCGTTCCTGAAGATCAGGGAAAATGCGGCACCGATGAGTTTTTCACGGCTTGTCGCGCGAATCCGTTGATTAGTCTGCTTGCCCATCCTAGCGCCTCGAAATGGATTCTGAAGGGTTACGGTACATCGCTGGCACACCTCTTGACAGCATACCGACCGGTCGGTATGCTGTCAAGAACAAGGTCGGAGGAGCTCGAAGATCTGAGCGAGAAGACCGTGCCGGTAGTGATGGACAGCTCTTGATAGAAACCCGATCGCCCGTCCATAAGAGTTTTTTCAGCGGTCACTGCGGGTGGATGCGTGATGTAAAAAACTCTCAATTGACAAGTAACGACCCCAAGAGAAAGGAACAGGAAACCATGAATTCGAAACGCCTGGCAGTTGTATGTATCGGACATGCACTCATATTTGCGGCTGCTATTCTGATCTCTTCGTTGGTGCTTGCGGGTACAGGACATAACCAGACGATATCCAACTTGATTCTTGCTCTCTGGTTCATTTCCTCCTTGTTCATTCCCGGGACCGCCGAGAGAGTCAAATGCGAATGGTCATGCATCCGGAGGCTCTTCGGTTTTTCGGGCAAACCATCGTCAAAGGGATGATGGGTTTGGCGGACAGGATTCACAGATCATTTAGACCGCACTCACCTCGCGCTTCGGCAGAGTTGAACGCGCGTTAGCGGAATCACGCTTAACAGTTTTCGAATTGGAAACTCGGAGCCCCAATTCATGAATTCGAAGTTGCCTTGATTGTTGCCCTTAAGTGCGGTTCCAAGGGGCCCTGTTCGAGTGAGTCACGGCGGGCCTTCTCGGCAGGTGCCAGCCGGCATGTCTGGGAGCGTTGACAATGCACGTTTGCGAGGCTTGCGTATGTTGGCCAGACCGACGGTCGCATGAGTCGGGCGTTTTTTTTCTCCAACTCCTCAAGTCGTTAGGCCTGGTCGGCCTTCAAACCGCCGTACTCCTTCAGCCAGCGGTAGTACGTCTGCACCATCACGCCGAATTGCTTGCAGGCATGGACGATTGTTTGTCCCTGAGAATCCATGACCAGTTTTGACAGGTAATGGAAACACGCTATGCGAAAGGGGATAATGAGCTAAAATGTAGTGTTTCACGCCAAATGAGACAGTCGGCACTTCCGGTATAGTGATGGATGCTCCGAGTCCCCTGAGGGAGAACCAGCTTCGCAGGTTCCCCCTCAGACTCCCCCTCCTTGAGCTTCTTCCCCTCCGCGGGGAGGCCTTGTTGGAGAGGGCAGCAGGTTTGGTCGCACGGAGGAACGTACCGTGTCCAATCGTAAGCCACGTCGTAGCTGGAAGCCGGCGGACAAGCTCCGCATTGTGCTGGAGTCCATGAACTCCGACGCCAAGCTGGCGGAGATCTGCCGCCGCGAGGGTCTCTCGCCCAACCTGGTCTATCAGTGGCGCAAGGCCCTGATGAAGTCGGCGGACAGCGTCTTCGCCCGCAAGACCAAAGACGGTGGGCCGGACCCCAAGATCGAAAAGATGGCCGCCGAGAATACGCGGATGAAGAGCGTCATCGCCGAGGTGATCGCCGAGAACCTCGAACTAAAAAAAACGCTCTCGGACTAAGCGACCATGCCCAGCTTCCGACAGAACTCCAGCGCGAGGTGCAAGCAGTGGTGACGCAGACAAAGCAGCGCATCCGATGGCCCCTGCGGCGAATCCTCCGCCATCTGGAGATCGCCCCGGCCACCTACCACCGATGGCTCACCAGAGCCGGCGATGGGGCCTCCGCGCCGACGGCCCGCGCTGCATCAGGGTCGCTGTTTGAAATTCTGCTCTGTGAACGGCAGAAGATCATCGACTATGCCCTGAGCCACGCAGACCTGCGACACCGCGAATTGGCCTGGAAAATGTTGGATGAAAACGTGGTCGCGCTCAGTCCCTCGACGGTCTATCGCGTCCTGGGTGAAGAGAATCTGGTGTGCCGCTGGGTTCCCCGGGGTAAGAGAAAAGGCGTCGGTCGGGGCGACCGGCCGACCCGACCCAACGAACAGTGGCAGACCGACCTCCGCTATGTGAAGGTTGGGCTGCGGAACTTTTACTTGCTGGCATTTCTGGACGTGTATTCGCGCTACATCGTGCATCACGAACTCCTGCGCTTCATGGATGGTCGCAGCGTCGCGATCGCCGCGGCCACGGCCATTGGAAAGCTTCCCGCCGGTATTCGCCCGACCATCCAGAGCGACCACGGCTCCTGCTACATCGCCCGGGAGTTCGCCCAGACCCTGGACGCCATGGACGTGGGACATCATCTGATCCGGCCGCACACGCCGACCGACAATGCTGAAATCGAGCGGTGCAACCGGACCATTGGCGAGAAGATTGATGAGGCGTTGGAAGTGCTGGAGACTGCCGACTTCGCCGCCGCCGAGGCTGTCATCGACGGCGTCATCGACCATTACAATCACCACCGGCTGCACAGCAGCCTGAACTATCTGCGGCCGGTGGACTATTATCGAGGTGATCCGGAGCCGCTCCTGGCCGAGCGACGCCGGAAATTAAAAACGGCCAGGGAACTGCGAAAGCAGGAGAACTTGAAACTGCGACAAAAACGACTGCCCTACCAGGCAGAGGAAACCATCCTTAATTCCGAAAGGCAATTTGTCTCACTTTGAGTGAAACATTTCAAAAAGCGTAACCCGTGAATTCCGTGTGGGTTGCGGTTTTGACCCAATTGAATCCTCTACTCGACACGGCCCGTGGGTTGGCATTGGCGATGGCATGAAGAATGGTGCGATTTTGAGCGTCCTCATGGTCCAGTCCAGCATCAGGTTCCGAGTGCCAAGACCAGTAGCTGGATGTCCAACCCGTCCACCGCACCATCACCGTTAAAGTCTGCCCGAGCAATCTGTGCGGGATCCTGCTCGTTTCCTAGCAAGGTTTCCACGAAGGCTGCCACATCATTTAGATCTTGTTCCCCATCTGCGTTGAGGTCGGCGAACGGTCGGATGCCGAACCATGATCGCGAGAAGGGTGAGGCAAGGAAGAACTCCACGAGCGCGTCCGCGACCTTTGCGGCACCAACAGGCCCGGGGTGTGTCCCGTCAGATTGAAAATCACCGCATTGCCAAACCATGCCGTCGGAACGGGGTGAAAGGCCGTCGGCCCAGAGGTAGGGTCCCCAAGTCAGCCATGGGGTCACGGTGTTGTAGTTGAGGTCTCCGGCGATGGGATCGCCGGGGGCATTTGACATTTGATCTATCTGAGACTCCACCAACCACTTGACGGAAAAACCAGATTCGTAGGCATAGGGCTCGGGGTTGAGGGCATTCGTCGCGTACCCGGCATAGATGCGGCTGGAAAAGAAGATGCTTCGGAGGTTTGGGTACCTCGTCTGACAGGCCCTCACAGTGTTTCCCAGGCGCGTCATAAGAACGAAGGCGTCGGCGGAGGGACTGGGCAGTGATACTTGCGGCACGGCGTCGGCCTGCTTGAGCCAGACGACTTGCACTTGTGCTTCGGTTAGGCCGCGTTGTGCCAGGATGGACTGAGCAGTGTCGTAAACGGGCGAGGCGGCGGACTGCCAGCTGGAGGCGTCCTGGCCGCCTTGGGCGGCGTTGACGATCTTTAGGGTCGCATGATTGACATCAGGGTGAATGGCGGCGCGCGACGCAAACTGCATGAACTCAATCGACGTATTCGACATTCCGACGGACATGAGCACGACGCTCCCGGCCGGGCTGGGATCGCCGTTGGCGTCCAGCGGGCCGATGCCGAGGGCGCGTCTTGCCCCTTCCAGTCCGTGGAGGGTGGGCGGGTGATTACGTCCTCCTTGGAATAGTCCAACTGAGTAGATGCCAAGATGAGGTTCTTGCGCCAGATCAACCAGCGGCGGAAAGCCGACCGACGACCCGGCGCAGTTCTGCCCCATTAAACGATTGCCGGGCAGAATGGAAAGCATCGCGATCACTAGGCCGGTTGTCACCGGCAGGTTGCGCGGACGGTTCAACTGATACCTCTTACCCGGAAGGGCTCGATGATGCGGAATAACAAGCATGAGCACAACTCTCTTCTCCCCAGTGTTTATTCTCGTTTGGTGGCGGGAATTGCATGATTCTGGGACGATTAGGGATGATTCCATAGATCACCTCGTCTCGTGGATCCGTGGAGGGCGCCGGGATTGGCATCTGAAATGGTGCAATTTCGAGGGGTCTTCCAGGAATGTACACCGGGGGAACGAATTCGCAGGCGTAGTTTCTGCGGCTGAACTCGGATTGGAAGTCGATTGAAACTGACCCGGGATAGCGAAGGGTTCCTTCAGCAATTGGAGCCATTACGGCACCAGCTTTACGGGTACGCGCATCGTGCGCTGAATCGGTCGGACCAGGTCGCCGATGTGCTTCAAGAAACCGTGATGACGGCGTGGCGAGAGTATCCGCGTTTTCTGGCCGGTACGAATTTTCGGGCATGGGTGTTTCGGATCATGGTAAACACGATCTTCACATTCAATAAACGAACTGGTCGCGAGCGAACAATTTCCGACGTCGATACAACGTTGGATGTCGAGGCTGTGCTGGAGCATGAATCCGAATGGGCTTTGATTCTTGAGGAACCGAGCCGCTTGCAGGACATTCTCGACGAACGACTGGTTCAAGCGCTGGATGACCTGGGACCGAACGAGCGGCAGTGCTTCCTCCTGGGTCAGTTGCAGGAGTTTTCGTACAAGGATATCGCTGACATGCTTGATCTCCCGTTGGGCACAGTTATGTCGCACGTCCATCGCGCTCGCATAAAGTTACGGGAGCGGCTGGCAAGTTTTGCGATTGAACGCCGGTACATATCGGGGGGGCGACCATGAATTGCCAACAGGCACGTAGCCGACTGAGCCCTTATCTCGATTCCGAACTCGACGCCGGCACAACCTTCGCGATAAGCGAGCACCTGCGAGGCTGCGACGGGTGCCGTGGTCGATTTGAGGCTGAGCGCGAGGTCGAGCGGCTAGTCGCCACCCGGCTTCAGTCAGTTCACGTGCCGAACGCACTGTGGGACGAAATCGTGCGCCCGATCCGACAACGGTCATTCAGTCGTTGGCGGCTGTACGTACCGCTGGCCACCGCTGCGGCAGTCCTCATCGTCACCTGGACCGGGTGGACCCTTAGCAGACGGGAGAGGATTCAACCGCACTGGGTGGTCCAGGAGTTTCTGGCCGAAACCGACGGTGGCCAGCCATTTGCGACGTCGTCTCCCCGAGTGAACAGCGCGGGCATGACGATGCCCCTCGAGCCGTTCGCGGACCTGGTTGTCAGTCTTGCCGGCGAATACGCACTGAACCATGTTGTTCAGATGGTGCGGCTCGACACGAAAGCGGACGAGGATGGCGCCGAGTTTGTAGAACTTCGGCTGAACTGTTGCGGCGAACCAGTGCTACTGCGGGCGGCGAGGCGGGATCATCCCGGCCGTATGCGTGAGTTCATCGGTGCTGATTCATCGAAGCTCGCATCGCTCCCAACGACCGACAAGGTGACTATCACCGAGCGCGAAGTGGGTGATTATGTTGTCGTGGCTGTTTCGCGGCATCCGGTATCACAGCTCCTTTCGGGGATACGGATTCAGTAAACCAACAAGCACCAGAGGCATTGCTTATGTCTAAGTCCATGCGTCGTCGTCCAATGAAGATCTCGCTCTTTGTCGCCCTTCTTCCAGCACCGATTCTGGTCGGAGTTCTTTGCGTGCAAACCGGTTGCAACTCGGGTCGTCAAGCGGACGCGCACCAAGGTTCAAGCACCGATGAACTCATTGGGACGAAGAAGTGGTCGGAATTGTCGGTCGCAACGCTGGAAGGCAATCAGATAAAGCTATCAAACTTGGTCGGCAAACCGATGATTCTTGATTTCTGGGCGACGTGGTGCCCACCATGCCGAAAGCAACGCGAGGTACTGCACGAGCTATCGGGGAAGTATCGTGATCAACTCGTCATTGCGGCCCTTTCCGTGGATCAAGACTCGGAAGCATGGAAGCACTACGTCTCAAAGCACGACAAGATGACACACGAATTACGTGCTACCCCGGAGCTCATCGAACGCTTCGGTGTCGAGGCATTGCCAACGTTGGTGATTATCGACTCGGCGGGCCGAGTTCAGAGCGTCTCGGCCGGATTGACAGACGTCGAAGAGCTTGGCAGGATCCTCAGGCCCATGATGCAGTAATCTTGTGTCTCAGCCCCGCTGGATAGTGTTCGTCAAGCAACTCGGAGTGCCCAAGGCAGCTGGGATTCATGAGGCGTTCAGGCACGAGTTTTTGAGCCATCTCTTGTCGCCGCACAAGCCTGATCGACCGGCGTGCTGCGCGCGAAGCAATGGGCAACATAATTGGCGACAGGTGTCAGTTGTCTCGTGATGGGCAAGGCCCTCACGAGGTGACGACAGGAGCGTTACAAGCCCGGTTCGTACGATGACAAAATGGGTTACAGCCCGCCGTAGGGCCTTGCTCTTGGAGTAACCGACCTCGGACATCTCCACCTCCTGTCGAGCTAGAAGTAGCTCGCCCACAATGTTGAAAAGAGAACTCCGCATGTTTAGAAATCTCGCTGTTGTGCTCTTTCTTGGTGGCGCGGTTGCGTCAAGCGGGGGTTGCTTAGGACGGTCCGCTGCCGGCTTGCACTCCACCGATCAAGCGGTGCACGTCGTGTCGACTTCATCTCCCTCTTGCCCGATTTGCGCGCTTTACAGCCTGCACCGGACGGAAGTAGTTCGCCTTCAATCCGACGAAGGCCAGGGAACCGGGGTGGTAATCGGTTCATCGGGCGATATCCTTACCAGCGCCCATGTTGTTGCCGGCTTGGAAGAAGTCCGCGTCGATACTCATGATGGGCATCACTTCTTAGGAAAGATCGCCTTCCGGGACGTGGAAAATGACCTTGCTGTCGTCAGGATTGAAACGCCTGGTTTGGTATGGAAGACTGTCAAGCTCGATTTCGATGAAGATTTGCCCGTAGGCACCAGGATCTTCGTAATCGGCCATCCGGTTGGGCTGGGCTGGACGGTGACGCAAGGCATCGTTTCAGGACTGCGCGGGGCCGGCGAAATTGCCCTCTCGGAATTGATCCAGACCGATGCGGCGATTTCTCCCGGCAACTCCGGCGGTCCGCTGCTGGACGAACACGGGCACCTGGTAGGAATCGTTCGATCCAAGTTGATAGGGCCGGGAGTCGAGAACGTGTCATTCGCAGTCCCTTCGCGGGTGGTCAAGATGTTTCTCGGTCGCGTACCTTCCAGAACCACTTCAACATCGAACGCGTTTCTCAGGAGCGCCGGAATCCTGGCGGCACGGACATGATGGATCGTCAGAGGGAGGCGCTCCGCGAGAAATCGAAGGACTGCATCATGCCTTACAAGTCTGAGTCCGCAACGCGGAAACCGTCGCCCCCAGCATCGCATCAGTTGCAATGCATGGAGGTCTGGGGCGGCAACACGGCCATCGAGAGCGGAATTTCTCTTCCCGGCATTGATGCGTGGGTCTATAGTCAGCCATTCAAGGGCCAAGCGTCCGGTGGCGATGTGCATTACGTTTCAATGTGCGGCATGGGGCGCATTGGCCGGTTCATGTTGGCCGACGTATCCGGCCACGGAACCAGCGTGAGTGAACTGGCGATCCAACTCCGAAAGCTCATGCGCAAGTCGATCGGCCGACATGATCTGACTCGGCTTGTGCGGGGGCTGAACCGTGCGTTTGGACGGCTGAGTGAGAGCGGCGTCTTCGCCACCGCCGTGATCATGACGTACTTCGCCCCTACGGATCAGCTCGTGTGTTGCCTTGCCGGCCATCCCCGGCCGCTTTGGTATCAAGCAGCAACGCGGACATGGAGTTTGCTCGGTCCATCACTCACTGATACGCTTGAGTTTCAAGGACTTCCGCTTGGCATCATTCGTTCGACGGAGTATCGCCAGTTCGCCGTCACGCTCAATCGTGGCGATCTCATCGTCGCTTACACCGATTCTCTCATCGAATCTCACGCGCCCGATCGGGAGCCGCAAGGAGAAGACGGCCTGCTTTCCGTGGCATCGTCGATCGGCGCCGGCCAGCCCGCGACGTTCGGGCACGACCTGATCGCCGCGGTCGATCGTGCCTCGGGTGACGCGGCCACGACCCGCGATGATGACCTCACACTGCTCGTGCTGCACCACAACGCGAGCGATCCGAAGCCCGTGAGCATCGGGCATCGCCTGCGAATGATGCTGAAGATGATGGGGCTCTGAGCGGGCGCATCCGGCAACCTAGCCGCTTCAATACCTCCACAATTCTTTCGCTTGGCTCTGCCAGCCCCTAATTCGCTGCTCGGGGTTAATTGTGCAATTTTCCCGCCAGCCCCGGAATGTACTCACGGTGCCGGCAAACGGATGCCCGGTGGCGAAGTAATCCGCCTGTGGTCGTATGCAAATGGAGTCCATTTCGTTGGCGTGCCAAAATCGGCGCCACAAACCACTCTTTGATTGGATTGAACGCTTGCGCATGAAGATGAGCGTAGATGTCATCGAAGCGGCGCCCGTTGATGGACTGGCGGAATCAATCTCCACGTGTGACTGTTCGAGACGATCGTGGTTTCGTCAGCCGATGCGGCTCATGCTTCTGTTTGCTGGTGGAGGGATAACGGTGTTTATCGCGGTTGAACGCATTGGAACGACGGCGAACGCGAGCGCCATTGAATTCACAACGAACTACGGCGGTGGGTTTCTTGCGATCGGTTTGACGGACCATGATCCGGGTTTCGTCGTTCTTTCAGCGATCGACCAAGAGCATGTGGATGTCTCGGCGGAACAATCCAGCAGCTTGGCCGTGGGGACGCGCACTCGCGCTGAGGTCCACACACCACAACAGCGATGGTCGACGAGACTTCGCTCGCCGCAGGTCGTCATCGTCAACGATGATGGAACAGTGATCGGACGCGATGTGCAATGGGGGTTCGAAGACTTCGCCCGCATACGAGCGGCCACCGATTGTTTGCATGAAAGCGCGAAAAAGAGACACCGGTGCGGCGCGCCCTTCACCGACTTCAATGATCTGGTGACTTCCGGGGCGTTGAAGCACGTACCGGACGAGGTGCGGGTCTTCCTGAAGCGCCACGAGGAGCCTTGAACGAACTGTGTTTGCTCGGCGGTAGAGAGGCCCAATGTATCCCCGGGACGCAAAGAAATCTGAATTGGGCAGAATACCTAATTGGAGACCAAGTATGAAGTTGACTGGAAAACTTGTGATTGTGGGGCTGGCCGTGTTCGTGGCGCCGATGGGTGTCAGCGCAGCCGATCTGCCGCTGGCGCTGGACGGCAAGTGCTCGGTGTGCCTTGCCAAGACGAACAAATTTGTGGAGGGGAAAGCGGCGTACACCTCTGACTACGACGGTAAGACGTATCGCTTTCCGGCGGCTGAGCAGAAGAAGATGTTCGATGCCGACCCGGCCCAGTTCGTGCCCGCTTTGGGTGGTGACTGCACAGTGTGCCTGGTAGAGGTGGGCAATCGCGTGGCAGGAAAGACGGAGTATTCGTTGATTCACAAGGGCCGACTGTACCTATTCCCGGAACAGAAGCAGCTTGCCATGTTCAAGAAGAAGCCAGCCAAGTACGCCGACGCCGATCTTGCACTGGGTGGTGACTGTGCGGTTTGTCTCGTGAAGAAGAACAAGGTCGTCAAGGGCGATCCGAAGTACGCGGTTGTGCATGACGGGCTCCGCTACCTTTTTCCTGGCACTGAACAGAAGGCGATGTTCGAGAAGAGCCCGGCAGCCTTCGCACCGGCTCTCGGCGGCGATTGTGTTGTCTGCAAAGTGGAAATGAAAAAGAGTGTGCCGGGCAAGGCGGAGTTTCAGACGGTGTACAACGACCGGCTCTATCTGTTCCCCGAGCGGAAGCAACTCGACATGTTCAAGAAGAATCCGGCCAAGTACGCCGACGCCGACCTGGCGCTGGACGGCAAGTGCGTCGTTTGCAAAGTGGAGATGAAGAAGGACGTGCTGGGTAGCGAGGATTTCGCAGTCGACTATCACGGAAAGCGATACCTGTTTCCGGACGCTAAGACGAGGGGCATGTTCCTTTCCAATCCAACTAAATACGCGAAGAACTGAATGACGAATTCTACGGTGGACACGCCCGTGGCGAGCCAAGCTACTCCTCCGGCACGCCCGGGCGATTGTCCACCGTACTCCCAATAGTCGAAAAAGCGAATTGACTTGTCCGTATTCATGGTGAATAGCCGCCGGCATGTGTGTTCGCGACTGAACCCCGCTGCTTCGATCAGCGATAGCCGTTTTTTCACGCGTCGTTCTCGCCTGGTGACGAGTATTCGGTGCCTTTCGGGTGGGCCTCGTGGCGACTCGATCGAGCTGATGCGATCTTTGGATGCGGTCAGCCGTCTGCTGCTGTGATCGAAATGAAGCCGGCTTTTTCCCCTCCGGGAAGCACCGGGAATCCCTAAGAAGGATCCCGGTGCTCTCCATCTTGCGGTGACTCACTTCTTGCCTCGGCGAGCGGTAGGTTGAACGGGAAAATCGACGCGAACATGAGATGGTCGTGCCGCGAAGTTGTAATTGTAGTTGTGCGAGAAAAATGATGACAGGATGCACGAGAAGAGTCGCAATGAGGCGCATCGCCGTGATCGTGATGCTGGGGTTCATCGGCCCGGGCTTTGTTCGCGGCGAATCGATCCCTGTTCCGAACTTTTCCTTCGAGTTGCCGGCGGTTACGCGCGACGAGATGAACCCGTTCGGCGCCCTCCCGTTCATTGATGACTGGGACGAAACCGAGGTCGGTCTTCAAGACGAATTCGATCAAAACACGGGTGTCTTCTTGAACATCGACCCCGGCTCACCGGATCGGATTTCGAACGCCCACCTTGATCGGCTCGCCTTTATGAGTTCATTGGTCGGGAACGACCTGCGGCAGGAATTGACTCGGGTCTTTGAGGTCGGCCGGTCGTACCAACTGACAGTGGCCGTCGGGACCAGCTCGACATTCCCGGTGGGCACCGATGAGGCATTCGAGATTGCGTTGTTTTACTTTGAGAATGGCGTCGAACAAGTGATCGCTTCAAGCCTTGTCCATGGGGCCGATGTCGGAACGACGGTCCTATCAGACGTCATCGTTGACGCGCCAGTGGTTTCGTTGGGCGACGCGTGGGCTGGCCTGCCGATCGGCATCCTGATTCGCCCTTCCATCGACGACTCCAATGATTCGGTCGGAGAGGGATTTTGGAACCTAGACTTCGTCCGGCTAAGCGCGTCCGATCCGGCGATGACCGGGGACGTCAATTGCGATGGAGCCGTGGATCACCATGATGTCGTTGCCCTGGCCGAAGTTCTGATGGGAATAGACAAAACACCGTGTCACGTCGGTGCAGCGAATGTGAACGCGGACATGGAAACGAACGGGCTGGATATTCAACCGTTGATCGACCTGCTTGTCTCTTCGTGAGGCCGCCCGGTGAGCATCCAGAATCCGTCTGAAGGACATACCGCGAAGTTTGACGTGGCTCGAGAGAATGGACTCAATATGATCTCAATCAATCATTCAAGTGGACGGTCATTCGGTGGATTGTCACATGGACTCACGCTGATTGAGGTCTTGGTATCTGTTTCCGTCGTCGCCGCGCTGATCGCCGTCCTCGTCCCGGCGCTCAGCCATAGCCGACGCACCGCACATGAGACCGCGTGCCTCTCTAAGTTGCGCCAACTCGGAGTAGCGATCGCCGCCTACGCAATAGACCACGACGGCTTTATACCCTACGGTCCCAAAGCACCTCCGCCATCCGCCACGAATTTCTACCCGCAGACGGGAAACGTCACATCGCTGTTGTCACTGGAAAGCGGCGCCCCGGTCGGCCTCGGATTGCTCCTGCACGGTTACCTCGGAGTTATTCGGGAAGTGCTGTTCTGTCCTGGGGCCGATCAAGATCAGGATACCCAAGCCGCCCTTGCGGACGTCGGGGTGTCGCAAGTCGAGGGTAGTTATTATTACCGCCACGCATCCGTGTCCACCCTGAGCGGCCCGGCGAAGCGTCCCCGCGTGAAGCTTGATGCTCTTGGCACGAATCGAAGGGGGGGAGCGATTCGGTGCCTCGCCCTGGACACCCAGTTAATCGCGCCGCCCAAGATGGCGGTGTTCAACCTAAGAACAAGAACCCATCATCAGCAGCGCCTCGTGAACGCGCTCTTCACCGATGGGCATGCAAGCACTCACCTCAACATAGATAGGCGTTACACAGTCGACGTCACCGTTTCGATTTATAACACACTGGATGCCATTCTACGAAACTTCGAAGCCCTCGATTCTCAATGACGCATCTGCTGAATCTCTATGAAAATGTCACACGATAATGGAAGGCGGAATTCATGACCACACAATCGCCCACGCACGAAACCGTCCGCGAATACTACGGCCGCGTCCTCAAGAGGTCTTCCGACTTGAAAACGGACGCCTGTTGCTCGCCGAACGGCATGCCGGGGCACATCCGGTCCATCATGACGCAGCTTGCCCCTGAGATCGTCGAACGATTTTACGGCTGCGGGTCACCGATCCCGCAGGGGATCGAGGGCTGCACGATCCTTGATCTCGGCTGCGGCACCGGGCGGGATGCATTCATCTGCGCCAAGCTCGCCGGGCCGCGCGGCCGCGTGATCGGCCTTGACATGACTGCCGAACAATTGAGCGTGGCCCAAGCCAATGAGGAATCCCAAGCCGCTGCTTTTGGTTTCGGCAGACCGAATACCCGGTTTGTTCAGGGATACATGGAGTCTCTTGGCGATGCCGGCATCGAGGATGAATCCGTAGACGTGGTGATTTCAAATTGTGTGTTGAATCTATCTTCCGACAAGGAATGCGTTTTCTCCGAGATTCTTCGAGTTCTCAAGCCGGGCGGCGAGTTGCTTTTCTCGGATATCTTTGCGGACCGAAGGCTCTCAATAGATTGGCGTGAAGATCAGGTCCTGCTGGGCGAATGCCTCGCGGGTGCCATGTACGTCGAAGATTTTCGCCGTTTGCTCCACTCCTTGGGCGTTCTCGATTACCGAATTGTCGCTCGACGGCCGGTTTCCATCGATAATGAAATGGTGAAATCCAAGGTCGGAATGGCGCGGTTTGATTCCCTCACTATTCGCGCGTTCAAAATAAAGTCCCTGGAAGACCGATGCGAGGATTTTGGGCAGGTCGCGACTTATCTTGGAACGGTCGCTCATTGCCCGCACTCGTACGTGCTGGACGATCATCACGAGTTCATCACCGGCAAACCCATGTTGGTTTGCGGAAATACGGCTGCCATGCTCTCCGAAACCCGACTCGCAATTCATTTTCGTGTGCAGAGCGATCGGACGCAACACTTCGGTCTGTTCCCATGTGGAAAGTCGCCCACACTCGATGCAGCGATAATCGCCGAACGAGGGTGTTGTTGAAGACCAGTCGGATCGATTTTCTCTTTTTTGATGCCCAGAGAAGGGCAAGGATTTTTCACTAGGAGACGTGATTCGTGACGAGTGTGGTCTTGGCGCTTGCGGTGTTCTGGCTCGCGTATAGCAATGGCGCAAACGATAATTTCAAAGGCGTCGCAACGCTTTACGGCAGCGGCACGCTCAGCTATCGCACGGCCCTGACTTGGGCGACGGCGGCAACGCTTGCCGGAAGCGCCATGTCCATTTTGCTGGCCGGATCGCTCGCCAAGGTGTTTAGCGGAAAAGGGCTTGTGCCCGAGGAACTCACACGGGGCAGCAATTTGCTGATCGCCGTCGCATCCGCGGGCGCCGTCACGATCCTGTTGGCGACATTGCTCAGCATGCCGACGTCCACCACGCACGCGTTGACTGGCGCTCTCGCGGGTATCTCCTTACTCGTCGGCCATGGCCCATCGAGTCTAAGCACTCTCTGGGGTGGGTTCTTCCTGCCGCTCTTGGTCAGTCCGCTTTTGGCGATCGGCGGAGCCGTTTTCCTTTATCCACTACTCCACCGTGCCCGTCGGTACATGGGCGTAACACATGAAACGTGCATCTGCGCGGGCACCGCAGCGCCTCAAACCGTGCGAATCGTTGAGCACGGGTCCAGCCTATTGGCAGTACCGGTCGAAGGCGGCGCCAGCATCACGATCGCCTCCCGGCAGGAATGTATTGAGCGCTACGACGGGCGCATCTTGGGAATCAGCGCCCCGGCCATTGTTGACGGCGTTCATTTGCTTAGCGGCCTTTCCGTCTGCTTCGCCCGGGCAGTGAACGACACGCCCAAGATCGCCGCCTTGCTTCTGGCCGCAGGAGCAGTTGGGGCGAATTTGAAACTGACAGTGGTCGCGGTCGCAATGGGCGTCGGCGGCTTGCTGAATTCGCGAAGAGTGGCCGAGACCATGAGCAGGCGGATCACCGCCCTGAACACCGGCCAAGGCTTGACCGGCAACTTGATCACGGCCGCGCTGGTGCTTGGCGCCTCCCGGCTTGGCATGCCGGTCTCGACCACGCATGTCTCATGCGGCGCGCTCTTCGGCATCGGCATGGCAACCCGCCGGGCGAAGTGGAAGACCGTGACCCAGATCGTTGTCGCCTGGTTGACGACGTTGCCGATGGGCGCAGCGCTTGGCGCGGGGATATTCTGGCTCCTGACACATATTGGAGGCAACTAAATGACGGCACCAGCAACCGTTCCCCTGACCATCGCCGGCGCGAGCGAGTTTGACCGTCGGGTAATCGAAGAAACCGGCGAGCCGCTGCATGCATCGTCGATCGACACGATGCAGGTCAACGTCGGCCTGACCTGCAACATGGCCTGTCGCCATTGCCACGTGGAGGCTTCGCCGCAACGGACCGAGAAGATGAGCTGGGAGACGATGTTGCAGGTCATCGAGGCGGCCCAGCGCGGCGGGGCGAGGTGCATTGACATCACGGGCGGCGAGCCGGCTATGAATCCCGACTTCAGACGATTCGTTACGGCGGCGCGATCCGCGGGCTTCGAGGTGATCGTGCGGACCGATCTGACGATCATGCTCGAAGACGGCTACCGCGACCTTCCGGAGTTTCTGGCGGGCCAGCGCGTTCACCTGATTGCCTCGCTGCCATGCTACCTGCCGGACAACGTCAACCGGCAGCGCGGGCTACGAGTTTACGAGCGCAGCGTCGAAGTCATTCGTATGCTCAACGGCGTCGGATTCGGGATTGCGGACCAGCTGCCGCTCGACCTCGTCTACAACCCACTGGGGCCGGCGCTGCCGCCACAGCAAAGCTCTTTGGAAAGCGACTATCGACGCGAGCTGCGGGCTCGATTCGGCATTCGGTTTACGCGCCTGATTGCCATTTCCAACATGCCCATCGGCCGCTTCCGACACGATTTGGAACGAGAAGGCAGGCTGGCGGACTATGAAAAGCTTCTCCGACAGCAATTCAATCCCGAAACCATCGGCCCGCTCATGTGTCGGCACCAGGTTCACGTGAGCTGGGACGGCACGCTGCATGATTGCGATTTTAACTACGCCCTTGCACTCCCGACTGCAGGCGGTTTGCCGCGGCACGTCAGCGAATTCGATCCTCAAAAGCTTAGACATCGGTCGATCGTAACGGGCGCGCATTGCTTTGGCTGCACGGCTGGCCACGGATCCTCGTGCGGCGGGGCGCTGGCAGAAGTAACCCATGACGTTTCAACAGCATCATAAGGAGCCATGTCCATGAGATGTATTCAACCGAGATTCGTTCTTTTCGTGTCGGCGTGGATCGCCGCAACTTCCTCCCTCCTGTCGGCCCAGCAGGCACAGACCGAGCAAGCCAAGGAATTTCAACGCATTCGTCGCCCGGGGTCGGTGAACCTCGAAAAGGAATATGCGATGGATCATCTGAAGATTCCGGAGGAACAGATTCACACCCTCCTGCCGCGTGACGCCATTCCTGCGTTGACGGATCCAGAATTGGAATCCGCAGGCGGCGCTTCCTGGCTCCCCGATGACGCCAGGGTCATCGACGTAACCGTAGGTAGCGAGACGATCGGCGTGCCGCTTCGCGTTCTGGACTGGCACGAGGTCGTCAACATGACCGTCGGGGATCGGCCCGTCGCGGCCACGTATTGCCCGCTGTGCGACTCGGCAGCCGTATTTTCGCGCGAGATTCGCTCGACGAGTGGCGAGGCAAAAGACAAGCCGACCGTGTTGGAGTTCGGCGTTTCCGGTGCGCTCTACAACTCCAACGTCCTAATGTACGATAAAACGCACAAGGGCCTCTGGAGTCAGTTGGGCATGAAAGCCGTCTCTGGCCCGCTGGCCGGGACGAGCCTGGAAGCCCTACCTGTCGTTGTGATTTCGTTTTCGCAGTTCAAGCGATCGCATCCCGCGGCGCGCATTGTGAGTCGCAACACCGGTCACAAACGGGACTACGCTCACTCCCCGTATGAGCAGTATCTCACCAGCGACGATTTGCGGGTTCCGGTGGCGAAGATTGGAAGTGAACTGCCGCGCAAGACGCTAGGAGTCGGCGTTGCCAGTGACCAACAGGCATGGTTCGTTCCCGTGGCGGCGGTCGGCGAAGGCTACACACTCAAGACGCCCGCCGGAGATGTTCGAATAGCTCGAACACCGGCGGGTGTTTCCGTGATCGATGCACCGCAACATGTGCGAACGGCGCAGACCTTCTATTACTCCTGGTCGGCCTTTTACCCTGATACCCATGTGGTCACGAGCAACGCATCAGGAGAACTCAAGAGGTCACCGGGATTATCGGTTGGCGAGAAGGCCCCGGACGTCGCCCTCACGACCTTGGAAGGTAAAGCCGTTCACCTGGCATCGCTCTACAAAGACGGGCCTGTCGTACTCACGTTTTATCGCGGGGGGTGGTGCCCAATTTGCAACCGCGCCCTTTCGAGCTGGCGAGACAAGCTTGGCGCGTTGGAGGCAGCCGGAGGCAAATTCGTGGCCCTCTCGCCGGAGAAGCCGGATCATGCCGCGAAGACAATTGAGAAGGGGCACTTGAACTTCACCGTCCTCGGCGATCCGAGGCACGAGGCCGCCAAGGCCTTCCGCGTGCACTTTACTGTTGATGAAGAGACGAAGGCCAAGTACAAGGGATTCGGACTCGATGTGGCCGAGTCCAATGTCTCGGGCACATGGGATCTCCCCGCTCCGGCAACATTCGTCATCGACAAGGGCGGGGTCGTGCGCTATGCGTTCGCGGATTGGGATTACAAAAAGCGAGCGGATCCGGACGAAGTCATCGCAGCCGTCAAAACTCTAACGAAAAGCCGGTAGGAAAAGACAGCCCAGAAGCAGGGAGTACTCATCTTGAATGCGCACTCGATCAACACGGCCACCGGCGGTAACGAACCGACGGCTCAGATAACCGTCAACTCCGGAAGCCGATCGTCATGGCGACTGGTGAACCTGGTCGCTGCGGCGACCATCGTCATCTGCCTGATCATCCTCACACGCATTCTCCCCGTGGAAAGGGCAATCGGCGCAATGCAATCGGGCATTGACCGACTCGGCTGGTTCGGCCCGCTCGCCTTCGGCGGCGCATACATTCTCGCGAGCCTGCTCTTTGTGCCCGGCTCGGTCCTCACGCTTTCATCCGGAGCGCTCTTTGGCTTGCTATGGGGAATGGTCATTGTATCGATTTCCTCGACGATCACCGCGGCATTGGCATTTCTCATTGCCCGTCACTTCGCTCGGGCGGGCGTCCAAAGAGCCGCCCAGGGAAATGCGCGATTTTCGGCAATCGATCGGGCGATCGGCACGGGGGGTTGGAAGATCGTGGCCCTCTTTCGGTTGTCGCCGGCTGTCCCGCATAGCTTGGGAAATTACCTCTACGGAATATCGTCAATTCGCTTCTGGCCCTACGTTCTGGCGAGCTGGATCTGCATGCTCCCTGGGACGTTCATGTTTGTGTATCTCGGCCATGTCGGCGCCGAGGGTCTTCAGGCGGTAAGCGCAGGCGGCAGCGCGATCGGCGCCGGCAAGGCGATCCTGTTGTTCGCCGGTCTGCTGGCGACGGTGGTCGTGACCGTGTATGTCACGCGTTTGGCACGACGTGTCCTCGCCGAGCAAGGTGCATTGGATATGGCATCACCCCCGCCGGATTCCGGATCCTCTCCCCTCGACGCCGGAGCAGCGCCGGTGAGCAAGCGAAAGATGGCAGTGCCCATCTTCGCCCTCGTTCTTGCGGTGATAACGGGCGTAGCATGGATGCGGCGAGACGCCCTGCAAGGCATTTTCGGCCCGCCGGGCGTCAAACTGGTGGAGGCATACGGCTCGGAAGGCGTGGGAGCCTCGTTCGACCATTCAATTTTCAATCAACTGCTCTCGAGCCACGTCACCGAGGGGGGCTGGGTGGACTACGCCGGCCTGCGTCGGGACTCTTCGCAACTCGACGCATACATTGCTCTAATCGCCAAGGCGCGTTTCGATGAGTTGAGCCGCGACGAAAAACTGGCCTTGTTGATCAACGCATACAACGCATTCACCCTGAGGCTCGTCCTCGACAAGTACCCGGTCACATCGATCAAGGACATTCCCGACGCGGATCGATGGAATGACAAACGATGGAACCTGGGCGGCAGCGTCTGGAGCCTGAACCAGATCGAGCAGAAGCAGATTCGTCCGAAGTTCAAGGAGCCGCGGATTCACTTTGCCTTGGTGTGCGCGGCGGTTGGCTGTCCGCCCCTGCGAAACGAAGCATACGTCGGCAAGCGTATCAACCGGCAGCTCGATGAACAAACGCGCTACGTTCACTCCCACAGGACGTGGTTTCAATTCAAATCGGATATCAAGACCGCTTACCTGACTCAGCTCTACAAGTGGTATGGCGGCGATTTTGAGCAGGTGTCAGGCGATGTGCTGAAATTCGCCGCGTCTTCCTCAGACTCCCTGCAAGCGGCATTGAAGGACGGTATGCCGATTCGCATCGAGTGGCTTGACTACGACTGGCGATTAAACAGCATTGACAATCGGCAGGATCGATAGCAAGGAGACGATTGAGTGATTGCATCGCAAGAAGACATGGCAGCCGAGGCGCGGCCCGGAGGTCCCATGGCGGATCCAGCCAATGGCAGTGCTATGATCGGTCGCCCGCCGCAGACCTCTTCCGCGGATGAGCACAATCGCCGTTTGGTGGCAAATATCCATCCGACTGCGTGGACCAACCCGACTCCCGCTGGTCGTTACAATCTGGTCGTCGTCGGCGCGGGAACAGCAAGTCTGGTAACGGCGGCCGGCGCTGCAGGCCTCGGCGCAAGGGTCGCCCTGATTGAGCGCGACCTGATGGGCGGCGACTGTCTAAACGTCGGCTGCGTCCCGTCCAAAGCCTTGATTCGCTCCGCCCGCGCATTGGCCGACGCGCGAGATGCCCGAAACTTCGGAGTTCGCGTGCCTGAAGGGTTATCTGTGGATTTTCCAGCGGTCATGGAGCGAATGCGTCAACTTCGCGCCGGGATCAGCCCGAATGACTCAGCGCGGCGATTTCGAGAGTTGGGCATCGATGTCTTTATTGGCGAGGCGCGTTTCACGAGTGGGCAGACGGTCGAAACCGGGGGACAGACCCTCCGTTTTGCCCGGGCGTGCATTGCCACCGGCGCGCGGGCTGCATCATTGCCGATTCCAGGCCTCGCCGAGGCGGGCTATCTTACAAATGAAACGATCTTTTCGTTGACCGAGCTTCCACAGCGATTGGCGATCATCGGCGCCGGACCCATCGGCTGCGAGATGGCGCAGACATTCGCCCGATTCGGTTCGAAGGTCACGCTCCTGGAGGCTGGACCACACATCCTGGGACGCGAGGATCCCGACGCCGCAGCGCGAATCGAGGTTGCGCTCCGCAGCGATGGCGTCGATATCCGCTGTTCCGCCAAAATCCAGTCCGTTCGTCACGAAGGTGAAAAAGTGATCGCCTTGCAGGACGACGAGGAAGTCCGCGCCGATGCGATTCTGCTGGGTGTCGGCCGGGCGCCCAACGTGGAAGGGCTGGGCCTGGAGTCGGCAGGCGTCGAGTTCGAAAAACGAGCCGGCGTCAAGGTCAACGATCGCTTACGGACGACGAATCCGCGCATCTTCGCTGCCGGCGACGTTTGCTCGCGTTACAAATTTACGCATGCCGCGGATTTCATGGCCCGGATCGTGATTCAGAACGCGCTATTCGTCGGGCGTGCCAAGGCCAGTGCCCTGACCATTCCCTGGTGCACCTACACCGATCCGGAAATCGCGCACGTCGGGATTTACGAGCATGACGCCAGAGAGCAAGGCATCGACCTTCGCACGATCACCCTTGAAATGAGCGACGTGGACCGTGCCATCCTCGACGGCGAGACGGACGGCTTCCTGAAGGTTCATCTCAAGGCCGGGACTGACAAGATTCTGGGCGCGACGCTCGTGGCCCGGCACGCGGGCGAGATGATCAGCGAGATCACCCTTGCAGTGGTCGCCGGAAAGGGCCTGGGGACAATCGCCCGAACGATTCATCCGTACCCGACGCAGGCTGAAATCATCCGCAAGGCGGGCGATGCCCATAACCGCACTCGCCTGACGCCTTTTGTTCGAAAGCTGTTCAATCTGGTATTGAAGCTTCGTCGGTAAGGAGGTTGAGGGGATGCCTGATCTTTTAGTAGGGATCGCAGGATGGCTTCGCGAAGCATTACAACCATCCGTAGTGGGCCGGACGACGGTCTATGCCATCGTGGTGGGCGCCATGCGGGCGATGAGGGAACGACGGCAAGACCTGTGAGGAAATCGGCGGCTTGTCTTGCGACCTTCGCCGACCGTGTTTTGCACAATTAATACCGCGGGCTGCGCTTAGGTAATCTGCCCGAAAGGGGGTTGAGGTATTCCAGTGAAAATGACTGAACTCAATGCCAAAGTTATCCAGCGAATCGAGATATCGACGGCGCTCATCGTTCTCCGGGTTTCGTTCGATGGCTGGGAGATGCCTGCGTTTACGCCCGGCCAGTTCGCGGTCTTGGCGCTTCCCGGCAACAGCGCCCGCTGCGCGATGTGCGAGGAGGAGGATGAGACGGCCGAGGGGGAACGACTGATCAAGCGGGCATATTCCATTTCCTCGTCTTCGCGGCTGAAGGAATTCCTGGAGTTCTACGTGGCCCTCGTTCCATCAGGTGCGCTGACGCCGCGACTGTTCGCCTTGCAAATGGGCGATTCACTGTGGCTGGGCCCCAAGTTCAGCGGAATGTTCACGCTTAGGGAAGTGCCACCGGACAAGCACGTAGTGCTGATTTCGACAGGGACGGGGCTGGCCCCGTACATCAGCATGCTGCGCGATGAGTTACAATGCGGAGGGCCCCGTCGCTTCGCGGTCGTTCACGGTGCGCGCCATAGCTGGGAATTGGGCTATCGGAGCGAATTGATGATGCTGCAGTCGATGTGTCCGAACATTACCTACTTGCCGCTCATCAGCCGTCCTCAGGACGAGCCCGTTCATTGGACCGGCCGCGCCGGTCGGATTCAATCGGTCTGGCGCGAGAATCCGTTGCGCGAATTTTGGAAGTTTGATCCGACGCCGGATAACACACACATTTTTCTCTGTGGCAACCCCGGCATGGTCGAGGAGATGACCGCCATTCTCTCCCAGGACGGCTTCAGTGAACATTCTGTACGCCAGCCCGGACAGATTCACATCGAGAAGTATTGGTGAAGAAACCCGGCGGACCCTTGAACAACCGGAGACATCGTGAAGAGGCGGACGCATCGGACCCGTACGACCATCAAGGCGACTGAACGAGCCCCGCTCCCAGCACGTGCTTCCGTCGCAAATGGCTCCGCATGCGACGGGAGACGGCGCGGCACTGTCGGGCTTGTCGCCGCCGGACTGACGGCCATTGGTTATGCAGCGGCGCTGGCGGTCATCGGCGCAAGCCGAAATAACGGGACTATTAATACGGAGACGACCCGCTGGCTTTTTGTGACCGCATCGGTCTTAGCCGGCATCATCTTTCTGATCGGTCTTCATTCCGCCCGCGATCGACCGGTCCGATCGACTGACGCAATCGTCATACTGGGAGTCGGAGTCGCTGCTCGTTTGATCCTCATTCCGGCTGCACCGTTTTTCGTCTCGGATTGCTATCGATACCTTTGGGATGGGGCGACGACGGCCTCGGGTGCGAACCCGTGGGAGTTCGCACCAGGCGACGTCCTGGCCAAGGTTGAAGGAGGACCGAATGCACAGGACGTGCCGACGGAGCTGGTGGAGCTCGCACGAAAATCCGGACGGAACATTCAACGCATCAATCATCCGAGCCTTTCCACCATCTACCCGGCAACCGCACAAGCCGTGTTCGCCCTCGCCTATTTTGTAAGGCCGTGGAGCCTGGGCGCCCTTCGATTCGTTCTGCTCCTGTGTGACGTCTCGACCGCATTGATGCTGATACTGCTGCTGCGATGGCTAAAACGTCCCGTTAAGGATGTTGCATGGTATTGGTGGAATCCGCTTGTGCTGCGTGAGGTGAGCCATAGCGCCCACATGGACGTCATCGTCCTGCCATTCGTCTTGCTTGGATTATTCCTTATCGTCCATCAACGGGGAGGCCTGGCCGGCCTGGCGATGGCGTTGGCAGTGGGCGCCAAGATATGGCCGCTCGTCCTGGTGCCGCTGTTCTTCCGTTCATCTGCGCAACGACTCAAGGAATCAGTATCGTTTCTTGCCGCGTTTGTCGGAATCTCCGGCCTGCTTTGGTGGCCGGTCGTAAAGGGAACGATGGCTGGATCGAGTGGCTTCCTCGCCTACGCCACATCCTGGATCAACAACGATGCCATCTTCAGTGCGATCAGATGGCTGACTCATCACGCGCTCACGATCGCCTCAGTGAATCCCGACTTGGGTCCGTTTGTATCGCGGCTCATTGTCGCTTGTCTGATCGCGAGCGTGATTGTGATCCAAACCAAGAGGCTCGGGCACAGCGCAATTGACCTCGTTCGGCGATCGTTGTTGGTCACGGCTGCCGTGTATTTCCTCAGCCCGGCCCAGTTTCCGTGGTACTATGTATGGTTACTTCCGTTGCTTGCCCTGCACCCGCGGTCCTCGCTGCTGATGTATACAGTTTTGCTGCCCCTTTACTACTTCACCCATGCCCATCCCTGGATAAGGTGGATTGAGCATCTGCCTGTACTGGGGTGGTTTGCGATCGAAGCGTTTTACGCGAAAGTCGATCTGACTGTCCTGCCGCCAGCAGTTCGACGCGATGTTCAAGTGAAGTTCTAGTCAAGAAACATTACTCGGGAAGGAGAAACGGCCATGAAAGCAAGAAAGAGACGCGCCTGTCAGATGGGAGGATTGTTCCTCCTGATGGTAGTCGCGCCGGCGCTGTCGCAGGAGTCGGGCGATCGACGCCGTCTGGCAACCACCCAGCCCGCGGCTGAGGCGGAGAAGCCAGCTGCGCCGGGCGTGGCAGAACGGGCGCCGCTGGTGAAGCGGCCCATGGGGATTCGCCCCGGCGCTGAAAGACATCAAAAAGTGGCTCGGTGAGTCTAGAAAGCTTGGCCGCGAACCAGACGCGACGTCGCCCAATAACGCCGCTCCGACGTCGCAGCCAGTCGGAAGCCGGTAGCTCCAAGCTAAGCCAACCCGCGTTACGGAATACGTGATCATGTATCAAGATCAGATCGTCGCGATTGTCATGCCCGCACTGAACGAAGAGCGATCGCTCCCCGCGGTTCTGGGCGCCGTGCCCGGCTGGGTGGACCGCGTCGTCGTGGTGGACAATGGATCCTCTGATCAGACTGCGGTAGTGGCGGAGCGGCATGGGGCGATGGTCGTTCATGAGCCGATGCGCGGCTACGGAGCCGCTTGTCTCGCCGGAATCCGCGCCGCGACAAACGCCGACATCTTGGTATTTCTCGATGCGGATTTCAGCGACGATCCCGCCCAGATGGAGCGCCTCGTAAAGCCGATAGTCGGCGGCGAGGCCGACATGGTGATCGGCTCGAGAACGCTTGGAAAGCGCGAACGTGGCTCGCTGTCGGTGCAGCAGCAATTCGGCAACGCGCTGGCATGCGGCCTGATGCGTGTGTTCTGGAAGCACCGATATACAGACTTGGGGCCGTTTCGTGCAATCCGAACGGATGCACTGCATTCCTTAGGCATGGACGACCGCGACTTCGGGTGGACGATTCAGATGCAAATCCGTGCCCTGCGAGCCGGCCTACGCGTGATCGAAGTTCCGGTTGACTACCGTCGCAGGATTGGGATATCGAAGATATCCGGCACGCTCTCAGGCGTGTTGCGCGCGGGCACCAAGATTCTATCGACAATTGCACAAGAACGAGTGAGCTTGCCGGCTGTTGCCAGTTTCCAGCCTGAACCAGAGCATCTCATCATCATCACCCGTTATCCGGAGAAGGGGCGAACGAAGACGCGCCTGATTCCTGCCCTGGGCGCCGAGGGGGCGGCGAAGCTCCAACGCGGCTTGACCCTCAGGACTCTGGCGATGGCTGACGCGATTGCGGAAAGACGAGCTTGCTCCGTCGAGGTTCGGTTTGAAGGAGGCGATCATGCCCTAATGCGCGATTCGTTCGGCGAAGATCGCCTATACCTGCGCCAGCACCACGGCGATCTCGGTGAGCGGATCCACCAGGCTTGCGTCGATTCTCACAAGCGCGGTGCTGGTGCAATCGTGGTCATCGGCAGCGACTGCCCTTCACTGGATGCCGATCGTCTTGAGTCCGCCTTCACCGCTCTACATGACCACGACATCGTGCTTGGGCCGGCCCGAGATGGCGGATACTACCTGATCGGCTTGAGCCAACCGTGCGCAGCACTATTTGATGGGATTGATTGGGGGTCAGCGAACGTTCTTTCGCAGACAACTCAGCGTATCCGGCGCGAGGGCCTCTCCTTACACACGCTGGAAATCCTCTCAGACATTGACCTGCCCACCGATCTGGCCGGACAACCCGAAGTGGTCGAGGAACTCTTCCGCCAAGCCGAGAAACCGCGCCTTTCGGTCATCATCCCGGCCATCAATGAAGCGCAATACCTCAGTCGCTGCCTTGACAGCATTCCCGGCAACCCAGGGATCGAGGTCATCGTGGTTGACGGCGGTAGCACTGACAAAACCGTTGAGATCGCAAAATCGCGCGGTGCCACCGTGGTCTCTGGAGGACCCGGACGGGCCTCCCAGATGAATGCCGGTGCTGCCATTGCGATCGGAGATTCGCTCATGTTCCTGCACGCCGATACTTGTCTTCCTCCAAATGGTACCCGGGAGATTGCGCGTCTCATGGCAATGCAGGGGACCGCGTTGGCTGCTTTTCGGCTTGGATTCGATCGTCATTCGATTGGCCTTCGATGCATCGGATGGCTCGCAAACTTCCGCTCCCGCGTGTTAAAGATGCCCTATGGCGATCAGGCGTTTTGTGTGCGAACTGAACGGTTCCACCTTTTGAAGGGTTTCAAGACGTTGCCCTTTATGGAAGACTTCGAGTTCGTTCGCCGCGTTCGCCGATGCGGCGTCGTAAGATTGTCTAACTTGGCGGTTTGCACCTCCGCCCGTCGATGGCTGCGGGATGGTATCTTGCGCACGACCCTAGTGAATCAAGCCTGCATCTTCGGCTTCTTATTCGGCGTGTCGCCGAGGACTCTGGTGATGTTTCGCGGGAGAGGTACTTCAAATAAAGTGGCGATCGCGCAGGCGCCGCCGCTACCATTTGCGGAGTCCGATCGCCCGAGCTCTCAATCCTCTAATCAAACGGCTCGACTACGATTGGAGCCTTAATGACGAATAACAACAGCCGAGTCACCGCGACTGGGCGTGCAGTTGACCGGTTCTGAAAAAGAAGATGATGTTGATATTTCGGAGAATTCGCGCGGGTCCACGAGCGAGGGTCCAAAATGTTGATGGTCATCCTACTTGATTGAGGGTGTGTTCTTAGAGTTCGACTTGGGCCGACGCGATTGCTGTTGCTGGTGCGCATTGGCGAAGTTTCGGCCAGCGCGGGCCGGTATCATACGCGATCGGCGTTTGACTAGTTCCGGATGACGATTTCGATCAGCAGGCTCATCAGCCCACCCAGAAATTCTAGGCGGCAAATGTGCTCGACGATAGGCAACTTCGTGGCCGAGAGATGGGTAGCAGTTCGGTGTTCATTTCGTTCAGTCTACCCGTGGCGATCGCCGCAGCGGTCTCAGGGTTCACGTATTGGAAAACCCGGCAGCGGCCCACTCCCGAAGGGCATTGGCGATTGATCCCGATCTTTGCATGCACATCTTCGGCGTCTTGGCTTCCTGCCTGATGATAACATCGCGAATCGCCGCGGCCATCGCAGAACTCAACGCCCTGGCCTTCAAGACCCGGCGGTTCGAGGCGGATCGAGTCCAACTCTCCGCTCAGGACCGGCGCCATGCAGGCGACGGTCCAACGTGCCTCGTAGCGATTGCCAGCCGTGCCCGATGGCCCACCCGCAGGCGGCATAGGGGTATTGTGCCGCGGACGCCGGTTACTGACTACCCATTGCGTTGCGGCATAGACCGAGCAAACCCCAGAGTGGGCGCACTCCACGATTGATCAATTCCTGCCGAAGTTATGCTTCGTGCTCGGCCGTTGTATCTCCTTCACCGCCATCCACGGTGCATTCAAGCTCATCCTCGCGCCACAGGCCGAGCTTTCGGGCATCCCAGAGCCTGCGCTGGATGCCTTCGAGCAAGTAGGCCACCAGCAGGCAGAGGCCATTGCGTTCGACGCAGAACTTGCGGGTTTCTGCGATCCCCAGCATGTCCATCCATTCTTCCGATAGCTCCATCCGGTCGAGCGGGGTCAGGATACCGGCGTCGAAATCCATCCCCATGCGTTCCTTGAGAAAGGCCAGGATCGTCCCATGTTCGATATGCATCTTGATCAGGTCGATTGACACATCATCGTAGCGGCCACAGCATGCGGCCCCGTTGAGTTGAAAGGCCAGAAAGGTTCGTAAGCTGACGCGCATGACCTAAACTCCTCAAAAGGTTGCTCTTATTGACGCCGTGTCACCGTCGGTTGCATGAGAGGACCGCATCCGCTGCTGAAGACTTGGGATGCCCCACTTTTCGTCTCTAAGGTGGTTGATTCATCCGACCCTAGGTTAGTGATCCGCACGTTGCATCTCTCGTCAGACAATTCTCCACCTACATTGTTCATTGCTTGGTCAACAACTCGAGCTAGCAAGAATCCCCTCGTCTTACCAAAGCCCCGGGCAGTCGGCGATCGATCCCGAAATCCCAAAGAAAGAATCCAAGTTGGGTTGCATGGCCACAAGGCGACGATTGAGTTCGATGCACTCTTCCCATTCCTCTTTGGTCGGTCCGCCACCCACGACGCGCGCCAAGTGCACGGCCAATTGCAGGGCATCGGGGGCGTCATCATGTGAGGCCTTGGGGAAGAGCCGGAGCTGCTCGATGAGGACGCGATGCCTTTTGCAAAGCTGTAGCGCGCCCGAACGGATCAACGGCTGCAGGCTCTGAATGCGGCCCATCTTGTCGGTGGTGTGGTTGATGCCTTCGACCGGGAGGTAGAGGCTTTTGGCCTTTGAACGCCGTTCGAGCTCATCCTTCATAAAGGACTGGAACTGGTTGGTCTCCAGGGCGAACCGGGCGTATTTCCGGATGCGCTGGTAGTCGAGAATGTCGTCGATGATTTTGTCCGGCTTCCGCCGGGAGATGTCGGCATCGAGGACATAGAGATTGCCGCTCTTGGCATCCTTCAGCAGGGTGATGATCGCCGAGTCGTCGGCATGCTTGCCGAGTTTGCCCAGGGAAGGGTCGCAGGCCCCGAAGAACTGGGCATTGCTCTCCAGCGATGCGATCAGCGCTTGCTCGGTCGACCAGGTCTCATCCCAGAACCGAAAGTCCTCGTCTGCAAAGTAGCAGTCGGCCGGGTTGACCGGCTCGTTCTGCTTTTCGGAATCAAAGGCGGCCGGCCCATCGCCTTCGCGCATGAGCATCAGGGTGTGATAGTCCTCGCACTCCGGCCAGAGGACTTCGGTGCCTTCCAGCATCGCCTCACGATGGGCCTCGAAGTAGGCCTTGGCGGCGGCAGGACCGGTCGCGCCGTCGTATTCATCCATTCGTCGAAGGATGGCGACCCAGGCTTCCCATAGGTCTTGCCGAGATGCCCAGGCCATAACTGAGCGATAGATGCGGCCGATCCACATGGGGTTCTTGGTGGGGTCGGTCAACTTGGCCAGCAGGGCGTCGTAGTGCTGGATGGTCCCGACCACAACCACACGCGTGTCGCGGGTGCCCGACTTGAGGATGGCCTTGTGGAACCACTCGTCCAACTTGAAGCGGCCCTCGGCCGTCGCCGTGTTCTCACGTCCCTCGACATCGTCGAGGAGGATGAGTTCGGGTCGATCTTGGCGATGGCGCTTACCCCGAATATTCTGGCCGTAACCCAGCGCCGTGACCTTCACCTTGTTGGCGGTGATGATCTCATTCTTGCGCCAGCGTGGCCAACGGGGGTAATGGCCACCTTGCTCGCAGACCTCGGGGAAGTCGGCGACGAGGCGGTCGTTCTCGACCAATTCGTCCTTCACATGACCGAGGAAGTCGGCGGCTTTTTCTTCGGTGTCGGAGACCAGGACGATGAACTTGGCCTTCTTGTAGCAGATGAACCAGAGGAGGTAGATCAGGCTGACGAGCGTGCTCTTGGCGCTGCCGCGCGGGCCGGCCACAGCCAATCGTCCTCCCGGCGGCAACTCCTGAAGGAGTTCGTACAGTTCCATGTGCATCTTGCTGGGGGGGCGGCTTAAGTGCTGAGCGAAGTAGAACCTCGCGAAGGCGTCGAGGGAGTGTTGTGCGGCATTTCGCCGTTCAGTTCGTAACTGCGATTCGATTCTAGATGTTTGAAGTTGTCCGACAGCGTGCATCCTGCACATCTCCATAGGGGCATCAAGCCCGCCAGTAGGGGGGTTAGGGTTCTTGCGCCTTGACGTCCTCTTTGAGTCGATCGAGTCGGACCGACATCCGACCGCGCTCGACCTCTTCTTGCAGCGCCATGCAGCGGTCGGCCTGCTCGGTGGTTAAACGGCCCGTTGCCTTGGAGACTTCCACGACCTCCTGCAGTTCCTTCGCGAGTTGGTCATAGGCGGCGATGGGTTCGGCATCGAGCCGCTGATAGACCTCGGCCACGACGCCGGTGGGGACGCGGGGCAGGTAGCCGACCGACTGGAGCTTCTCGAAGAACTCCTTAAAAGTCTTCCAGGCCATCCCTTCGGCCATCAGTCTTTCCATGCCGGAGCAACCTCCCTCGCGGGCGATGCGGCGCAATCGCGCGATCGACACTTCCGCTTCATGGGCCAATTGACCGATCATCCGCTCGGCGAATCGCGGGTCCGGGGCCAGGGCGAGTTCTTCACGGATCTGGTTGATGTCCCGACGAATGGTCCGTTCATTGCGGCCGAGGATCTGGGCAATCTCGGCGATGACATATCCCTCGGTCCGCAGGAATTCCACGCAGCGCCGCCGATCCTCGGTCGACAGTCCCTTGGGAGAAGTCCGCCTGTCCTTGATCTCGTTGATGAGTGTCAGGACCGGGATTTCAGGGGGGCCCTCCTGGGAAGTGGAAGGGGCCGTCGGCTTCACAATGCAACCTCCAGCCGGGCCAGGTAGCGCTGGCGCAGGTCATGTAACGGCTGAAGGTCACCGACGAATGTCAGGTAACGCCGAACGATCGCATCGCAGTAGCGCGGGTCCAGTTCGATCCCGAAGCACCGACGGGTCAGTCGTTCGGCGGCGATGAGCGTACTGCCCGAGCCTAAGAAAAGATCAAGCACCACATCATCCCGACGGCTGCTGTTGACGATGGCCCGCTCGGCGAGGGCAATGGGTTTTTGGGTGGGATGTCGATACTCCCGGGTGCAGTCGCGGGGGACCTGCCAAAGTGTCGACTCATTGGTCGGGCCGTACCAGCGATGGGCCTGGCCATCATCTTTCCAGCCGTAGAGGCAGAATTCCGTTTGCTGATTGAAATCGCCGTATCCAATCGCGAATCGTTCCTTGGCCCAGGTGAGGACGCAGGAGATGTGCGCGCCGGCGGCCGAGAGCCGGGCATGCATCGGCCCGAACTGCCGGTGGCCATTCCAAAGGTAAAATGGCGCACCCGGTGCAAGTGATGCGAGCATCCCGTCAAGAATGCCGCCCAGCCAGGATTCGTAATCTTCCTGGGTCAGATTGTCGTGGTAGATTCGTCGCCATTGGCGGGAACGCTTGGGGCGGGCCTTCTGCGGGGTGGGTCGATTGCCCCCGTAGTAGGCGACGTTGTAGGGCGGGTCGGTAAAGACCAAGTCTACCTGTATACATTGTAGTAGCCGGGCCACATCCTCAGATTTCGCGGAATCGCCGCACAGAAGCCGATGGGGACCCAACTCGATGAGCTCTCCCGGCTGGGTCACGGGCGGTTCCTCAGCCGCCTCGTCGAGCGAGTCAGCTAGATCGAATCCATCCTCTCCGGCCGACTTCTGGTCCCCGAATCGATCCAGGAGTTGCCCGATTTCGACGCGGTCAAAGCCGGTCAACGAGACGTCGAAGTCAGGGATCGTCCCGAGTTCATCCAGGAGGGCAGCCAGCTTATGACGATCCCAATCCCCCTGGACCTTGTTGAGGGCGATGTTAAGGGCCTTCTCGCGCTCCGGAGGCAGATCGACGACGCTGACCTCCACCTCCTTTGCGCCGTTGGC
Organism: Planctomycetia bacterium; assembly: GCA_015075745.1. Lineage (NCBI taxonomy): Bacteria > Pseudomonadati > Planctomycetota > Planctomycetia > Planctomycetia bacterium. Next base: position 2,955,515 of record JABTTW010000001.1, read on the forward strand.
CACCAGAATCTTCAGTCTCTGATGCCCGCCGACCAGATGGCCACTTCGTTCATTCCAAACCAAGGGTTCGACGCAGCCGAATTCATCGAGCGATCGATGAAGGCGCTCGTACTCTTCGTCGCCGGGTTGAAGGTCAACGCGGGGGTTGTACGGCGCTGGATTGATCTTCTTGATCGCGACTTTCCGAATTCTTAGTGGCATGTCGTCTTACCTCGTTTGCATTTGCACGTAATGCCAGTATCGATATCTAGGTAATGGCGTCTTGACTTCAATTTGATATGCGCACTCGAAGATAAGATTAACTGCCCAGGCAACAGAGCAGAGAGCCTGATCGCAGTCGTGTCGAATGAAACCGACAACAATTGGACCCCTGAGAATGAATGCAAGACTTAATGCAGTAAATAAAGGCATTTGCTTCATTCCTTTGAAGCCCAACTCGCAGATGTGTTTGCGCGATCCATCGCGTTGACATCTTCGGGGTCGACATATTAGTTGACCAACACTCCAAAATTATCAAGTGGTTAGAGTCATTTTGTTGAAGATTTTTTTTGCGTACGCCAACTTGTCCGTACAAAAACAGTGCCACGTATCAGGCATGATCGCCACTTCGAAAACTGGAATGCGCGCCCGCGAAAACTGGACGGCGCGCCGGCAAAAACCGGACAGTGAGCCAAGAAAACCGGACAGATTTCCAGTGTGAATTGCGGCGCAAGTGATGATCGGCTCGCTCGTTAGGATTTGGCGCATCGTACGTGGCGCGCGGCAAATGGACGTTGCGCGCGCGCTAGAAACTTCCGAGACGTCATTTCTAGGTGAATTCTTCGAACGCCCTTCGAACGTCATTCGAATGACCGAGGGCGACCGACAACGTGTGAACTCTTGTTGAACTAACTTGGAAATTGACGGAAAGGCATTTCTTCGTACGTCCAGTCGAACCAACAGGACTCTAAGAATTAATCGCAGTGGTAAACTGGGTAAATGCCGGTCGACACGAAGCGGACATGAACCAGCGCTTTGTGCCACAATGATTTGCGCGTTTTGAGGACCCCAAAAGACCGGACAAAGTGGACATTGTAGTGCAGCCAACTCGTGGCGTTTGGCGTCATCCACGGAGAGGAAGTGCGCGGTGTGGGGTACCCCCGGAGGTATTCCCTCCAAGGCAGAAAGCGCCGGCGATTTTGTTAACGGCCCGCTCCGCGCGCGTAGGCAAAACAGACCGTCGTAACTCGCGCAACCCCCTAGACGTTATCCAAAAAACGCAGATTCGCCCGACTCTCGGTCCGGCGCTGTACCGCGACCGGGCGCTCGCGCTCCCCGAGGTGGGACCACGGCCCCCGGCCCCGCGCTCTCGAACTCTCACCCTCTTGCGCTTAACACCTGCGTCGGGTTAACAGGGTAGTTTGATTCGCGGTCCGAACACATCACGAAACGATTCTGCGTATATAGATAGTTGAACGCGGGCACCACGGATCGGTGCCCCGTCGATGACATCCAGCCAGACGTCCGGCCGAGCGCCAAGCGCACGCCGGCGTGGGCCTCACAGGAGACCACGCCATGTGCCTTGCGCCCGAAGACGAAGCATCTCTCACACCCGACGAGCGAATCCACGAAATCGCCGCCATCCTGGCCGAAGGGGTACGCCGGGCGCGCCACGGGGCCACCTCACCGCCAGAAATCGACGCCCATTTGCCGGAATCCGACGCTTCCGGCCTTGAGGTGTGTTCGCCCTCTGGCCCTGATGGGTCCCGGCGTCAACCCGAGAGGACGCAGGAGGTATGAACATGCGAACGGACGTGGAGACGGCGCTAAGAGCGCTTAACAAGATGACCATTGGCCAGCTGCGAGATCGCTATGGCGAGGTCTTCGGTGAGAAGACACGGTCATTCAATCGCCAGCACCTGATCAAGCGCATCATCTGGCGCTTGCAGGCCATCCGCGAAGGCGGCCTGTCCGAACGGGCCAGGAAGCGGGCGATGGAATTGGCAAACGATGCTGATCTGCGAATCAGCGCACCGAAGGCCAACGAGACTGAAGAATCGCCTGAATCGTCGATCGTGCTCCCGCTTCGGGTGCCGCGTGACGACCGGTTGCCTGCGGCAGGCACGATGCTGCGGCGCGTCTACAAGGGCCAGTCGATCCACGTGCGCGTCTTGAGCAAGGGCTTCGAATACGACGGCGAGGCCTATCGCTCGTTGACGGCCATTGCCCGCAAAGTCACCGGCTGCCAATGGAATGGGTTTCACTTCTTTGGCCTCAGCGCCGCGGGCCCGAAAGAAAAGGTGGCCTCATGACCGGCAACAACACCAAGGCCCGGCGCATCAATCAGATTCGCTGTGCCATCTATACCCGCAAGAGTACTGAAGAAGGTCTGGAGCAGGAGTTCAACTCGCTCGACGCCCAGCGCGAGGCGGGGGAGGCCTTCATTGCCAGCCAGAAGGCCGAGGGCTGGGTGGCGCTTCCCGAGCGCTACGACGATGGCGGATTCACCGGGGCCAACATCGAGCGGCCGGCGCTCAAGCGCCTGATGGCCGACGTTGAGACTGGGCGGATCGACTGCATCGTGGTCTATAAGGTCGATCGCCTGAGTCGGTCGCTTCTGGACTTTGCAAGGCTCATGGAGACCTTCGAGAAGTATCGCATCTCCTTTGTCTCGGTCACCCAGCAGTTCAATACCACTCATTCGATGGGGCGGCTGACCCTGAACATCCTGCTGTCCTTCGCCCAGTTCGAGCGCGAGATCATCTCAGAACGGACCCGGGACAAGATTGCCGCGGCGCGGCGTAAGGGGAAATGGTCGGGCGGGATGCCGGTCCTGGGCTACGACCTGACCAAGGACTCGAAGTTGCAGGTCAACGCCGAAGAGGCCGAGCGGGTCCGGGCGATCTTCAAACTCTACATCGAGAAGCAGTCGCTGATCCGAACGGCGGAGGAGTTGGCCAACCGGGGCTGGCGGGCCAAGCAATGGACGACCCGCAAGGGAACAGCGCGTGGAGGGCGGCACTTCGACAAGGGCAGCTTGCGGCAACTACTCACCTGCGTGACCTATCTGGGCAAAGTGAAGTACAAGGACGAAGTCCACCCCGGCGAACATAACCCGAATATTTCATCAGGTCGGCGTTGAATAGGAATAGAAAAAGCCTCGAAGCCTTGTAGACTGGGGTTTCTTAAGAACATTCCGGTCCATAGGCAGGGAGGCTTTTTCGTGACAGACTGTAACAGCAAACCGATGTTCTTTTCCAGTCTCGGCCGCAAGAAAATCGTGGCCGATTTCACAGGCGGAACGCTCACCTCAGACGCCGGGGGTCTGTTGCTTCGGGAGGCCGAGCGGCTGGTTCAGGGGCCCAACGTTCGATTCGTGGTGACCAACCTGACCGACCGCACGCCGAACGATATCTACGACGGTCTGTACACGGCCCGCGGCGACATGGAGAACCGCATCAAGGAGCAGCAGCTCGGGCTCTTCGCCGATCGCACCAGTTGCCACGCCTTCCTGGCCAATCAGTTCCGGCTGCTGTTGTCCTCGGCGGCCTACGTCCTGGTGGAAACGCTGCGCCGCACGGCCCTGGCCGGCACCGAACTGGCCGAGGCCCAGGTGAACACCATTCGCCTGAAACTCTTCAAGGTCGCCGCGCGGGTGGTCGTCTCCGTGCGCCGCGTCGTACTGCGACTGTCGAGCAGCTGCCCCCTGCAGGACCTGTGGCGATCCCTGGTTCCACGACTCCGCCTGATCCCGCCCGCCCCATCATGACCCGAAAAACAACCTGATCGCCGCTTGGGGGTAAGGGGGCCCTGCGCGCCCCAACCTCCACCTTCGTCCCTCCGCTCACGCACAAAGCCGAAAAACTCCGTCCATCACCATTCGAAGATCACTGATGAAATATGCGGGCTAATCTAACAGCTTTCTGGCAACCGCAGCGACGCGTTGGGGTTCGAACCCATACTTCATCTGCAGTGCTTTGAGCGGCGCCGAAGCTCCGAACGTCTCCATGCCGATGACCCGTCCGGATGCGCCGACGTAGCGCTCCCAGCCGAGCGTTGAGCCTTGTTCTATGGCAACGCGCGCCGTCACTTCGGCCGGCAGCACGCTGCTGCGGTAATCATGCGACTGATTCTCAAAAATGTCCCACGACGGCATCGACACGACGCGTGAGCGAATACCGTCAGCGGAAAGTTGCTCGTGTGCCTGCACTGCGAGACATAGTTCGCTGCCCGTGGCGATGAGGATCACCTGGGGCTTGCCGCCGGGAGCGTCGGCGAGCACATAGGCGCCGCGTGCCACGCCGGCCGCGGGGGCAAATTTGCTGCGGTCCAGGGTCGGCAATGGTTGGCGTGACAGGATCAACGCGGTCGGCTGGTGGCGCAATTGCATGATATACCGGTACGCCTCGACAACCTCGTTGGCATCGCCGGGTCGCAATGTGACCAGGCCCGGCATGGCGCGCAGTGAGACCAACTGCTCCACGGGTTGATGCGTGGGGCCGTCTTCACCGTCGCCCATCGCGTCGTGCGTGAAGACAAAGATGGCGGGCAGTTCCATCATCGCCGAGAGACGAATGGCGGGCCGGGCGTAGTCGCTGAAGATGAAAAACGTCGCACCGAAGGCTCGGAGTTTTGATAACGAAAGCCCATTGACAATGGCGGCCATTGCGTGCTCGCGGATTCCGAAATGCAGGTTTCTTCCGCCGGGGCTATCCGCCTGAAAGTCTCCCGCTCCCGCAAACTTCAACGTGGTCCTGTTCGATGGCGCCAGATCTGCTGAGCCTCCCAGCAACCAGGGGATGTTCTGCGCGAGCATGTTGAGCACCTGGCCCGACGCATCCCTCCCGGCAATGCCGATTCCATCGGTGGGAAAGCTCGGAAGGTCTTTGTCCCACCCCGCCGGAAGTTCGCGCCGCTGCATCTGGTCGATCTCAGTCGCGAGTTCGGGATACTCTTCCCGGTAGGCGGCGAAGAGTTCCGTCCAGCGCTGCCGCGCTTCGGCGCCACGCCTTCCGATCCCGGCATCGAAGTGTTCGCGGACGCCGTCGGGAACCAAGAACTTGGCATCCTCCGGCCATCCGTAGAATCGTTTACTGAGACGTATCTCGTCGTCGCCAAGCGGCTCACCATGGGCGGCCGCCGTATCCTGCTTTTGCGGCGCACCGTACCCGATGTGGCTATCGAGAATGATAAATGTCGGGCGGCCCGGGGTCTGCCGAAACACGTCCAGCGCGTGCTCGATTCGATTGATGGCGTTGGCGTCCGCGACGCGCAAGACATTCCAGCCGTACGCTAGAAACCGGCCGGCAACGTCCTCGGTGAAGGTGAGGCGCGTGCTGCCCTCGATGGTGATGTGGTTGTTGTCGAAGATCCAGCAGAGGTTGTCGAGCGCGAGATGCCCCGCCAGCGACGCGGCTTCGGAGGAGACGCCCTCCATCATGTCGCCGTCGCTGCAGACGGAATAGATCTTGTAGTCGAAAACATCGAAGCCCGGTTGGTTGTAGCGATGGGCGAGCCATTTCTGGGCGATGGCCATGCCGACGCTCGTTGCGACCCCCTGGCCGAGCGGGCCGCTGGTGGTCTCGACACCTGACACCCAGTGGTACTCCGGGTGACCGGGGGCCTTGCTGTTGAGTTGGCGGAAACGTCGAATGTCGTCGAGTGAAACGGACGGAAGCCCCACGACTTCGTAATCGGCGTTGACAGCCTGTGTCCGTGTGAGGTGGAGCACTGACCACAACAGCATGGAAGCATGGCCGTTGGAGAGCACAAACCGATCACGGTTTGGCCAGATGGGATCCTTTGGATCGAACCGCATGACGCGATTCCAAAGGGTGTAAATCAGCGGCGCCAGCGCCATCGGCGTGCCGGGATGACCGGACTTTGCCTTTTGAACCGCATCCATCGAGAGTGTGCGGATGGTGTTGATTGACAATTGGTCGAGTTGTTCATTGGTCATGGCGATTCTCTTTCTAATTTCGCGTGCGGTCGTCTTGACGCCGGTAGCCTTCGAGAAAGCGCCGGTCGATATGGTCTTTCAACCACATGCTGGACCGTCCGTTCCACCAGAACGGCCCCCACGTGGATAAGGCGGTGCCGTCGCCAAGATTGAGGATGGCGAGATAACGTTTCTGAGGCGTGTATTCCGCCAGTGGTTTACCATCCGAGCTGGCCAGCAGGTTGGCGTAGATGTAGACGGCCTGGCGCACACCGAACACGCCCGGCTTGGGTAGATCGAAACCCTCCATCGCAGCGCAGTCGCCGCCAGCAAATACCCGTTGGTCGGCGATCGAATACAATCTGCCATTGATGCGCAATCCGTTCTTGGAGTGGGTCGGCAAGCCCATTTCATGCACAAGCGGATTGGCTTCGAGCCCCAGTGCCAGGACGACGACATCGGCGTCGATGCGGCTGCCATCTTCAGCGATCAATGACTCCCCCGCGCGGCGAACGATGCGGGTGCGCGTGCGGGTTACCAGGCCGCGTCGGGTCAGCTTTCGCTGAAGCGCCCTTTCGGCGCCCGGTTCCTGCAACGGAAGAAACTCGGGAATTGGCCAGGAATCGAAAGAGACCGTGTCAATCAACACCAACTTGCGAACTCTTTCGGGATAGTTGACGGCGATCAACTGCGCGACCCCGCCGCCGACGTCATGCGCCACGCTGTCGGCGACCTTCAGTTCGAGTTGATCCATCAGCTTCGCCATCAGACGGCTTTGCGCCTCAATCGAGACATTGGCGTCCGCGGGTTTATCAGATAGTCCGTAATTCAGCATGTCCGGCGCGAATACCTGGTGCGCTTTGGCCAACGCCGGCATCACGTTCCGCCACAACAGGCGCGATGTCGGAATGCCATGAATGAGAACGACCGGATTCCCTTCGCCTTGCCGGTCGTAAGCGATGCGATGGTCATCAATGTGAACGACTTGATATTGGGTTGGCTTCACTCGTTTTTCCTTCAATAAAAGGCGAGGGCCTAATATGTGACACGCGACGCTTCGAATGTCAGGGAGTCAAGATGTGCGGGACGATGCATTCCGCTCTGTTTCCAGGGCCGACACCTTGCCGAGCCGCCGCAGATGCCGTTCATCCTCGCTGAATTCCGCGGCAAGAAACGTCTGAACCAAGTCCCACGCCACTGCCGGTCCTACCGTCCTGCCGCCGATACAGAGAACGTTCATGTGGTCATCTTCGACCCCTTGGTGGGCCGAAAAATGATCCTGAATCAGGCAGGCACGAACGCCCTTGACCTTGTTGGCGCACACAGACGCGCCCACACCGCTCCCGCAAATCGCCACGCCGCGATCGACATCCCCTGCCGCCACCGCCAGGGCCAGTGGGATGACGAAATCGGGATAGTCGTCATCGGGTATCAAACTGGGCGCTCCGAAATCCACGACATCATGGCCGGCCGCGCGGAGTTGCGCGAGCAGTTCTTGTTTCAAACCAAACCCACCGTGATCCGAGGCGAGGCCTACGCGCATCATGGCAATACCTCCGTGCCCTCAGTCAGGTTCTGTTGTCCCGCCGTTGAGCGTCGGCGATAAAACGGAAAATCGGTGTAGCCCTTGGCGTCTGGCGCGGACCACACTTTCTTATCTGCCGGCGCATTCAATTCCCATCCGTTGGCGAAACGCTCCACAAGATCCGGGTTACTCAAGAAGGGCCGTCCGAAAGCAATGAGGTCCGCGACGCCGGAGGCAATCGCCGCCTCGCCCGATTCCTGTGTGTAGCCGCAGTTGCCCATCAGCGGTCCGCCAAACACGGCGCGGAATTCGGCGAGGGTCATCGGAGTGCCTTGTTCGTGAAATCCAAAAGCCAGGCCGTCCACCACGTGCAGATAAGCCAGGCCAAATGCGTTCAATTGCGCCGCGGCATGGGTAAAGGTCTCCCGGAAATCCGGCGACCCCATATCGTTAAAGTTTCCGTTGGGCGAGAGACGCACGCCCACCCGATTCGCAGGCCAGACGGTGACGGTGGCCTGAACGACCTCCTTCAGGAAACGGAACCGATTCTCGACGTTCCCACCGTAATGATCCGTTCGCTGGTTGGTTTTCGACTGCAGGAACTGGTCAATCAGATAGCCGTTGGCGGCGTGGATTTCCACCCCGTCAAAGCCGGCGGCCTTCGCCCGTTCGGCCGCCCGGCGATAATCCTCCACCACGGCCCCGACTTCCGCTGTCGCCAGCGCGCGCGGTGTTTCGTGAGGCCGCTTGCCGTCGGGTGTGTGGAGATCGTCGCCGTTGATCTTGATGGCGGAGGCGGAGACCGCCGGCTGGCCGCCATGAAAGGCGCTGTGCGAAGCGCGACCACAATGCCAGAGTTGCAAAAAAAACGGCGTGCCTTTGGCGTGCAAAGCCGCCGTCACTTTCTTCCAACCGGCTACTTGCTCCTCGTTGTAAATGCCCGGCGAATCCACCCAGCCCAGTCCTTGTTCGGAAATGGTGGTTGCCTCCGCGATGATCAGTCCGGCAGAGGCGCGCTGCACGTAGTATTCCGTCATCAAGTCGTTCGGTACTCGTTGGTGTCCGGCGCGCCCGCGGGTTAGCGGAGCCATGAACACGCGATTGCGCAGGTGCAGCCCGCCGAGATCAAAGGTTGAAAGCAAATGAGGCAGATGGGGGTTATTGGGTTGTGTCATCATGAGATTCCTCTGGCGATGTCCACGTCCGGCTCGCAAACACGTTGTCCAACGGCGTCCTCGCCAGATGAGTGGTGTCGTTGCTTATGGTCTTGATCGCTGTGATGACGATGACTTCGAGCACGTGGGCGAGGGTGAATCCCGCGGCCAGGAATGTGTCCAAGGCTTCCTCCTTTACCCATCCGCACCGTTGAACCATCGCGCAGCGCCTGAATGGTGGTGGACGGAATGTGGGCCATCGCCGTTCCCGCGGAGTGGGCTGCCATGCAATAATCACAGCCGTTCTCGAAGCTCGCGGCGAGCATGGTCACCCGCTGTTCCGTGGGCGTCAGCGTGGCTTTGCTTTTTATGCGGCCACTGAGTTGTAAGTAAGCGCTCACCGCCAGAGGTGATTCGGCCAGGCTGCCCATAAGATTGGGAATGAACTTGTAGGCCATTCTTACTTCGGCCAAAGTCGACGGGGATGCTTCTGGAGCAGTTTGCGGGGTGTGGATTTCAGATTTCATATCGGTCGTTCTTCTCGTTCGATTGTCTCGGAATCAAGGCGGTTCGCTCCGCGCCGGGGCCTGCGGCGTTGGGGGAATTAACGAACGACGTATTCATTGGGGCCAATTTGTTCCGCCGCCGCGCGATCGGCCAATACCAGTACCTGATTTCGATTCACCCCTCCCGCCGGAATGGACAGGTCGCCCGTCCAGAGCCGGGCAAGCATGGCGGCTTTCTCGGATCCGGTGACGATCCACAGGATGCGGCGCGATCGATTCAGGATGGGATACGTCAGTGTCATCCGTCGCCTTCCCTGGTAAACGCCGGTCATCGCGACATCAGACTTCGTGACATCGAGAACGGAATCTCCCGGGACAAGAGAGGCGGTGTGACCGTCCGACCCGAGGCCCAGGTGGACAAGGTCGAGGATCGGCGGCGAACCGGCGATCTCTGAAAGCTCCCGCCCATAGCTCGCGGCTGCCGCGTCCAGATCGGGCAAGTCCACCGGCATTGCATGGATCTGTTCACCGTGCAGCGGGGCCTGTTCAAGCAGGGCCTCGCGCAAGAGGGTCAGGTTTCGGTCGGGGTGACCCAACGGGGCGACTCGCTCATCGACTTGGACAACATGCAGACTGTTCCACGGAACGTCTTCTCCCGCCAATACGCGGAGCATCCGGCGCGGAGTTTGGCCGCCACTGAAGGCCACGTTGAAACGCCCGCGCGTATGCACGGCTGCACGGGCCTCTTCCGCAATGATCACAGCAGCCGCCTGGGCGACCGCATCGGCATCGGCAAGGACTTGCATCTTCATGAACATGGCTCCGTTTCGGATTCGTCCGCTTCGACCGGATTGTGCCAGCCTCCAGCGGGCAAGACACTCTGGTCGACTTCGCTCGGCCCCCACGTTTTCTTCTCGTATTCGTGGACCGTCGTGTCCGCCTTCAAGACCGGATCGACGATGCGCCACGCCTCTTCCGCATAGTCCTGCCGGGCGAACAGGGTGGCGTCTCCCTGCATGGCGTCCCCGAGCACGCGCTCGTAGGCGGATGGCTCGCTGGTGCCTTGATGACGGCACGCTACCATCTCCACCGACTGACCCAGTTTCTGCTCGCCGGGCCCAAGCACATTCATGCCCAATGCGAAGAGGATCTCGGGACTGATCCGCAATCGCAATTCGTTTGGTTTGAGGTGAAGGTCTTGATACGAGATTGCCGGCCGGCACAGCCGGACAACGACTTCGGTGCAGGTGACGGGCAGACACTTTCCGGCTCGGAGAAAAAAGGGAACGCCTTGCCAGCGGTCGTTCTCAATATCGAGTCGCAGGGCGGCGAACGTCTCCACCTTCGAATTCGGCGCCACGTCCTTTTCGTCTCGATAGCCAATGAACTGCCCGCGTACAAGGTTTTTCGCCTCGAGTGAACGAGTGGCCTTGAGAACCGCGACTTTTTCATCGCGAATGGACTCGCTATCGCGTCTGGGAGTCAGCTCCATAACCAGATTGGTCAGCACCTGAAAAAGGTGGTTCTGGATCACGTCGCGGATGGCGCCCGTTTCCTCGTAGAAGCCGCCTCGACCCTGGACGCCGAAGTCTTCCGCCAGAGTGATCTGCACATTATCGATGTAGTGGCGGTTCCAGATCGGCTCCAGAAACGCATTTGCAAATCGGAAGAAGTGCAGGTTGTTCACCGGCTGCTTCCCGAGATAATGGTCAATGCGAAAGATCGCTGACTCGTCGAAGGTCTTGAGCAGAACCTGATTGAGTTCCCGGGCGGAGGCCAGATCACGTCCGAAGGGTTTTTCGACCAGCACGCGCGCCCCCTTGGCGCAACCGGACTTCTCCAGTTGTTTTACAACCGTTTCAAACATCTGAGGCGGTATGGCCAGATAATGCGCCGGCCGCCTGGCATCGCCCAGTTCTTTGCGCAGCGCCTGAAACGTCCCCGGCTTGGAATAGTCGACACTTACATAGCGCAGGAGCCCGCACAGTTTTTCAAGAGCGACGGGGTCTATCTTGCCGTGCTTTTCCAGGCTCTCGCGGGCCCTCGCCCGGAGTTGGTCGGCAGTCCAATCCGATCGACCCACACCAATGACCGGCACATCCAGATTGCCGCGTCTGACCATGGCCTGTAACGCCGGAAAGATCTTCTTGAAGGCCAGGTCACCCGTGGCGCCGAAAAAGACCAGAGCGTCGGACTGAGACTTATTCATCTTGCCCTCGTTTCAAATAGTCGAACGCCACCAATTGCGTCAGGTCGTATTGCAGCAAGTCGCCGATCGCATCGAGACTGATGTCTGCGGCCGGATAGCCGGCCAGAATCTTCGGGTCGAGGGCGTAATGGCCCTGGCGCACGAAGACCGTCGTCACCCGCCGGCCCCAGATTTTCTTGATGGCGCTTAGTAGACGCAGTTTGTCCTCGAAAAGCACGTAATGTTCGGCCGGGCAGCGCTCGGCAACATCGTCGAGCTCTTGCTCCTTGTGCGGATAAATCATGACTTGCCCGTCCACCGCGCTAAACAGTCCGGAGCGTTCCACCTTCCAGGGTTGGAAGACTACGTCACCGTCGGTGAGCAGGGCCGCCGGACCCCACTGCTTGACGTGGGCGATGACTTCGGGCACGCCGGGAAAGAGGCGCTCGGCAAAAGGGTAGTTCAGCAAGTAGTGGGAGACGGTGAAAATGCCCGGATCGTGTGGATACTCGACGCGAAAGCGCTGCAAGGCGCCCAGGTAGTCCGCGTGGCCGATCTCCGTTCGAATGTCCTCGAAGATGCGCCAGTAATATGCCGCGCACTCGGCGCCCACCTCACTGTCGAGGTGACTTTGCAGGTCGGCGATAACACGGTCGTTGTCGAGCAACGTGTTGTCCACGTCGAACAGAAACGCGACGGGGGACCGGGATGGGTTCATGACATGGCCTTCCCTTCCGCCGCTACTTGCCGTCTGACTTCTCGACGTGCCCGCCGAACTCGAAGCGCATCGCGGACAGCAGCTTGTCGGCAAACTCCGCCTCGTCGCGCGAGCTGAAGCGCGAGTAGAGAGCCGCGCTGAGCACCGGCGCCGGAACGGCCACGTCGATGGCCGCCTTGATCGTCCATCGTCCCTCGCCCGAATCCGAGACCCAGCCGTCAAATTTCGACAGAGTCGGATCTTTGACCAGGGCGGCCGCGGTTAAATCCAGCAGCCATGAGGCGATCACGCTGCCGCGCCGCCAGACCTCAGTAATCTCGGGAAGATTGAGATCGAATTGAAACTCTTCGGGGTTGCGAAGCGGAGTTGTCTCGGCATCGTCGGACTGGTCGTTCTTGCCCACGTTGGCATGGGCCAGGATATTCATTCCCTCGGCATAGGCCGCCATGATGCCGTATTCGATGCCGTTGTGCACCATTTTCACGAAGTGGCCTGCGCCGCTCGGCCCGCAGTGTAAATAGCCCTGTTCGGCGGTACCGCCCATCTTCCCACGCCCCGGAGTGCGCGGGATGTCGCCCATCCCAGGCGCCAGCGCCTTGAACACCGGTTCGAGACGCTCGACCGCCTCCTTCGTGCCGCCGATCATCAGGCAGTAGCCACGTTCCAGGCCCATCACGCCGCCGCTCGTCCCACAGTCGATGTAGTGGACCTTCTTGGTCGCGAGTTCCTTGGCTCTGCGGAGGTCGTCCACGTAATAGGAGTTGCCTCCGTCGATGAGGATGTCGCCGGGTTCGAGATGGGGCAGGAGGTCGGCGATGAGTTGCTCCACAAATGCCCCTGGGATCATCATCCAGATCGCCCGCGGCTTCTCCAATTTCTTCACGAGGTCCGCGATCGAGGATGCCCCAACGGCCTTCTCACGTGTCAGCTCCTCCACTGCTTTGGGCGACCTGTTAAAGACCACGCATTGATGGCCGCCCCGGATAAGCCGTCGCACCATATTGGCGCCCATTCTTCCGAGTCCGATCATTCCGATTTGCATAGAATCTTCTCCCTGTAGAACGGCTGGCATGAAAGCGTCGCGTTGTTCTCGACCTGATGGATAGTAGAGCGCATTTACTTCATGGGCTCGGTGTTTCTCTCATTTTTCGATAGCGACAGATAAGCTCTTTTGTTGAACTGTCATGTCCGAGCGGCGAATCCAAGTTCGCATCGAGTTCCGGGAGAATCCGTTGCGCCAGCATTTTGCCCAATTCGACCCCCCACTGGTCGAATGAGTCGATGTTCCAGACGACACCCTGGGTGAAGACGCTGTGCTCGTACAGCGCGACGAGCTTGCCGAGCGTTTCGGGTGTGAGCCGTTCGGCAAAAATCGCGTTGGACGGACGATTGCCTTCAAAGACCCGGTGCGGCGCTAGCGCGTCCGGCGTGCCTTCCGCTTCGACCTCCTCCGGCGTTTTGCCGAATGCCAACGCCTCTGCCTGGGCGACGACGTTCGACATGAGGATGTCGTGGTGCGGGCCGAGAGCGTTAAGCGATCGGTAGAAGGCGATAAAGTCACAGGGAATGAACCGGGTACCCTGATGAATGAGCTGGTAGAAGGAATGCTGGCCGTTGGTGCCCGGTTCGCCCCAGTAGATGGGGCCGGTCTGGTAGGCGACTTTCGACCCGTCCAGCGTGACGTGCTTGCCGTTACTCTCCATAGTTAACTGCTGCAAGTAGGCCGGGAAGCGATTCAGGTAGTGTTCATAAGGCAGGACCGCGATGGTTTGTGCGCCGAGGAAGTTCGTGTTCCAGACAGTCAGCAAGCCCATGAGCACCGGCAAGTTCCGCTCGAACGGCGCGTTGCGGAAGTGTTCGTCCATCTGATGAAAGCCGTCGAGCATGGCGCGGAAGTTTTCCGGACCGATGGCGATCATGGTCGAGAGACCGATGGCCGAACTCAGGGAGTAACGTCCGCCGACCCAGTCCCAGAACTCGAACATATTGGACTTGTCGATGCCGAACTCGGCCACCTTCGCTGTATTCGTCGAGACCGCGACGAAGTGCCGACGTACCGCCTGAACATTGCCGCCGAGGTTCTTGAGCAACCACTCCCGCGCCGATTGCGCGTTGGTCATCGTCTCCTGCGTCGTAAACGTCTTTGAGGCTACGACGAACAGCGTCTCCGCCGGATCGAGGTCGCGGGTTGCTTCAACGACATCCGTGCCGTCGACGTTGGATATGAACCTGAACGTCATCGCCCGGTCGCTGTAATACTTGAGCGCCTCGTAGGCCATGACCGGGCCGAGGTCCGAGCCGCCGATACCGATGTTGATGACATTGCGAATCCGCTGACCGGTGCGGCCCTTCCACTCACCGCTTCGAACCTGGTTGGAGAAGTCCGCCATCCTGTCGAGCACCGCATGGACCTGGGGCATGACGTTTTCGCCTTCCACCATGATGGACGCTTCGCGCGGTGCGCGCAAGGCCACGTGCAAGACGGCGCGATTCTCCGTGATGTTGATCTTGTCGCCTCGGAACATGGCGTCGATCTTCGCGCGCACGCCGGACTGCTCCGCCAGTTGCAGCAGCAGCCTCAGGGTTTCATCGGTGATGCGATTTTTCGAGTAATCGAGATAAAGACCGACCGCCTCGGCCGTCAGGCGTTCGCCACGCGTGGGATCATCGGCGAAGAGCGTGCGGAGATGTACGTTACAGACCGCTTGCCGATGGCATTCCAGCGCCTTCCATGCCGGCCGTTGTGCGAAGTATGAGATATCAGCCGATCGACCATCTTTGTTCGGGGCTACTGTTTCGGGAAGATTTTCAGTGAAAGTCGGCGGTACCGGAGATGGATTGCTGTCGCGCCTATTCTCCCACATGCGAAATCCACCCACGAACGCGTTGGCATTGTCGCCGGCGCGGCAACCTGGCGGCAGTTCGTCGAGTTCGCTCACATTGCCACCGCCCAGTACCACATCATTGGGTTGGAGCGCTGAAGTTAGACGGGCGACCACCTTCGCGACATGTTTCCGCCACTTCTGTATCCCTCGCCGTTCCTTGCTGTCGGCACTGACATAGTCCTCGAAGGTACTTTTCTTGTACGGAAGGTGGGCTAACTCCATCGGCACAACCATGCCATCCACCACCATCGCAGAGCCAAGCCCAGTCCCCAGGCCCAGAAAAAGCATCTTGCCGCCCCGGTAGCTCCCCAGCGCCTGCATGGCTGCGTCATTCATAAGCTTCACCGGAGACCCGAAGGCAGCGCGAAAATCGAACCCAACCCAACCTTTGGCCAGGTTTTGTGGTTCCGATACGACACAATCGCCAAGTGTGACTCCGGGGTACCCGATCGATATCACGTCATACTTCCAACCTTCTGCCAACGTCTTGACGCCGGTCACCATCTGCTCGACGGTCATTTCCGGCCCGGACGAAAACTTGCGAGGTTCGTCTTGCCCGGTGGCAAGAACCTTCACATGCGATCCGCCGATATCCACAACCAGAACATTCATGACGCCGCCCCTCTTATGCAACGAATCCGTCCATGCGTTTGTGCCATAGCGTCCCTAAACTGCATTCATGACAACCGTGCTTTTGGATTCGATGGTTTCGATGAGTTCGTTCCAGGACTTAACGAACGAAGCGGTCCCGTTGTCCTGAAGGCGCGCGGCCAAGGCATCGATGTCGATGCCGGCTTTGGCGAATCGGGCCAACACGGCCTCACAGTCGCCGCCATCGGCCGGCAGAAGCGGGCCGACCTCGCCACGATCGGCAAAGGCTTTCAACGTTTTCTCGGGCATGGTGTTGATCGTGAGGGGAGCGGCCAGCCCCTCGATGTACAACACGTCAGAGGCATTGGGGTCTTTGGTTCCCGTGCTGGCCATCAATAGTCGCTGCGGGCGGGCGCCGGCGTTGAACGCCCGCTGCCAACGCGGCGAAGCCATCAAATCGCAATATGCCTTGTAGGTGCGCTTGCCGATGGCGAGGCCGAGTTGGTTGCTGAGTGTTTTGGGCACCTCGTCCTTGACCGCGACGTCCCAGCGACTGATGAACAACGACGCGACGGAGGTAACGTCGGGCGGTAGACCCGCGGCGATTCGCCGCTCGATGCCGCGGAGGTAGGATTCGGCCGCCGCGATGTACTGCTCGCGTGAGAATAGCAACGTGACGTTGATCGGGACGCCGGCAAAGGTCGATTCCTCGATCGCGGGCAGACCTTGCCGGGTGCCCGGAATCTTGATGAAGAGATTGGGGCGCCCCGCGCGGGCGTGCAGCTCCTTGGCAACTGTAAGCGTGGTCTCGGTGTCATGCGCCAGTAAAGGTGACACCTCCAATGACACCCAGCCGTCTACACCGCAGGTACGATCGAAGGTCGACCGGAACAGGTCCGCCGCCTCGGTGAGGTCTTCGATCGCCAGTTTGAAGAACAGATTCTCTCCAGACTTGTCGTCCCCGGCGAGTTTGCGAATCGCGGCGTCGTAGGCGGTGCTGTCCCTGACGGCGTTGCGGAAGATCGTTGGGTTGGACGTCAAGCCGGTGATGGATAGCTCGTCGATGTATCGGCGAAGCGTTCCGCTCGTCAGCAGTTCACGCGTGATATTGTCGAGCCAGAGACTCTGGCCTTTTTCGTGGAGCTTTTGGGTCGCGTTCATGGCGTTACCTCGTAAGTGAATGGGGGTCGGAAGACGGAATCGTCAGTCTTCTGTAGCGGAATCTGCACACACGTTGCCTTATTCCTGATCTCGCTGGGTTGCCCATTCCGATTAGTTTTTTCCCTGAATTTTGGTCTGATAGTCCTTGCCCTCCCAGCGATCCTCATCCGTCCAGTAGAAGGTAAACCGAATGGAGCCGGATTGGTCCTTGTGCACGGGAATATCGACGAAATGAATGTTCAGTGCCGTTGCCGTGGCGGGTGTATCCTGAGTCGTCCTCCATTCATCCTGCGACCAGCGCAGGCGGAAGGGAGCCGGCGCCTGAATGCGCAGCGTCATCTCCGGCCGGATCGTGCGAACGCGACGATTGGGTTTCCAGACTTCCAGCGTCATGCAGTCGCGACGATGATGGTAGTGATCAAAGACAGCGGGAATCAGGTCGAAGACCTTGCCGTCGCTGGCGGAGCGGAGCAGCTTGATGTATTCCGCATGCGCCCACATCAGCGGAGTTGCCGCCCCCGTTTGCCCACCAAAATGCAGGTGCAACTCGGGGCGGTCCGGTTCATCCCAAACCTGTTCGGGCAACAGTCCGGTGGGACTGGCAAAGCCCTCCAGCGCGCGAAGATAAGGAGCGGCATCGCGGCCCGCCGCGAGTTCGTAGTGTCCGCGTTCGCCGGTCAGCAGTGGCCAGATACGACCCGTGCCCCAACCCTCAAACGGACTGCCATCCGCACGCTGCCCGTAGCCATCGTGGTTATAACGCCGCCAGCATGGGCCGACCGGTGTGTCCACTTTGAGCAGCGCATCAACCACACGCAGCGAATCCTCGATCAGCGGATCGCCCGCCTTGCGGATGCCGTAGCGCACCAGTTCCAGAAACCCTGCATCCACGATCTCTTTGGCCGGAAACTCATTGGGTCGCTCTGGCGAAAGATTGGCGATGCGCAAGCTCCCGACATTGGGATCTTCATTCGGTTCGGGATCACCGACATCGGCCGGATGGATGCGGATAAAGTGACGGCGAATGTCCGTTACGAGCGTCCCCTCGGTCGTGACCGTCCAGGACTCCACGTGACACTCCAGAAAGTCGGCATACTGCCGGATAAAAGTCGCGGTTGCGTCGTCTCCCCGCTCGCGCGCAAAACCGGCGGCACAGATCAGCGCGGCGATGTTGGAAGCCAGCGTCGAGGGCGAGTATCCGCTGTTCTCTTCCCAGCGTTCTTGCGGTGTCGCCGGTCCTTGTCGCATGAGATAACTGGCGGCCCGCAGCACCATCGGGTACGGGTCAAAATCCCGCAGCGCGCCGGCCTCGTTCAACCGCCACGCCAGGATGATCGGAAACGCGACTTCGTCGAGCTGAATTCCCGTCCAGTACGAATCGCCGTTGATCCAGAAGTTCTGATGAAACCCGCCATCGGGTAGTTGCGAGCAGGCAAGATAGATCAGGGACCGCAGCGGCGTCTCAAAATTGCCCGCGGCGAGCAAGCCGATGGCACTGTTGACCATGTCGCGCGTCCAGACCAGGTGATATCCGCCGATATTATCGTCGCCGCGAGTCTCACCCCACGGAATGCTCATCGAAGCTATTATCGCACCGGGATAGGTCTTGTCCTCATGGGCCAGAAGCAGACTGTGACTGCTGTGGTACAGGCGGCCGCCATCACCGAGAATCTTCTTTTTGACCGGCAGAACCTTTTCGCAGACCCGCTCCCACTGCTCGATGAATCGCTTGCGATGATCGGCAAAAGGCACGCCGAGCGATTGCAGAAGCGTCGTGACCGCATCGTGCCGCCCGGCTCCAAAGGCCAGCCCCAAGGTGAACTCATAACCGCTGCGCAAGTCCAGCTCACCGATGAGCGCGATGTTGCCGTTATCCGCCAGGTCGAACTCCCAGTCCATCTGGAAGTTGTCCGCCAGATCGGTCCAACCGTCCGATCTCCCCACATAGCCGCACGAGCGACGCACGAACGGAATGGACGCGGCAATGGCCAGCCAGGTGCCGCCCTTATGTGCCACTTGAATAGCGCGGCCGGCGACTTCGATCGATCGTCCATTGTTTCCGAAGCCGCCGACTTCCAGGTGGGGAGCCAGGAGTGAAAACAGCCGCAACTTGCTCCGCAGCGGTTCTTCGGCCTCCAACCGCGTATGAATCAGGACGCAGGCATGGTGCGGATCGGCGATGATCTGCTTGATAATTCGGAAACGTCCCTCGCGATCCACGTTGATTATTTCATAGCCCAAGGCGTGGTGAGACAACTCGCGAATCGTGACGTCGAGATGACGACGCTCATCGTGGAAGAACGTTTCGCCGTCAGTGACCAGATACTGAAGATCGCGAATCTGGGGCTTGTCGATGGTCGGGTAGTAGACTTCATTCAGGATGCCGGCCGACAGCGTAAACCACAGGCGGCTTGATGCCGAGTATGCCGTTCCCACTGCGTCCTTGTTTCCACGGGTCCAGCGCGGCTCGATTCCGGGCTTTCCGAACGCCGTTGTTTCCTTGGGAGTATGTGTCATATTCATCATTCGAGCTCCCCTGAGTTACGAACGACACTCTGTGTTGCATTGACCAGGCCAGACAATGGCTTCGTATCTGCGGGACGCACTTCACAATTGACCAGCGGATCGCGCCGGGCGCCCACTTTGCGCTTGCGTCTATTTATCCTGCTGACGGCTGACGCGAGCTTGCCGGCAGCCACGCCGATTGGCGCCGCGCGATGTTTCCGTGTGTTCGGTAGTTCGATGGCACTCGTCTGATCGCCGTCCAGGCCGGCTGGACCAGGCGCGCGAGCTGCCTCATGTGTGGCAGTCCGACGGGACGGGTCATACACGGCGAGTGTCTTTTCCGCGATCTGCTGCCAGGAAAAAAGTTGTACGACTTCACGGTGGCCGTTTACCCCCATCTGTCGCGCGCGATCAAAGTCCATGAACATCGTCCCCAGCCCCCATGCGACCGAATCGGCATTGGGATAAACCAGCAAACCCGTGCGCTCATGATGCACGTACTCTGCGGGGCCGCCGATCTGCGTGACAACGACCGGCTTGCCGGCACTCCATGCTTCCAACACGACAATGCCGAACGGCTCGTTGCGGCTGGGTATACAAACCATGTCCGCAAGCTGAAAGAGACGGGGCAGCTCGTTACCGTTGCGATGCCCAAGGAAGCGTACCGCATGTTCAATACCCATCGCACGCGCTCGCTCCTCAAGCGACCAGCGCATGTCACCATCGCCGGCAAAGATGAACTTGGCCCGGTCGTAGTAGTGCAACACGGCGGGGATCGCTTCGAGCATCAGGTCGGGGCCCTTCTGATATGCCATACGACCGCAGAAAAGCACGGTCGGATCCATGCTGCCAATGCCGTAACGCCCTTTTTCGATTGCTGGGTCAATCGAGACTTCAAATCGCGATGCCGCGACGCCGTTGTGAATCACTGTCGTTTTCCAGATCGGAACGTCATACATGCCGGCGATCTCGGCGCGGGTGACGCCGGACACGGCAATGGCCTGATCACACCAGTACAACCCGGCGCGCTCCTGCTCTCGCACGCGAGCGGAGCGGCCTTCGGGATAGGTGTTGCCGCATCGGGCATATTCGGTGGAATGAATCGTGAGAATGCTGCGCCGTCCGCGCTGCTGCTTGATCCAGATCATCGCATTCGCGGCCAGCCAGTCATGGGCATGGACAACATCAAATGCCCCAATGTAGTTTTCCGTGGCGAGGAATTGATCAACCATCGCCCGGCACATGGTGTTGATATCATCGACAAAATCGCCCTGGCCATGGTATTGGCAGCGATGCTCATGAACCAATCCGACGCATTCATACGCCGGCTGGCCGTGCCCCGAGCGCGTGAAGACATGAACTTCGTGCCCATTCGCGGCCAGCGCGTCGGCCAGTTCGCTCACATGTGCAGCCACTCCACCGACCGCGATGGAGCGGAGCGACTCCCACGACAACATAGCAATACGCATGGCGCGATCCTCTCTCGCATGCATTCATGACATCCGTGTCGTGGTTCATGAGGTGACCGACCAATTACGAAGCGGCATATCCGTCGGCCGCCATCGTGTTGGAAACGCTCAACAGTTGCGAAGCTCACGCTCAGCTTGTATCCAGTCTGAAACAGGATCCTCTGGGGCCCCGTCACGTTGCTGAATAATCCGAAACACTCGTGCGCTGATCGCCTCGTCTGCCGGTTCGACGCCCGTCGATGCTGATGCCGGGTACATCGTCTCTTCATGTACCAAAGTCCAACCGGACGTTGGAGCAGGAACCTCCGTTTTTCCCTCGGCAGAGGCGGTGGAAGCTAAGGGCCGCGCAGTGGCGTGGTGTGCCGTGGCAGGCGTCTCCTCCGTGCATCGCATGGTCTGATTCAGCTCCGCCGATTGCGTGTCCTCGGCCGAACCGCGCAGGCTCCCCGTCGAGTCAGCCAACCCGGACCGCTGAGTTTCGCTCGGCGTATTCTTCATCCGATTTGTTGTCGCATGGGTGCGCGTGAGTTTTTCCATTGTCGTGTTCTCCTTATTGCGGCGGACCGTCGAAGCACGGGGCACCAAAATGCGATTGCGCGATACACATGCTGCACAGCGTTTACCGCGTCCAGGCCAGCCACTTGTTGAAGAGCCGCTTCACGAATGGCGTCACGCGCGTGCGACTGTATTGATCGCCGAGGTTGCGAATCGCGTCGGCCAGTGTTGGATAAGGGTGGATCGTGCTGCCGATCTTGCTCAAGCCCAATCCGTGCGTCATTGCCAGCGTGATCTCGGAGATCAGGTCACCAGCATGACTCGCAACGATCGTTGCTCCGATGATCTTGTCGGTGCCCTTCTTGACGTGGACTTTCACGAAGCCTTCGTCTTCTCCGTCCAGAATCGCCCGGTCCACGTCGCGAAACTCCCGCACGAACGTGTCGACTTCGATGCCCTTCTCCCTGGCCTGCCCTTCGTACAGTCCAACGTGGGCAATCTCCGGGGTTGTATATGTACACCACGGAATCACCAGCGACGACGACTTCCTGCGGCCCATGAACAGCGCGTTCTGAATCAAGATGCGCGCCGTGAAATCGGCCATATGCGTAAACTGGTACGGCGAACAAATGTCGCCCGCGGCGTAGATCATGGGGTTCGTCGTCTGCATGCGTTCGTTGACCGTCACCCCCTTCTTGTCGTAATTCACACCAACGGCGTCCAGATTCAGATTCTCGACGTTTGGCGCTCGGCCGACCGAGACCAATAGTTTGTCGACCGGCTCGTCATACCCAGTGCCGTGCGATTCGACCGTGAGTTGGATTCCCGCGCCATTCTTGATCTCCAGGCTCTTGCCGCAACAAAGCAGCTTGACGCCGGATCGCAAAATCGCCCGTTGCACGATCGCCGCCGCGTCACGGTCTTCGCGCGGCAGGATGTCGTGTTCGGCCTCAACCAGAAACACGTCGGCCCCGAGTTGGGCAAACGCCTGCGCCATCTCACAACCGATCGGGCCGGCGCCAATGACGCCGAGTCGTTGCGGCAATTCGGTCAATGAAAAGAGTGTTTCATAAGTCAGATACTCGACGGAACTCAAACCAGGAATCGCCGGCGCCGCGGCCCGCGCTCCGGTCGCGATTACCGCCCGCTTGAAGTTAAGCTTCGCGCCGTTCACGCCGACCGTGTTCGAATCCACAAACGTCGCCTGCCCGAAAAAGACGTCGATGCCCAGGTCACGGAACCGCTGTGCTGAATCGTTCGGGCTGATGTGGGCGCGCAGCCGTCGCATCCGCTGCATCGCCGCCGCGAAGTCTGCGTTCACATCGTCTGGAACTTCCACCCCGAACTCACGCGCATTTCGCACGCCGGCCGCCACACGGGCCGCGCTGATGACTCCTTTCGAAGGCACGCAGCCAACATTCAGGCAGTCGCCGCCCATCAGATGTCGTTCGATCAACGCCACTTTGGCGCCCAGCCCCGCGGCTCCGGCGGCCGTTACAAGGCCCGCTGTGCCGGCTCCGATCACGACGAGATTGTATCGGCCGCTCGGTTTCGGGTTCACCCAATCCACAGGATGAACGTTGCGAACCAGCTCCCGATTGAACTCGTCCGCCGGACTGATCTGCGGCAATCGCTCGATCAACGGCTGATCGACCATTCTCGTGTTTTCTTCCCGCGGCACGGGGTCCTCCATCCTCTTCTTATCGAGACTGCTTGTCGACATGACTGCTCAATCTCCAGTCGTATGCAAGCCACTCAATCGACGAGCCGGCGCCGCTTTCCATGGCCTGTCTCAATTCTGGCGAGTATCACGCGCCGGATTTTGCCGTACTGCTCGCGAATTGCACGAAGTCGTTGCGGCACCAGTCATGGAGTGTCGTGAGACGGAGCACGTTTACCCATCACCGCCAGCTTTGGCCCGGCCGCGGCGTGTTCACATGTGCTGCTACATCCGCGACTCCGCCCGTGCCAACTGCCATGCCTGATGCCTCTTAGGTCTTCATGCACGACCCCGTTTCACACGAAAGCGAATGCGACTGTTTACGTGCATCGCGGCCTGCACCGGCCGCTTCGCCCATGAACGCGCACAAAAAAAGCCGGCGCGGTTAAACACCGTGAAGGTGCTGAACCACGTCGGCCTACGCAGAAACGAGCCACCCGGCATGCCCGGAGTGCCCTTTTGTTCGTCATCCGATCCGAGCGATCGAAATCGACGCGAAACGCGTCGGGATTTCCCTCGCTACCATCATGGTAGGGCATGTGGAATAAGAGTCAAGCGCGGGAGAATTCTCTTCGATGCGTACCGATCATGCGTATTCATCGGTATGTAAATCGGACGAATCGCCCCGCGGCATCCCGGCCAGCGAGGTCAATTCAGCGACTGGCTTGACAACTTCGTTAGCAGGACCATCGCCAAACTGGCAAGCGCAAGCTCGCGACGCTGTGCTTCTTGTGCCATGCCTGATTCCAAATCGTAGAAGGAGCGGCGACAAGGAGAGCGAATCCTGGTGCCTTGCTCTACTCAAGCCCGAGCGTTGCAGACGTGTAAGTCTGGTGGTTTAAGACGATTGCGATCAAGTAGCGGCGTAATTCGGTGGTGAAACACCATCTTCCCAAGCTTAACGTCGCGGGTGCGAATCCCATCGACCTCCTCCACATTCGAGAAAGCACTACCTCCGGGTTCGGCAATTGACGGGTTCGGTACTTGACTCGAATAGAAGTTGAAGGCTATTTGCCGAAACGCCGCGCACGCTTGCGTATTTTAGGTTGGCCCGACGATCCGCGATCACCAATTGGTCAAACGTAGTGAACCCGCGGACCACTCAAACTCTGGCCGGACATGTGGACATCAAGACCACGATGCAGTTCTGCGCTCAGGCGACGGACGGTCAGTTGGAGAAAGTGAGAGAAGCAAGGATCGCGAAAACGAGTGAGGTCAAATCGACATCGGCTGACCCCAAAGGGAGCCCAAGGGTGGCAAAGGCGGGCAAAAAACCCGCTTTTTGACTGGGTAGGGCCGGAATTGAACCGGCGACACACGGATTTTCAGTCCGTTGCTCTACCAACTGAGCTACCTACCCGATGCGTCTCGCGGATATCCGCGAGTCCTCGACCAAGCGAGGGCCCGGCATTATCCGAGAGGGTGAAGGGCGATGCAAGGCCCCTTGCCGCGGACGAGGACGATGCTCGGAACCAATGGGGATCGGCTGCCATGCCACCATCATATTCAGTACAGATTCTTCGACCGAAAGGACCGGCATTTAGGACCGGGCGAATTTGGAAGGATCCAACGAGCCCAAACCCTGATCCCACTCGATCGTGATGCCGCCGCGCCGTGAGGCCTGCTTGGCACGCTTCTTGGCCTGCTCTTTCTCGGCGGCTGCGCGCCGGGCAGCGATCTCGGCGAGTTCCTCGGGGGTCGGCTCGCGCGGGGGCGTCTTCATCGAGAGCGAAATCTTCTTGTTCACCGTGTCGACCGCCAGCACACGTACATCTACCTCGTCGCCGGGCTTGACCTTGTCGGTGACGGCCTTGACGTGCGTGTCGGCCAGCTCGGAGATGTGAATGAGGCCGTCGATGCCCTCTTCCAACTCGACGAAAGCGCCGAAATCAGCGGTGCGGGCGACCTTGCCCTTGATCTTCGCACCGGCGGGAAAGCGCTCGGCGACCGATGCCCACGGATCGTCCTTTACGGCCTTTAAGCTCAGTGAGATGCGCTGCTTACCCTGATCGACGCTGAGGATCGAAACCTCCACGACGTCGCCATCCTTGACAATCTCCGATGGATGGCGAACGCGCCGGGTCCACGACAGCTCGCTGATGGGAAGCAGGGCCTCGACGCCGGGTTCAAGCTCGACGAATGCGCCGAAGTTCTGCATGCGGACGACTCGCCCGTTGACTTTTGCGCCGGGGATGTATCGATCCGCGACGTTGGTCCACGGATTGGGCTTCACTTCCTTGAGGCTCAGAGAGACCTTTTCTTTGTCTCGCTGGAGCTTGATGACCTTGACCTCGACCTCGTCGCCGACCTTGACGACTTCCTCCGGCTTGTTGATGCGGCCCCAGCTCATGTCGCTGACGTGCAGCAGGCCGTCCACGCCTCCCAGATCGATAAAGGCACCGTAGTCGGTCAGGCTCTTGACGGTTCCCTTTCGAATCTGTCCGAGAACCAGCTCGCCGAAGACCTTGTGCTTCTCCTGCTCGGCCTCGACCAGCAGCACCTTGCGGCGCGACAGGACGATGTTCTGCTCGTTCGCTTCAAACTTGGTAACTTCGGCGCGGATGGTCTGTCCCAGGAGCGCCGAAATGTCCTTGAGGAAATGCACATCGACCTGGCTGGCGGGAATGAAGCCGCGAAGGCCTTCGATATCCACCTCGAGGCCGCCCTTGTTCATGCCGCTGACGACACCGGAGACGATGGTGCCGGGCTGCATGGTGGCGAGCGCTTGAAGCTCGCGGGCCTTCTTTCGTGAGACGATGAGCAGACCGAGTCGCTCGTCCTTTCCGACCACGGAGACTTCAATCGGATCACCAACGGCGTACTTCTCATCCCTGCCGAATTCGGCATGCGGCATACTGCCGAGGCTCTTGCCATCGAAGTCGATCAGAACATCCTGCGAACCGATATTGGCGACGCGGCCCTTGATCAGTTGGGCCTCCTCGGGCTCCTGAACCTTTGGCGCCGCGTCGGCCGCGGCGGCCATTTCCTCGGCGGTCATTCCACCCATCATCGTGTTCAACTCGCGTTCCACCGAATCCTGCTCGCCGTCCGTCATCGCCGCGACAAGATCGGCCGGGCTCTTTGGCGCCGGGGCACTCGGTCGATGCGGCTTGTTCGCGGGTGGCGCGTCAGGCGTTGGTGCTTGCGGTTGTGAATTTGTATCGGACACAGGCGGAGTGTGATGGGTTGGTTCCATGGAACGCTCTTCGTGGGACGAGGATGAGGGTTGTGGTGATTGATCCGTCATGATCTCAGAGTCGCCGTCAGGAAGGCATCCTCACATCCATACGGCGGACAATTGAAAGGTCACGAGTATACGCTTTATCGAGACCATCAGCGCTGGAAGTAACCGTCCTTCCGGCGATGAAAACTTGTTTGCGACTCCGGGTTTCGCTAATCGTGTCCTTACTCGACGCGCCCCATCCAGAAAGCATGACGATTGGGGGGTCGAACCCGTACTAGGCTAACAGAAACGCCAAGGCGAGTCGAGCCGGAACAAAAACCCTGTGAGCCAAAAAAAGGCGGTCCGTGAGACGATGTTCACGGACCGCCTTGGTGTTCCCTTATCAATTGCTTAACAATCCGCCCGGCCCCACGGAGGGGCCCGCTAACAGAGCGCTGCTACATCGGCTCTTCGTGATGCTGGATGTTGCCATCCTTGTCGAGGAAGCCTTCGAGCTTGCGGCAGCGCACCGGGTGCTGAAGCTTGCGAATGGCCTTGGCTTCGACCTGTCGCACGCGTTCGCGCGTGACCTTAAAGATCTTGCCGACCTCTTCGAGGGTATATGTGTATCCGTCGCCGATTCCATACCGGAGCTTGATAATCTCCCGCTCTCGATAGGTCAGGCTCTTGAGAACCTGCTCGATGCGGTCCTTGAGCATCTCGTTGGTGGCCGTGCTGACCGGGCTTTCAGCGGAACCGTCCTCGATGAAGTCACCGAAGTAGGAATCTTCGCCTTCACCGACGGGCCTATCGAGCGAGATGGGGTGCCGGCTGATCTTCAGGACCCGGCGAACCTCGCTCAGCGGCATGCGTGCCTTCTTGGCGATTTCGTCGATCGTGGGCTCACGGCCGAGCTCCTGGAGCAGATCGCGCGAGATGTTGCGCAGGCGGCTCATCGTCTCGATCATGTGGACGGGAATGCGAATCGTGCGGGCATGGTCGGCGATGGCGCGGGTGATGGCCTGTCGAATCCACCATGTCGCGTAAGTGCTGAACTTATAGCCCCGACGATACTCATACTTATCGACGGCCCGCATCAGACCGGTATTGCCTTCCTGAATGATGTCGAGGAAGGACAGACCGCGGTTGCGGTACTTCTTGGCGATGGAGACGACCAGTCGGAGGTTTCCGCCGGAGAGCTTTCGCTTGGCGTCTTCATACTCGGCGAAGACGCGCTTCACATCGACGACGCGCTTGCACAGCATTTCCGGCGTCTCAAGGACAAGGTCCTGGAGGCCGGCGATTTCGTCGCGCATGGTCTCCTGGTCTTCTTCGGGAATGGCGGCGAGCTTCTTGGGATCGGCCAGTCGCCGCTCGATCTCGGTCATCTTCTCGGACAGGGCGAACAACTTGCGCATCATCGGCGTGACGCGGCTGGTTCGCAGAGCCAGCTCCTCGAAGAGGGTGACGGCTTTGCGACGGCGCTGATGAATGCGACGCCAAATGGTCTTTTCGTTGGCTTCGGAATGACGGCCGTTGTGAAGCTCGGCCCAGTCTTCCTGATTGAGCTCCATCAGCTTTCGGACGGTGGCGAGATTGCCGGGGAGTCGCTGAAGAACGGTCTGCTTGGCCTGGTTCTCGCCGGTGGAAATCTTCATCGTGCGATCGAAGGGCAGTGAGCCTTCGTGAACGCACTGGATCGTGTCGGCTGCGGCGGCGAGACTGCAATCCGACTCAAGCACCTTGCGCCGAAAGGCGGTGCGCGTCAGTTCGATCTTCTTGGCAAGGGCGATTTCCTGGGAGCGCGTCAACAGAGGAATCTCGCCCATCTGGGTGAGATACATGCGGACCGGATCGTCGATCCGGCGACTGGGCGCTTCGACGGGGAACTCATCCTCGACGGCAACCGGCTCGGCCTG
Source organism: Planctomycetia bacterium (assembly GCA_015075745.1). Lineage (NCBI taxonomy): Bacteria > Pseudomonadati > Planctomycetota > Planctomycetia > Planctomycetia bacterium. The sequence continues at coordinate 2,983,431 of JABTTW010000001.1, forward strand.
AGCAAACGGCTTTTTGACGGCGGTGGCATCTTCGCCGAATGCGGCCAGCTTCGTGGCTTCGGCCTCATCGACCATGTCGATGCCGATTTCTTCGAGCTTCTGGAGAATGGCCTCAAGGCGATCAGGCAGAATGGCCTCATCGGGAAGGGCTTCGTTGAGCTCCTCCCATGTGAGATAACCGCGCTGCTTGCCCTTCTCCACCAATTCGCTCACGCTCAATTCGACCGGGTCGGCGCTTCGCGCGACGGCGGACGGCGTGGAATTCGCGGCGGCTGCCAAGACTGTTGCTGGAACGGGGGGTTCCTTCGTATGTTGTTTCGTCATCGCTCGCGTCATATTTCGTGCGGCTCCAATTCGATGCAGTTTTACGGGCGGCGGGGCGAGGATTCGACCCGCGAATGTTCGCTCTCTACTCCCGATTATCGCGACCGCGGCAACCGTGCGGCGGTCGGCTCTCTCTCCCACTGGTTCGGGCGTCGGTCTGCGCCGGAAAAATACATCCGGCAAAGACGCGATGGCTCAGAACCTCGCCGATTTACTCGGCGCTGCGCGGCGACTCGAAACCGGCACCCGCAGTCAATGGGGTCGCCAGGTGTTTGTGCGCCGCAAAATGACTCACCCGTCGGGCCACTTCAGTGACGGCTAGCCGGGCGGACCGATCATCGTCGGCCGCGCTGTCGGCATCGTTGCTCGTCCCGGTCGATTCGACCGGTATGGCCTTTCCTCTCAGCCCTGCCGTGATATGGGCGAGCTGATTGTGCTCCTTGATCTGCCTGAGCCGTTCGACGGCGCCGCGGAGCGTGGCTTCATAGTTTCCGCGGCACAGGCCGGCGGCCTGCAAATCCATGATCCTCGCGGCGATGTCGACCGACTCAAACCGGCCGAGCAGTGCGGCGAGCGACTTCTCGCATTGTTCATCGCATGCCATCTCACGAACGGCATGCGCAATCTGGCGGAGCTGGACGTCGGCGGATATCTCCGGGTCGAACTCCGAGGCAATCTCTTCGTAGAACTGGGGCTCGTTCAGCAGGACGCCGAGCAGGTCCGTCATGGCCGCCGACCCGTCATCGCGGGAGGTTGCGGCTTGACGTTTGACACTCGGGGCTGCCGGGCCGACCGACGCGGAAGGGCCCGGTCGGCGCGCGAGAAGCCTCAGTTGGCGATTCACTTCATCCGCTGGGACTCCCAGCAACTTCCCTACCTGGTTAAGAATCAACCCCCGTTGGATCGGATCAAAGGCACCCAGGTCGGTAGACCTGACGATCAGGTTCAAGAACTCCTCGACCGCCCTCCGTCGGTCCAGGGGCGAGGCCACTGCCTGGCAACGCCGCACGACCTGTTTCCACTTGAATTCTAGCGCTCCGAGTGCCGAGGTCAAAACCGCATTAAACGCCTCGGAGCCTGCGGAAATAAGGAAATCGGCGGGGTCCTTGCCTTCTGGGACGTTGGTCAGGCGAACGTCCAGTCGCTCGGTCAGGAAAAGAGGCAAGCTACTATCCGCGGCGCGCTGACCGGCTTCATCGGAATCAAATACCAGGGTGACCGAATCGACATAGCGGCTCAGCAGTCGAATATGTTCGACGGTGAGGGCGGTGCCAAGCGTCGCCACGGCCTGGGTGAAGCCGTGCTGCTGGGCCATGATGCAGTCAATGTAGCCCTCGACCAGGATGGCGTTTCTTGACTCTCGGAAGGCGTCTTTGGCAGTGGCCAGGCCGTACAGGCAACGGCTCTTATCGAACAAAGCACTCTGCGGTGAGTTCAGGTATTTGGCGTCGTCATCGGCCAGCGTGCGACCACCAAAACCGACCGTCCGACCCATGGCATCCACGATGGGGAAGATCAGCCGGTCGCGGAAGGCGTCATAGAGCGAACCGTCCTCCCGTGGTTTGGCCAGGCCGGCGGAAAGCAGTAGGGGCTGAGGAATATCGGCCTGTCGGGCGGCAGCGACCAGCACAGTCCAGCCACCCGGCGCAAAGCCAATAGCAAATCGTTCGGACGACTCCGGCGAGATCTTCCTCGCATCGATGTAATCCCGAGCAGCCTTGCCTTGCGCTGAAAGCAACTGGGAACGAAACCACCGAGAGGCCCACTGATTGGCCCGTTCCAGGTCCAACTTACTCGAGCCTTCGCGCTCGCTGCCGCCGCTTGATCGCTCTTCGAGGTTGATGCCGGCCCGGTTGGCAAGAATGGCCCGAGCCTCAAGGAAATCGACCCCCTCGCGGAGCTGGACAAACTTAAAGACGTCGCCTCCCGCTCCACACCCGAAGCACTTAAACGTCTGTTTATCGGGCGTAACGTTGAACGAGGGCGTTTTTTCGTTGTGAAATGGACAGAGTCCCTTGAAGTTTCGGCCTGCCCGCCGAAGGGTGACATATGCCGAGACGACATCCATGATGTCGGAGGCCTGTCTGATGCGATCGGTTAGCTGGTGGGCGGTACTCTGACCGATCACGTTAACTCCCAAGTGGTTCAATCGGCGGCGGTGCGGATAGAGATCGTTCCGTGACCTTAACCCTTGAATTGTCCAGCGTTTGTGACGACTCGGTACGCCCTGTTCCCCCAAAGAAGGGGCTTGAAAAAGACCAGTAATTATAACACCAATACTGGGACCGGGCAAATTATCGGCGAAGAAAAATAGCTATACGACGCAGCGGGCTTTCGTTTCCTTGATATGGGACGAAGTGCCATTTGTCAGCTTTGTCGGTAGCTGCTCATTTAGGGAGCGATTCGTTTTCCCAGTGACGGTTCGAGCGTACTCGCCGCCGGATTGCTTCGACCGTAGGATGCCGCCGAATCGGTCGAAGTCCGCGTGGACGGCGAACCGTGAATTCTTTCGTCAAGGCATGTCTATCATGAAATCACAAGTTGCAAAGCCGTTGTGGACGATCGCGTTGGTGCTGTTTTGTGCCGGCCAGGTTCGGGCGGAAACGATTGAAGACGTGAAGCAGAAGATTCACGCGAAAGTCTCGTCATACAAAAGTCTTGAATATAGGGCGATCTTCACCATAGACGTCAACATGCCTCAGATGAGCATGAAGTCGACGACCGAGCAGACGGCGCAATACGTGAACAATGGCGACAAAATCCTCGGACGGTTGGAGACCACCAGCAAGTCCGAGCAAAAGATGGGCGATCAGGCGAGCAAGACCGAATCCAAGACCGTCGACATCTCCGACGGCCAATTTGCGTATACGGTGTCCGAAACCGACGGGACAAAGTCGGCCTCGAAACGAAAGGCGGACCTCACCAAGGAGCTCAGCCCGTTCAACGCCCAGGCTTCGTTTAAGCTCATGGAAGAGCAATTTACAATCAAGCTGCTTCCGGACGAGACCGTTGACGGCAAGGCGGCCTGGGTGCTGGAGATGAAGGCCAAGGACCCGGCACAAAGCGCGTTGGTGGGAAGGACGCTTTCCTATTATGACAAGGAATCAGGAATCAGCGTCAAAAGCATGAGCTTCGACCCCAGCGGCAAGCCCACGACGACCTCCATGACGAAGGACATCAAAATCAACTCGACCATCAATCCTGACCGGTTTGTTTTCAAGGCGCCGCCGGGGGTGAATGTCGTGGACACGACAGTTCCGGGGAAGTAAGCGGTCCGTTTGGCCCGCGTGCGGATGCTCGGATATACTCCTGGATTCTATGCCGAGTCAGAATCTCGCAGTTGAGCTTCCCGTGCAGGAATCCACCGGGGAGAGTTTGTCTAACGAGCGGCCGATTCCCTTGGGCACGCGCCTGCGAATCGGCTTCGTCCGGGGTTTTCTCGTTTTCTATGCCCGCTGTTTCGGGCTTTCCGGCCTCTATCGCCTCGGGCGGTTTTTCGGCATCCTCGAATACTCCTGCGACTATCGCCGACGGGGTCGGGTGCATCGCAAGCTCCAGTCGCTCTTTGGCGATGAAATGTCGCCGGCGCGGCGGCGGCAGGTAACGCGCCGGTACTTCATGCGCGTCCGCTGCGACAAGATGTTCTACACCATCATGGACCGCATCCCGCGCGGCAAACTGCTCAATCGAATCAAGATCAAGAATGTCTACAATGTCGACGATGGTTTGGCGCGCGGCAAGGGCCTTTACGTCGCACTCTGCCACTACGGCTCTCATCATGTCGCCGGTTTGATGATGGCCCTTCGCGGGTACAAGCTTGCCGGCGTGCGCGACCCCAAGGAGAGCCACGTCCGGCGCTACATTCAGCAGAGATATCGAGAGACATTTCCGGAAGTGGCGGCGATGAAGTTCGTCTATGCGAGTTCGTTTCCTCGCGTCATTTATCGGCACATGCAATCCAATGCCATCGTCGCAAGCCTGCTCGATGTGGATCGCAATCGGGGCGAGAACACAAAGACTTGCAAGGTCACCTTCTTCGGTCAGGAGCGGCAATGGCTTACCGGCCCGGTGCAGATGGCCGTGCGCTGCGGGGCGACCATCATTCAGGGGTTCGTCGTTTCGCGAAAGAACTTCTACTACCAGCTCATCGCAACCCCGCCGCTGGTGGACCCGGCCGAGGCGGCCGCCGCCGACGAGGAATTGGTCGTTACCCAGATCGTGCAGCAATACGCGGCGGCTGTTGAGCAGTTCGTCCGCGAACATCCCGATCACGTCATGAACATCTGACGTCGGCCATTTGTTGCGGCGGACTTCAGCACAGCTCCATCTCAGCCGCGTGGACCATCGGCTCCAAGGTGCCCGCCGAAAAATCGAACTGCACGCCGGCGGTGGCGAACAACTCCGGCAAGGGCCGCCTTCCTCCGAGAGACAGGGCTTTTCGATACGAGGCCACGGCCCCGGGGAAATCCTTTTTTGAATTCAGCCACACACCCAGCGCGCCTAATTGGGCAATGCCGTATTCCACATAGTAGAAAGGCACCGTGAAGGGATGGCCCTTGCGATGCCAGTTGTAAGCCAGGGCATCATCGTGGCCGGAGTAGTCGACCCAGTCGCCGAAGCGGCGATTGAGTGCCACCCATGCGGCCTTGCGCTCGTCGCGGCTGTGCGTCGGATGGGTGTAGGCCCAGTGCTGAAGCATGTCGATGGTGGACATGTAAGGGAAGAAACGCACGATGCCGTCGAGATGATCCTGCCAGGCCCTTGCGGCATCAGCGACGTTGTAGAACTCGCCAAGATGCGGTCCGGCGATCAATTCCATTCCCATTGAGGCGACCTCTGCGAATTCGATCGGCGGATCGCGCAAGTCCGCCAGCGGTTCGTGAGCGGCGGCGAAGACGTGAAAGGCGTGGCCGCCCTCGTGGAGCAGGGTCTGCACGTCGTCGTGCGTGCCGACGGCGTTCATGAAGATGAACGGTTGCCGTCGCCCCTTGTATTCCATCATGTAACCGCCGGGGGCCTTGCCCTTGCGGCTCTCGAGGTCGAGCAGGTTTTCCTTTCGCATCGTGTCGAACTGGCCGGCGAAATCGGGGTGGACCTTGGCAAACATGGCGGCGCAGCCCTCAATCAACCGGGCCGCGCCTTCAAAGGGCCGAAGTGGATCGCGCCCCTGCGGATCCACCGCCATGTCCCACGGTCGTAGAGAATCAATTCCGAGTTGTGCCTTGCGTTTCTCTGCCAGCCGCCGGGCAGCGGGCACGACAATCTCGGCAATGGCGTCGGAAAACGTTTCGCAGTCGGCGGCGTTGTAGTCGAATCGCTCCAGTTCCTTGAAGGCGTAGTCCCGGTAATTTGCGAAGCCGGCATTCACGCCGATTTTGTGCCGCACGGCGACCATCTTGTCGAACTGCGCCTCAATCTCCTCACGGGCCTCGGCCCATTTGTCGGCCATTCGCTGCCACGCATCCTGCCGCGTGTGACGATCCGTGTTCTCCAGATAGCGACCCATCTGCTGTATGGTCTGTTCGCGGCCCTCGTACTGGACGGTCAGGCCGCCGGTCACTTTCTGGTATTGCTGACGGAGCTTCTCGTCCTCGGTCTGGAGCGGGACGTTCTCCTCGCGGAATATGGCGGCGCTGTTCTCGACCTGTCGAATGAAGACCTCGAAACGCTCGCGCGGCAGAGCCGACCGGTGATCGCAGGCGAGGAATTTTTTCTCAAGGCGATTGTTGCAGACACTGGCGAGCGGCTGGACATTCTCGACAAAATCCAGATAGCGCTTTTCGCGCGCGGCGTCGTCGGTCTGGCAGGTCATCTCGACGTAGCGGATTGAGCCCTCCTCGTCGAGCCACGCGTCCAGATCCGACCATTCGAGCAGCCATGCCTCCAGGGCAGCGGCGCTGCCCAGCGGTCGGGCTTCCAGATCGCGATAGAGGCCTTCGACGACAGCGGGCTTTCCGAGGTCGGCGTCCTTAGGAACGAAAGTGCGAGTGGGGCGTGGCAATGGAGTCCTCCCTGACCGGCGAATGACAAATGGAAACGAATCAAGACGCTTCGCCGAATGCGGATTGCACGATAACGGGAAATCGCGAGGAGTAAAAAAGGCGTGCGGCACCCCGTGGTTTTGGCGCGGTCAAAGGGTGCCGCAGCGAGTGGAAGACTGGCTTTTCCTGATTCCCATCGGCTCACAGGTAGCGAGCCGTTGAGTGCCGTTCGGACAATATCTTGAACCCCCAATCCGGCCTCTCGGATTGGGTGGAAATTCGTATCTACTCGGTGGCAAAGCCACTTAGGGAATCCTGCCGCCCCTCGATGGTAGGGTGAGCCTATTCGTCCACCCTACGCTAACATTATAATCCTGAGAATTTTAGCGGTCAAGCCCGGCCGGACACATTTCCCGATAATGTTCTGTGATGCGACCCGAATGTTCGGGCATTCCGACTCCGACGAGTCAGTGCTTGGTGATCCGTTCACGTCCACCCATATAGGGTCGCAGCGCCGCGGGCACCGTCACGCTCCCATCGGCGTTCTGATACTGCTCCAGAATCGGAATCAGGATTCGCGGGCTCGCGATCACCGTGTTGTTCAGCGTATGGCAGAATCGGGTCTTCTTGTTCTCGCCCTTGTAGCGCAGATTCAGCCGCCGGGCCTGAAACTCCCCGAACCGCGACGCGCTGTGCGTCTCGCCGTAGCTCTTCCGGGAGGGCATCCAGGTCTCGATGTCGTACATCTCTACCTTGCCCTGGCCCATATCCCCGGTACAAACCGCCATCACGCGATAGGGCAGTTCCAGCTTTTGCAGGACCGCCTCGGCATTGGCGATGATCTCGTGGTGGAACTTCTCACTCTCGGCCTCATCGGCCCGACACAGGACGACCTGCTCCACCTTGTCGAAAAAGTGAATGCGGTAGATGCCGTAGGTGTCCTTTCCCGCCGCGCCGGCTTCCCGCCGGAAGCACGTGGAGACGGCGGCCAGCTTCACCGGCAGCATCGACTCGTCGAGAATCTCGTCACCGTACATCGCCGTCAGCGAGACCTCCGCGGTACCGACGAGGCTCTTTTCATCGCGTTCGCAGCGGTAGGCCTGCTCTTCGCCGCCGGGGTAATAGCCCGTTCCGTACATCATTTCGTCGCGGACGAGGATCGGCACGGTGACCGGCTCAAATCCCCGCTCGATGATGACGTCCATGGCGAGACGCAGCACCGCATGATGCAGCAGGGACCCCGCTCCGCGCAGTAGATAGTTCCGCGAGCCCGCCAGCTTGACCCCTCGCTCGATATCGAGAATCCCCAGCGAAGCCCCCAGCTCGACGTGGTCCTTCGGCTCGAAGTCGAATTTCCGCGGCTCGCCCCATCGCCGAGCCTCCACGTTTTCATCTGCGTCCTTGCCGATCGGCGTCTTGGCGGACGGCACCTGCGGAACTGTGAGCATCAGCGCCTTGAAATCGGTCGCCGTGGTCCGCTCCTCGTCCTCCAGTTCCTTGATGCGCTGCTTGATGGCGGCGGACTCGGCCTGAAGCTTGTCGCCCTCAGCCTTGATCGTCTCGACCGGCGTTCCCTTGGCGATGGCCTCCTGATACCACTTGCTCTTGGGGTTCTTATAGAGGCCGATCTGCGAAGAAAGCTCGTTGCTCTGGCCGCGCAGATTGTCGGCCTCCTGCTGAATCTGCCGACGTCGATCGTCGATCGCAAGCAGGTGGTCAAGGTCGCAGGTGACCCGCTTGTCCCGGATGGCAGCCCGGACGGCCTCGGTATTCTGTCGTATGAAGTTGATGTCGATCATGGCTTTCCAGGGCTCCGGCAGGGGGTTCTCACGGTGCTTGGCGGGCCCACTTTCCGGGCGGGTCCATCGCCGAAGCGACGGACCGGCCGGTTCGGGACCGATTACGGGGCGGATGATAAGGGAATTCGCGGTCCTGCAAAGCGGCGCGGGCCGGACTGACGAGTATACATGGGTAGGCTCTTGAGCCTGGCGCGGGCTCTTTCCTCGCCTCCAAGAACATGATTTCGGCATAGGGTGTCTCTCAATGCGACGATCCGCACTCAAGATGATCTTCATGTCACTGGCATCCGCCCCGTTACTCGGCACGACGTGCCTGGGCGGCACGGGCGGAACCGGCTTTCCTCGAACGGCGAACTGGAACCGGGCCACCGTGAACACAGGCGCGGCTCTTCGTCCGACCGTTTCACTGACCGCCGACTTCGACGGCGATGGCAAGGTGGACATCCTCGTCGGCTACGCCGGCTCGGGGGCGTCGAACCCCGCTGTCGTCATCTTCTTCCAGGATACGACGACTACCTTTACCGCTGTTACGCTCGCCAGCAGCACCGACCTTGCCGGTATCGTCGGTCTGGCGATCGGCGATCTCGACGCGGATTCTCACCCCGACGTGGTTGCAGCATGTAACGCGCGGCTCGTTTATCTCCACAGCCCCGCCGCTCCGCGGACCGGCGCCTGGACCCTCTCGACGCTCGACCAGTCCAACGACGCAGCGCTGGGACAATGGAACGACGTCGCCATCGGAAACATCGACAACGCCAACGGCCAGGACATCGTTGCCTGCAATGCCGGCACGCCGGGTCGCGTGAGCTGGTTCCGCAGCCCAGCGGCGAACATTGTGAACGGGACCGGTTGGACCCGCGTGGACATCGACATGGCCTCGCGCACAAATGCCTCGTCGGTGGCACTAGCTGATTTCGACGCTGACAATCGAATCGATGTCATCTCAACAGCGCCCGGTGAGAGCACCGCCCGTGTGGCGTGGTACAAGAATCCGGCCAATCCGCAGACCGACTTGTGGACCAAGTTCACCGTCGGGAATCTGGCCGCCGCGTCACGACTGGCCATCGCCGATTTGAACGTGGACGGCCGCTCCGACGTGATCTCGATCAACGGGCCCGGTCGGCAGGTCGGTTGGTACGTTCGGCCGGTGGACGCGACGCAGGCGTGGAGCGGGTTCCTGCTGACCATGTACACGACTGCGCAACCAGTGGACGTAAAGGCGGCGGACTTGAACGCGGACAATCAGGTGGACGTCGTGGTGGCGACCAATACCGGCGGCACGCTCCGCTGGTTCATTCCCACGCCCGGCCAGACGCAGACGGCCCAGTGGCTGGAAAACAATGTTCGCGACGTGACGGAGACGATCCAGCGAATCGCGCTCGGCGACATAGATGCCGACGGCCGGCCCGACGTCATTGCCCCGCTTCAAGCCGCGTCATCCGCCGCCGACACCGTCGCTTGGTTCGAGAATCCCGAGTGAAATCGCGGTTGTAGGGCCCCGATCGGTAACAACATTGTATCAGCGGGCCTCGAACAGCCCCTGCACCGAGATGCCCGTTTCAATCCTATCCTTTGTTGCCGGCTCAAGATAAGTCCGATTGCACATCACCATCACTTGTCTGTATGAGACGAGTCTTCCGTGAAAGCATGAACAGCGCGGCTACGTCTTGCATACATGGTTAGCAGTGATTCGCCGCGGAGCGTTTCCGAGGCAGTCACTCGGTCATGTAAAGGAGTCGTATCATGTACAAGTCGAAGTGGTTTGTGGGTTCGGCCGTCCTTGCGGGTTGTCTCGCGATTGTCGGTCGCGTATCAACCGTCTCGGCAGCGGGCAACGATGCCCAGATTGCAAAACAACTGACTACTGACAAGATCACGCTCACCCGCGCCATTGAGGTGGCCCAGGAAGCCTCCAAAGGCAAGGCAGTCAGCGCCAGCGCGCGGATGATGGGGAGCGACTTGGAGATTTATGTACATTGCCTGGCCGGGGACAGGTGCATGGAAGTGCCGGTCAACGCCAAGACTGGCAAGGCTGGAAAGCTGACCGAGACCAAGGCGATTGGAAAGCTCAATCCTCTGGCACAAGCCCGCGAGGTCGAAAAGCTGTTGACCGAGGACAAGATCACCCTTGCCTCAGCCATTCAGACCGCCCAGACCAACAGCAAGGGAGAGGCAATCTCCGCTCATTGTACGACCGCCGGCGCAAAGCTGACGATCGAAGTCCGCTGTGTCGCCGCGGAGAAGCCGCTTCAGGTGTTGGTGGACGGCAAGACCAACAAGGTCACCAGGACGGAACAGGTCGCGCAGGCCGGTGGACACCCCCGGCATCACGGCGGCAATCATTCCAACCCGCCCAAGAAGTGATTGGTTCGTGCCCGCTCTCCCAGCCGCGACCACCGGCGAGTAGGTCGCGCGCTGGACATGCAGGGTCCGCCTTCCTGAATCTTCAAAAGGCGGACCCGATCATTCTGAATCTCATGTCAGGTTTCAGGGTGGTGGCCCATCCGGTTGAGGTTGCTCCATCGAATAGAGCCACCACCGCCGCTTGGCCGATTCGCCGCGTTTGACATGCCGAACGGCGTAGAGCGTCATCACCTCGCCGCTGTCCACGCGCACCTTCCAGAAATGTTTTCGGTAATAGGCCTCTCCCCTGCGATGAAACTCACGCTCGCTCGCCTTCCATTGCGTGATTGTCTCAGCGATTACGTAGTGACGGTCTCGCCAGGTAAATCCCGTCGGTAGCCCGGGCTGGCCCGATGCCATCGCTGCGGCATCAAAGCTCGCCGCGTCGGGCACGATCGCCTCGGAAATGAATGTCTCATCCGCCATCTGAGGAGTTCATCGTACCCGCCCTCTTGAGTTCTGCGATCTCGCAACCCGAAGGATGATTCACAGAATCGACCGATAGAATCCACACCAGCCGCCAAAAAACCGGTTTCATACGTCCGGCTCACTTCGATTTCTTCATGGATCCCCGCGCCCGCTCGATATAGGAAGCGGCGGAATCCGGGGGCTTCGCGTGTGCGCGAGTCGCGAGCTCCGCCTGATCTTTGAAAGGGTCGATCGCTATGAACGCCTCCGCTGCAACAGATGTCGTCCTGACGAAGCCGCCTCGCCGTGTGCCCGCGCCGGTTTGTGTCGGTGCGCTCCTCGGCGCCAAGCAACTGCAGTTCGGCTGCGGCATCATCCTCATCGCCATGACTGTGATATGGATTCTCCTGCGGGGCGAAGTATTCAGCCCGCTGACCGGACTCGCCCTGCTCGGGCCCACGACCCAGGTTCAGGGAGTTGTGCAGGAAGTGTTCGAAGGCGAGAAAGTGACGTACAAACCTTACGCAACCGATGGCTATGGGAATTCATATGGTTTGGAGCGCGTCACCATTACCGGCGTGCGCTATGGTTACACCGGGCCCGATGGCACGCCGCTCTCCGGGGTCGCTACGGGACTGCGGCAAAACCGAGACGAGGCAATCACCGACGTCGGGGCGTCCATCCCGGTTGAATATTCAAACTGGCATCCCGAACTCTCGCACGTCCCCGGCCTGAAGAGCGACGCTGAGGCCAAGACGTACATTCTCACGGGCGCGTTTTGGCTGGCTGTTTTCTTCGCAGTGTTGGCGGGCTTTGGCATCCTCGATGCGATGTGGCACGGCGTCTCGCAGATTCGGCTGATGGGGCGGGGTATTCTCACCGAGGGCCGGCTGATCGACCTTCGGCAGTTGCCCGTGTTGGGGATGGTTAACCTGCGGCGAATGGTCTATTCCTTCTTCGACGGCCGGCAGCAGCGGCAGGCAAGCGTGGTAGGGACCGCCGATGACATGGCCACGGCAACCCCGCAGCCGGTCTTCTTCGACCCGTCGAACCCCGATTCGATTGCCCCGGCGAGCATGATCGCGGGACACTTCGAAATCGACGCGCAGGGCGATCTGACCGAGGGCGACTCAAACCCGTACAACTACATGTGGCTTCCGACGGCCTGCTGCCTCGCGGCGGCGTGGTTCACGCTGAACCTCTTCGACCTGGCCGAGACCCCGGAATTCCTGAAGACGGCGATCGCCTTCATGGAAATCTGACCGGTTCGCGGTTCCAACTGCCCCGTCGTTCCTAAATGCCCGTCAAACCGGGGGCTTACATAGCGCCCTGATGACAATTCCAACGTCCGTCGATACATTCTCTAAGTGACCGGGCCACTATGAAATGAAAGGACGCGGCCGTGAATAGTCCCATGCAAAATAATGAGTATCGATCGAGCGGATCATCGCAGTTTGAAGGCAGCATGAACATCTTCGCGCAGGGATTTGAAGGCGCGGCTGATCGCAGCACCTTCATCATGCGCACCTACATGCACCTGGTCGGCGCGGTGATGGCGTTTACCGCCATCGAAGTCGCCCTCTTCCAGAGCGGGCTCGCCGAGCGCATCGCGGTCGCGTTCATGAGCGTCAGTTGGTTGATCGTACTGGGCGGATTTGTCGTGGTGAGTTGGTTTGCCACGCGCACGGCCCATGCGGCGGCGACCCTCCCGGCCCAGTATCTGGCGCTGGGCATCTTCGTCGTGGCTCAGGCGCTCATCTTTGTGCCGCTGCTCTACATCGCCAACTCGTTTGCGCCCGGCGCGATCGAAAGCGCCGCCGTCTGCACTCTCGTCGGCTTCGGTGGACTCACGTTCGTCGCATGGGGCACACGGAAGGACTTTTCATTTCTCCGCGGCATCCTCTGGTGGGCCGGCGTCTCGGCGATGGTCGCCATCGTCGCCAGCCTCATCTTCGGATTCACCCTCGGCACTCTCTTTTCGGTGGCGATGGTCGTCCTGGCCGGCACGTCGATTCTCTACGACACATCCAACATCATCCGCCACTACCCCGAAGACCGCTACGTCGGGGCGGCGCTCCAGTTGTTCGCCTCCGTCGCGATGATGTTCTGGTACATCCTGCGGATATTCCTGAACGCGCGGCGGTAAGACGTCTCCACAGTAAGTTTCAAGACAAAAACAAGGGCTCACCCTTTCGGCGGTGAGCCCTTTTTTGTGTCACGGCTGTGGAACTATATTTTTCCTGCTAATTTCTTAAACTCATCTTCGGTAAGTACGTTCACGCCTAGCGACTTTGCCTTTTCCAATTTACTCCCCGCCTCATCACCGCAGACGAGGTAATCCGTCTTCTTGCTCACGCTGCCCGACGTCTTGCCGCCGAGGTCCTTGATGAGCCGCTCGATCTCGCTGCGCGAAAAGTTCTTCAACGTGCCCGTCACGACGAGCGTCTTGCCGGTTAGCGGCTGGTCTCCACTGACCTGGCGCTTCGGCTGTGTCATGTTCACGCCCGCGTCGCGCAGGCCCTGCCACGCCTTGCGCCCCGCCGTGCTTCCGAAGAATTGCCGGATCGACGCCGCCACTTCCGGCCCGACGCCTTCAACTTCCTGAAGCTGCTCCTCGGTTGCGTCGGCAACCTTCTCCATTTTGCCGAAGTGCTCGGCGATGATCTCCGCCGTGCTCACGCCGACGTGGCGAATGTTCATGGCCGCCAGCACGCGCGCCAGCGGCCTCGCCTTGCTCACCTCGATCCCCTCAATCAACTTGTCGGTGCGCTTCTCGCCGAATTGAACGATGCTCTTCTTCGTTTCGCAGGTCTTGGTGTCTTTGCGCTGCTGCTCAATCTCCAGCGTCATGAGTTGATCGCGACGACCGGGCAGCTTGTAGATGTCGGCGTAAGCGTGGAGCCAGCCCTTGTCCACCATCTTCTCGATCATCACTTCTCCGAGGCTCTCGATGTCCATTTGATCCCGGCCGCAGAAAAACTTCAGCCGTTCCTTGATCTGCGCATCGCACGACGGGTTGATGCACCGCACATAAACGCCGCCCTCATCCTTCTCCACTTCACCGTTGCAGACCGGGCACTTCGTCGGCGGCTCAATCTTCTTCGTCCCTTTGGGCCGCTTTTCAATCACGACCCGAATCACCTGTGGGATGATCTCGCCCGCCTTCTCGATCACCACCGTGTCGCCGATGCGAACGTCCAGCCGGGCGACCTGGTCAAAATTGTGCAGACTGGCATGCCGGACAATCGTTCCCGATAACTGCGTCGGCTCCATCACCGCGCGGGGCGTGATCGTCCCGAGTTTGCCGACCTGAAAATCGACGTTCAGCAGCTTGCTCTCCGCCTGCTCGGCCGCGTACTTGTAGGCGATGCACCACCGCGGATACCGGCTCGTCGCGCCGAGAACATCTCGCTGGTCGATCCGATCCACCTTGATGACCAGCCCGTCGGTCTCGTATTCCAGATCGCGCCGCTTCGCGTCCCACTCGTGGACGAACTTCACCACTTCGTCGATCGACTCACACAGCTTCTGATGCGGGCTCGTCGGAATGCCCCACGCGCGGAGCTGCGCAAACAGCGTTGAGCCGCGGTCGAACTTCGCCCCGACGATCTGGCCGTTACCGTGGGCGATGAAGGACAGACCTCGCGTGGCGATGGCCGCCGAGTCGAGACTCTTGAGGGTGCCCGTTGTGGCGTTCCGCGGATTGGCGAACGGCTCTTCGCCGTCCTTCACGCGCAGCGCGTTGAACGCGTCAAACGCCCTGCGCGGCCAATAGACCTCGCCGCGCACTTCCAACACCTCCGGCCAGCCCTTGCCGTGCAGCCGCAGCGGAATGGCGCGAATGGTGCGGATATTCGCCGTGATGTCGTCGCCCGTCTTTCCGTCGCCGCGCGTTGCACCAAGCACGAGCCGCCCATTCTCGTACCGCAGCGAGGCGGACACGCCGTCGATCTTCGGCTCGACGAGATACTCGTACTTTGCCCCCTCTAACCCGCGCGAGACACGCCCGTCAAACTCGCGCAGTTCGCTCTCGTTATAGGTGTTGTCGATCGACATCATCGCGGCGGCGTGGGTGACATGCCGGAAGCCCTCGATCGGCTTCTCCCCAAGACGCTGCGTGGGCGAATCGGGATCGAACAGTTCAGGGTGCGCCGCCTCCATTTCCTTCAACCGCGTGAAGAGTTTGTCATACTCCCGATCGGAAAGCTCCGGCTTGCCTTCGACGAAATAGAGATGATCGTGCCGGTTGATCTGCTCGCGCAGCTCGGCGATGTCCTTCTCGACGTTGCTCACGATGGGCGGTCCTTCTGCGTAACGTTGGCGGCGCTCTTCGAATCCGCAAATATACCGTCCCGGCTAGAGTTCGCTTTCCTCGCGCGGCGGGATGGACGTCGTCGTCTCGACGTAGAGCAGCCCCGAGTAGCCATCCTGCGTCTGCGCCCCTTCGCGAATTCGGGCGATGCACCGCAGACCCGTCGGCGGCTGGTCCGGCTGCATAGCCAGGCGGTAGGCCATCGACTGCGAGATCTCAGGCTTGTAGCGAAGCTCCCGATGAATCAGGCCGAACTCGGCGATCGTCTCGATCGGCGGCTCGTAGGAACGAAGCTCGCCGTAGGCGATGAATTCGTAATTCATGAGTTGCTCGTGCGGTCGAAACGGCACGACGACGTACCTGACGCCGAGCTTCTCAAGCTGCTGGACGGCGAGCAATTCGTCCCGCTCGGCATAGAACTGCGCCGCCGCGACGATGCCCTCCATCGCCCGGTGATAAGGCGCGGCGACGATCGGCAGCCGCGTGCGATAAAGCAGCATCGGTCCCTCGCCGTCTTCGCAGAGGATGGCCCGGCGAGTTTCCGGGGACGCCGCGCGCGATTCAAATTCGCTGATCCGCGCGGCGACATGCGCGGTTCGCAGGTTGGTCGGATGCGGTTTGGGGCTTTCAAACTTGAAAAGAAAATCGCTGCACGGCCAAATCAGCACGACGCACGTAGCTGTGAGGAGCCCCGCATCCATCCACGGCCGCGCTGGGGTTGATTTCAAGGCACGGCGGATCAATTCGATGAGGCCGATGATTGCGACGGTCGTCATTGGCAGGAAGGCATGATCCAGCCATCGCCGCTGGATGATCGCCAGTGCCGCAAAGCCCACGGCCGAAAGGGCGAGCATCGCTCGAGGACCGACGGGCAGCATTCCGCCTCGCACAAAGAACCACAGCGCGATCGGCAGAACGTACGGCCAGAAGCCCAGCCACAGGTGCAATTGGGCGAGAGAGAATTGGCTCGCCGTGCGCGTCCAGAGCGGTTGAAGTTCCACAATGTGGGCCGACCAGCGGATGAATTCGGAGCCCATGACATCTCCGAAGATGTGGTCGCTCTGCACGAGTGCCCAAACGGCGAACACAGCCAGTCCCGTGGCCAGCGGCGTCCAGTGGCGCAGACCGTGAACAAACTTGCTGAGTATCCCCGCTCGTGCCGCGGTGACGGCCCCCGATGGAGCGAGAAACGCCAGCAGCGTTAGTGCGACGTGAAATACGCTGACCTTGTCTGCCGCGGCGGCGGAGACGGTCGGCCAGTTTTCAATCAGAAAGCCGGTTGCAACCACAAAGAAGACGACGCAGCCCCATTCAAAACGCCGTGTCGCCCACGTCACACGTTG